>CAZPFU010000015.1:0-45782 GCA_964585915.1 uncultured Methanomassiliicoccus sp.
CCCACGCGGTTCGGTATGACGGTGATGCGCCCCTTGACCTCTTCTTTCGGCCGAAGCACCTCCGCCTCTACCATTCCTTTGACCTCCGCGTCGCCGAATATGAACGCCCGGACGTTGCGCGCCTCGTACTCCGCCTCGTTCCTCAAGTGAACGATCACGTCCATCGGCCTTCCCTCCTTCGCCTCGCCGACCAGCTCCAGTTCCGCCGAGATGTCCGGGTATGTCGAACGAACTTCCTTGCGGGACATCTCGATGGCTTTGCGTAAAAGCTCCAGGGCGTTCTTTCCCTCCTTCTGGGCCTGCAGCGCGTCCGCGTAGGCCTTCTGCGTTCCCGGAAGCTCTAAGCGCCGCCGGTTCGCCCTTTCCAGCGTCTCCGACAGCTGCTTCGACAGCTGGTCCGGGGTCTCCCCGGCCTTGCGCCCGATGACGTTGATGGAGGTTTCCAATGAATTGAACGCTTCCCAGAGATCGCCCTTCTTCGCCTGCGTCTCCGCGTCCGCCCAGACCTCCCATGAACGCCCGGCCTCCTTTCCGGAGCGGGAGGCCTTCTCGATCGTCCTTCGAACCTTTTCGCGCTGCTCCTGGAAGATGTCCCTCATTCCCGCCTTGACGAGCTCCACGTTCCTTGCCAATCGGTTAAAGTCGCGCGGGGTTATGCTGTCCACCACCGCCCTCTCTATCTCCGATATCTCGGCGGAGAAGCGCTTCTGCAGCTTCAGGCGCTTGATCAGGTCATGAAGTGGGTTAAACTCCCAGAGCAGCTCGTTCGTGCGCACCGTCAGGAACTCGTTGAGCCCGTTCCTCGCTCTCCTCAGATAGAGGGAAGCGGAATCGAAGCGCATCTCCTTGAGGGAGGACCAGGACTGGTCCAAAAGTTCCTCGACATGGTCCTTGCGCGGGTCCAGGACCTCCAGGGAGTTGAGCGACTCGCGCAGTTCGTTGTACTCCGTCAGACGCGACTCGTACATCTCCGACACGGCGCGCAGCTCGTCCTTGGCCGCCCCGACCGTGCTCAGCGCCTGAACGAAGCGCCCCTGTATTATGAGCGCCTTCGCCTTGTCCAAGGCTTTCTGTGAAGCAGGCGGTCTCAATCCCGTTTTCTCCTCCTGCTTCAGGCGCGATTCGAACTTGCGCAGTTCCTCGTCAGCCTGCGCCTTGTCCTGCAGCACCCGCTCCAGCTCCTCCCTGAAGGAGCGAGCTAGCAGATGCGCGTGCCGGTAACGATAGTTCTTCAGCGCCTCCTCTATGTCGTCAGCCAATTTCCGAGCTGTGCGCAGGTCCTCCCATGCCGAACGTTCCGTCGTCATGCCCCCGGCGAAGGACATCAGCGACGTTACGCGTTCACGAGCGATGTTCCGCGAGCGTTCCAACGCCCGCTGCGCGGCGTCCGCCGCGGCGGAGACGTTGCCCGTGCGCCGCAACGCCCTTGCCTGCTCCAGCAGCACCGTCACGTCCTTCACGTCGGCCTTCATCTCCCTGAGCTGGTCCACCGACTCCTCCAGGTGCGCCAAGGCATCCGTCAGACGCCGATCGTTCTGCTGGGTCTGGTCCAGCTCGCTCCTTACCAGCTCCGCGGCGCGCATGGCCTCGGCCATCTTCCGTTCGTCGAGCGCGGAACGTCCGCCGGCCAGAATCTGCTGCACGTGGCCCACGGTGAAACCGGCGGCCACGGCCTTGTCCAGCTCCTTCTGGCATTTGTCAAGTTCCGTGCGCAGCGAGGCGCTTATCTCGCCCTCCCACTCCTGCCTGAGCTGGGCCAAGGCGTTCAGCGAGGCGTCCAGGTTCGAGGCGTCCAGGGAGCCCAGCTTTCCCAGCCGTTCCTCGCTGTTGCGATATCCCAGCTTGTCGCGCAGCCGGCCCATCTCGGCCATGCGCTTGAGGCCGAAGTTCAGCAGGAACTCCGGAGCGTGACCACGAAGGCTCTTCTCGGCGCGGTCCAAAGCATCCTGGGAATCCTTGTAACGGCCGGAGCGCAGGAGCATGCCGGCGTGAACCAGCGCTTCCGAGGCCTCCGACACGTTGGCGTTGCTGCGGCGCGCCTCGGTCATCATGGCCTCGCCCTCGTCCAGGCGCTCCTTGAGCGAAAGGTGTATCGTCAGCACCTCGTTCAGAGCGTTCCGGGCCTGAATGGTCATCTCGAAGGCCTGGCCGAGATCTTCGTGGTGCAAGGCGTTCGAGGCCTGCTCGCAGAGGTGCTCCGAAGCACCGACCTCCACGCCCTCGCGCCGGGCGTTGGCCGCCCGCTGCATCAGGTCGGTGAGCTGCTGGTCTATCTCCGAGGAGACGATGCTCCTTCCGTACGAGCAGACCTCGTCCGCCAATAACGTCGCCTCGTCCATCCTTCCCGATGAGCGCAGCTCCTCGGCCCGCTGCATTCTGTCCCGGAGCGTGACGGACTCCGCCCCCAGCTGCTTGGCCATGTCCAGCATCGTTCGTCCGTCCCGCAGGGAGCGGTCCAGGCTGTCCCGCCGCCGGCTCATCAGCTCGCTGAGCGTCACGGACGCCAGGTCGTGCGCGGCCTGGAACTCCTTGTCCTCGAACTTGAGCCTGGCCTCGGCCAGGGATCTCCTCGCCTTATCCACCTCCGGACCGCTGGCGTAGCGCGAGAGTATCATGTCCGCCTTTTTCAGCTCCTCGGAGACGGCGTTGCTCGTCCGTTCCTCCACCGCCTCGCCGATGGTGATGAGCGATCCGTGCACCAGCTCGAAATCGCCCTTGCGGACCTTGACGGTCAGGCTCTCCAGGGCGGAGGACTCCTCCGTCACGTCCGCACCAAGGCGCATTGCCGCAGCCAGTTTCATCTCCAGCCGCATGATGCCCGTTGCGAAATGATTCTCCAACGATAAGCGGTAAGAGCGCTGCGATGAACGCAGCGTTTCCACGGCGGTGGAATAATCTCCCTGCACGGCCTGCCTTCTCGCCAGCGCCATGAGCTTGCTGCCCTCCGCACAGGTCAGCCCGAGGTCGTCGCATCTGGAGCGCAACGCCTGGGCGCTCCTCAGCTCCGTTTCCACTTGATCATACCCCTGCAGTCGCTCCTCGACGATGTTCCGGGCCTCCTCGACCAGGGCGAACGCCTTGTTCATGTCGTCCCCCTGCAGAGCCTTGCGGGCCTCGTCCATCTTCTTTATGGCGGGGGTGACGTCCTTCCTGGTCATGTGCGCCAATCTCAACCGTGGCTGCAATGCCGCCATATAACGCAGGAGCACCTCCTTCTCCGCCTCGCGGACCTTGGTCCTGGCGGACTCGAGCAGCGCCACCGCCTCCGCGAAACGCTCCTCCAGCTCCAGGCGCCGGGCGTCCCCCTCCAGGTCGCCCAGGTCGACCTTCCTCCATCTTGAAACGTTATCCGCCCGCTTCTTCAGCTCGGAGATGCGCTGCCCGGCCACCTTTCCGAACGAGCGGGAGAAGATGTCCTCCGCGTCGTCCAAGGCGCCGAAGGCGTCCTCCACCTTCCCGACCGATATGAGCTCCCGCCCCCTGGTCATTTTAACGTGCGCTTCCTGCAGCGACAGGGGGAACCCCTTCTCCAACGACAACAGGGTCTCCAGCTTGGCCGCCCTCTGCACGAAGCGGTCCAGGGTCATGGAGCGCAGCGCTCCGGACAGCGACTGGATCAGCTCCACGCTCTTTCCCACGTCCCCGGACTCCAGGGCCTCACGGCAATTGCGCAGGGCGGTCTTCTGCTTCTCGACCTTCAGTTCCAATCTTTCCGCGAACAACAGGGAGGACTGCGCCAGGCCGAAGGCCTCGGACAGCACGCGGTTGGCGTTCCGCTCCGCGGTATCCCAGGCGTCCTTGCTCAGGCCGTACGCCTCGTCCAGGTCGCCGTAGTCTATCGATTCTGACGCTTTCTTGAACGCCCTCTCGGTGTCAGACTCGGGCTTTCCCAGCTCGGACACCCGGTCCAGGATCGACCGTGCTTCGCGCAGCATGTCCTGCAGCCGTTCCTTGCGCGCTCGGACGGAGGCGTCGACGCTCCTGACCGCGTACGACAATGCCTCCTTGTAGTCCTTGTCCGAGTAGGCCTGATTCGCCAGGGTCAAAAGCTTCTCGGTCTCCGCGGAGGCGGCCTGCATCTCCTTGACCTTGGAGAGCAGGGCTGTAGCTTCCTCTATCTTGCCCTCCGCCGTCTCGCGACCCCGGGCCGCTTCCTTGGCCTTCTGCTCCAGTTGCTTGGCCAGTTGAAGCTGCTTTACGTAATCTCCCGGCAACTCGTTATCCACCCGTGAATTCTGGCTTGAATAAATGGTCCGTCGACAATTAAATGGTTTGCCTGAATATCAGCGTTTGAGGATCTCCACGAAGGCCACCTTCTCCAGGACGAGGTCGGTGAGCAGCCCATCGCCCACCGTCCCCATCTCCGTGCGGTCCAGGCCGAAGGCGATGCCCTTCTCGGCCGAGCAGTCCAGGAGGGTGTCGTCCCTTCTCAGGCCCAGGTCTCTGAGGACCGTATCGATGTCGGCGTCCCCGGGGCCCAGGACGATCAATGCCACCCTTTCAGTGTCCTGATGCAGCCCCATCTTCTTCTTCGCCTTGGAGATCTGGCGTTCGCCGGAGGCGTACAGGATGACCTCCATGCCCAGGGTGTTGGAGGCGTTGGTCTTCCTTTCGAACGCCCTTCGGGCGTGGAACACCGCCGAATCCAGGTGTTCCATGCCGCACACCTTGTCGGCGTCCATGAGGACCACCTCCGCCTCCAGCTCGGAAGCTCGTCTGAGCAGGGCGTTGCTCTCGCCCTTATCTATCCAAGCCCCGGCGCAGCGGACGGTCACGCCCCCTTGAATGGGGAAGGGGGGAATAAACGTTATCATGTGTGCGAAAAGAGCGGAGGGCTGTCGACCGGCGTCCATCGAGCCAAAACCGCGTGGCTCTGAAAACATTTAAACGAGTTCAGGGTATGAAGGTGATGACCAGTCAGTTGACGGAGATGTTATCATGTCCTTAGACCGCGCCATCGTGAGAGCGCCTTCCACCATAGCCAACGTCGGACCCGGCTTCGATGTGTTCGGGATCGCTCTGGAGGAGCCTAGCGACCGTATCGAGGTTAGAAAGACCAGCGAGCCCGGGGTTCACGTCGAATCGATAGTGGGCGTAGGCGCCTATGCCGTCACCCTGGACAATACCAAGAACACCGCGGCCGTGGCCGCGCACAAGGTCCTCAAGGTCGCCAAGGCGGACTTCGGCATAGCCATGAAGATCAACAAGGGCATCCGTCCCGCTTCCGGGATGGGCTCCTCCGGGGCGTCGGCCGCCGGGGGCGCCTATGCCGCCAATCTGCTTCTCGACGAACCCCTGGATATGAACAAGCTCATCTGCTGCGCCTCCTACGGCGAGGAAGCTTCCTCCGGAAGCAGGCACGCCGACAACGCCGCCCCGGCGCTGATGGGCGGTTTCACCATAATCCGTTCGTACGAGCCGATGGACGTCGTGCGTTTATCTCCTCCGAAGGACCTGGGCATCGTGGCCTGCCTGCCGGAGTTCGCCGTTCCGACGCGCGAGGCGAGGAAGAAGGTGCCGAAGACCGTGCCGATGCACGACGTCATCCACCAGGTCGGGCACGCCTCCTCGCTCGTCGCCGGAATGGCCACCGGTGACCTGGACCTCATCGCTCGTTCGATCAACGACATCATCGTGGAACCGGCAAGAGCGCCGCTCGTGCCGTTCCTGAAGGACGCCGAGAGGGCCGCGGTGGACGCCGGCGCCTTCGCCTCCTTCCTGGGCGGGTCGGGGCCATGCATAGCGGCATTCTTCGACCGCAGCAAGGTGGACGGGCTGCTCATCGCCAAAGCGGTGCAGGACTTCTATGAAGGTCACGGAGTGGAGTGCTTCTGCTGGAACACCACGTGGGGCACCGGTTGCAACAGGGTGGAACCATGAGATACACGGTCAAGTGCTGGGAATGCGGGAAGGAGATCGAGAACCCGTTCCTGGACGCCTGCCCCAGCTGTCACGGCAACCTGACCGTGGAGATGGACCTCTCCCATCTGGAAGGCACGTCCCCGGAGGACCTGCGTTCGCGTCCGATAGGCGTGTGGAGGTACGAGCACTTCCTTCCCATACGTTCGGAACCGGTGACGCTGCAGGAGGGCGGCACCCCGCTGTACGACTGCAAGAAGCTGGCCGATGAGTACGGCGTGAGAGAGCTTTCCGTCAAGTTCGAAGGGGCGAACCCAACCGGCTCCTTCAAGGACCGCGGGATGACCGTCGGCGTTTCCCGCGCGGTGGAACTGGGATGCAAGGTGGTAGGCTGCGCCTCCACCGGCAACACCTCCGCCTCGCTCGCGGCATACGCGGCAAAGGCCGGGCTGAAGTGCGTTGTGCTTCTTCCGTCAGGAAAGGTGGCCCTTGGCAAGTTAGCACAGGCCATGTTCTTTGGCGCGAAAGTGATCACCATCGATGGGAACTTCGATGACGCGCTACGCGTGGTCAAGGACCTGGCGCACGCTGGTGACCTCTACATGCTGAACTCCGTGAACCCGTTCAGACCGGAAGGTCAGAAGACGCTGTGCTACGAGATCATCGACCAGCTGAAGTTCCAGGTCCCGGACCGCATCATCTATCCCGTTGGAAACGCCGCCAACATCTGGGCCGGGTACAAGGCGCTGAAGGAGTGGCTGGAGCTGGGCTGGATAGACCGCATGCCGATATTCACTGGAGTTCAAGCAGGCGGTTCCGCTCCGCTGGTCAACTCCTTCGCCCATGGACAAGAGGATTTCAAGCCTGTAAAAGACCCGGAGACGGTCGCCACGGCGATACGGATAGGCAACCCGGCCTCGGGAAGAAAAGCGCTCAAGGCCGTTTACGATACGGGCGGGGTCATGACCGCCGTCTCCGACCGCGAGATCATCGACGCCCAGTTCCTCTTCGGCAGGAAGGAAGGGGTTGGCGTCGAACCGGCGTCGGCGGCATCGCTCGCCGGCCTAAAGAGATTGCTGGACGAGGGCAAGATATCCCGCCGCGAAAGGGTGGTCTGCGTGTGCACCGGTCACGTGCTCAAGGACCCGGACACGGTCATGGCCAACTGCGGCAAGCTGCTGAAGACCGAAGCGACCGCCGAGGCGGTCCGCAAGGCCATTGCCAACTAGATCGAATACTCATCGAAGGTCCCGAAGGAGTGGATGAGATATTCCAAACTGAGATCCACTGACCAGTCTATTCTTGATAATTATCTCAGTTCCTGGTATCCCTAATCATCTAGACATTTCTTGACGGTCTCCCAGTCCTTGCTGTGAGCCTGCAAGACATCGGTCCTATCCGGCGATCTCCGGTTGACATTGACACCGAACAACCCGCAATGGAATACCGGAACCAACCGCATTCCCGAACGGACCGTTATCGGTTCGTGTCGGTCCACGACATCCTTGAACTTCATCCCTCCGTAATCGAAATCGTAGTCAAGCGCCTTGAGGACATTGTCAAAAGGCACTTTTCCCAAGGTCACGATGACCTTGGGGTTGACGATGTCTATCTGACATCGAAGAAATGCCCTGCAATTGCTGAACCATGCAGATTTAGCTCCTCCCGAACTGGAATTGCTCCTCCTCATGCAGAGGGCTGTGTTCGTGAAAAAATAATGCTGTTCTTGTTCGTGTTCTTCCGGTGGTCGTAAAGTTCGACCGATGGATCCCATCAAACAGATCAGATTTTGATTTGTGATGGTCAATTTACCTCCCACGATCGATTCGTCCCAGCCTCCTTGTTTGATGTAGTCCTTCTGTGAACCCCAGTCCTGCGCCACTATCATCAAGTCCGCATTCAGATTACCTTGCCATCTTGACCACGCCCCGATTTCCCTAGGCAACTTAGAAAACCCGCAGCGATCATCCAATTCAGTCATGTTAATGAGGTCTGGGCATCTGTCGCATCTTTCCCTATCGTTTATCAAATTATCATATTCGTCGAGTTTTGTATCAGCACTCACATCATTCATCAATTCGGCATCTGTATACTGAAATAAAAGGGCATACCGAACTCATATCAATAGGATTCCAAATAATCGGGCAATGGTCCAGTTCTTTGGATATGTTGTCATTATAAATTCTGGGAAGATTATACAGGAAAGAGGGTAAGGATGGAGAGGGCGCGGATCAGGACCTTCGTGAACGGTCTGGACGAGAATCTGTCCGGCGGCATACCGAAGGGTAACATCATCCTGGTCTCCGGCGCGGCGGGGACCATGAAGTCCTCCCTGGCCTACTACATCCTGCACATGAACGCGGTGAAGGAGGGCATCAAGGCTCTCTACATCTCCCTGGAGCAGAACAAGCCCTCGCTCATGCGCCAGATGGAGTACCTGCACATGCCGGGCAACCCTGACGGTCTGGTCGAGGTGCTCGATCTGGGCGAGATACGCCTTCAGGCACAGTCCGGCGGCTGGTTCGATACCTTCCGCTTTGCCGTGGAAGAAAGCAAGAAGCGCATCAACTACGACATACTGGTGATCGATTCGCTCGGCGCGTTGGAATTGATAGCCAAGTTCGAGCAGCCCCGCGAGGAGATATTCCGGCTGTTCGAGTGGCTTCGTTCCACGGAGGTCACCACCTTCATGATCGCCGAGATGCCCGTGGGGCAGTACCAGTACTACGGTTCCGGTGACACGGACTTCTTGGCGGACGGCATCATCCACCTGAAGATGGTGGAGGTCGGGGAAATAGAGGTGCAGAGGCGTCTGCGCGTGGTGAAGATGCGTGAGACGGACCACAGCTCCAGCTACTTCTCCTTCTACTTCAAGGAAGGGACGTTCTACGTCACCAGGGCCATAACCGATTTCTAGACCACGAACGTCTTTCGGCGATCTAGAAATCCAGCAACTTGGTCTGCCCCTTCTTCGGTTCCTCTTTGGGTTCCTTCTTGACCGGAGGTTCCGCCGCCTTGGCAGGGCGCGGGCTGGTGCTCTTGCTCGGCACGAACTCCGGGTCCACCTGCTTCTTTATCCTTTCCGCCAGAACGTCCCCGATGCCAATGACGGACGATATGGCGTGAACGTCAGCTTTCCGCAGGCTGTCCCAGGAGGTGAACCCCCTCTTGTGCAGCGAACGGGCGCGCGCCCGGCCGACGCCCTTCAGCTCGACCAGCTCCAGGAGGTCCTCGCGCACCCCATATTTCATGCGGGTCATGAGCTTGGTCAGAACGGGATAACAGTCCTTGTTGTAGATGTTCGCCAGCTCGCGCATTGAATACAGTAACCATTCCCCGATCTCCACCTTGTTGTGTATGTCCCCGGGACCAGTGCCGAAGGCCCGGTGCATCTCCTCCTCGTCCTTCTCAGCGATCCAGGAATCCAGCACCAGCGCGGTCTTGACCTCGGCCAGGAAGTACTCGTAATCTGGAGTTTCCATATCCGGGACCATGAAGAGCATCTCGTCCTTCCGGTCCAGGACCACCTCCGTCAGATTGTCGAAGTCGTCTCGCTTCAGGAACAGGGTGAGCATGTCCGGCGTCGAACAAACCGCATGCAGGAACCCCAGGGTCTTCTCGCCCGGTACGTAAGCTAGCAATCCATCCCTGAGCTTGACGGCGGACATGGGGTCGATGTACAGGTCGGAGACACGCTTACCGAAGAACGTCCCCTTGAGGTCCGCTTCCGGCTCCAACGCCAGCATCTCGGTCCCCGGGCAGCGGACCATGCCCTCCTCCCATAGGAACCGCACGATGTTGTCCACCGCCTCCTCCATGCCCTGCTCGCCCCGCTGATGCGCGTAGAAGGTCCTTCTCAGGAAGTCCAGGATGGCCGCTCGCGTGTTCGCCGTGTCGGTGGCGATCAGCGCCAGCACGTGCGCTCTCAGCACGTGCTCATTTCCCACTTTCGACTCCACGTCCTCCGGCTCTCCCAGAAGGTAGTTCTCGAACAGCATATGGCTCTGGTCGACCGTTTTCGCCAGCAGCACCGCCTCCCCGTACGGATCGTAACGGGGGCGGCCGGCGCGGCCGCACATCTGCTTCACTTCCATCACCGGCAGCGGCACGTATCCGCCGTCGTCGAAACGGTTGACATCGCGGACGATGACCCGCCTGGCCGGGAGATTTATACCCGCCGCCAAGGTCGGCGTGGCCACGATGCACTTGATCTTCCCGCCTTTGAAGGAACGCTCGACCAGGCGCCGATGCTCGTTGCTCAGCGCGGCGTTGTGAAAGGCCATGCCATGCTTCATGCAATCCTTCAGCGACAGGCCCAGTGAGGTGTGCTCGTCCTGGAACCCCTCGTTCAGCTCCTTGACGAACGATTCGTCCGGCTTCTCCTTGACCTGCTTGACGAACCGCTGCGCCAAGGTCTCCGTGGACTTCCGGGTGTTGACGAAGACCAATGCCTGGCCGCCCTCGTCGATGGTATCCTTGACCAGCGACCATACGGGATCGTCCAGCTGTTTCACCTTACGCCGGGAGTTGTCGGTGAAATTGATCGTATCTTCGAGATACACCCCTTCCTTGAGCTTCACCGGCCGCCATCCCATCGCTATGTGCTCGGCGTCAAGCCAGTCGGCCATCTCCTTGCTGTTTCCGACGGTGGCGGAGAGCGCGATCACCTGAACGTGGGGGTTCAGCATCCTCAATTTCGTGAGCGTGATCTCCAACGTCGGTCCCCTTCCGGGGTCGTTCATCAAATGGACCTCGTCCGCGACGACCAGGGACATGGAGCGCACCCATTCCGAACGGTGACGCATTATCGCATCCGCTTTCTCCGAGGTAGCGACCAGGATGTCCAGTTCATCTATGTGTCTGTCGGAATCGTCGTAATCCCCGATGGACATGCCGACCCTGATCCCCAGGCGCTCGAACTTCTGCAGGTCCTCCAGCTTCTCTGCCGCTAAAGCGCGCAGCGGAACGATGTAGAGAACCTTGCCCCGGTCCTGTAATACCCTCTTGACCGCCGCCAGGTAGGCCACCAGGGACTTGCCGGAGGCGGTCGGCACCGCCAAAACAAGGTTCTTGCCCTTCAGGACCAGCGGCACCGCCTTCTCCTGCGGCGGGTACAAGGACGTGATGCCGTCCTCCGCCAGGATATCCAGCACCTTCGGCGGCAGCATGCTCTTCCAGTCGGACATGGGCGGTAGGGGATGGACGCCGGGGTTAATACTGTTTGCAACAGCTTGGGTCGGCGTTCATCTCAATGATCCCCGAAGACGAACGACAAGGTCCCCAGCGTCCTCCCTATCCAATTTGCGGTAAATATCTAGCGCCTCCGGGTCCTCTAATGCCTGAAATATGCAATCCTTCAGGAACGGCCATTTTTTCAGATAATCGTCCAGCGCATCCAGCCGAACGTCCCGTCCGCCGTACGCTGGGTCCAGTAATGCGATCACGTCTCCCTTGTCCTTGACCAGCTTCCCTCCCTCCCACTCCTGGTCGTGGGAGGTTCCGTTCATGAGTCTATACCCTCTGTCCCACGAGGCCTTCAGTTTAAGGACCAATTGCAGGGTCCTGTCGGGCATGGGCATTATGGCTCCAGGCCCGACCTCCCGCCATTCCGTGTGGCCATCCAGTATGTTGTAGGTAATGCTGCCCGATCCGCCCTCGAAAGGGTCCGGGACATCGCGGCGTCCGAGGTCCAGGATAACTATCCTGCCGGGTGATACCTCCTTCCTTATGCTCCGCCTATCGTCCGGTGATCTATGGTGGAGGAAGCCTCGCTCTCCGATCAGACGATCCTCTTTTTTCCCTCGGCATCGGTTATCAGGTCAATATCGATCGAGCCGTACCACGCGTTGTAGGAATGGACGGCCCACCCTCCGATGAGCACGGTTCTTGGGCTCGCTCGATCCTCATATCTAATGACCAGGTCTGAGATATATCTCAGCTCCTCTAGCGAAGCGGCTATGACCGGGTTCGGATCATAGACGGGCATAGTCCCTCAGCATGGACCGGCGCAATTCTATGGCACCCGTCCCCGAACCAGCCAGGTCCAGGAGCGTCAGTCCCGGGGAGGCCAGCCGCAATCCATCCACGACGTTAGTATCAGCGAACACGTCCCGGTCCGGTTTTAAAAGTTGAATGACCACTCCTTTACCGTCAACGCTCGAATAGATCTCCTTCAAAGCAGAGAACACATCCTCGTCCACGTACGCTTGGACGAGGTCGTATCGAACGGCCATCCCGGTATACAGAGATCCAGCGATGAAACCGGTGAAGGAATGATCGACGCCCATCCCGGTCAAGGTCCTCTCCATCTCCCTGGCGCAGGCAAATCCTTCATCAATGTCCGTTCGGATATCGATCGAGCTCAAACCTTGCAAAGGCCTCTCCCAGGCCGCTCCGTTGATCAGCCGGTCGATATCGATGATCTCGACCGAGCTGGCGTTCCTTCGGGCCAGACCCTGGGCCATAAGATGCTCGCACACGGCATGGGCCCAACCATAGGAGACCTTCTCCTGAAGAGAAATGCTCCTTATGGACATTGGCTGGCCCCTGAGCAGTCGGCTTACCACCCGCCACGCCTTATCCGAGGTGAGCTTGATGCCGCTGTTCACCCGATCCTTCCTTGGTGCCGGAGAGCCCCTGGGCAGCATCACGGTCCTTATCCCCGAACGATCCGCCAAGGCGATCACCTGATCGCTGAAGCTCTTGGCAGCCAGTACCAGGACCACCTCCCGCCCGTGTTTCTTCATCAGTTTATCGTAAAGTGCCAGACGGGCCAAGGATTGGACATCGCCTCTGACAGTGGTCTCGACTATGATGAGCTCATCACCATCCATAAAGGTCAGGTCCGGTGTCAGGCCAAGATCGGAGATCTCACTAGGTACCCATCCTCCCTTTGCAGTTATGACCTTCTCGATGACCTTTTCCTCGATTCTGCCTTTCATATGATCTAATATCATTAGAAAGTGATATGTATAAATAGTTATCACTGATAATTAGTAGTAATTAAATCTGGCTAATTACATTATCAGTGATATCAAACCTAATCCTCATTCATTGAAAAAATTGACCAAGGCAATTGTTGAAAAATTTCGAAAGCGGTCATTAATTTCGTAGGGATGCTGATGACCATCAGGGTAAAGAAACTAGACCTATCTCGATGCCAATCCAGCAAAGCAATAATTGATCCGGAGGTGATTGTTCATCAAGATCGGCGGTTCAGGCTGTACAATAAAATAGATTGCTGGCCTAACATGCATTTCGCTGCTTGCGAGGAATTTGTTTATATAGCAGCGCTTGCATGGGATGGTTTTGAGACCAAGGTGTAGCATGGAAGAGGAAGTCAAGGATAAGGCGGTGAACGTTCCGGACGTGGAGACCTGGATAGAAAGCCAGACATTCACGACCACCGCCGACATCAAGATCCCGGAGAAGCTTTCTGACCAGGTCATCGGTCAGGACTCCGCGGTGGAGGTCGTCAAGAAGGCGGCCGAGCAGAAGCGCCATGTCATGCTCATCGGAGAGCCGGGCACTGGCAAATCGATGCTGGCCAAGTCCATGACCGAGTACCTCCCCAAGGACGAGCTGCAGGACGTCATCGCCTATCATAACGCGGACGATCCCAACGAGCCTCGCATCCGGACCGTACCGGCCGGAAAAGGCAAGGAGATAGTCTCTGCCCAGAAGAAGGAGGCCATGGCCCGCAAGTCCCAGAAGTCCTCGATGATCACCGCCATCGTGATGATGGTGATGGTCCTGACTGTAATACTATACTGGCAGGCCCATGACCCCATGATCCTGCTGTTCGGTATCATGGCCGCGGCCATGATATTCTTCGCCACCCGCTACGTGGGTCAGCGCCAGGAGAACTACATGATCCCCAAGCTGCTGATCACCCACGAGGAAGGGGCGACCATACCGTTCATCGACGCCACCGGCGCCCACGCCGGGGCGCTGCTTGGTGACGTAAAGCACGACCCGTTCCAGTCCGGCGGCCTGGAGACCCCGGCCCATGAGCGTCTGGAAGTGGGCGCCATCCACAAGGCGTCCAAGGGCGTCCTGTTCGTGGACGAGATCAACATGCTGCGGATGGAGTCCCAGCAGTCTTTGCTGACCGCCCTGCAGGAGGGCAAGTTCAGCATAACCGGTCAATCGGAGAGGAGCTCCGGGGCCATGGTAAAATCGGAAGCCGTACCCTGCGACTTCATACTGGTGTGCGCGGGCAACATGGACGCCATCCAGGGCATGCACCCCGCCCTCCGCTCCCGCGTCCGCGGCTACGGTTACGAGGTGTACATGCGCTCCACCATGGACGACACCGAGGACAACCGCACCAAGCTGGTGCGCTTCGTAGCTCAGGAGGTCGCCAAGGACAAGAAGATCCCCCACTTCGAGAAGCGGGCGGTCATGGAGATAGTCAAGGAGGCCCAGAGGCGCGCCGGAAGACGCGGGCAGCTGACGCTGCGCCTCAGGGAGCTAGGCGGGCTGATACGCGTCGCAGGCGATATGGCCCGCGAGGAGTCCGCGCCCATCGTCACCCAGGAGCATGTGATAAAAGCGAAGAAGGTCGCCCGGTCGCTGGAGCAGCAGATCGTGGACCGCTACATCCAGGCCCACAAGCTCTACCCCACGTTCAACACCGAGGGCGGGGCGGTAGGTATCGTCAACGGGTTAGCGGCCATGAACTCCTCCAGCAGCATGTCCGAGCTGTCCGGCATCGTGCTTCCCATCGTGGCCGAGGTGACCCCGGCCCAGACCAAGAACGGCGGGCAGATCATCGCCACCGGCAAGCTTGGGGAGATCGCCAAGGAAGCGGTGCAGAACGTCTCCGCCATCATCAAGAAGTACACCGGCGAGGACATCAGCAACCACGACGTGCACGTGCAGTTCGTGGGGACGTACGACGGCGTCGAAGGCGATTCCGCCTCCATATCCATCGCCACCGCGGTCATCTCCGCCCTGGAGGACGTGCCGGTGGACCAGACCGTAGCCATGACCGGCTCCCTGAGCGTCAGGGGCCAGGTGCTTCCGGTCGGCGGTGTCACCGCCAAGATCGAGGCTGCGGCGGAATCCGGCCTAAAGAAGGTCCTGATCCCCAAGTCCAACCAGTTCGACGTGGTGCTCGAGGAGCGCTACATCGGCAAGATCGAGATCGTGCCGGTGACCAACATGGGCGAGGTGCTTTCGCATGCGTTGGTCAGCGGAAGCAAGAAGGACGGCCTCCTGCAGAAGCTGGCCGCCCTGGTCAGCGCCCCCATGAAGCCGGCGGCGAAACCGGTCACCCAGTAAACCCTTTCCCCGTATCCTTATTTTTCCATGACAAGGGTTTTATCGGCAGAACCGGATTGACGTCAGGCTATGAGCGACGTAAAGCGCGTGGACTGCCTTCTCATCGGACGTTTCCAACCCTTCCACCTCGGTCACCTTGAGGTCGTCCGGAAAATCGCCAAGGAGTGCGACGAGCTCATCATCGGCATCGGCAGCGCGCAGATATCCCACACCTTCGACAACCCGTTCACTGCTGGCGAACGGCATCTCATGATCTCCCGCGCCCTGCGGGAGGACGGCATCAAGGACTTCTTCCTGGTGCCGATCGTGGACCTCAACCAGTATGGTGTGTGGGTGTCCCACGTGCGCTCCATGGTGCCCCCCTTTGAGCGGGTGTACACCAACAACCCGCTCACCAAGCGGCTCTTCTCCGAGGCGGGATACGAGGTCTCCGCGTCCCCCCTGTTCAACCGCTCCCATTACTCCGGGACGGAGATACGGAAGCGCATGGTGGAGGGCGAGGACTGGCGCAGGTTCGTGCCTCACGCGGTCGCCGAGGTCATCGATTCCATCGACGGCGTCAAGCGCCTGAGGGACCTGGTTACTCAGGGTGGGCCCGATGCTGGAGACTGAAGTCCTCGGGAAGCTGGAAAAGGCCGGGCTTACCCTGGCCGTGGCGGAGTCCTGCACCGGCGGCCGCATCTGTGACCGGATCACTGACGTTCCCGGTTCGTCCGAACATATCAAGGGCGGCATCGTGGCCTACAGCAACGATTCCAAAGTGAAGCTGCTGGGCGTCTCACATGGTACCCTGAAGGCGCATGGGGCGGTAAGCGCTGAGTGCGCTGCCGAAATGGCTGTCGGGGCGGCCAAGGCCTTCAGCGCCGACGTAGGCGTATCCGTCACCGGAATAGCCGGCCCTGGTGGGGCGACCCCTCAGAAACCGGTTGGGCTGGTATTCATCGGCGTGGCCATGGGGAAGGAGCGGGCGTCCTTCCGCTATCTGTTCGATGGTGACCGTAAAAGCATCAAGGCACAGTCAGCGGAGGAAGCGTTGCGGTTGGTGCTTGGGTTCCTACCTTAGCTTTTTTTTCGACGATAGGAAATGAATTATATCCACCCGTGAATATTGTGGACCGGTAGATTCATGAGGCTTCCCGTTCACCTAAAGGCGTCCATTTTGGCGTTGGCCATAGTGGCGATCGTCATATCCACGTCCTATCTGGCTGCGGGCGTCCTGCACGATGAGATGACGGAAGCTCTGGAGACCCCGGCGACCAAGGTCACCTTGGTGGCCATCGACACGGATGGCCTGGGCGGGACGGGCGAGCATCCGCCGGTGCCCGCCGTCTGGAGCTCGGTGGGCGATTACGATCTGGGCGTCAAGGTCGTCGGCCTGCGAAGCGAGAGCGGGGTGGTGATAAAATTGTCCTTGACCCGAACCGGGATCACGACCAACGATGTCGATGCTTACTATTACGACACCGTCAGCAGCAACTGGAGGACGCTAGTCCTGCAGGACAAGGGCAACGTTCTGGTGGCCACCCTGGGCAGGCCTGGAGGTGTCGAAGTTCACGAAGGATATGAGTTCGTTCACCGCCTCATCTTCTTTTCCCATATCGACGGGGTCTGTCAGGTGAAGGCCTGGGCCGAAACCGATTGAGGATGTCTTCGGACCGTCCCAGAGGTCACCATACAATTATAAGGTCATATCCCTATAAATGCCCAGTCGGGTGCGGGAATGGATGCCACGGTTAAGAGGATACCAAGCGGTGTCTCCGATTTTGACAGCATAATCAAGGGCGGGATACCGCAGGGTTCAGTGATCCTGCTCATGGGCGACCTGGGCGCGGGACAGCAGGAGTATGCGCTTACGTCCGCATCCAAGATATCCCTGGTCAAGGAGAACCCCACCGTTGCCGATTACTACCTCGGTCATCGCGTCGGCCAGAGGATCATGCCCAAGAAGATCTGCTACGTGACCTTCGCCAGGTCCCAGGAGGACATCCTGCAGGAGATCAAGACCTCCTTCAACCAGGATTTCTACGGGGCGTTCGAGAGGAACGTCCAGTTCAAGGACTTCTCCAAGCAGTACTTCCGCAACACGCTCGTCCCAAGAAGCTGGACGGGGGAGACGTCCTCCGGACTCTTCTCGGACGACGGTGAGCAGAACACATTGGAGGCGCTGGTGGATTACCTGGATGCCAACGCCCACGACAGCATGGTGATCATCGATTCGCTGACGGACCTGGTCGTCAACAATCAGATCGAGGAGGTGGACCTGGTGGCCGTCATGCGCGGCATGCAGCGCATGGCCAAGCGCTGGAAAGGGGTCATATATCTGATCCTCACCAAGGACATCGTCGACACCAGGAAGGAGAAGCTGATCATGGACTCGGTGGATGGAGCGCTCGTGTTCGAGTGGAGCAAGTTCGCTCAATCATCGCGAAGGCAGCGCTACATGTACGTGGAGAAGTTCATGAGCATACTGCCACACCTGGACCAGCAGCGAATAGCCAGGTTCGCCACCATCGTGACGGCGCAGCACGGTCTGGTGGTAATCGACACGGAAAGGATAGGGTGATGGGAATGGAGAAGGTCAAGACAGGATTGGAGGGTCTGGACGAGATGCTCTTCGGGGGCATCCCCAAAGGATCCACGGTGGTGGTCATGGGGTCCTTCGGTACCGGGAAGACCACCTTCGGGCTGCAGTTCCTCAACCAGGGGCTGGCGGAGGGCGAGAAAGGCATATATATCTCCCTGGAGGAGGACAAGGAATCGATACTTGCCGACGCGGAGGCGCACGGCTGGGACCTGCGCTCCAAGTTGAACGACAAGATGCTGGAGATAGTGAAGCTGGAGCCCAACGATGCCAAGGTCACCATTCAACGCATCAAGAGCGAGCTGCCCGACTTCATAAAGAAGTTCGGCGCTTCCCGCATAGTCGTGGATTCGGTCTCATTGCTCAACTTGCTTTTCGACAACGATCATGACAGGCGTACGAACCTGTTCAACCTGTCCCAGATGGTCAAGAAGACCGGGGCGACGCTGATCATGACCGCCGAGGTCAAGGACGACAATCCCTTCGCGTCCAGGGACGGTCTCATCGAGTACGTGGCTGACGGTGTGATATCTCTACGCTACCTGGAGATCCCGACCCGCAATGAGCTGATGCTCTCGTTGCGCATCATAAAGATGAGGAGGACCGAGCACTCCCGCAAGATCACGCCCTACTCGATCACCAGCAAGGGCCTGGAAGTGCACGTGGGCTCCGAGTTCTGAGCAATCTTTATTCGTCGTTCCGTCATCACTGTAGCGATGAAGCTCTACCGGGTCGGCAAGGTCAAGAAGGTCTTCGAGGTCGACGACAGCACGTTCGAGTTCCACTTCACCAACAACATCTCCGTGTTCGATAAGATCATTCCCACGGAAATTCCGCACAAGGGCGAGGTGCTCTGCCGTACCTCGGCGTACTGGTTCAAGCTTCTGGAGCGGCACGGCATCCGCTCCGACTTCATCAAGCTGACCGGAAAGGACCGCATGCTGGTCAAGCGCGTGAACGTCATCCCGGACTACTCCAAGCTCAACGACCGCACCACCAACTACCTGATCCCCCTAGAGTTCATATGCCGGCATTACAACGCCGGTTCCCTGAACGACCGGGTGAAGGAAGGAAAGATCACTGTCGAGCAGCTCGGGTTCCCGAAGGGCCACCAGCTGAAGTACGGCGAGAAGCTGCCCAGGCCGTTCTTGGAGGCGACCACCAAGCTGGAGGAGACCGATCGCAACCTGACGGACGAGGAGGCCATGCGCATCTCCGGTCTTACCGAGGCAGAGTACCGGGAGGTCTTCGACACTATCGCCAAGATCGATTCGCTCATCGCCGAGCGCGCTAAAAAGGCCGGGCTCATCCACGTGGACGGCAAGAAGGAGTTCGCTTACGACGAGAAACGCCGTTTGATGATCGTGGATACCTTCGGAACGTTGGACGAGGACAGATGGTGGGACCTGGCGGAGTACGAAAAGGGCAACTGCGTCGAACTTTCGAAGGAGATGGTCCGCCAGCATTACCGCGAGACGGGCTATCACGAGGAGCTTTACAAGGCCCGCAAGGAGCACAGGCCGGAACCGGACATCCCCGCGCTGCCGAACGACGTGCGCGACAAGGTCAGCAAGCTCTACATCGACATGTACGAGAGGATGACCGGGGAGAGGTTCTGATATCCTTTCCAACCTCTTTTCCTTTTTTTATTGGTCCACAACATTGAAGCCAGCCTCAGGTAATCATTTCCCGGGGAAGCTGGAATGATCTGTCCTGAATGCGGAAAGGAGATGGAGCTCGGGTTCATATGGACCGATAGGCCGTACTTGCACTGGGTGGAAGAGATCAAGATCATCATAGAAGGTGACAGGTTGATGGGAGACAGCTGGACCAAGGGGGCGCATCTGCCGGCCTTCCGATGCCCCGAATGCAGATTGTTGGTGGCCAAATACGAATCCTACGATGAGAAGGTAAAAACTTTGGTCTCCGGTTCCTCCTTGAAGTACCAATAATGGTCCGTTCGGTCCGATCGGGTGAAGATTCTCGAAGGACCTAGTACACCGACATATCGATTATCCAGATGATCGTCGACAACAGCGTGACGAGCAGCATGAGGTATCCAATGTAACGGGGCAGCTCCTTCGGTCCCTCCGGGGCCGCGCGCCAGCCCAACACTCCGAAGGACATCGCACCCAGGAACAGCGATACCAACGGCACCCCGATCAGGAAGAAGTAGTGGAACACCGCCCCGGCCAGGTCTCCCAATGCCCCGCTCACCTCGATGTCCAAACCTATGAAGTCCAACAGTATCACTGGTATGATATACAATACGAAAAGCACTGCCACTGCCACTACGTAGGAATGGAACAGCGTCCTCTCATCCCATCCGGTGCGCATCCCCATCTCCTGGGAAAGCTAGACCGGACACGGATTAATATTATCGCATTCAACCCATCCTTTACAGCTCTAGGCCTCCCACCTAAGGTCCTTGCTCTAGTAACGATCAATTTCCGCGACTATATTGCTCAGAATGAATTTCTTGGCCTCCTTCATACCTCTATCCAGATAAATCGCCGCGATTATCGATTCGATGGCATCTGCGACCATGGTCGCTGCCTTATTATCGTTCTTCTCGATAGAACCGCCTTTGATGATCAGTTCATAGAGGAAATCACCATTGACGCCCTTGGCCAAGGGCAGGGCGTTCAAAGCTTGGTTGGAGACATATCTTTTCCTAAGATCGGTAATCTCTCCTTTGTTAGCGTAAGGATATTTTCGGTATATCATGTCGGTTACCACATAACCCAGGATTGAATCCCCCAGGACTTCGAGCCTGACATTGGTTCGAAAAGAATTCCCTCTCTCTGCTTTGACTGAACGATGAGTGATGGCCTCCAGTAACAGTGAATGGTCTTTGAATCGAAAGCCCAATGCCGACTCAAGGGCATCTACAGAGCCCGTTCCCTCTAAGGAGCCATCCTGTTTCGAATCAGATTTTTCCGTAGGGTCCCCTCCCAGGCGAAGTGACCTCTATTCTAGTACCACCCGCACCAGCTTCTTGCCTTCGGAGCACTCGATGTCCCCGATTATCTTGGCGATCCTGGCCTTGTGACCTTTGTCGATGCCGAGCGGATGGCACAGGCGGTAGCTCTGGCAGCCCATGTTGTCGCACTTGATCACCTCGTAGGTGATGGTCGTGCCCTCCAGGGCGCCCTTCTTGTTCACCGCCCCTTCCATCTTCTCCTTCTCCACCTTGACCACCCGCACGCCGTCCTCGTGCACCCTGCAGTCGTGCTTCACGTCGCGCACCTCCACGATGCGGTAAAGCCCCCCGGCATCAAGATTGAAGCATACGCCCTTGAGCTTGCACTCCTTGCATTCCGTCAACGGCCCCAGGTAGATGAAGCGACCATCTACCTTGGCCTGTCTCTCACCGATTACTGTGATCATCAGACAAACCTCCCCGACTAGATGACGCGGGTGATGGTGGCTATCCGCTCGGCCGCTTCCCTGGTGAGCCCCATGCCCAATATGGTGAAGCGGTCCTTGCGGATCTGGTGCGCGGTGACCAGAGCCTCTATCACCTGCTCCTTGCTGACCCCCAGCTCCTTGGCCGAAGTGGGGGCGCCTATCTTCGTCAACGCCTCCCGGATGCGCATCCAGTCGCCTCCGTGAAGGTACATCATCATTATGCAGCCGACCCCGCACTGCTCCCCGTGCAGCGCCTTGCCTGGCGCAATCAGGTCCAGGGCGTGCGAGAACATGTGCTCGCTGCCCGAAGTGGGTCGTGACGACCCGGCCACGCTCATGGATATCCCGGAGATGATTATCGGGCGGATGGCGATCCACACGCTCTCCTCCAGGTTGGGCCGGATAAGATCAGCGTTCTCAATGATTGTCTGCGCCGTATAACTGGCCAGCGCGTACGCCGAACGGGAGAACTCCTCATAGCGCAGCCTACGGGCGAACTCCCAGTCCATCAGGGCGGTGGCGTTGCTTATGACGTCAGCGCACCCCGCGGCCAACAAGCGGTATGGTGATTTGGCGATGATCCCGGTATCGGCGATTACCGCCAAGGGGACCCGAGCCTCATGCGATATCGGTCCCGAGCCGGACCGGATGCTCGCCCGCCCGGACGCGATGCCGTCGTGGGAGGCGGAAGTGGGAATGGAAAGGAACTCCTTGGAAAGATTGGTGGCGGTCATCTTGGCCAGGTCGATCTTGGAACCGCCGCCCACACCCAGAAGGAAGTCGGCCTTGCACTCGTGCGCGGCCTTCATGACCTTATCCAGGTTGTCATTGGTCGCTTCGCCGACATTGACTATCTGGACCTCGTAGCCGTTGGCAAGCAGTCCGTCCCGTACGGCGTTGCCAGCCACCTTCATGGTCTTGTCGCCGGTGACGATGAGGGCGGTGCCGCTGAGCCCGAAGTCCTTGCAGGAATCGGGCACCGTGCCTATGACATCGTGGCCCGCCAGAACCTGCCTCGGAAAAAGCATCGAGCGAGCCTTGGTGAAATCTCCATCGTCCAATCCAAGCACCCTGGTGTCGCCTATTATCTCGGTAGCAGTTTTTGTAGTTATCGGTATTCTGGCGAAGCTTCGCTTTACTGGCTTACAGCCCTCTCATGCGCCTCAACGCTTCCTTGAACCCCGCCCCGCCGTTAAGATGCCCATCCCAAACCTCCAGTAGCACCGGCAACCCCCTCAGGTACGGCAGGAAGGTCATCTCTATCTCCCCGTCGCCGATCATCACCCCTTCCATGTCAGGCCGACGGGCGTCGGAAAGGTGCACGTGGCGAACGGCCTCCCCGAGCACCTCGAACATCGCCATCACATTAGTGTTGCCGTTCTCCGCAACGCCGAGATAGGCGTGCGAAACGTCAACGGTGAAGCCGGCCACCAGGCCGTCCACCGTCCTCATCTCCTCCGGGGTCCTCATAAGGTTCGAGCGCAGCGTTTTTCCGCGGTGGTGATAGTGCAGCGGCATGTTCTCCAGCCAGGTATAGTCGGGAAGCGCTTCCAGCGAGGCGCGCAGGCTGGCCATCATTTCCGAGGCATCCTTCACCTCTGCCTCAGTGATCCCGCCGGGATGGATGACCACCGGACGAGCGGTGCTCTCGCCGGCTTTGGTGATCTCCCGTACCCGGCGTACGCTTGCCTCCCTCCAGGACGGATCAGGGGAGCCCAGGTCTAGAAGCCTTCCGTCCGGTAGCTCCTCCGGGGCGTGCAGGATGAGCTCACCATCAAAGGCCTCGCAGAACTCCTTTATCTCGAACATATCGTCCCCAGGGAGCACCAGCAGCTCCAGGAAGTCCACCTTCAGGGCGGAGATCGTTCCATGGTCGCGAAGGGTGGCCATGGCTCCCAGGCGCATGGGGGAGTTCATGAACTATGAACGCCGCAGTTCTAGATAAAGAAGGTGACAGAAAAAGAGGCCCGCCAAGGGATGCAAGGTGGAATGTTACTATTCTTTAGGAGGAGAATAGTGGGGGGTTCCCTTGCACGGGTCCTCTCTGAAACGAAGGAATTATGGTGTAGTATTTAATGATTGTGATTCATATCAGGATTGTCATGATGTATATGTATTCGTTTCAAATAATTATGTATCACCAATACTGGCCATTTTAATTTAGATCATTTTCCCGCAACTCTGGAAGACTCAAGACTTGAAAAAAAATTCCTATCGGATATCTGCGAACGGCCAATCACCCCGCGATGTTCGTTTTTCTGTCTCCTCGGCATTCAGAAGCAAGAATTCATAACCGTGCAACCGATAGTGTTCTGGAAGGAAGAGGGGTGCATAGTTCAGCATGAGCTCGGGAGAGGGCAGGGGAGCTTTAGGCGATCGCATAGGCCGTACCTTGATCTGCACTTTGGACCTCAACGGCCGATTGAAGTACTACAACCGCACGGTCGAGGCGCTTCTGGCCACGGACGAATCGCGTCTGCTCGGCACCACCCTGGTCTCACTTCTCCAGAACGGCACCGGCCCGGCCATGGAGGCCGCCCTGCAGGAATGCCTGCGGGGCAGGAGCAACCGCGAGCGTCTGGCGATGGAGCTGGGCCAGGCGAACTTCATGGTCTCCATCACCCCGGTCAAGGAGCGCGAGGAGGTGGTGGGCGTCAGCCTGATCGGTTTCCTGATGGACGACGACCGGCGCGAACTGACCCTGGACCTGGTGCTGGAGGTCCTGCAGGACCACGACCTCCTGGTGATGGTGTATTCGCGGGATGGGGAGATCATCAGCACCAATTCCCCTTTCCAGAGGTTCCTGGAGGTGGACCGTGACGTCCTGGAGGGTAAGGACGTGGGGTTCGTGCTTCACGGCGATCCCGAGGAATCGCTCAAGGTGGTCAAGGCCCTGGTTCAGCCCGACCTCCCGTCCTTCGTCACCCTGTCGATGAAGGTGCAGGGCCGCCCTGCTAAGCTGACCTGGTCCCTGCATCCGTTCCTCAGGGACGGCAAGGACCTGGTGCTGGCGGTGGCCGACCCGCCGATGCTGCGCGGCCGCCTGGGCCCGGGGAACGAGGCGCTGATGTTTTTGGCGGAATCCTCCAGGGACCTGGTCTCCGAGGGAAAACCCAACGAGGTGCTGCAGGCCGAGCTGGACAACCTGCTCAAGCGGGAAGGATTGGACTTCGCGGTGATCCGGCTGCTGGGATGGGACGGCCGGCCGCAGCTGTTCTGCTCCGGCATAGATTTCAAGCAGGCCCGGGAGCTTTTCGAGACCCAGGTGGGCGACAGTACCCTGGCGGTGAAGATGTCCCGGGGGGAGAGCTGCACCTGCTCCGCGCTGAACCCGGACTGCTGTCAGGCGACCACGCAGCTGGGCTTCCAGTCATTGGTCTGCCTGCCATTGCGATTCCGCGGTGATTACGTCGGCGCCGGGCTGTTCGGAAAAAAAGCGCCCATCGAGGACCTGGAGACGCGAAAGCTGACGCTGCAGGTGTTCTCCAACCAGATGGCCATGATCTACTTCTACTCCCTGCTCAACCATCACTACCAGAGGGTGGGCTCGGAGTTCCAGACCCTCTTCGAGATCTCGCGGCTGGTCTCCAGCACCCTGGATTACCGCGAGGTGCTGGACATCATCCTCTCCAAGTCCAAGGAGCTGGTGGAGAGCGACAACTGCATCATCTACGGCTTCGACCGCGGCGGCACCCGATTGGTACCGCTGACCTACCTGAGCAAGTACGATGTGGACCCGGAAGCGCTCTCCATAAACGTCGGCGAGGGGATATCCGGCGACGTCGCCCGTACGGGAAAGGGGGAGCTGGTGGAGAGGGCCGACCTGGACGACCGGTCCAAACAGGTGGACGGCACGCCGGAGGAACCATCCTCCCTCATCAGCGTGCCCCTCAAGATCGGGGACGAGATGCTGGGCGTGATGACCCTGGAGAAGATCCCCGGAAAACCGTTCACCCAGGAAGAGTACCGGCTGATGGAGCTGTACTCATTGCACGCGGCCATGGCCCTCAAGAACTCCGGGCGCTTCCAGGACATCAAGTCCAAGGTGTCCGCGCAGAAGATCTACAACATCCTGCTGACGCACGACGTGGCCAATTACAACGTCCCCATACACGGCTTCCTGGAGATGCTCATCAAGGACCCCAAGCTGGACGAGCGGCAACGGCGGTACGTCAAGAGCGCTCTGGCGCAGTCTCAGAACATCTCCAACCTGATCACCGACGTGCGCAAGCTGTGGAACATCCTGGAATCGGACTCCAGCGCCGAGCTGATGCCGGTGGACATCATTCCGCTCTTGCACGACATCGTGCGCGAGATAAAGACCTCGTACCTGTTCTCGGACATCCCGCTGGAGCTGCAATACCCGGAGGGGACCGCCCTGGTCATGGCCGACCCGCTGGTGAGGGACGTCTTCTACAACGTCATCAACAACTCCGCCAAGTACGGGGACATGAAGAAGGTGGACGTGCTTCTGCGACCGGACCGCATCGGCGAGGCGGAGTACTGGAGGGTGGAGGTCCGCGACCAGGGCAAGGGGATACCGGAGGAGCGCAAGCCGCAGCTCTTCCAGAGGTTCGAGAACCTGGACACCGGCATGGCGGCGGAGAGCCACGGGCTCGGGCTGTCGGTCGTCAAAGCCCTAGTGGACCGCTACCAGGGCAAGGTGTGGGTGGAGGACCGCATCAAGGGCGATCACGGAAAGGGTTCGGTGTTCGTCGTAATGCTCCCGAAGGCACGATAATCGTATATATTCAGGAATAATAAACGGGTGAGGGTGGAAAGATGGGTGCGATTGCCAAGCTCTCGGTTCTGATGGTGGAGGACAACCCGGACCACACCGAGCTATGCCGGGAGCACCTCTCCCAGGAGGAGTTCGAGCTCTTGGTGGCCCGCAGCGGCTCAGAGGCGCTCGCCATGGTCAAGAAGCGCCCCTACGACGTCATCCTTCTCGATTACCTTCTGCCGGACACCAACGGCATGGACCTCCTTCCGCGCATAAAGGAGTTCCAGCCCAACTCGCTCATTCTATTCGTAAGCGCGGTGGACGATCCGGACCTCAGCTACCAGGCCATCCGTGCCGGGGCTTCCGACTACGTGATCAAGGGTTTCGGGTACTTCAAGACCCTCAAGGACCGCATACACGAGGCGCTCGAGGAATGACCCTGGTCGTCGGTCTCAACGGCTCCCCGCGGCGTAACGGGAACTCCGCCGCCCTGCTCGAGCAGGCGCTGCTCGCCGCCGAGGGCTCCGGCGCCAGGACCATCCGCTTCGACCTGGCCTTCATGAACGTGTCGCCGTGCAAGGCCTGCGAGGACTGCTTTTCCGGCGGGGAATGCGTGATCCGGGACGACATGGATGCACTGTACGAGGCGTTAGAGGAGGCCGACGCGGTCATCATGGCCTCGCCCATCTACTTTTCGGGCATGAGCAGCTACGCCAAGATCGCCGTGGACCGCTGCCAGGCGCTGTGGGCGCGACGGGCGATCTTGAAGGTCCCCAGGAGACCCGGCGCGGGGGCGATCATACTGACCGCCGCGCAGACCAACGCCAGGTTCGACAACGCCGTCTCCGAATTACGGGCGTTCCTCATCGGCATCGGGATAGCTCCGGGGGAAGTGCTGAAGGTGGCCGGGGCGGACGGTCCGTCCTACGCATCGAGGCATCCGGAGGTTCTGGCCCGGGCCGGGGAACTGGGAAGGAAGGTGCTCAGTTCCATCTCCGGTCCATGAGCCGCAGGCGGCGGCGCATCCAGAGGAACATCCCTATGGCCAGCACGGAAGCGGATATCAGCCCGATGAACGGTATGGCCTCGTGGTCCCAGACCTCGCCGGCCACCGCGAAGCCGTTGAAAAGACCATGAAGGACCACGGCCGCCAGATAATAGGGGAGATAGCTGGTGCGCCTCCCCCTGGCCCCGTTGAGGTACTTTAAGGCGATGCCGTAACCCAGGACGGCGGAGGCGGAGGCGTGCAGCAGGGTGGAGGCCACCGCCCTGGTCAGCGCCGTCGTCAAAAAGACATCGAAGCCGCCCAGCAGGGCGGAGCTGTTGTAGAAGATGTTCTCCATGGCCGCAAAGCCCAATCCGGCCGCGGCGCCGTAGATGAGGCCGTCCTCCGGCTCCCGCAGCTTGTTGCGGACTGTCATCACCCCCCAGCCCTTGGTCCATTCCTCCACAAGGGGAGCGATGACCACGGCCAGGATCACTATCTCCAGGGTGGGGTCGTACGGCTCGTAGGACCAGAATCCCCCGGAGAATATGGAGCCGGAAACGCTGAGGACGCTGATCGCCAAGCTCTCCAGGAACACCGCGGCGATCACCGATATAATCGCCCCGAAAAGGTAGACGGAGAGGACGTGCATCCACCGCTCCCGGTTGTAGCGTTCGGAATTGCGTATCCACACCAGGTATATGAGCGACGGCACCACCGCCGCCAGGATGACCACCGCCAGTTCCCAGATCTCCATACTATCCCGGCGTGGCCAAGGCGGTTATGGCCATATCAAACTGTTGCCCTTCTTATCCATCTATGCCGAACCCGCGGGGGCTCTCCCGCTTCACCGGGGTGGGCAACGGCTCGTTCTCGGCCGGGACGCCTTGGGTGGCGATCAGGTCCCTGAGCACCGGCGTGTAGGGGTCCAGAAGTCCGCCGACGGCGCCCATCTCCCTCAGCTCGGGCAGGTGCGTCTCCCGTACGCCGCCGCCGAACAGGATGTCCAGATCGGAGGACAGCGCCGCCTCGGCCAGCCCGGGATCGTAACCGTCCCGGCCGCCCAAGCGCCTGAGGTCCAGCACCGCCGCCCGTTCGAAGCCCAGGTCCTCCAGCAGCCGCAGCGAGGAGGACAGGTCGGCGGGGAGCCGCTTCCCGGACCACCGCACCTGGCCGTCGAAGTACAGCAGCGGGACGCTCATGTCCGACAGCTCGATGATCTCCTCCAGCATTTTCCTGGAAGCACAGGTCAGGCTGCCCAGCAGCACGTTCTGCGAGCCGAGGGTGAAGGCGTCGAAGATGTCCTGGACGTCCCTGACCCCCATCTCCAGCCAGATCGCGTACTTGCGCTTCATCAGCGCCTTCAGCGCCTCGAAGTTAGGGCGGGCGTGCTGCATGCCCGCCAGGTCCATGAGCAGAACGTCCTCCGCCCCGTAACGCTTGGACCCCACCGCCCTCCAGTAATCGGCGAAGGGCACTCCGCCCTCCTTGACGTTCCAGCCTTCCCGCCACTCGACCTCCACCACCTTGGCCACCTGCGCGATCGGCAGGTCGATCAGGGGCAGGTTGAAAAGCGACCAGGTGTCCACCGGCACGATGGGGATGTGCAGGAAGTCCTTGCCGGCGCTCTCCGCGTGGGCCACGAACTCCTGCCGCTCCGCCTCCCCCTCGAAACCCAGGGGCACCAGCTCGCGGCCGCAGTCCAGGCAGATGTACGAGCCGTCCTTGTTGTCCACCCCGGCCATCGGACCGCCGACCAGCACCTTAGGCACCACCCGACGGGAGCCGCAGTACTGGCAGCCCACCACCTCCTCGTTCATCTCACTCCGGGAAGAGGTAGCTCTCCATCGCCTTGAGCGTCTCCTGCGCATAGTAGTTCCCCTCCAGGTCCACCCTGTTCCTCATGCCCGGGGCGATGAAGGTCTTGGCGTCCTCGAAGCCCAGGTCCATGCGGAAGAGCTTGTCGTAGCGGCCGTGCATGTATCCGTAGACCATGTGCCCGTCGCTGAGGCCGCAGGTGAAGAGGGCCGCGGCCCTCTTCCCGGGGGCCAGGCGCTTCTTGGCCATCAGGTAGTACAACCTGTCCACGAAGCACTTGGTCATGCCGGTCTCCACGCCCATGTAGATCGGGGAGCCGATGACCAGCAGGTCGGCTGATTGGATGAGCGAATAGGCGTCCGTCATGTCGTCGTCCTTGCTGCAGCGGTCCTCGGTGTCGCAGCGGTAGCATCCGTCGCAGTCCTGGATGTCCTTGTCCACTATCTCGAAGTAAGCGACCTCCGCACCGCGGTCCTTGGCCTTCTTGGCCAGGATCTTCATCATGGTCCCGGTGTTCCCGTCCGACCGGGGGCTTCCGTTGACGAATACGATCTTCATGCTAGCCTCCCGGGTGCATGGCCGATTATGGACATAATCCTTCCCTTTGACTGGTCCCCCGTCAAAGTATTTCTGCCTTGGCGTTCCTATTGACGCTCATGCACCGGGTGATGGTGGTCGGCGCCTCGGGGCTGCTCGGGCAGCACATGATGAGCGCCGGCACGGAGATGGGATTGGCAATGACGGGCACCTACAACACGGTCAGCGAGCTGCCCGGGACCATCCACATGGACATCACCGACCCCGATTCCGTCTCACGGGGGCTCATGGCCGCCTGCCCGGAGATGGTGGTGCTCTGCGCGGCCATGACCAACGTGGACCAGTGCGAGCGGGAGCCCGACGCCGCCTACAAGGTCAACATGGAAGGGGCGCTGAACATCGCCTCGGAATGCCGTTCGGCCGGCGTCAAGCTGGTCTACATCTCCACCGATTACGTCTTCAACGGTCTGAAGGGTCAAAGGTATCATGAGTTCGAGCCGGCCGATCCGCTCAGCGTGTACGCCAAAAGCAAGCTGGAAGGTGAGCGGGTGACCCTGGACGCCAGCCGCAGCAACCTGGTCTGCCGCGTTTCCGTCGTATACGGCTGGAACCGCCTCGGCCGGAAGAGCAACTTCGTGACCTGGGTCATCGATTCGCTGCGGAAAGGGCAGGAGATACGCCTCTACGACGATCAGTTCGTTTCGCCGACCTACGCCCCCTCCGCCGCCAGGGACATCCTGGAGCTCAGCCTCGGTAAACTGAAGGGGATATGCCACACCAGCGGCCCGGACTGCATCAGCCGCTACGACATCGGGACGAAGGTGGCGGAAACCTTCGGCCTGAACGCCTCCCTGATAAGGGCGGTCAGCACCGCGGAGATGCCGCTGCTGGCCAAAAGACCGGCGGTCTCATGCCTGGGGGTCGACCTGGCGGAATCGGAGCTGGGGCGGCCGATGGTCGACCTGCGGAAAGGATTGGCCATGATGCGGGAGAGCGAATGATCACTTGTCGATGAGCGCCAGGCACTCCTGCACTTTTTCGGAAGCCGGTCCTTCGCCTGACTCGTCCTCCAGGAGCTGATAGTACACCAAGGCCAAACGGTAATTGCCCATCTCGAAGTGCTGCTCCGCCTTGAGAGCGGCAGTGGTCTCCGCCTCCTCCCTCCCCAGCGGCATCAGGAAATTGAAGATGGCGACCTCCGCCTCCTGGTCCTGATGGAAGGTCTCCTGCAGGAACGTGAGAACCTTGACCAGCTGGCGGAAGTTCCACTCCCTCATCAGCCGCTTCCTGGCCTCGTACATAATGCCCAGGATGCGCCGGCGGTTCAGTCCCAGCCCCAGATTGTCGAGGAAGATGTCCGCGTAGTTGTCGATGATGTAGAGCGCCTGCTCCTCCACGCCCATGTCATCAAAGCTCACCTTGGCGGTCATGATCCCCTCTCTTGGCACGGAATGCCAGCTTTAGGCCATCGCTCTTCCAAGAATTGAACGTTTCCCTGCGACCATTACTGCTGGGCCACATGGGGCGCAACCCTAATATCCGTAGACCTGCCATCTCTAGCAGAGTGATCGCATGAAGAAGACCATCGAGAATCTGGCAAAGGCGTTCGTGGGCGAGAGCCAGGCGCGCAACCGCTATACCTGGTACGCCAAGGCGGCCAAGGCCGAGGGCTACGAGCAGATATCCGCGATATTCCTGGAGACCGCCGAGCAGGAGAGGTCCCATGCCAGCTCCTTGTGGAAGATGATCCAGGCGCTGAAGAGGAAGGAGAACCTGGACTTCGAGGCGCTTACCTTCGAGGCCGAGTTCCCGGCCGTGCAGGGCTGCACCGCCGACAACCTCAAGGCGGCCATCGCCGGCGAGCACCACGAGACGGAATGCATGTACCCCGAGTTCGCTGACGTGGCGGAGAAGGAAGGCTACGCGGACATCGCGTCCAGGCTGAGGGCCATCGGCCGGGCGGAAAAGCACCATGAGACCAAGTACCAGAAGCTTCTGGCCCTGGTGGAATCGGGCACCGTCTTCAAGGAGCAGAAGAAGACCAAGTGGGTCTGCCGGGAGTGCGGCTACGAGCACGAAGGGACCGAGCCTCCGGAGAAGTGCCCGTCCTGCGAGCACCCCAGGTCCTACTTCCAGCGCCGCTGCGTGGACCTTTAAAAACCATAAGAAATCCCGAACCTTCGAGGATACGAAGGTTTCGGGGAAATCTATTTAACAAAAGACCATGACTTTTGACATCTCGTAATATCGACACTGGAGGAGCAATAATGAGCAAGGGTTCGCAAAGAATGGGCGTTTTCATATGCAGTTGCGGCGGTAACATAGACACCAGCCTGGACACGCAGGCGTTGCATCAGTCCGCCAACAACATGAAGAACGTGGTCAACGTCTCCGAGATGGAGTTCGCCTGCTCCCCAGAGAGCAGAAAGAAGATCGCCGAGGCCGTCAAAAGGTTCAAGATGGACCGGGTACTGATAGCCGCCTGCTCCCCCAAGCTGTACCTCAAGGAGTTCCAGGAGACGGTAGAGGAGGCCGACCGCAAGGGCTGCTTCGTGGAGATATGCAACATCCGCGAGCAATGCGCCTGGATACACCCCAAGGACCGCCCGGCCGCCACCGCCAAGGCCCTGGACATGCTGCGCATGTCCTACGACCGCCTGATGCTGCAGTCCTCCACGGAAAAGTCGAACGTCTCCCAGGTCAACAAGATGCGCTGCACCGGCTGCGGCATCTGCGAGTCAGTGTGCAACTTCAACGCCATCCACGTGGCCCCGGACAAGGATTACGGGGGCTCGCGCAAGGCCAATGTGAACATCAACGCCTGTGAGGGGTGCGGCGCGTGCGTCGCCGCCTGTCCGACCGCCGCCCTGGACCAGACCTGCTTCTCCAACGCCCAGATCATCTCGCAGATCGAGACCTACCTGCGGGACACCAGCATGGGCTTCCCCCGCATCGTGGTGTTCTCCTGCCATTGGTGCTCCTACACCGCTGCGGACACCGCCGGCCTGAAGCGCATGGCCATGGACCCGCACTTCGTGGTCATACGGACCATGTGCTCCGCCCGCGTCGACCCGGAATGGGTGCTGAAGGCGCTGTCCAAGGGCGCCGATGGGGTGCTGGTGCTGGCCGGCCACCCGGGAAGGTGCCACTACGAGATAGGCAACCTGCGCACCAGGAAGAGGATGACCCTGTTGCACAAGTACCTGGAGCAGATGGGCTTCGACCCGGACCGCTTCCAGATATCCTACGTCGACTCGGAGGAAGTGGAGAGCTACGTTAGCACCATCAACGAGTACGTGGAGAAGGTCAGGGTGCTCGGGACCAACCCCATCGACCCACACGCCCGCATCTCCCCCAAGCGCCTGGAGATGCCTTGGCTGGACATCAAGCCCCCCAAGAAGTGGGACGAGGACCTGGACATCTGAGGTCCGGACCAACCCCTTTCCATCTCTTTCCTCTTTTAATTTATTCTATAAGGATGCGCATCAAGTTCCGTAGTCGAGAATGAAAGGGATCCTGTCGATCTCGTTCAGAAAAAAAAGAATGGGGAAAGGGTTTCAATCGGTCTTGCTGTGGGCCCGGCGCATGAACTCGTCCACGTCCCCCACGTCCTTGGTCACCAGGCTGACCAGCACCCCGGCGGCTATGGCCGCTGGAACGCTGTACAGGGCGGGATTGACCAGCACCGGGAGCCCGAGCACGCTCTCCACGTTGGACAGGGTGGCCACCACGAAGACCACGGACACGACCAGCCCGGCGATCATGGTGGCCAGGGCGCCCTGCCGGGTGTAGCGTCTCCACCAGATGCTCATGAAGAGCACCGGGAAGAAGATGCTGGCGGCCATGCCGAAGGCCAGCGTGACCAGGTAGGACACGTTCTGATCGGCCATGCCCAGGCTTATCCCGACGGCCATCACTCCCATGATCACTATGGACAGCTTGGCCACCATCACCTCCCGCCGGTCCGAGGCCTTCCGGTTGATGACCTCCTTATAGAAGTCGTGGCTGACCGTCGTTCCGATGGTTATCAGCAGGCCGGCCACCGTGCTCAGGATGGCGCAGAAAGCGCCTCCGATGGCCACGCCCAGCATTATCTCCCCTCCGGTATGTTCGGCCAGCAGCGGCACCGCCATGTTCTGGGCGATGGCCGACTTGCCTCCCAGGAAGTATCCCATCAGATCGGGGTACAGCACGTACATCGCCCCAAGCCCTACGAACACGGTCATGATGTAGAAGGAGCCGATCATGAGCAGCACCCCTATGGTGCTGGTCCTGGCGTCCCTCGGCCTCCTGACCGTGTAGTACCTGGTCAGCACGTGCGGCAGACCGGCCGTTCCGAACACCAGTCCGGCGGCCAGGGCCATGGTGTTCATCCAATTAGGGGCGAACGTGCCTGGCGTCAGCGCGGTGTTCTGTCCGGTCAGCTTTGCGCTGACGAAGGATATGGCCTCATCAGAGGTCAGGGTGGCGAAGTCCGGTACGCTGGGGTCGTTGGCCAGCAGTCCCGAGGCCAGCTTGGGCGGTATCATGTTGTCCGCCTGGGACAGCACCTCTCCGGGGTTGAACCCGAACGCCGCCCCCAGCATCAGGACCATGATGATGAACATGGCCCCCCAGAGCACCAGGCCCTGGATGATCTGGTTGTAGGTGGTGGCCCGCATCCCGCCGGTGGTCACGTACGCTATCACCAGCGCGCCGATGACCAGCACGGAGAAGGTGAAGTTCCAGCCCATCAGCAGCTGCAGCAGGGCTCCGGCGCCCACGATCTGCGGGACCACGTAGAACGTGGATATCACCACCGCCCCCATCATCCCGCCGAAGCGCAGGGACCGGCTGCCCTTGAACCGGGTGGTCAGGATCTCCGAGGTTGTGTACTTACCCACCTTCCTTAAGGGCACGGCCAGGAGGGCCAGCAGCACGATGTAGCCGCCGAAGTAGCCCAGGCCGTCCCAGGTCTTGTCTATGCCGAATATGGCGATGGCCCCGGCCACTCCCAGGAAGGAGGCGGCGCTGAGATAGTCCCCCGTCAGCGCTAACGCGTTCTGTAACCAGCTGATGTTCTGCCCGGCCACGTAGAACTCCGAGGACGTACGCGCCGAACGCCTGGTGTTTATGGCCACGCCCAGCGACACGGCGATGAGGGCGACCACGATGATTAACGCCACCACGCTGGTCATGCCTCACCCTCCGCCTTGCTGGCCATGCGGTGGAACACTATCGCGGTTATCCAGCCTATGGGGAACAGCAGGAGCACCCAGATTATGGCCACGTTGAAGTCCCCGAAGACCTTGGTGGTGGCCGTGCCCACGGACAGGGAGTTTAACGCTCCCAGGCCGAAGTAGGGTATCAGGAAGGCCATCAGCGTTCCGAAGGCTATGCCCAGCTTTCGTCCCACGTGCAGGTCCTCGTAAGGCACCTCCGCTATCTCCGCCGGAAGCTCCTCGATGGCCGGGGCGATCTTGGCCTTGGCTATATCCAGGATGTCCGCGATGTAGACGTCGTCGTACCCCCTGGTCATCACCACCGGGAAGGGGGAATGCTTCATTACCCCCTCAGCGACCGAACCCAGGGCGATCTTCTCCCACCCGCTGCGGCCGGCGTGACCCAGCACGATGAAGTTGGGATGTATCTGTTTCGCGTAGTCCAGGATGGCCCCCACCACCGGACCTCCGGGGTATATCTTCAGGACGGCCGGCACGGAATTGCGGGCGGCCCACTCCATGGCCACCTCACCGCCCTTGGCGTGTATGCCCACCAGCCCCTCCTCGGCCAGAGCGTCGCCCTTCCTCTCCAGGGGCATGCTCATTAGGTCCTCCTTGACGCATACCACGTGCAGGGAGGCCCCGGTGGCCTTGGCCAGCTCCACCGCCTTCTTGGTGGCGGTCAGGGCAGGTTTGGAACCGTCGGTGGCCAGCAGGATAACGTTATCCTTGCCATTGGAGCGTCCGTTGTTACGGCTAAGGATCTTCTCTAACATCCTGGCGCACCTCCTGGGGTCGAACTACATTCCCCGGGGAACGCTCGGGTCCATAGCCAAGGCTGGGAATGAACGGGCGTATCGCTCAATCTTCCCCCTCCCAAGGTCTCCTGAACCGCTTGCGGATCGCGCTTTCAAAACTCCTTTTGTTCTTACCGTAGCGGATACTACGTTCGTCCAGAAGGTCCGCCCAGGCAACCCCTTTCTCTAGCCGATCGGGGCCGGCACCGGCGGAGCAGTGCCGCTTGCTGCTATCGCATGGATGGGATCTGACATCCATGAAAGGTAGCTACTTTCGAAGGGGATACTTAATACTTTTTGAAAAACATACGAAATACACAAATATCATGCAGTGAATCTACTGAAATGGCAGAAGTATTACGATAATACTCAATATTCTGGTGCAATTTATCAATTCTTTCGTTAATCGTCGTAGCGGTCACCATGCTATCACGGCTCACACTAGTGTGGCCAGTTCATATATGGAAAAAAGAAGGTTCGTATATTTACGAAATAAATGATTAAAAAAGTTCGGCATCCATCGATGCCGTTTGATTCCATTAGACACCATCATTTCCTCTGGACCATCGCCCTCCTTCCCTAGGCGGGAGCTGCCCTCCTCCCCTCCCAAAGGGAGACCAGCACGGTCACCAGGAATCCGGCCGGGATGCTGACTATCCCCGGGTTGTTCAGGCTGAAGAAGGGCTCGGCCATCATGGTCGGGCTGATGGCGATCAAGATGATGGACAGCACCAGTCCGGTGAATATCCCGGAAACGATGCCCTTCTCCGTCGCCCCCTTCCAGAACAGCGTGCAGATCAGCGCCGGGATGTTCGCCGAGGCGGCTATGGCGAAGGCGAGTCCCACCAGGAAGGCGACGTTCATGCCCTCGGCCAGGATTCCCAGCATTATAGCGATTATTCCCACGCCCACCGCGGTGAGCTTGGACACCCGCAGCGCGGACTTCTCGCTGGTCTTCTTGCCCATGATCTCCGTGTACAGGTCGTGGGCGATGGCTCCCGCGGCGGCCATGATCAACCCCGATACCGTACCGAGTATGGTGGCGAAGGCTATCGACGAGATGACGGCGAAGAACACCTCTCCCCCGGCGAAGTTGGCCAACGTTGGTGCGGACAGGTTGCTGTCATTGATCAGGAACTCGCCCTGCCCGGCGAAGTAGTTGGCGCCCAGCCCGAGGAACAGCGTCATTATGTAGAAGGCCCCGATGGCGATGATGGCCACCACGGTGGACTTGCGGGCGTCGGACGGCTTGGGCACCGTGTAGTAACGGATCAGTATGTGCGGCAGCGCGGCCGTACCAAGTATGAGCGCCAAGGCCAGCGACGCGTAGTCCAGCGGATTGGTGAACTTCAGTCCCGGCGAGAGGAACACATCGCCCGTATGCGCCGGGAAGAACCCGGTCGACGGGTCGGAGGCGCCGTTGTCCAGGAAATGAGTGATGAACTCCAGGGGTCCGAAGCCGGAGATGGCCAGCACGGCTATGGTCAGTCCGAGCGCGGCCACCAGCAGCAGCATGCCCTTGATGAACTGCACCCAGGTGGTGGACACCATTCCGGCGGTGGCGGTGATCAGTATCACCACGCCGCCGACCAGCACCACCCCCCAGGCGTAATCCAGTCCGATGAGCGGCTGCACTATGGTCCCCGCCCCCACCATCTGCGGTATGAGGTAGAACACGCTGACCACCAGCGTCGATATCGCCGCCGCCAGTCGCACGCGCTTGCTCTTGAACTTGTGCACCAGCGCGTCGGCGAAGGTGTATTTGCCCATCACCCTCAAAGGTTCGGCGATAAGGAACAGCGCCACGATCCAGCCGGCAAGGAAACCGATGCCGTACATGAATCCGTCGAACCCGCTGAAGGCGATCATGCCCGCCACGCCCAGGAACGAGGCAGCGCTAAGATAGTCCCCAGCGAACGCGATCCCGTTCACGAACCATTTGACGCCTCCCCCGGCCACGTAATAATGTCCGGCGGTCCTCACCCGGCGTGAGAAGTAGATCGAGATGGCCAGGGTGAGAGCGGTGATCAGCAGGAACAGGGCGAAGGCCAAAGGTTTGAAGCTGTTGTCCAGGACCTCGGCCATTTACTGTCCCTCCTTCTCCACCCTCACGGCATAGTAGTTGAAGGACAAGGCCATTACAATGGCCAGCAGGATCACGGTCATGCCCATCACCAGTCCCAGGTTCATGCCGGCCACCCTGGTGGCCATAACGTCCCTTCCGAAGGTGCCCAGCACGGTGAAGGTGGTGTACAGCACGCCATAGATGCCGAACAGGCCCAGCCCGACCTTGAACTTGCGGGAATGGATGATCGAGCGCAGGGCGTTCTCCTCCGGGGTCGGCAGAGGCGTCTTGGCCAGCTTGAGGGCGGTCTCGATGTCCTCCTCGGTCGGCTTGATGATGTAGACCGACACCTTGGCCCTCTTGGTCACCGCTTCGGCCACGTTCCCCAGGTACAATCCGGCCAGGCCGCGCGGGTTGGAGCTGCCCATGACGATCATGCTCACCTCGGCCTCATCGGCCGCCCGCAATATCTCTCCGGTGACCGCGCCCTCGCGCACCATGATCTCGGTCTTCAGCCCCGCCTCGCTGGCCAGCTGCTGGGCGAACAATACTCCGTCCACACCGGTGCCCCCGCGGAGCCCGACGTCCTCGCTGACCTGCTCCAAGTACATGGCCGGGTCCTGCTCGACCACGTTCAATATGACCAGCGTGGCGCCCTTCTCCTTGGCCAGTCGAACCGCTTCCTTGGTGGCCACCAAGGCCGGCAGCGATCCGTTGGTGGGCAGCAATATACGGTGGTTCATGCGCTGGCCCCCCTACGGTCATTAGCGTTCGACGACACAAATCCGTTCGGAGATCCGAACAGACCTCCCGACCCGGTCCCCCTCGCATCTGACCGTCCGGGGGCGGCATCTGCGGGAAGACACCTTATTTCCCATGGTGGATGGGATCTGACATCCATGGAGGGGAGCTACTCCCGAGAGAATACTTAATACTATGCGAAAATGTGCGATATCCACATCAATGTGTCAAAAAATCTACAGAAATTGCAGAATAATTACGATAATACTCGAATATTCGTCCGAAAAGCGCATTTATTACGCATCCTGTCGATATACCAAGCGTGCTATTGTCAAGCATTCCAAGAGTGCCAGTATAAAGACCGTACTATGAATCTTCGTACATTTACGAAGCAAATTAAAAAAAAGAACGGCGGTCGCCGTTATCCGGCGATTCCGATGCGCATCAATGATGTGTTCACTTCTTCAGGTGCCTGCGGATGTAGCCGTTCACGGCGTCCCGCACGGTGCCCTCCTCGTCCATGATCATCCGGATGCCCTGGTCCTGCATCTTCATGCGCCCGTGCTCTCCGGCGTAACCGGTGAGCACCACGTCGGGCTTGAGCTTGGCCACGTTCTCCGCGGTCATGATGCCGTGGCCCATGTCCGTCTGCTTCTTGATGTTCTCATGGGCCTCGAACTCCCAGGTCAGCGGGTCGACGATTATCAGGTACCGGGCATGGCCGAAGTCCTCCTCGACCAGGTCGTCCAAGGACGGGCCTTCCGCGGTCACCAGGAGCCTGACCATCTAACTGCCCCCGTTCACCTTCTCCAGGATGCGCTCCACCATCTCGTCGAAGGCCTTGGAGGCCGGGTTCGATTTGTCCTTGAGCACGATCGGAGAACCATCGTCCCCGCCCAGCACCACGTTGGGATCGAGGGGCACCCGGCCCAGGAACGGCACGCCCATCTCCTGGGCGGCCCTCTCCCCACCTCCGACCTTGAACAGTTCGATGGTGTTGTGGCAGTGCGGGCATATCAGCCCGCTCATGTTCTCCACTATCCCCAGGACCGGCATCTTCAGGGCCTGGGCGAAGGTCACGCTCTTGCGCGAGTCGAGCAAGGCCACATCCTGCGGGGTGGTGACGATTATCGCCCCGTCAGCATCCTCCAGGAGCTGGGCGATGGTCAGCGGCTCGTCGCCGGTTCCCGGCGGCAGATCGACCACTAAGAAGTCCAGGTCGCCCCACTTGACGTCGGCCACGAACTGGCGTAGCGCTCCCATCTTGATCGGGCCGCGCCAGACCACCGGGGTGTCGGGGTCCTGCAGGAGGAAGGCCATGGACATGACCTTCATGTGCGGGGGGACGAGAACTGGCATCAGCCCGTCCTGGTCGGACATGACGTCCTCGTTCTCGATGTTGAGCATCTTGGGGATGTTCGGGCCGTGGATGTCCGCGTCCAGTATCCCTACCTCGTAACCGCGCATGGCCAAGGCGGTGGCCAGGTTAACGGTCACCGTGCTCTTGCCCACGCCTCCCTTGCCGGACATGACCACAATCTTGTGCTTTATCCTGGCCAGGGACTTCTTGAGGCGGTAGTCCTTCTCGTCCATGGTCGTTACCTCTATCTTGTCAGAATCTTCCATTTCGAACACCTCACATCTTGGTCCGGAAGTACTCCCGGATGATGTTCCGCTCCCCACGCTGCAATATCTCGCCCATGGTGGAGGCGGTGACCCCGAAGCTCTTGGACAGCTCCTGCAAGCTGACCCCGCGGGGATAATCGTAATAACCTTTCTCCAGGGCCGCGCGCACCGCCAGCTCCTGTCTCTTGGTCACGAAGCTGGTGTCGTCCAGCTTTTTCTTGGACCTGAGCACTATGGTGCACCCGCTCTTCTTCAGCTCCTCGATGAGATCGCCCAGCGCGGACTCCCGGCTGGCGATGACCTGCCATTCCACCTTGCCGCCGCCCATGGTCTTGGCGGAGCGCAGGTAGCAATCGGAACGCATGATGGCCTTGCAGGCCCGGCACTTGGTGAGCAGCGCTATCCCCCGCATGCGGCCGTCCTCGGTTATGGCCGGCTCCCACTTGCAGATGTCCGGGTGCTTCTCGATGGCCCGGGAAACGATCTGCTGCATCTCCGGGTCGTCGCACTCCAGTTCAACGAACGAGCGGGCGCCCTTGTCGCCGAAGGGGATGCAGTCCAGGATGCGCACCGGAACGTTGAAGTTGGCCGAAATGTCGTGGACCCATCCGTCCGGGATGTTCACCTCCAGGACCGCCTCGATCATCATTCATCCTCTGGTGCGGCCATAAACGGGGGTATAGAAAAGGTTACCCCTCATTCGTTCGTGCGAGGCAGATGTCAACTATGCGCGCGCCGGCGCCTCTCTCGCCCAGTGGACAGGCCCAGCCCCCGCGGCGGGAGAGCATGGAGCGGACCCCCTCCACCATCCTGGACGGGTCGGTCCCCACCACCACGTTCGAGCCGACCTCCACCGTCTCCGGGCGTTCGGTGTTTTCCCGCAGGGTAACGCACGGAACGCCTAGGATGCAGCTCTCCTCCTGAACCCCGCCGGAGTCGGTCAAGGCCAAGGCCGCCCCGCCCTCCATCTGCAGGAACTCCAGGAAGCCCAGGGGATTGACCGCCCTGACGTTGGATGGGAGCCTGAGCCCGAAGGTCTCCAGGTTCTTCCTCGCCCGGGGGTGCATGGGCCATATGATCTCCAGCCCGGTCTCCCGCCCCACCCTTTCCAGGCCCGAGAGCACGTTGACCATCCTCTCCCGGGAGTCCACGTTCTCCTGCCGGTGCAATGTCGTCAGGATGTAACCGCCCTTGCGCAGTCCCAAAGCGCCCAGGGTGTCCCCCTTTTCAGAGGCGATGGTCAGGTTCTCCTGCACCGCGTCGACGATGGTGTTGCCTGTGACGAAAATGTGCCTCTCGGGAAGTCCCTCCGCCCTGAGGTTCCGGGCGGAGGTCTCGGTGGGAGCGAACAGAAGATCGGAGACATGGTCGGCCATCACCCGGTTGATCTCCTCGGGCATGGTGCGGTCGAAGGAACGAAGCCCGGCCTCCACGTGGCCCACGGTGATGCCCAGCTTCACCGCGGCCAGCGCCCCCGCCAGCACGGTGTTGGTGTCCCCCTGCACCAGGACCACGTCCGGCCGGCGCTCCTGGAAGAACCTCTCCATACCGATGAGCATCTTGCCGGTCTGCGCCCCGTGCGTCCCCGAGCCCACCTCCAGGTTTATCCTCGGCTCCGGCAGCTCCAGGTCCCGGAAGAACACCCGGTCCATCTCGAAGGAATAATGCTGACCGGTGTGCACCAGATCGAAATCGAGGCCGCGGCGCTGCAGCTCGCGGACGATCGGTGACATCTTGACTATCTCGGGCCTGGTGCCCAGAACGACGCTGAACCTCATTTACCGACGCACTCCCTGAACTCCTCGGCCTTTTGGATGACGCGGTCCGCGATCTCCTTCGGGAAGAGCCGCATGACCTCGTTCCTCCTCTCCAATATGTCCCGGCAGATCACGAAGTCGTGGGCCAGAAGGGTCCTCTGCTCCCCGCGGCGGATGTCCAGGACCGTCAGCGGATAGATGTCCGCCCTCTTGACCAGCTCCTCCAGCCCAGCTCCCTCCGGATAGTTCCATCCTATGAGCTTGATGCCCACGCACTTGGCGTAGCGCACCACGTCGCTGGAGAACTTGGTGTTGGTGACCAGCCAGGGGGCGTCGACCCCGTTGCTCTCCTTCAGGTCCAGGTACCGACCGTAGGTGTACAGGGCCTCCTGAATGGAGGACTTCAGCCCCTGTGAGTTGTGGAACTTGCACTCCACGGTCCCCTTCTCCCCATCCCTGCTGATGACCACATCGACCTCGTGGGTGACGCACCTTCCCTGCAGGATCTGCCGCACCTCGGTGTGATATCCCATCTCCTTGAAGATGCGGGCCATGATGGTCTCGAAGGGGTGCCCGTCCGGACCGAGCAGGATGAACGCCTTCTTCAGCGAGAACTTGCTGGCCTGGCAGCTGTTCATCTGGGAGCGAATGCGCCGGTACAGCTCCTCGGTGGTCATGCCGTCGTAGAGGTGAGGCCTCACCCGCTCAAAGATCGCCTCGGCCTCCTCAGGGGAGGTTCCGACCCTCAGGATGGCGTTGATGGCCTTGGCCCGATCGAACTCCTCCACTTCCCCGGAACGCTTGACCACGCGCATGAACTAGGTCAAAGTGCTGGCGTCTAATCAATCTTCCTAAAGTTCAGTCGGAAATGGCGCCGTCGGCCTCGGAAGACATCGAGGCTACCTCTCTGAACGGACAAGCATCCGGCTGGGGGACCAGGTCCTTGCGGAACTCGTCGGTGGTGCCGTTCTTCCAGGTGACCCGGAGCACTATGACGCTGTTCTTCATGTCCAGATGCATCTCCTTGAGCACCGAGGTATAGGCGGCCGCCTTACCCCTCCCGCCGTTCCGGCCGTTGCCGCAGAAGGCCACCAGGCCCAGCTTGTCCATCTGGTAGATCAGCTTGTAGCAGGTGGCCGCCGGAAGGTTCACCACCGGGGCCATCTCCGACACGGTCAGGCAGCGCTTGGACGTCGCGGCGAGAATGTACAGAACGACCGGGTCGATCAGAAAAACCGCTATCTGCCTGCGCTCCACTCCGCGCATGGTCTTCAAAGCATTGTGCACAGCGGTCTCAACTTGCAGTTCGTTCCCTGCGAACAATTGGCATTCCCGCGCTCGGATGTTGCTGCTGGCAATTTAATACTTTGGTTAAATGGTTAGATGAAAAATAAGACGAAAATGGTTTGCCTGGCTCAGGAGCCGCGGACGTCGGTCTCCTGCAGGATCTTGTCAATCTCCGCCTTCAGGTGGTCCGGTATGCCGCGTATCCCCACGTCCAGGAACCCTCGTACGATCATGCCCACCGCCTCGTCCTCGGACAGGCCGCGGGACATCAGGTACTCCACCTGGTCCTGGGCGATCTTGCCAACGGCGGCCTCGTGGGTCATCTCCACGTCCGGGATGCGCGCCTCCAGCTCGGGGATGGCGATCTGCACCCCCTTCTCGCTGAGGATGAGCCCCTTGCATTCCAAGTGGGCCTTGATGCCCGGCGAGTTTCCCACCAACTGGCCGCGGGCGATGACCGTGCCCCCGGTGGTGATGGTGCGGGATATCAGCTCGGCCTTGCATCCCGGGGCGTTCAGTACCGCGCGGGAGCCCATGTCCATGACGCTGCCCGGGTGCGCCACCGCCACGGAGTTGAAGCGGCAGACCGCGTTCGGCCCGTTCATGTACGCCGTAGGATAGGTCTGGATGGTCTTGACCGGCTTGAGCGCCACGTAGTTGTTGATGTACGTGGACCCTTCGTCCATAACGATGCTGCTGCGCGGACGCACGCCAACGAACTCCGACCAGTTATGCACCATGGTGAAGGTCAGCTTGGAGTCCTTCTTCAGGAAGAACTCCGAGATCCCCAGGTGCAGCCCCTTCTCCACCCCCTTGGAGGTGGCGCAGCCGGTGACCACCTCGAACTCCGAACCCTCCTCCGCGATCAGAACGTTGTGCACGTACTGCTTGGTGTTGCGGTTCTTGAGCAGCAGGCAGGTCTGCACCGGCATCTTGATCTTAGCCCCCGGCAAGGCCCGGATGAAGTACCCGTCGGCCTTCTGCAGGTAGGTCTCCGCGGTGTACTTGTCGGAATCGGGCTGCACGCCCTTCCACATGTAATCCTTGAGCCAGTCGTGCACCTTGAGCGCCTGGCTGAGGGGCATGACCTCCACCCCGCTGCCCATCACCGCAGAGTGCACCACGGTGTTGTCCATGAGCAGGAAGTTGCCGGACTTGCCCTTCTCCGAGGGCACTATCCCGGAGTCCAGCATGGTGCTCTTGGTCTCACCGGGCAGGTCTTCCAACGACTCTAGCTCCGAGAGGTCCCGGCTGCCTTCCTTGTACTCGTCCAGGTCGATGTCCTCTCCGAACTTGGCCTGCTTCTTCAGGGCTTCCTTGGCCCTCTTCTCCTCGTTGCTGACCATAAGAAACCCTCAGATGTTCTCCTTGATGATGTTCGCCCGGTTGATCTTGCAGCGGATGCACTCGTTGTAGCCCATCTTGCGGATCTCCTGCAGAAGCTCACGGGGGTTCCCGGAGCAGGCCACCGTGCCGTTGCACATCACGTAGCCGCGGTCCGCCTCCACGTAATCCAGTATCTGTCCGGTATGGGTGATGATGAGCGCCGCCTTGCCGCTCTTCTCCCTCCACCCGGCGCAGTGCGAAGGACCTTGCAGCAGGTCGTGCACCTTGGAGCCCAGCTTCTCGATGGAGACCATGTCCACTCCGCTCTCCGGCTCGTCCAGCAGGATCATGCAGGGGTTCTGGGCGGTGAGCTGCAGTATCTCCGAACGCTTGATCTCCCCGCCGGAGAAGCCCACGTTCACGTCCCTCTCCAGGAAGCGGGTCATGTCCAGGTCCTCGGCCACCTTGGCGGTGTCCACATTGCCTTTACTGGTCACCCGAACCAGGTCCTTGAGCCTCACCCCGGTGAGGTTCGGCGGGCGCTGCATCATCATGCCGATGCCGCGCTTGGCCCTCTCGTTCACCGGAAGATGGGTGATGTCCTCCCCGTTCAGCAGGATCCGGCCGCTCTTGACCTTGTATCCCGAAAAACCCATGATGGTCATCAGCAGGGTCGATTTCCCCGATCCGTTCGGACCGAACAGGACGGTGGTGTAGCCGGTCATGACGTTCAGGGACAGGTCGTGCAATATCTCCCGCCCCCCGACCTCCACGGTAAGGTTCTCTATCTCCAGCATTGGCTCCTCTCCACCCCGCGATTGTTACGCTTGGTAGTTAATGATATCGCGTTTCATTTCCGGTAGCGGTCAGGGTGCTCCAGCACCATCAGCTCGTTGCCGTCCGGGTCCAGGAACACGGCCATCAGCCCTCCCCAGGGCTGCCTCTCCGGCTTGACCTTGAAGACCACGCCCTCGTCCACCAGGCGCCGATGCACATCGTACATGCTGTCGCAGGAGAAGACCACCCCGCTCACGCCGCCAGGTTGCCGCTCTCCTTCCCTGGGCACATAAAGGGCCACCTTCCCCATGGGCTCGCTTGGACCCAGTTCTGCCCAATTCCCGTCGCGGCGTCTCAGCTCCAGGCCCAGGGTCTGCATGTAGAAGTCCAGGGCGGCGTCCAGGTCCCGCACGGGAACGCCGGTCATCCAGACCCTGGTCAGCCTTCCCTTCTCCTCCCTCGGGTCGTTCGAGGCCATGGGGTCTCCGATGGGCATGACCCTTCATCGCCCTGCGGGTAGAAAAGGGTTCTTCAGCGTTCTGCGGTCGCCAGCAGTCTTTTTCCCCAGTCGAGCCGGGAAAGGGCGTGCTGATGCATGTAGCTACCGAGGACGCGTCGGAACACCAGCCCGTCGTGGCTGCCATCGATGCCCGTCCCCCTCTCCATCTCGTAACCGAACGGTCCCATGGGCAGTGGCGCCAAACGCGAATAATGGAACTCGTGCCCCCGGACCTGGCATCCCGGGAAGAAGGGGTTGTCCTCGGTCCCGACCGCCCGGACGTAGGAAAGCCCCTGACGTCCGCTGGTCAGCACCGCCGAGCAGGGAAACACACCGGCCATGCTCCGGCGCTGTCCCGCCTCGATACTGGAGCAGAGGACCATCAGGCCTCCGCACTCCGCGTAAACCGCCCTATCCTCCGCTGCGGAACGCAACCCATCCAGGAGATCAAGGTTCAGGGAAAGGGCTTCCAGATGCTCCTCAGGATAGCCTCCCCCGAGGTAGTAC
>CAZPFU010000016.1:0-45535 GCA_964585915.1 uncultured Methanomassiliicoccus sp.
AGGAAAGAAAAGGATTAAAGGAGTGGCCGGTCAGGCCACTTTTACATAGAGGTTTTATTCCTCGCAGAGCGGAATCTCCAGGAAGTCAGGCAGCCAGAGCTTGAAATGCAGCTGGCCGTTCACGTAATGCAGCAGCAGGTGAGCCTTGAGGTCCATCTCGAAGTCCATGGGGACCGAGGAGATCTCGCCGTTTACGTGGGCGTTGATGATGACCTTGTCCAGGTCGCATTCGCTGACCGTCACGTGGGCCATGACCTGCAGGTTCTTGAACTCTAACGCGAGAGCCTCCTGTCCATCAATGTAGATGGTTATGTCCCCGTGCCAGAACGCTTGCAGCTTCACCTCCAGGCAGCCTTTCTTCTCCCAGGCCTTCAGGTTGACATGTACCATTCCGTCCAGGGCTATGGTGATGACCTCGTCATCCCACTCCTCTATCGCCTGCAGCAGGCAGGGGTGCTCTTCGGCAAGCCTCTCCAGGTCCTCCGGCGGAATCATCTCCAACACCGCGTACAGGTCCTCCTTCTCGATGTCGAAGGCTATGTCGACCTTCTCCGTGATCATCACATCGGCGACCTTGTCCGCCGCCGCGGCCGTCGGAGCGCTTAAAGAGAAAGCGCCCAACATCGCTAATGCCATAACGATGGCAATGACTGCCCGTAATATCATTCTCATTTCGTCCCCCCCGGGAATCATGTCCCTTGGTAGAAATGAGTTTGGATTGTAACCTTATAAACCCTGCGGCATCAGCTATCTATAAGCTTCACGATGGCCGCTTGCGTCTCCTGCGGGGAGGCGGTTGTGTTCACCAGATGCACCCTGGACTGCGAGAGGAACTGCCGGAAGAACCGTTCGCGGACCTCCGACTTCCGATCGTCGCGCACCATCTGATGCGGGTTGCATAGGTCGTTGGCCTTCAAGTATTCCCAGGCCTCTTCCGGGTTAAGTTCCCGGACCAGGGTGGGGTCCTGGCGGTCGCGCTTCAGCATCACCACCTCGTGAATGGTTGTAAGTGGGACCACGGAGCCCTTCCCGGTCACCCAGCGCACGTTGACCACCGCCCTCTGGCGGTTGTCGAACTTTGCTTTCTCCACAAGTCCGCGGTAGTCCTCCCAGATGTTGCCGATGTCCGCGTCGATGTAGCAGTTCTTCTCCGAGCCGTAAGCCACCGGACGCCTTTCCGACAGGCGGACGAAGTACCAGTCGTCCGTAACCAGGCGGGCGTCCTTGGAACGCAGCAGTCCCCATGAATGCGTGGTCTTGCCCGTCTTCGACGGGGCGATGAGGGTCATCCCTTTACCATTGATGTCCAGGGCCGCCCCGTGCACCGAGTGGATCTGGTGCTCGTCCTCCAGGATATCCCCGGCCAGCGCCAATGCCACGCTCTTGATCCACCCGTAGTAATCGAAGTTGAACAGGAAGGCGGTCTTAGTATTGGGCTCGAAAAGCACCTCCAGGGGACGGTCCGAGTCCTCCAGGCAGATGACGCGGCCGTGGGAGCGCACCGTCTCGGACATGGAATAGAAATTATCCTCCCACATGTCCTTGACCGAGCTGCTCAGGGTGTACAGCTTGATGCAGCAGCCGCTGATGTCCGCCTTGGCGGTGTGAAAGGGATACGAGGAGTACTGCTCGTAAAGGAGGTCCTTCTCATCGTAGGAGATCAGCCTGACCGGGTAGCTCATGAGCCTTGGAAGGCGTTACTGGCAATTCAAGGTAACGCCATGACCGTTCGTGCCGGCCCTCATCAGCTTGTACTCGATGCTGTCGGTGAGCGCCATCAGCGACGCCTCTATGATATTGCCCGAAACGCCTATCGTCGTCCAGGTCTGGTTGCCGTCGGTGGAGGTTATTAGCACACGGACCTTGGCCGCGGTGGCCTCCTTTCCGTCGATGACCCTCACCTTGTAATCGATGAGGCGCACCTCCTTCAATACTGGATAGAAACGCTCCAGCGCTTTGCGCAGCGCCCGGTCCAAGGCGTTCACAGGTCCGTTACCGTCCGCGGCGGTATGCTCCATGGTGCCGTCCGAATCCACGACGCGGACGGACGCCTCCGAGGTCATGACGTCCCCGGTGACGTCCATGAAGGTGCGGAACCCCTCCAGCCGGAACGGCGAGGTGTTCTCCCCCTTGAGCTTGCGTATGAGCAGTTCGAGGCTGGCCTCGGCCACCTCGTATTGGAATCCCTCCGCCTCCCGGCGCTTCATCAGCTCCAGGATGGACCGTCCGCCGTCCTTTTCGGTGTCGATGCCCATCTCCCCGGCCTTGGCCATGATGTTGGAGACCCCGGAAAGCTCGGAGACCAGGATGCGCCGTTGGTTCCCTACCAGCTCCGGCTCCACGTGCTCGTAGGTCCGGGAATCCTTCAGCACCGCGCTGACGTGGATGCCGCCCTTGTGCGCGAAGGCGCTCTTGCCCACGTACGGAGCCCTTGGATCAGGTGACACATTGGCCATCTCGGCCACGAAGTGCGACAGCTTGGAAAGCTGGTCCAGGTTCTTTACCCCGGTCTGCACTTTCATCTTGAGCATGAGGTTGGGGATTATCGAACAGAGGTTGGCGTTGCCGCAGCGCTCGCCCAGCCCGTTTATCGTCCCCTGCACCATGGAGGCGCCCGCCTCGACCGCGGCCAGGGAGTTGCCTACGGCCAGCTCCCCGTCGTTGTGGGCGTGCACCCCTATCGGCGCCTTCATCTCCTTTCTAACGCGGGAGACGACCTCCCCGATCAGGCTGGGGAAGCCCCCGCCGTTGGTGTCACAAAGACAAAGCCACTCAGCTCCAGCGTCCTCCGCCTCGTGCAGCACCTGCATCGCGTAATCCGGATTGTTGCGGTATCCGTCGAAGAAGTGCTCGGCGTCGAAGATCACCCGACGCCCCTTCTTCTTGAGGTACGCCACGGTGTCGTGCACGATGCACAGGTTTTCCTCGAGCGACACCTGCAATGCCTTCTCGACATGCAGGTCCCAGGACTTCCCGAACACGCAGATCCATTCGGTCTTGGTGTCCAGCAGCGCTTCCATGCCCTTATCCTGTTCCGGCCGGACCCCGGGACGATGCGTGGCACCGAAGGCCACCAGCTTCCCGTTCTTCAGTGTGACCTTCTGGGCCGCCTTGAAGAAGGCCTTGTCCTTGGGGTTGGAGGCTGGATAACCGCCCTCAATGAAATCTATGCCGAAGGCGTCCAGGCGTTCTAGGATCTCCAGCTTGTCCTCGGTGGAGAATGATACGCCCTCGGTCTGCGCGCCGTCCCTCAATGTGGTGTCGAAGATACTAGCCCTGGCGGGCAATAAATAAATCCCACCCGTCGTTTGATTTCGGCATTTAGATACCTCTGGTAAGCTGTGCTTTATCATGGCACGACCTATTTAACCCTGCCGTTCAGAAGGCAGGCGTTCCTTTTAAGCAGGCCAACCAGGTCGCTCATGATCGCGCTGGCCGTCTCCTTTCTTCCCGCGCCGCGGCCGGTGACGGTTATGGCGCCAGCGAGGTCCGTATGCATGTGCAGCACATTGAGCGTTCCCGATATGGAGAGTGGATGCCCCAACGGCACCATGCGCGGGGAGACCTCTACCCCGCCGCCGTTGACCTCCCCTATGAGCCGTATGACCTTCTTCTCCTTAGCCGCCAGCTCCACCGCCTCCTGGGTGATGCGCCTTATGCCGGTGCGCCGGACGTCGTGATACGTAACGTCCAGACCCATTATGGCGTTGGCCAGAATGGCCAGCTTGCTGGCGCTGTCTATGCCGTCGATGTCGTAGCTGGGATCCGTCTCCGCGTAGCCCATCTCCTGCGCTTCCTTGAGCACGTACTCGAAGGGCAGGCCCTCCTCGCCCATGCGGGAGAGTATGAAGTTGCAAGTCCCGTTCAGAATCCCCTTCATGGACTCCACCTTCTCGGCCATCAGCAGCTCCCGGGAAAGGTTGATGATCGGCGTGGCGCCGCCGACAGTCGCCTCGAAACGAAGCTCCACGCCGTTCTTCCTGGACAGCTCGTCCAGGGTCCGGTACTTCAGGGCCAGGGGCCCCTTGTTGGAGGTGACCACGTCCCGGCAGCATTCCAGTGCGGTGCGGATGTTGCTGTAACCGGGCTCAGCGTTCTCGATGTTGGTGGGGGTCATCTCCACCAGCACATCGTAGTCGAGCTCGCGCAGCATCTCGGCCACGCTCTTCGGCCTCGTTTTTCCCAGACCCTTGCCAGATTGTTTTTTCGCCACCAGCTCCAGGGGCTTCAGCCCCTTGGGATCCATGGCGTAGGTCAATGAATCGAAGGCCGCCACTATCTTCAGGTCGGTACCGAAACGGTCGAAGATGAAGTCCTTCTTCATGGCCACCGCCTCGGCCACGCCCTGACCTACAGTGCCGAATCCTACGAGGGCGAGGCGCATGTCACACCCCCATCCCGCGGATGAGGAGGAAGTCGTTCCTCTTGCTCCTCGACTTCAGGTAATCGTCGATCTCCTTCACCTTGTCCTTATTGCGAACGTTGACCAGCAGAAGCACGGACTTGTTGGCGGTGCTGGTCGATAACGAGTACTGAAGGTCGATGGTCTCCACCCCCTCCATCTTCTCGATGCCTTCGGTGATCGCCCGCAGGGTGGAATGCGCCAGGTCGCCCACCATCAGATATTCCGCGGCGAAGGTCCGGAAGATCTCCCCCATCTTCACGACCTCCACACCCCTCTCCTTCCAGGCGGAGAAGATGGCGTCCAGGGCCCTCTGGTCCTTGTACTCGAAAGTGACGTTGACGGAAATGCGCCCTCCGGTGACCAGGTCGTGGTTGTGCACCACTCCCACTATGTTCCCCTCGTTGACCGATATCGGCTCCAGGGCCTTGATCAACTGCCCCGGTACATCCTTCAAGCGCAGATCCACGTTGACCCTCATCTGGTCATCTCCTCAATAGGTGGGCAAATTGCCAATCAGCGGTGCCCGGCCACATATAAGGGTTCGATTATGTAATGCTTTCAATCCACATTGTCCGATCATCAAGGCATGAACGGAAAATGGCGCCGAGGGGGAGATTTGAACTCCCGAGGCGTTGCCGCCACGAGCTAGCTGGCGGAAAGTTTCCAGGCTCGCGCCTTACCGGGCTGGGCCACCTCGGCACTTCTGCGGCGATAACCGTGGGCTCATTTAAAACTATTTGCCTCGAGCTTCAGCGCAAACTGCCCAGCGAGTCCCTGATGGTCGGCCTGGCCCTTCTGGCCGGTTCGGTCTGGAGCATGTCCACGTCCACCACCTCCACAGATTCACGCAGGTAAGGCAGCTTGGCCAATAGCCGTCCACGGGCGTCGTAGGCCTGGCTCCCGCCGAAGAACACCATGTTCTGCTGGTTGCCCACGTTGTTCACGTACGCTATCGGACAAGTGTTCTCCACGGCTCTGGCCGGTATCATCCTCTCGAAGGGCATCCTTGATGTCACAGGCGAGGCGGCAAGGCAGAGCAGAAGGTCGGCGCCCTGCATGGCGTAGGCCTTGGTGATCTCCGGGAAGAACAGGTCATAGCAGATGCAGACGCCTATGCCCCGTCCGCGGAAGCTGAACATGGCCGGCGATTGTCCCGGAGTGAAGTACAGTCCTTCCTCGAAAGGACCGAAGTTGGCCGGATGAAGCTTGTCGTAGCGCTGCACGCGCCCGTCCGGAGTGACCAGAACAGCGCTGTTGGTTATCAGCCCGTGGCTGCACGGGTCGTTCAATGGCATCCCGAAGACCACGGCCTTGCCGGTGCGGTCCGCCAGCTCCAGCACGTTATTGACGGAGTCCCCGTCGATATCCTCCGCCAGGGAGACGAAGCGGTCCCTCACCATGTAGCCTGTGACGTACGTTTCCGGGAAAACGAAGAGGTCGGCGTCCATTCCCTCGACCGTATCGGTCATGTTCTTGAGGTTCCTCTCCTTGTCGCCGACCGCGCTCCTGAGCTGGCAAAGGGCCAATCGCATGAGGTGTAGGATTGAGGCGAACGGTATTCAACCTTTGCCAGAAAGACAATTATTAAACGGGAGGGCATTATCCTATCCGATGCCGCAGCTTAAGGAGCTCACCATAGAGACCATCCAGGAGTTCATCAAAACCCAGTTCAAAGAGTCCGGGGCTTCCGGGGTGGTGGTCGGCCTTTCCGGGGGCATAGACTCCGCGGTGGTCACCAAGCTCTGTGTGGACGCCATCGGGGCGGACAAGGTGCTGAACGTTTTCCTTCCTTCCCCCAGCACTCCCAAGCAGGACCTTCAGGACGTTCAGGAGATGTCCAAGGCCTGGGGAACCACGCTTCTCGTGTACGACATCGGGCAGCTTCTGAAGGCCTATCACATGATCATGCCCGGCTCCGACAAGAGGGAGGTCTCCGGGAACCTCGTGGCCAGGATACGGATGACCATCCTGTACGCGCACGCTAACCTGGAAGGAAGGCTGGTCATGGGAACAGGGAACAAGTCCGAGCTGCTCATGGGATACTTCACCAAGTACGGGGACGGAGGAGCGGACCTGCTGCCGATCGGCGACCTGTACAAGACGGAAGTGAGGGAACTGGCCCGTTGCATCGGAGTTCCGGAGAAGATCATAGAGAAGGAGCCTTCCGCAGGACTGTGGGAAGGGCAGACCGACGAATCGGAGATGGGCATCGCCTACGACGATCTGGACATGGTTCTAGCCGGGTTAGAAGACCAGCAGTCCCTGGACGTCATTTCCAGGAAGACCGGCGTGCCCATGGCGCTGGTGGAGATGGTGGCCTTAAAAAATTCAGCGTCCAGGCACAAGAGGCGCTTAGCCCTGATACCCAAGCTGGGCAACCGGACCATCGGCTGCGATTGGCGCGAATGATCATAGAGATCTGGTAACTTCCGCAACAAAGCGGTCCGCGTCGGTCACGTCGAAGATGACCACGTCCACCTTCTTCCAGAACACCGCAGGAACGCGCTTGGCCTCCTTCATCTCCAGACGTATGCCGTTAATCTTGCTGTCGGTCATGACCAGGGTGCGGTTGAAGGCGTCCAGCAGCACTCCTTCCTTGGCCTCTATGCGGTCCAGCCGCTGCAGGCGTTTGACCTGGTCCAGAGGTATGACCAACTTGGAATGCCAGCCCTGCCTGATGATGATCCTGCCATCAACGACCTCATGACTTGTAAGCAGCGGGGACACCCCGATCACCAGGACGGTGATGGCCAGGATTATGCCCATTATCACGATGAACAGCAAACGTTCCTCCGGCAGGAACGCAAGAAGCACCATCAGCCATACCGCTGCGATCATCCACATGACCAGGTTGACGAAGGCCGGCTTTCGGTCGTGCTCGAACTGCATTGCAGAAATGATAGGCGGCGGGGGGATTATTATGGCTTCCGTTCGGTGGCCATCCGTAAGGTTTAATTACGGCCATTTAATTGGGGACCTTACTCGCTCCCGTGGTGTAGTCCGGCCAATCATGAAGCCCTCTCGAGGCTTCGACTCGGGTTCAAATCCCGACGGGAGCACCAGTATCCTATTCTGACCTTCTTGCGACCTTCCTTGTTCGATCATGAAAAACTCCGATTTGGTGTCTTGGCATGACGCAAGATCGACCCGGAGGCAGTGATCTTAAACACTCAATTGCGGACGATCCTCTCCCTGGTCAACATAATTGTGCCAGCAGCCATCAGCAGACCGGCGATAACCAGCTGCACCGTGACCGATTCCCCCAGCAGCGGAATGGCGGCCATGGCCGCGGCGTACGGGCCCACCGAAAAGAAGGTGCCGGTCCTGCTGGCACCAAGGTTCCTCAGGCCGATGAAGAAAAGAACGTTGCTCAATCCATAGCTGACCGCGCCGATGATCATGGCGAAGGCCAATGCCACCACCAGCTCCTGTTCTCCATAGAGGACCAGGGCTAGCGACAATGAGAAGCTGGCCGCGATACCGCTCCTGATGGTTGACAGCTTAACAGGATCGAGGTGGGAGATCTTCTGCATGAAGTTGTTGTCAACTCCCCAGCAGAGCATGGATAGGACGATCAGCAGAGCCCCGTTCCCCCCGAAGCCTCCTCCCGGGGTGTAGGAGAGCAAGGTGCTGGCCATGGTCATTGCTGCCAGGGCTAACCATAGCCGGTATCCGCCCTTGTCATGGAAGAAGGCCACTGCGATCACGGCGGTCATCACACCTTCAAGGTTGAGAAGGAGAGAAGCGTCGGATCCGGCGGTCCATTTCAACCCGACCATTAGGAGTATCGGAGCGAGGATGGCACCGAAAAGAGTGCTTCCTATAAGGTACAGGATGTCCAAACGTTCCATCTTTTTCGGTTCTGGCCGCAAGTAGGTCGCTCGCCTTATCGCGAACCAGGTTCCCGTGAAAATCGTCGCCCCGGCGTAGAGAAGTCCGGCCATCATTATTGGCTCGATATCACCTATCAAGACCTTGGAGAAAGGCACGCAGAGGCCGAACAGCGTGCCCGCCAAGAGCACGAGCAGCACTGGGCCTTTGTCCATGCGGGGGGAATATGGCATGGATTATTTGTTTTTCGCCCGGCACGCCTTTTTAGGATCGACCGCGTCAAAGAAAAAAAGGAAGGTGGGAAGGGGTTTTCATTCGGCCTGAACGTCCTTGGCCTTCTTCGCTTCGTCTACAACCCTCTGGGTGAGGAAAAGGGTCAGGACGTCTCCCAAGCTCCCGTTGTTACCATTCCCGGACACCAGGATGTCCGGCACGATCTTGATCTTGCCCTCGGCGATGGCCTCGATTATCTTCAGCTTGGCGATGTTGTCCTCGCCCATGGCCTCGACCTGTGCTTTATACGCGTCGGCCTTTCCCTCACCGACCGCCTTCTGCGAATACGCCTCCGACTCACCGACATTGCGGATCCTGGACGCTTCGGCCTCTCCCAGGAACCGGATCTTGGAACCCTCCGCCTCGCCCAGGTACCGCACCTTGGTGGCGTCCGCCTTGCCGGTCATCTCGGTCTTGGCTGCCTCGGCCTCGGCCAATGACTTGATCTTGGCCGACTCGCCTTCCGCCATCTTCTGGATCTTGTAGCTCTCGCCCTCGGCAAGGATCATATGATACGCTTTCTCTCCTTCCGCGGTCTTCCTCTTGGCGTCGGCCCGGCTCTGCTCTATCTCAATGGAAAGCTTTGCGGCCATGACCTCGCCCTGCTTGTCGGCCTGGGCGGTCTTGGAGATGACGTCCTTCCTCATCTCCTGGGCCTCGGCCTGCTTCTGGAACTGGGCCAGCTGCTGCTCTGCTATCTCCTTGTCCGTCTGGGTTTTCATGAGCTCCGGCGGGGCCTGGATGTACGAGACCAGAAGGTTCTGCGCCTCCACGTGGTACTTCTCGAACTCCTTACGGGCGGTGTTCAGGGCCTCCTCCTGAAGCCTGGTCCTGCTCTTGATGAACTCGATGGCCTTCTCGTTCCCGGCTTTGTTGCGGAAGGATGAATCGATCAGAGGATGGACGATCTGCTGGATCAGGTTCTCCACCGAACCGAACCTGGCTATGACGAACGGGGCGTTCTCCGGCCGGATGCGGATGATCATCCTGACATCAACGTCCAAAGTGAAGGCGTCCGAGCTGGTGACCTTGAGCTGGTTGAACTTGAAGAAATCGTCCCCCCGGCTGCTCAGTTCCCGGTCCCGGTTCTGGAGCTCGCTCGCCCAGTCAATGGTGATGGCGCTGGTCGGCACCAGGTAGGGGGTGAACGCCAGCGGGTTCAGGTTGTATTTCCCCGGAGCGACCGGTTCCTTCCAGATGCCCCGGACGTTCTTGTCGGTGATGAGCAGGGTCTCCGCCTCCTCGTGCACCGGGGTGCCTATGTCGTCCTTCCCAGTATTATCGCTCGGCACTCCCTTCTTCGATTCCAGCTCGGTCCCGATGTTGGACCTGATGACCGCCACGTAACCAGGCGGCACCTCCTGGATCTTCTCCAGCTTCACGGTGAAGAGCAGGGGATTGATGTAGTACACACCGGGTTGCAGCGACTCCTGCTGCGTACCGCGGTAACCACCGGAATCCAGGAAGGCCTGGCCGTCGGTGAAGTGCTTGTGCAGCTTGATGATGCCCTTTGTGTCCGCCATCTCCTCGGAGGGCTTGGGCGCGATCAGGTATCCTGACGGAAGCGGCCGGCCGTCCTCAGCTATGACGATGCCGATCATCTCCGCATCGATCTTGGTGGCCCGGCTGATGGTCACCTGGAAGGCGCTGGTGTTGATACGGTACACTCCGGGCTTCAGTATCGCCACCTGGGGCCCCTTCATCCCACCGTTCTGAAGGAACATCTTGGCGTCCTGGAAGTTGTTGCTCTCCACCTCGTCTCCCAGCACTCTTCCCTTGGTTATCGGCCGCCCGTCGATGGCGTTGACCACACCGATGGCGTCCGGCCCGATGAAGACCACGCTGACCTTCTCCACGGTCCAGACTATGGGCATCTTCCAATACAGCCCGGGCATCAGGGTGTCGGCCTGAATTCCGATCTCCCCGTCCAGGGCGATGATGTGCCCCTGCGGCATGATCTTGCCCAGCATCTTCTTTCGCTTGATGCCCACCTGGTCGTCCTGGATCAGGTACAGGCCAGCGTAGACGAAGTACACGACAACGACAATGGCTATAACGCTCAGAATGAACAGTGGGTCCGTCAATGAAACCATACCAACTCCCCCGAGCCGTATCTTATTTATCAAATATATAAAATAATTCCAAATATTTGCGATAAAAAAGGAACCGGGCGCACTATCAGAGTCTAATCGTTAATGAACTCGATAGTGAGGGGAACGCCCTTCCTGGCGTTGGAGCGGGCGATAAGCCCCGCCTCCACCCAGGCGGCGGTGATGACGCCCGGCAGGACTAGGCAGTTGCAGCTCATGTCCGAGGCCAGGAACTCCTTGAAGATGCGCCCCTCCCGTTTGTTGGTGAGGTCCTCCATGGTGAGCATTGCGAGTCCGTTCACGAACCTCTCGGCCTTGGGGCAGGTGCTGGTGGCATTGATCGCGTAATCCCCGTCATCGGTGGTCTCGACGGTGATGGTCGTCTTGTTATCACAGGGGAACATGCTGACGCGCACCTTGGAGGTCATGTTCACACCCGGTCCGAGGACGGTTCGTTCCCCACGATCAGATCGATCTTCGCTGCCAAGTTGATCTGGCCGGAGAGCGGTTCACCACGATAGTTCATCAATCTGCCCCTGTCCAGCCTTACCTCCCCGCTCGACAGGAGCTTGACGGTCTCCATCAACAGAGGCACCTCCCGCCGCACCTCCCGCGCCCGGATGGCCTTGGCCAGGTCATCCAGGTCAACGGTCTTTTTGCGCAGGTCCTCGATGCCGAACTCGTCATAGGCCACGGTCGCCCCCCGGTCCAGCTCCGGAGTGCAGACGTGCACCATCGATCCATATGTGGCATCGTCGCTCTCCGCCACCCGGCGCACTATCTCCTCCCAAGTGCCTTGATAGGTGTTCGGTAGCGCGGGATGCAGGTTGATGATGTCGTACTTTTCGCAGGTCTCCGGGTCAAGTATGAGCATGTACCCGGCCAGCACCCCGAAGTCCATGGGATGTTGGGATATCATGTCCCGCATGGCCTTGCCGTAAGCTGCCCTCCAGGCGGTGAGGTCCCTTCCCTTCAGGTCGTTGCGGAAACCGTCCGAAGGCAGTATGATCACCGGCACTCCGTCCTCCTCGGCCATGGCGATGAGCTTCGCTCGGTTCGGATTGCCCTTGACCTCCCGGTTCATGAACACAAAGGAGAGCTTGGCATCTATCTCCCCGCTCCTGATCATGGACCTCACGGTGCTGAAAAGCCCCAGGGAACCAGGTCCCCGTCCGGTGGTGAACCAGCCTATGCGCTTCATTTCCATTCCCCCAATCCCTTGCTAGGACATATTTATTCGCGCCTCGGACCGGTCCAATCCCCGGTCACTCAGTTAAGTTACTTACCTTCGGTCTCAGCGTGGCCACGTGCCATGTCACAGCCACCGCTATCACCAACAGCAGGACCCTTATCCACAAGGCATCTACGAAGAGGATCGCCGTCAGACCTATGGTGATCCAGAGCGTGATTATGGTGAGCGCCCTCAGCTTTATTGGCAGTCCCTTTCCTTCCCGGTAGTTGCGGATGTAGGCTCCGAACAGACGATTCTGGATAAGCCAACGGTAAAAACGCAGGGAACCACGGGCATAGCAGGCGGCGGCCAGCAATAGGAACGGAGTGGTCGGAAGGACCGGAACGAAGATGCCGATGAGGCCGAGAGCCAAACTGACGGTCCCAACGATGATGAGCATCGCCCTGATCGTTCGTTCTTTCACGGTGGTCACGGTACCTCCTGCCATCATGATATCAGTGGCTCATGCAAGATGTCGAGATAAAGCAACCGCCTTAAAAAGGTCGATCATACCGGATCATTTCCATGTCCTTGTCCAGAACGGAAAGGCGCCTTGAGCGTTCATCATTTTCTACTGAGTACAAAGACAAGAAGCTTCATATCACGACCGGCGAATCGTTACAACCATCTTCTTGAACATATGCTAGAACAGGACGATCGTGTTGTAAGGGATATTTACAGATCGGTCACCCGGGGTTATGAATGGCTATTCAAGGAGGGGCGTGGATACGGGCACTGGAGGACGGTCGAGCACACCGCCCTGGTAACGCTCGCCCTAACGCTCCGGGAACCAAAGAACTCCCCTTGGTTCACCACGGCGAAGCACTGGTTGTTCCTGCAGCAAGAGGAGCTTGACGAAGAGACCTTATCCTGGGATGAGGAGGTGATGGATACGTCCATGGCCTTGATGGCCCTGCTCAGGATGGGCGTTCTCCCTTCCGACCCCCGAATGAAACGGTCCTTCAATTTCCTTCACAAGCTCTACCAGGCAAACGGGAGACCCAACTGGGAGGATGAGCCCTGGGAGACCTCGTGGAGCATACTGGCCATCTCAGAGGGCAATGGCAAGGACCTTTTAGATGAAGCGTGCCAAGCTACGAAATGGCTGATGGGGCTTCAGGATGCCCAAGGGGCGGTCATCGCCCCCCATTACACCAGTTTTTACGTGAAGATAGCACATATCATTATTAAACGCCAGGGAGCGGCGGGATTCTGCTTATTGGACCACGCCAAATTGAAGGTGAGTTCCGCCAGGGCGGTGGATTACCTTCTTCAGAGCTATTCTGAGGAGAGGTTATGGACCGGTCTCCCCCGGTCCAATGGTTTCATCATTTACGCCCTGTGCACCTCGAATAATTTCCCTTACCAGGACCAGGCGATGGTCGGACAAGTAGTGGATTGGTTCCTGGAGAACCAAGGTCCCGACGGGAATTGGTATGACAACGAGGACACGGCGTCTTCCATCATCGGCCTTATCTCCCTTCTGAGGGGATATCTTCTTTTTCATTCGCAGGGGACGATGACGCCCGAGGATGTCAACACCGCCATATGCAACCATCTCCGACGCATGTACGATCCTCCGAAGCCGAACGTCAGGCTGAAGTTCATCACCACCAATCCTGACGGTTCGACGTCCATCAACCTCAGCCCTACGTTGAAGAAGGTGCTTACCATAATCCTCTCGGTGGCGGGCACGTTCACCGTCATGACCGCGATCTGGGACTTTATCAAGGACTACTTCATTTGATGGAGCCCAAGATAAGCCTTTTTTTACGATCACCATCAAGGATATTGTATTTAGTACGAGAAACGAATGATAAACGGAGGTGGGGCAGTGAAGTGTCCTAACTGTGGTGCGATGAATTCCGAGAACCAGCGCTATTGCGGGAATTGCGGCAAGGCGTTGCCCCTGACCACGTCGATCGGTCCTAGGGAAAGCGGTATGTCCGGGGTATTGCAGAACAGGGAGCTCGAGCCGGGCGAGAAGGTACTATGGCAGGGAAAACCGGTCTTCGGGCCGTTCATACTTTCCGGCTTCGGCGGAATAATCCCTGGGCTGATGTTCTTCCTCTTCTCCTTGTTCTGGACCACAACGGCTTGGGGTGCCGGCGCCCCGACGGAGTTCCTTCTCATAGGCAGCCTGTTCATGCTAATCGGTCTATTCATCCTACTCGGCGGTCCGATCATCCAATGGCTCAGGTTCAATAACACAGAGTACATCATAACCGATCAAAGGATAATCACCCAGACCGGGGCTTTCGGCCTCGACACCCGTTATATCGATATCGAATGGATAAGGGAGGTGTACGTGGTGGTGAGCATTATCGACCGTATATTCGGCACGGGTTCGGTGATGGTCTCCACATCGTCCGGATTCATTGGAGGAGCTCCCAACACCAGCTCGCTACGGCCTTCCCTGGCCTCCCTCCGTGATCCCTACACGATACAGAAGGTGATCAGGGATGCCTCAAGGAAGGTGAAGCACTCCCAGCAGTGACCAGCCCCCTCAACTGCCTGTCCCTCCAAGTATCCCTTATCGTGGATTGGATGAGCAGGTCCGCCTCCACCTGCCCGAAGCCCCCCGAATCCTCGAAGTTGCGCATTATCGCCCTCAATCCTCCCATGCTCTCCGGGATGGCCATGCTCATCAAAGTGTGCTGGTTCTCCGCGAAGGTGTTGAAATACATTAGGTAAGGAGCGTTCACCTCCATCAACCAGGCCACCTTCTCCTCCAGCCCCCGGGTCTCCACCACCTCCAATCGAAGCATGGTCAGCAGGTTGTCGCAGTGGTCCGGGAAGAAGTCCACCGCGAAATCCAGGGCGCCGCGCCCGGCCATCAGGTCGAACCGCTCCCGGACCTTCCTTATGCCGATGCCGGACTCCTTGGCCACCTGGCCCAGGTCCTTGTTGCTGTCCCTGTACAATGCCCTCAGGATCCGCATGTCATCAGGGATGTAGACGTGCCGTCCCATGCCGTGATCGAAGAGGTTCCTGGTCAAATATCTCGGCTGGACCATCATGGTCTCCGAGGCCGCCTTGCGCACCTCCATCTCCGTGTCCGCGTCCTCCTTCAGATGTAAGGCGAAGTAGGCCGTTCCGCCGCTGGCCACGGCCATCCATCCCACGTTCTCGTTCCTTTCCAGGGCGCGTTCCAGATTGTACATGGAGCCCAGTCGGCTCCTTCCGTACACCAGAACGCTCCGGGCGTTCAGGGAATGCAGGCTCGGCTTCGCGGTCATATCCCCGATGATCCCGGCCTCCCTCATCCTGGCCACCATCTCCGGGATGTCCTTCTCCGCAATGCCGGTGACCTCCGACAATTGCGAGGCGGAGGCCCGCGAGTCCCGGAGCAGCACCTGCAGCAGCACTATGTCCGCCCTCTCCAGCACCGACCCGTACATGGCAATGTCAACGCACCGGCTCGGATTTAATGATGTCCATGCTCAGAACCGGTCCAGGGTCCCCTTGCTCCTGGCCAGGTACTCGAACCAGCGGAACATCAGGTATCCGGCGATCATCACCGCGAATCCGACCAGTGCCTCCATTCCCAGCAGTCCGGAGAGCTCTCCCAGCGAGGCGCCCTCCACGGCCATCCTGGCCGCCTCCGTTCCGTAGGTCATCGGTATGGCGTTGGAGAAGGGCTGCATCCATCCCGGAAGGTACGATACGGGGAAGTTCACCCCGCAGAGCAGCAGCCCGATGAACAGGAAGATGTTGGCGATTATCATGGACGTCCGCAGGAACAGGCCGAGCGAGCTGAGCATCAGTCCAAAGCCGGTCATGGCGAAGGTGGTTACCAGGATGACGACCGCCAGGCCAAGGTAGTTGGCCTGGGAGAAGTCCACGTTGAATATCAACGCGGCGTACATGAAGGCGACGGTGACGGTCGCCAAGCCGTTGGCTATCTGGAAGACCGCTCGTCCGACGAAGACGGAGAAGCGGTTGGCCGGGGACACCAGCAGGTTCTCTATGGTCCCCTGGTTCTTCTCCTCCCCGGTTATGTTGCACACCGCGAACACGCTTACGTACGCCAACGACTGCAGGGCGTTCCCAATGGCCACGAACTCTATGGTCACCTCGGAGTTGTTGACGAACTTTGCTACGTAAACAAAGAAGGCGATCTGGAACAGCGACATGCCGAAAAGCTGCATGACCCACATGGCCGGGTTAAGCCAAGCGAAGAGCGCCCGCTTCGCCAGCACCGCCGAGCTCCAGAAGACGCGCAATGGGTTGTTGGCGTTCTCGGACATGTCAGTACCTCATGAGATTGGCGGTCTTGCGCGCCCGGTGGTCGACGGCCCTGTATAGCCAGATGGAAACGGTCAGATAGAACAGGGCCAGGATGGCCATGTAAAGGATGTCGCCCCAGTACCCGGCGGCGAAGCCGTCGGCGTAGGCGGGAAGCGCAGCGTACCTTATGGCGTCGATGCCCCAGGTCGGTGCCAGGCTGTAAGAGAGCGGGTGGGTCCAGTAGGGCAGCAGGAATATCGGGAACATGCTGCCCGTGCCGACGTAGATGGGGAACTCCAGGCCGTTGGTCAGCACCTGGGCAGAGCGCGTGAGCACGAAAGCGGCGCTGAACAGCATGCCCAGGGCCGCCAACGACAGTAAGGTCAGAACGAACGCCAGCAGGAAAAGCCAGAAGTCGGCCACCTCCAGCGGGGTCTGGAAGATGACCATCGCGGCCACCAGCACGAAGAGTCCGTTGACTATGCCAATGAAGGCGTTCCAGATGGTCCGGCCGCCGATGATCCAGATGAGCGGGCTGGGCGCCGAAAAGATGGCATCCACCGTACCCCACCAGCGGTCGGACTGGATGGAGAATCCGGAGGCGTACAGGGTGTTGCCCCACATGCCCATCATCCCCCCGCCCAGGACCGCGTACAGAACCGCTTCCGGGCTGGGCTCGCGGTAGAGCATGAGCACGACCATGGCCAGGACGAAGGGGGCGATGACGTTGGGGATCAACCACTGCGGCTCGGCCAGGAACATGGCCGCCTGATGACGGAACGAAGCCACCGTGGCGCGAAGCCTAGGCATCTTCCCTCACCAGCCAGAGGTAGGCGTCCTCCAAGGTGGGCTCCTTGACCTTCATGCCGATGACCTTGCGGTCCTCTAGTAGGTGGGTCACCTTCGGCAGGAGCGATACGGGGTCTCCGACCTGCACCCTCATGGTCTGCTTATCCTCGCACATGTTGGCCGTAACGGTCCGAACGCCATCCAGTGCCTTCAGGGAGTCCAGGTCCTTCTCGGTGATGCCGAACCCTTCGACCTCGATGACCGAGGTGTCCTTGACCAGGGACTTCAATCCCTTCGGGGTGTCCAAGGCCACGATCTTGCCCCGGGTGATCACCCCGATACGGTCACAGAGCTCGTCCGCCTCGTACATGTAATGAGTGGTCAACAGGATGGTCTTCCCCTCGGCGACCAGTTCCTTGGTCATGTCCCTGGCGTCCCTGGCCGCCTCCGGATCGAGGCCGATGGTCAGCTCGTCCATGAATATCAGCTCGGGGTCATGGATGATGCCCTTGGCGATGTGCAGTCTCTGCTTCATCCCCCGGGAGTAGTCCTCCACTCTGGTGTCCGCCTTGTCCAGGAGGTTGACCCTTTTCAGAACATCCTCTATGCGCTTGTCCCTGATGGACATGGGAACGCCGTAGATGTCGGCGAAGTAGCGCAGGTTCTGTCTCGCGGTCACTCGATAGTAAAGGCCGCGCTCGCCGCCAAGGATGAGCCCGATGCGCTTGCGCACCTCCATGGATTCCTTTACCACGTCGTAGCCGAGTATCTTCACGCTGCCGGAGGTCGGCAGGAGCAATGTGGTCAACACCTTGATGGTTGTGGTCTTGCCGGCCCCGTTCGGACCAAGAAGTCCGAAGAGCTCGCCGCGGCGGACCTGGAAGTCGATGCTGTTCACCGCCACGGTCTCCTTCTTCTTCTGATGAAGGATACCAGTGGTGCTGTGGTACTTTCTCACCAGTCCCTTCACGTCGATGACGACCTCATCACCATCTGCCATAAGACTTCCCCTTTTTCGGGATTCCCTGTTCAGTAATAACCTTTACCGTGGGCGATCGTAAGTGGTCGTGCGCGCGTCGGAGAAAGCAACGAAGTAATGGTAGGTCGTTTCGAAAGTCTCTTATGGCTGCAAGGGTAACCTCTACTAGGTGTTAAAATGACAGTCAAGAAGAGATCCGCCCCGCAGGAGGAGAGGCCGTGCCGGATGGCGGTAACGTCAAAGGGCGATGGCCTGGATGGAGAGATAGCGCCCATGGCCCGAAGCAATTTCTTCATCATCTTCGAGGGAAGCCCGGATAACCGGATGGTCATGGAGAACCTGGTAAGGAAGGGGGGAAGCGAATCGGCCATCAAGACCGCCGCGGAGCTGGCCAAACAGAAGGTCGACATCGTCATCACCGGGACCATCGGTCCGAGGGCGTTCAAGCAGCTGGAGTCGGCGGGCGTGAAGGTGCACGCCGGGTGCGAGGGCACGGTCTCGGAGATCTTGGAGAAATGCCTTAAGGGAAAGCTCCCGATATGCAAGAAGGCCACTTACGGAGGGTATCTGGGGATCTGAATCATCGCAAGGGGGCCCCGCAGAAACGGCACTGCAGGTCGCCCTCGGCGTTCATGCCACCGCAATAATCGCAGAGCAATCGGTCCTTCTCCTTCTGCTCCCTTTCTTCATGGCGCACCCTGGTCTTCCTCCATATGTTCCAGGCGACCAGCATCATCACGACGGCGACGGCGATGACCGCCAGTGCGGGTAGGAGGAAACCGCTTACGCCAAGGCTGGCGACCAGCAGAAAGAAGAGCCCCATGAATAGGAGCATTCCGCCGACCGAGGCCAGGACTATCGCCGACACCGGGACCTGTGGTCGTTTGGGACTTGGAACGGGCTCCTCTTCCCGGTGAAGCTTCGGCGTCTCCTTCCCATCCTGAGTTCCCCCGTACATCCGTTCAAGCCTCTTCGGCCGACATGGGCACTTGACGATTTATTCATTGCGAACCGACCCAACGTCTTCGATGCAAGGATATCCATCATGCTTATCAGTCAGTAAGTTCGTTAAGCGATTCAGATACCATGATGTCCAAGATACCCATCGACCTGGAGGCCTTGAAGGCCGATCACCTGGACCGCGAGATCCTCAGGGCGGCCATCATCGCCGAGCTGGACGCTGTCAGCCTCTACGAGCAGCTGGCCGCCATGACCGACGACCACAAGATCCGCCACATACTTTTGGACGTGGCCAAGGAGGAGAAGACCCACGTGGGGGAGTTCCAGGCCCTGCTCCTGCTGATCGATCCCGAGCAGAGCGAGGAGCTGGAAGAGGGGCGAAAAGAGGTCGAGGAAGAGCTGGGCTGACACGCTAGGTTTACATAACCCGCCCGAGATTGCCAAGCCATGGCGGGCGGAAGGCGCATAGCCGTGGTGGTCCATGGGCCGGAGGCGGTGGACACCGGACTGGTGTCCGAGGTCATCGAGGCAGCTTCGGTACTGGGCGATGTGAGGGTCGCGGTCGGGGGAACCACGGCCGTGGCCGCGGTCATAGACGCCGGCCTGGAGAAGATCATAGACATCGGTTCCAGGGAGCTTCCCTCCGCCGCCATCCAACGCGCTTCTTCATGTTCGGACCTCATCCTGCTGGTGAACCAGGGCAAGGACAAGGACAGCTCTTTGGCCTTCGGCCGCCTGGTCATGTCCAAGGTCTCCGTTCAAGTTCCAGTGCTGCAGGTCGAGAGCCAGCTGAGCGTCATCTGGACCGGCCGGGACGAGGATGTCGAGGGGTTCAGGTCATTGCTCAGGGACGAATCGCTTGATCTGCGGAACGACCTTCGGACCGGGATCGACAACGTCCGCATCATCAGCGGGGTGCGGCCGGGGGAGAACGTCTGGATCAACGGCCACGTCATCGGCAGGGCCGAGAGCACCCAGGTGGTCATCAGCCGATCTGCGGACGGGGCATTGATGACCAAAGGAGTGAGGACCAAACCTACCGGGGTGGCGCGTTTGGGTGACTTTGATGTCCGTTCAGCCATCATCCGCAGCGGCCATGTCCGCCGCACCCGGGCCGAACCCCGCAGTCTCGCCTCCCAGGGTACCTGGGCGTGCCTGATCGACCATTGCGCCGAGGAATCCCTATTCCGCTGCCGTGACGCCGCTTACGTGGTCACGGTAGGCGACGACACCAGCAAGATAGCCTCCGCCCTGCTCTATCGGTTGGCGGTGCCGGTGATCGCCATCACCGACGGTGACGAGGATGGGATATCCTGCGAAGAGCTTCTGTATCCCGGCTCATACCTTTTCCGGCTGGAACCAGGCAACGACGATCTGGTCGGAGCGGAGATAGCTCGTGAGCATTACCACGAAGGCCATCGCGTCAAGGCAGAACTGAAAATAGGAGAGATGGCCGCCAGGGTCCGCGCGGCCTGCGGCGGGAAACTGTTATGGGAAAAGCGTTACTGAATCACTTGTATCCGAACTTGTTGCGGAACACGGTGAGGGAGTCAGCAACGATCTCCGTGGCTCTAGCGCGCCCTTGCCAGCCGATGACGTTGGTCCCCTTCTTCTCTTCCAGCCTCTTGTAGGTCTTGAAGAACTCCGATATCTCGTCCAGAAGGTGCTGGGGGATGTCCTCCAGCTCCAGATACTGGTTGTTGCGCGGGTCGCCACAGGCGACCGTCAAGATCTTGTCATCCTGCCCCTTCTCGTCGCTCATCTCCAGCACTCCGATGGGTCGCGCCTCGACGACACAGCCTGGAAACGTCGGCTCGCTGATGAGCACCATGGCGTCCAACGGGTCGCCGTCCTCGTAGAAGGTGCGCGGAATGAGCCCATAGGCCAACGGGAACACCACGCTGGAGTGCAGCACGCGGTCCAGCAGCATGCAGTCGAACTCCTTGGACACCTCGTACTTGTTCTTGCTGTCCTTAGGGGTCTCGATGATGACGTTGATTATTTCAGGGGGATTTCTTCCAGATGGAAGGTTCTTCCACAATGACATTTTATTTCCTCTCGGCCGCTTCGATTGTCTTTTGTTACTTATCTTTTTTCCCTTGACATTACACCTGGTATTTATCCAGGGCTGCGATCGGGAAGGCTGGCCCGGGGAGGTCGTACCTTACACATCTGGTACCCTCATCAGAATTTAATATATGACCTAAGGCATACAGTACCCCGATGGGAGAGGACTTCATACAGACGGTGCTGTTTCAGCTTTTCATCATCATCGTCATGGTCGAAGTGGCCAGGATGATATGCAACAGGGCCAAGATCCCCACAGTCATCGGGGAGATCCTGGTCGGTATAATCATCGCCAACACCTTCCTGTACGACTTCATCAATCTGGGTTCGGACAGGGAGGTCTTCGAGGTCCTCAAGGAGCTAGGTGTGATATTCCTGCTCTTCACTGTCGGCCTTGAAACCCCTTTCAGCGCCATACGCAAGGTCGGCAAGACCGCCATGTTCGTAGCGGTGTTCGGAGTGATACTTCCGTTCATAGTGGGCTACGTCTTCATGATGCTGACGCTTGGGCCGGAGAAGCAGCTCGAGGCGTTGTTCGTAGGGGCGGCCATGGTGGCCACCAGTGTAGGTATCACCGCCCGCGTCATCAAGGACATGAACCTGATGCAGGCGGTGGAGTCCCGGGTCATCATCGGCGCCGCGGTCATTGATGATGTTCTAGGCATGATCGTGCTGGCCATCGTGGTCGGCATTGCCAGCGGTGGAAGCCTGGACATAATACAGGTGGCCGCGGTTTCCGTTCAAGCGGTGCTGTTCGTCCTGGCCATCATATTCATCGGTTCGCTGCTCCTGCCGAAGATGGTGAAACAGAGGGATGAGAAGAAGGTCAAGGAAGTATGCACCGCGGACCGCAAGCGCAGGGGCATCGGCCCGCTTCCGCTAGCGTTGATCATTTGTTTTGCCCTGTCATCCATGTCCGCCTTCCTGGACCTGGCGGCCATCATCGGAGCCTTCCTGGCCGGTATGGCCTTCGGCGAGTTCAAGGACAAGTGGCCCTGCGAGGAGAAGATCGAGCCGATAGCCGAGTTCCTTACCCCGTTCTTCTTTGTGTTCGTGGGGATCGAGGTGTCCCTGGAAGCCTTCGGGGAATACAGCGTGCTGGTGATGGCGGGCATCATAACCGTTCTAGCCATAATCACCAAGTTCGTCGGCTGTGGACTGGGGGCTAAGAACCTGGGTGGCAAATCGGCGGCCATTATCGGTGTGGGAATGGTTCCTAGGGGAGAGGTCGGCCTTATCGTGGCCAGCATCGGTCTGGGCATGAAGGACCCGGTGACCGGCTTGGGCATAATCGAACCGGGTCTCTACAACGCCATCGTGTTCATGTCCCTGGTGACCACCCTGGTAGCGCCTCCCCTGCTCACCTACACGTTCCGTCGGAAGCTGGGCAAGAAGTGCGAGATGGTGCCGCCTGACGTGGAATAAGAAAACCAAACCCTTTCCCTTTTGATCTTTATGTCGGGTAGAGGGAGCTGGCCACCACCACGACGGCGATGGTGATCACGCACAGGGCGATGACCACGTAGGGGCTGAGCTTCAGGGCCTTCTCGTCCTCGTTGTCAAAATACCTGATGAGGCCCGCCGCGGACTGGAATCCCCCGGTCTTGCTGTCCTTCGCCATATCGATCGGACCTGCTACCTGCAAAAGGATATAAAAGAATTATGCACCGGCGGACTCGTCCGCTCAAGGCATCCAACCGCGACAAACCTTATAACGGGCAGGGGACTTCACGGCTTGATAGCATGCATTGGGCAGACGTGATAGCTAACACCCTCGTTGAAAGGGGCGGTAAGCATCTGATATCCACAGGTATCACCCCCTCCGGTTACATCCACGTAGGCAGCCTCAGGGAGTCCATAACCGCCAACGCGGTGTACAAGGCGCTCAAGGACAAGAAGGCCGATGTCGACTTCATCTATCTGGTGGATTCCTACGACCCGCTGCGCAAGCGCTATCCGTTCCTTCCGGAATGCTTCGAGAAGGAGGTCGGCAAGCCGATCTGCTACATCCCGTGTCCGGACGGCTGCCACGCGACGTACGCGGAGCATTTCATCACCCCCTTCCTGGAAGCGATCGGGGAACTGGGCATCAAGCCCCGCATCATCTGGACCCACAAGCTTTACGAGGAAGGGAAGTTCACCGAGATAGTCGACCTGGTGCTAAGGGAGAGGTCCAAGGTGGCTGCGATACTCGGGGAGGTCACCGGCCGCAAGATGCCCGAGGACTTCTGGCCTTTCTCCGCGGAATGCCCGAAGTGCGGCATGTTCAGCGACAAGATCACCGGTTACGAGTTTCCGTTCGTCCACTTCAAATGCCATTGCGGCTACGAAGGCGACGCGGACATCAGGAAAGGTCAGGGCAAGATGCCCTGGCGGGTGGAATGGCCGGCCAAATGGAAGCTTTTCGGGGTCACCTGCGAGCCGTTCGGCAAGGACCACGCCGCCGCCGGAGGTTCCTACGACAGCGGTGTCCGGCTATGCCGGGAGATATACGGTGTCGAGCCGCCGCATCCGGTTCCCTACGAGTTCATCCAGTTCAAGGGCAAAGGTCAAATGCACAAGTCCACCGGCAACGTGGTCACCGGGACGGATGCCCTGTTGATCACCCCGGCGCCGGTTCTGGCCTTCAGCGTGCTCCGCTACAATCCAGAGCGGCACATAGACTACGACCCGGGAATGGGCATACTGGACATCGTCGACGAGTTCGACAAGGTCGAGGCGCTCTACTTCAACGGCGGGGCGGACGAGAAGGAGATAGACCTGCTGCGTGCCTACGAGATAGCCCAGCCCTCCGGAGTACGCTCTAAACTGCCTTTGCAGGTGCCCTACCGGCATCTGGTCAGCGTGGCACAGATATCCGATTCCTTCGATGGCGTCATCAAGGTCCTCAAGCGCTCCATGGACATCCCCGAGATATCCGAGGAGGACATGGAGGTGCTGAAGCAGAGGCTGGACTGCGTGCGGCACTGGTTGAACGCCTTCGCCTCCGAGGAGGTGCTGTTCACCGTCAGCCAGGAGAGGCCGGATGTGGAGATCTCCGAGGAGGAGCGGGCCTATATCGCCGTGCTAAGGGAACGGCTGGCGGGAACGGAATGGACCGGGGACAAGATACACGACGCCATCTACAACACCGCCAAGGAGCGGGGCATGCAGCCCAAGGTGTGCTTTGCCGCCCTCTACCGGCTGTTCATAGCCAGGCGCTCCGGGCCGAGGCTGGGCTTCTTCCTGTCCACCCTGGACCGGGACTTCGTGCTGAAGAGGCTTTCCGAGGCCTGAGCTTCAGGGTGATGGAAACATCTCACTCGAACCCTTTTATATCAACATGACAAACCCGGGTCCATGAAGCTGGGCATGATCCTTTATTCCAACGACCCGGAGACCGTCTACCAGGCTTTCCGCCTAGGGATTTTTTCCCTGGGGCAGGGCGACCAGGTCAACATGTTCCTTCTGGCCAAGGGCGTGGAGTGCGAGGACCTGGACAACGAAAAGTTCAACATAACCAAGGAGATCAGGGCCTTCCTGGACGCCGGTGGAAGGACCTACAGCTGCACTTCCTGCATGAAGCTGAGGGCCAAGGGCGAGACATCGGCATGCCCGTTGTCCAAGATGGCTGACCTTTATCGCATAATCGCGGAGAGCGACAGGGTCATCACCCTCTGATGTTCAGAATAACGCTCACTTCTTCTTGATGGTGAAGAGCAGTACGGCCAGCCCGAGCCACACCAGGAAACCGATCACCAGAAGGAACATGCTGCCCGGATAGGCGTAGTTGATGGCCCAGATCAATCCAAAGGCTATCAGCAGGGTCCCCCAGAACATAAGGAAGTTGCCGTCGTTGCTTCGCCTTCTGTCGAGCGCTCCGGTGCGCTGCCGCAGTCCGACGAAGGTGGCGAAAACGCCTCCAAGTAAAAGCATGGAGGGGATGAAGAGCGTCCAGTCCTCGGTGATCCAGGCGACCAGTATGGCCGCTGCGGTGGCGATTATGAGGTAGGACACAGTCAGACTGGTCAGGGTGACCGAGGCGCGATCGTTCATTTCAGTTCAAGTGAAAAAGGAAGGCCGGTCTTATCAAACTTGCCCTCCCTCACTCGCGCAGCTTCTTCTCCGGACCGTTCCGGCAATAGAAGGAATATTTCAATCCCAGCTCGTCCGTCACCTTGCACACCGGGCAGTCGCAGGTCCTGGCCGGCATCTCGCAGCCCTCGCTCTTGCCTAAATAGCAGTACAGAAGCTCACCGTACTTGGCGTTGCATTCCGTGTAGGTGGCGCAGCCCGGACAGCGGCACAAGCCCTTCATCTCATCGATCCAACGTTCCAGCTCCTCCGGCCTCAGGGCGTCCAGCCGCCTGATCTCCTTTTCAAAGCGGTCCACAACATCACCGGACTTACTACGGACCGCAGGACATATAATCGTTGCCCGGTCTAGCGCAGCACTCCCATATTGGTCAGCTTCTCCGGTAGATACTTATCAGTGACGAAGTCCAGGCCGTATTTGGCCAGAGCCTGCTGTTCCGCTTTCTTGTTCAGCTTCAACATGGTCTCGATCTCCCCGCGCCAATATTCGTCCGCGAAGCGGGGGTCCTTGAGCTCGGCGTTGAGCGCCCGGACGTCCATATCCGTCAGTTTGTCGGTCGGCAGCTTATAGTTGGTGATGTCTGACGCGGTGATTCCAATGAACTCGGCTGTGGGCGTGGCCAGATATTCCGATATATGCGCGGTCTTGATGGCCCCGTAAGCCACCGAAGCAAAGATGCGGAAGGACCACGGGTCACCGTCGGTGAACACCACCACCGGCAGCTTCAGCTCCTCGTTCAGGCGCTTGATGATGCGGCGGGTGGCGCGCGCGGGTTGGCCCTTCAGATGCACCAGTATGGCGTTGAAGTCCTCGTCGAAACCGTTCTCCACCAGACGGTCGAACATACCGCCGGTCTCGATGGCTATGACGAACTTGGCGTTGGTGCTAAGCAATTGGACCTTCTCCTTCTCCACGTTGTTCGGTATTCCGTAACCCGAATCACCGACATCGTCGCGGCAGTTGATCCTCTTCAACCGTCCTTTGCGGTCCATCTCCGTGATGTCGATATCGCCGATGATGCTGGCCCCGTTCTCCTCCGCCCTCAGCTTGAGGTCCTCCCGCATGCAGGCGGTGACGATCTCCAGATCTTCCGCTAAAAGGTTGCTCTCGTCCTGCGAGGAGAACTTGGCCTTTTCCCAGCCTTCGGAGATATAGTACATCTCCCTTAGCGTGGATGATTTGCTGGTGGCGATCATGTCCTCGATGAACTCCAGGACGTACATGGTCCGCAGTAGCATGAGCGCACCGTTGACCTTCTTCGCGGAACGGGCGCCGGTGGCCTTGCCGTACTTGAACACCCCGTGCTTCGGATCGAACCGGATGTTGCTCTTGGTCCTCAGGGGCAAGGTCATCTTCGGTATGCGTCCTGAATCTATCTGGTCGTAAATTGACTGCGCTATGTCCGTCAGGGAGCGCACCGCCTTGTTCTCGTCCTCAGTCATCGTTCAGCGCCTCCTTGGACTCGTCGTAATCGACCTCTTCATCCTCTTCCTCGACCACCGGCGCTTCCTCGCTCTCGGTGATCTGCATCCCCTTGACGTCCCAATCCCCCGGCAAAGGTTCGGCCCCGATTATGAACACCGGGTTTATTCCCGAGGCGTAGATCTCGTTCTCGTCGTAGTCTTCCTTGTTCAGGCCGTTCAACGAGAAGTTGATGTCCAATCGTTCCGTCGAGGTTATCTTGGGCAGCTCCCAGGAGACCTTGCCGTCCTCCCGCACCTCGGTCGGGAAAAATTGGAGGCCTTTATAGTCGAACGATCCGGGCGGAAGGACCATGTGCAGGTTGAACTTCTGTGATTGAGGCGTATAGTTGTAGATAGACACCCGCACCCGGTGATGCCCTTTTTCGAACGTCACCGCGTCGTCTATCCAGACCACGTTCATTATCTTCGTAATGCTCCCGCTGAGCTTCGGTACCGGCTTTCCGACGATCTTGGCGCTCTTCTGGGCGATGAGCGGCAGTATCTCCTGCACGATCTCGAACTTGACCCGGGTCTTGCTCTTGGTCTCCCGCTTGTTGAGGTGCGTCTTCAGGGAGCGGCCGCATATCTTCAGCGCCAGCTCGATCTCCGCCTGCAGTTCCGGAAGGTTGGCGATGGCCTCCTTGGCCTCCGAGGTGAAGGGCACTTTGGTGGATGCCACGTGCACCAGTATGATGGCCGGGCCGAACGGGATGCCGGAGCCGCCGCGCTGCTCCAGCCCGTAGCGCCGCCAGTCGGTGTTCTCTATGGACTTGGTGACCACGCAGGCGCCTTGCTGATAGAGCAAGGGCACGCGGTTGGCGAAACGCAGTATCTGCACCTGGGAGTCCTTGGGCAGATCTCCGCCGTAAACAATTCCGACCTCTATGAGGAACGGATTGCCGGAGTGCACCTTGGGGTCCCTGGTCACCGGCGGGGCGTAGAACTCCGGCCTGATCTCGTCCAGCACGTTGCGCAGCCCCTTCTTGATCAGATTGGCGCCGATCGGAGACAGGCAATCAGTGGGCGGGGCCATGATCTTCACCGCCCCGATGGCCGCCAGCAGTCGCTTCTGCTCCTCCAGGTTGAGCTTGGATGGATTAACCTCCATGCTCAGGCCGGCCTTCTCACAGATCTCCTTGGCCAGTCGGTCGCTTATGCGGGAAAAATCCAATTGCAGGAACTTGCCCAGGGTCTTGTTCTTGGTCTCCTTGGACATGTTCATCAGTGTACCGAGCTCCAATCCGGACGGGTGGGGCTTGATCTCCTTGGTGGCCGGCGGCATCTTGTCCGTTGCTCTCTCGAAGGTGGTTCGCTTCCCGTCAGGGTCCACGAAGGCTATCCTGGAATGGGGGTTCACGATGGCGGTCTGCTTGAGGTATTCCATCACCGACTGCTTGCCGCCGACGTAGCGGCCGTTCATGTGATAGGTTATCTTGGTCCCATGCTCCTTGCCGTCCCAGATGAAGGGATCCTCTTTCAGCACGTCGGGCATGTTCTTCTTGGTGTTGACCATGATCTCCATGCGCCAGGCCACGTCCTCGGCGCCTGTTTTCGAGACCACCACCGCCGGTTTGCCGGTGGTGATCTGCCCGTACATGACCGTGGCCGATATCCCGATACCTTGCTGGCCGCGGGACTGGCGCACCGCGTGGAAGCGGGAACCGTAGAGCAATCGTCCGAAGACGTTGGGGATGGCCTTCTTGACAATTCCCGGGCCGTTATCCTCCACGGTGACGCGGAACTCGTCCTTGTCCACCCGCTCCACCATGACCATTATCTCAGGAAGAATCCCAGCCTCCTCGCAGGCGTCCAGGGAGTTGTCCACTGCCTCCTTGATACCCATGATCAGGGACTTTATCTGGGAGTCGAAGCCCAATATGTGCCGGTTACGTTCGAAGAACTCGGAGACCGAGATCTCCTTCTGCTTTTTCGCCAGTTCATCAGCTATCGAAGCCATTGGACCATCCCTTCCTAGAAAAGACCGATTGCATCCCGGGGTGCATATCCCCGGGAGCGGTAAAAAGGTTTTGCGCCCTCAGAGCTTCTTGCCACAGTTCCAGCACTTGGTGTCGGACTTCAGAAGCTTGGCGGAGCACTGCGGGCATTTAAGTTCGTCATCGTCGAACTTGGCCCCGCAGGACGGGCACTTGTCCGCTTCGCCGGGGACCTCCGCGCCGCAGTCGGAGCACACGAACTTCTCGTCCTTGGCGTCCTTGACCTTCTTGTCCTTGGTCTGGGCCCGCTTCTGTTCCATCTCGAAGATCTTCTTCTTGGAGCGGTCCATCCACCAGGTCAGCAGTATCAGGATGTAGAACAGCACGGCCATGCTGTAGAACGAGTACACCGTCCCGGACATCAGGGAGTTGCTGAGCACCTTGTTCAGATCGGCGTTCACCGGGCCGAAGCTCTGCGGCGTCTCGGTCCAGGCGGTTCCTTCCAGAACCCCGTACTGGAAGTAGTAGATTCCCTCGTCCAGGTTGCTGGTGTTCAGGGTATACACCGCGCCCAGCGTGGAGTCGTGCGAATATCCCATGGAGAGGTTGAGGTCGTCCTCCGGGTCGCCCCAGTTGTTGAAAAGGAGCAGGTGGACGTCCGAGGAGTTGTTCCCGGAGGTCAGCACCACGCTGAACTGGAGGAGATCGCCCGGTTCCACGTGGGAAGGCGATACGGTGCCCGCGACCAGCAGGTTGTCGTCGGAGCTCACGTCCTGCACCTCATAGTTGGAGACGGTGCTGTACAGAGCGCTCCCCAGGGACAGTCCGATCACCAGGAACAGCACCAGGCCGAACACCGCCAAACGTTTACGGTCCTTCAATCCGAAGTACGTCGGTATGTAATAGGCTAGCAGCGCCACCAGGATCGGGAGCAGGCAGACCACCTGGGCCAGCCAGAGCTGGACCGTCAGGGTAAGGGAGACGGTGACCAGGAGGGCCAATCCCATGCCCACCCAGATGGACATCTTGGATTGCCGGATCCCTTTCATCATCTCATTGATATCGCCGATTAAAGACATCGGCCCGCCATAAATATAGTATCTTTAAACCCTTTCGTTAAGACCATGGCGGGAGCGAGACCGGGCGAGGGCAGGTTGGCCGTTCTGGCCATGGGCGGGAACGCCATACTCAAGGCCGGCCAGGAGGCCAGGGACGACGTTCAGATAGGCAACCTGCAGGAGGCGTTCCGCAGGGTGCTGCCGCTGCTGGACCGGTATCCCAGGATGATGATCACCCATGGCAACGGCCCGCAGGTTGGCAACATCCTGCTGAGGAACGAGCTATGTCATTCGGAGGTCCCGCCCATGCCCCTTGACGTCTGCGTCGCGGAATCGCAGGGGCAGATAGCATATCTGGCGCTGCAGGCCTGGGACCGGACCTGTCGTTCCGCCCGACGGGAAGTGCCCATGGTCCCGGTCATAACCCGCACCGTGGTCTCCGCGGACGATCCAGCCTTCCGGGATCCTACCAAACCGATCGGACCTTATTACCCGAAGGAGAGGGCGGCGGTCTTGGCCAAGGAGAAGGGGTGGGTGTTCCAGGAAGACCTTAAAAGGGGCGGAATGCGAAGGGTGGTCCCTTCCCCCGACGTGGTGAAGGTGGCCAAGGAGGAGCACCTTAGGACCTTGGCGGAATCCCTCGCCCCGCCCTTCGCCGTGCTTTGCGGCGGCGGGGGCGGCGTTCCAGTGGTCCAGAGCGGGGTCGGCTTTATCGGGGTGGAGGCGGTGGTGGACAAGGACCTCGCATCGGCCAGATTGGCAACGGTGTTGCATGCCGATATTTTAATAATGGTGACCGATGTTGAGGCGGTCTATCTGGATTTCACGAGCGACCGGCCCCGCCCTCTCCGGAGGGTGACGGCCGATGAACTGAGCCGCCATGCCGCCGAGGGCCAGTTCCCCCCGGGGTCCATGGGGCCCAAGGTCGAGGCGGCGACCAGGTTCGTGAAGGCCACCGGCCGGAAGGCGGTGATCACCTCGGCCGACCGGTTGATGGATGCCCTGGATGGAAAGGCGGGCACCACAGTGGAGTGAGGACAAGCGAAGATGGCCTCGACTATCGAAGAACAGATAAAGGCGATCCAGGAAGAGATCGATAAGACCCAGAAGAACAAGGCCACCGAATACCACATCGGGAAGCTGAAGGCCAAGATAGCCAAGCTGAAGGAGGATGTGGAGAAGAGGAGGGCCTCCAGCGGAGGCCCTGCCAAGGGATATTCCGTCAAAAAGAGCGGGAACGCCACTGTGGCCCTGGTAGGATTCCCGAGCGTGGGTAAATCCACCCTATTGAACACCTTGACCGGGGCCAGGAGCGAGGTGGGCGCTTATGACTTCACCACCCTGGACGTGGTCCCGGGCGCCTATGAGTACATGGGGGCTAAGATCCAGGTGCTGGACATGCCCGGTCTGATCAGGGACGCCTCCAAGGGCAAGGGCCGAGGCAGGGAGGTCATCTCCGTTGTCCGCGCATCGGACCTGGTGCTCTTCGTCCTAGATTTCTACGACACCAACCTTCAGGTGCTGGTCCGTGAGCTGGAGAACGCCGGGATGCGCATCAACACCCACCCTCCGGACGTGGTCATCTCCAGAAAGGAGATCGGAGGCATCGACATCAAGACCACCATCAAGCTCACCAAGCTGGACCTTGACCTGGCCAAGGCCATGATCATGGAGTTCGGGCTGGTTAACGCCGACGTGGTCATCCGTGAGGACATCGACCAGGACCAGCTGGTGGACGTTCTCGCAGGCAACCGCATATACATCAACGCGGTGTTGGCCATAAACAAGATCGATATCTCGGATGCGGAGTACCTCAAGGAGGTCCGCAAGAAGTTCAAGCACTGGGACCCAGTGTTCATATCGGCCGCCAAGAACATAGGCATCGACGATCTCAAGGCCAAGATCTTTGAGAGGTTGGAGCTCATCCGGGTCTATATGAAGAAGCAGGGAGAGGATGCGGACCTGGACGTGCCGCTGATCACCAAGCATGGAGCGACCGTGGGGGACGTCTGCGACTCCATGCACCGAGTGTTCCGGCAGAACTTCCGTTACGCCCTCATCTGGGGGAAGAGCGCCAGGTTCCCCGGTCAGATGGTCGGACTGGAACACCGGCTGGCGGACGGGGACGTTCTTTCGGTCATCATTCGCCGCACCGGCGAGTGAGGGGAGAACGATTATACGCATCCAGGGGAATTCCCTGCTCGATGCCAAGGAAAGGAATGTCCACCCGCTCCGTGCATGACGGAGACAAGTCCCTTTACTATGAGGGCGCCATCAACACCCCGATATTCCAGAGCAGCACCTTCGCTTTCCCTACCGAGGAACCAAGGACCTGGAAGGGCGAGGTTCCGGACGGTACCTACATCTATTCGCGGTACAGCAACCCCACGGTAAGGGCGGTGGAAGATAAGTTAGCCTCGTTGGAGGGGGCGGAATCCTCCCTGGCGTTCTCCTCGGGGATGGCGGCGATAACCTCGGCGCTCCTTTCATTCCTGCAGAAGGGCGATAGGGTGGTGGCCATGGAGGACCTGTACGGTGGAACGTACAACTTCCTGAAGAACGAGATGCCCCGTCTGGGAGTAGACGTTGAATTCGTCCCTACCACCGACCCGGCGGAGCTGTGCGCGGCCATCGACGGCCGCACCAAGGTGCTCTATCTAGAGAGTCCTACCAATCCCCTGCTCAAGCTCATCGACATCCGGGAGACGTGCCGGCGCGCCCACCAGAAGGGATGCCTGGTCATCATCGACAACACCTTCGCCTCTCCCATACTGCAAAGGCCGCTGGAGCTGGGCGTGGACATCGTTCTGCACAGCGCCACCAAGTATCTCAACGGCCACTCGGACGTCATCGCCGGCTTCGTGGCCGGTTCCGCCCAGCGCATGGAGATGGTGCATCTGAGGAGGAAGCTGTACGGAGGCATCCTCGATCCTCTGCCGGCGTATTTGCTGGGAAGGGGCATGAGGACCCTGGACCTGCGGGTCCGCAAGCACGACTCCAACGCCATGGCCGTGGCGAAGTTCCTAGAGGTCCATCCCAAGGTCTCCAAGTGCATCTATCCTGGATTGGAGTCCCATCCGGACCACGAGCTCGCTGAACGGCAAATGGACGGCTTCGGCGGCATGGTGACCTTCGAGGTCAAGGGCGGGCGGCAGGCGGCCGAGCGGGCGATGAAACGCTTCGAGATCATCGCCAAGGCGGCCAGCCTGGGCGGCGTGGAATCATTGGCCAGCATGCCGGTGAACACCTCCCACACCGCTTACGGTCCCGAGGAACGGCAGAAGCTGGGCATCGGGGAGGGCATGATACGTTTGTCCGTAGGCATCGAGGACCCTGAGGACCTCTGCCAGGACCTGGACCAGGCGCTGAGCTAATCGAGAATGGCCTGTATGAATATCTCCGAGGAGAGGCCCCATTCGCGCACCATCTCCTCCGCGTCGTCCAGACAGTCGAACGGCACCAGCAGCATGACCACATCGCCGCGGTAGGCGTAGCTCATGGCCCGAGAGAACATGCTGTCGTCCTTATCCAGCGATTCGCATAACCATATCTCCCCGACCAGCCGGCGTCCGTCCTTACGGGTGGCGACGATATCTGGAACATGTTCGCCGAAACCCCGCGGTTTGACCGGAAAGGAATCCAGGTTCACCTGAAGGTCGGAAAATCCCTTGCGGTCCAGGTCGTCCGCCCAGGCCTGCAGCAGGCGTTCCTTTCGTTTCCGGCCGTCGTCATCCAACATGGCGTCCTGGCTATGGCCTAGGTCGTTTTTCAGTTTTGCGCTGGGTCCTCGCTCGCAATATTTATTATCGTCCGTTCCTTCTCACGCCACATGATCCAAAGGCCCCGGGGGACCAGGGATTTCGGCCCGGAGGAGATGGAAGTCCGCCGACATTTCGAGGACATGATGCGCCAGGAGGCCGTACTGCACGGCTTCAGGGAGATATCCACGCCCATCTTCGAGCATACCGAGCTGTTCACCCTCAAGTCCGGTCCCGGGGTGGTCGAGGAGATATACGCCTTCCAGGACAAGGGAGGGCGGGAGATATGCCTCCGGCCGGAGCTTACGGCATCCGTGATGCGCTTCTTCGTCAGCGATCTGGCCACTCTGCCGCGACCGCTGAAGATGTTCTACTTCGGGCAGTGCTTCCGCTACGAGAGGCCGCAGGCCGGGCGCTACCGGGAGTTCTTCCAGTTCGGAGCGGAGATCGTTGGAAATCCAACACCGGAGACGGACGCCGAGGCCATCGGGCTGGCGGCGGCCATCCTGGAGATGACCGGTCTCAAGGACTACCGCATCCGTGTCGGGCACATCGGCATCCTGAGGGAGATGCTGGCCAGCGCCGGCGTCACCGGCGATATGGCGCTGCCGATATTGCAGAAGCTGGACAAGAAGATATATCCGGAAGCGGAGGACCTCATGGCCCGGGCCGGGATAGGGGCTTCCGCCGCACAGGAGATCATCGAGACCACCAAGGTCACCGGGCCGATATCCGTTCTGGGCTCCAGGGAAGGTCCGGCCAGCGATTACATCCGCCAGGTATGCGACATACTGATGGCCATGGGGTTCAGCAACGTCAGTGTGGACCTGGGCGTGGTAAGAGGTCTGGCGTACTACACCGGAATGGTATTCGAGGTGGACGCCCCTAAGCTGGGGGCGGAGAAACAGATATGCGGCGGTGGATCATATTCCTTATCCGAGCTGTTCGGCGGTGAGAAGGTGTTCTCCACCGGCTTCGCCATTGGCTTCGACAGAACGTTACTGGCGCTGCAGACCGAGGGCGTGCAGTTCGAGAGGCCCGGTATCACCGCTTTCGTCGTTCCGGTGAGCGACAGTGTCAGGACCAAGGCCTTCGAGATCGTTTCCACGCTCCGCCGTTCCGGCATAGCAGCTGACGTCGATCTCATGAGAAGAGGGGTCGGCAAGAGCCTGAAGTTCGCCGCGACCGTGCCGAGCAGGTACGCCGTGATCGTCGGGGAGAAAGAGCTGGAAAGCAGCTCAGTCACCTTGCGTGACATGAGCAGCGGCGAGCAGTCCCTGATCAGGATAGAGGAACTGGTAAAAAAACTGGAACGTTGAGGGGCTGCAGGGCCGGAAGATATGGGGGATCACAAGGGAGATTGAATATAGGAGGAAAATCGCCTCCGGCCCCTGACGCCTCAAACGGTGCATTTAGCATCTGATATATAATGATTTGCTTGATGCAATTAGATTATATAGATGCTTTACCGCCTCAGTTGTCGAGCCAGGTTGTGCTGGTCCAAGGTCCAGTTGACCAATGCATCGGCTTTAACTATAACCTCATGCTCCCGGCGAACGTGGGTGACCTTGGCCGTTCTCATCCCGGAGAGGATGTCCACCGCCTCCTTGTTCAGCGGCGCCAGGTTGGCGGCCTTGACCCGGTACTGTCCCTTGAGCTGCTTGATCACCAGCTCGGAGTCCATGAAAACCTCCACCTCGGTCCCTCCTCTGCTTTGGACCTCCTTCAGGCCCGCCAGTAGCCCGTGGTATTCCGCCTCGTTGTTGGTCATTACCCCGAGGTAGTTCGATCCCGAGGCGATCTCACGGCCTTCCTGATCGCGGATGATGTAGGCGTAGGCGGAGTCACCGGGATTTCCGCGGGACCCTCCGTCGGTGAACAGCTGGAACTTCATCGATTCGGGTATGTCATAGGTTATTAATCCCACCTGGTATGCGAAACCTTGACAATATGCGAAAATATACCCTCCTCCGCCGCAAGTCGGCAGGATCGTCGATAGCATGGACCGAGAGACCATAGCCCGGGTGGCCAAGGTGGCCAGGCTGAACCTCACCGAAGAGGAGATGGAGAGATACGCCAAGGACCTGGACGACATCCTGAATAGCTTCTCGGTTCTGGACGAGGCTCCGGCCGGCGACAGCTACAGTTTCAACCCCATCCCGGTGGTGGACGTTCTTCGGGAGGACGAGCCGGCCCAGGACCTCGACCCGCAGGTGCTGAGAAACCAGATGGGCACCTATGAGGACTACGTAAGGGGGCCCAGGCTGTCTTGAGCGCCATCTACGAACTGATCCTTCACGCCCAGCTCAGGCACAGGGCCTTCACCGAGGTGGTCGATGAGCTTGACGAAACCAGATTCCATTTCTCGGCCAAGGACAACCTGTGCGCCGAGGGATTCCAGGCCAGGGCGGGCTCGGCGGTCCTGGACAGTTATCGTCCCCCCTTCGACGCCACTCCCGTTCGCAGAATGAAGGAGGCCGGAGGTCAGCTGGTGGGGAAGACCACCATGGACGAGTTCGGTTTCGGCACGTTCAGCACGAACTCGGCGCACGGCGTACCACTGAACCCCTTCGATATCGAACGGAGCTGCGGCGGTTCCTCCGGCGGCGCGGGGGCGGCGGCCTGCCTTATCCCCGGTCATATCGCCTTAGGGGTTTCCACCGGCGGTTCCATCTCCGGTCCCGCCTCCTTCTGCGGGGTGGTCGGCCTGACGCCCACGTACGGCCGCGTCTCCCGTTACGGACTTATCGATTACGGCAACTCCTTGGACAAGGTCGGCCTTCTGGCCAGGTCGGCGTCCCTGATATCAAGGCACTTCCGGACCATCGCTGGCCCGGACCCCAAGGACCCCACCTCCTGCGCCCAGCCTTCGCTGCCTGAAAAAGGGAAGTCGCCCACCTCGCTGGCGGTGCCCAAGGAAGCATTGCAGAACCTGGACCCTGCCGTCAGAAAATCATTCCAGGGCGCTCTGGCGAAGTTCAGGGAAATGGGCACGGAGGTCCATGAGGTCTCCATGCCCTCGCTGCGTTTTTCGCTACCAGCCTATTACATACTGGCCACGTCCGAAGCCTCCACGAACCTGGCCCGCTACTGCGGCATGCGCTTCGGCCGTCGCGAGGAGGAACTGAACCAGCATTTCAACGACTTCTTCACCGGAGTACGCTCGGAAAGCTTCGGGGACGAGGCCAAGCGGAGAATATTGCTGGGTACCTTCTGCCGTATGGTCGGCTTCCGCTCACGTTACTACCTCAAATCGCTCGCGGTGCGCCAGTTGCTGATCGATGATTATCAGAAGGTCTTCCGGGACCATGATGCGGTGGTCACCCCGACCATGCCTTTCGTCGCCCCTCGCTTCGAAGAGATCGGGCGAATGAAACCGCTGGAGATGTATGGGGCGGACGTTCTCACCGTACCTCCGAACCTCACCGGGATGCCGCACATATCCGTTCCCTGCGCTTACGTCAACGGATTGCCGGTAGGAATGCAGCTGGTGGCCGATCACTGGAAAGAGCTGGACCTCTTAGAGGCGGCCTCGGACTGGGAGAAGGCGTTCGCATACAGATACCCGGAGGTGTCCCTATGAAGATAGGTCTGGAGATGCACTTCCAGCTTCCCACCAGGTCCAAGCTGTTCTGCTCCTGCCCCACGACCTCGGCGGAACCGAACCACAGCGTATGCCCGGTCTGCCTCGGATATCCTGGGTCGCGTCCTTCGCTGAACCGCAAGGCCCTGGAGGCCGGGCTGAGCATCGCCCGCTTCCTCGATTGCACTATAGAGGAGAGGGTATGGTTCAGCCGGAAGACCTATTTCTATCCCGATCTCCCTAAGAACTTCCAGATCACCCAGTACGAATCGCCGTTAGGAACGAACGGCCACTTCGACCTTAACGGCCGACGGATAGGTATCTGGCGGGTTCATCTTGAGGAGGACCCCGGCCGGATAAAAAGGGTCGGCCGTTCCGGCGAGGAGATAGCCTTCGTCGACTACAACCGTTCCGGCATTCCGTTGGTGGAGATAGTCACCGCGCCGGACCTCACCTCCCCCGAGGAGGCCCGAGCTTTCATCGACCAGTTGGTAATCGAGCTGCGTTCGCTCTGCGGTCTGGAGGCCCAGGACGAGCAGACCGTGCGTGTGGACGCCAACATTTCCGTGGGCGAGGAGCGCGTGGAGGTGAAGAACGTTCAGGGTCTGCGGAACCTTGAAAAGGCCTTGAAGTTCGAGGCCGGCCGCCAGACGAAGCTATTGGCCGCCGGCAAGAAGGTCATCAGGGAGACCCGCCGCTTCGATGAGGACCGTAAGGTCACCTCCTCCGCCAGGGAGAAGGAGACCGAGGAGGATTACGGTTATATCGGCGAACCGGACCTGGGCGAGTTCCGCATCGGGGAGATGGCTCGCAAGCTGGACCTCAAGGAAACGCCTCTCGCAAGGGCCAGGCGCCTGGTGTCGTCGTTCGGGATAGGAGAGGCCACCGCCAAGCAGCTCGTTCTAACGTCCGTGACGCTCACCGACCTTTTCGAGGAGCTGTGCCGCCACGTCCCGCCGGAAAAGGCGGTCAGCTGGACCACCGGTCCGATATCGGGCAACTGGGCGGCGCTGCAGGACCAGGCGAAATGGCCGGAGGTCGTCCAGATCGTGAAGGACGATTCTGACGGGCGCATCAACGACAACGAGGCCAAGCGCCGCATCCTTTCGTTGGCGGGAGTGCAGCAGGAGACGGCTGCCGAAGGCGGGGACGACCTGGCGAAGCTGATCTCCGATTTCGTGGACGTTCATCCCGAGGTCCTGGCGGACTATCGCAAGAACCCCAAGGCGGCCAACACGGTCATCGGACACGTGATGAAGGAGAGCAAAGGTCGCTACTCGTCAAAAGAGGTCGTCGAGGAAGTTAAAAAGGAAATGGAAAAAAGGGTTTAATTTTCCTCATCCTCGTCGGCCAGGCAGAGCAGTTGCAGCTCGGAGAGCTTTGCTTCCTCGACCTTGGTGGGCGCGCCGTCCACCAGGGACTGGAACTTCTTGTTCTTCGGGAAGGCGATGACATCGCGGATGCTCTCGCAGCCCAGGAGCATGGAGCACAGGCGGTCCATGCCCATTCCTATCCCGCCGTGCGGTGGCGCCCCGAACTCCAGCGCCTCCAGGAAGAAGTCGAACTCCCTCTGCATCGTCGCCTCATCCATGCCCAGTATTCCGAAGACCTTGCGCTGCATCTCCGGGTCGTGGTTCCTCAACGAACCGGAGCCGATCTCGCTGCCATCGAAGACCAGGTCGTAGGAGTGACCCATTCCCTTGGCGCATTCCTTGCCGTCGGGGATGACGTCCCCCACCGGCCTCACGAAGGGGTGGTGGAAGGAGGTAAGCCCGCCGGTGGCGGGGTCCTTCTGGAACAACGGACAAGATACGAGCCAGACGAACTGGTGGCCCTTGCCTTCCAAGAGACCCAAATCCTTGGCCAGCTTCAGGCGCAGCTGTCCGCCGGCCTTTAACACGCTCTCGCGCGGTCCGGCAAGGTACAGCAGAAGGTCGCCCAGCTGGGCGCCGGTGCGTTCGGCGATGGCCTTGCGAACCTCTTCAGGGAAGTACTTGACGATGTTGGAGCTCAGACCCTCGGGGGTCATGCGCATCCAGGTGAGACCGCCCATGCCCTGGGACTTCGCCCACTCGATGAGGCGGTCCACCTGCTTCCGTCCGACGGAACCGTCGGTGTCCTGTTCCTTGATCAAGGAAGCCTTCAAGTTGATGCAGGTGACCATCCCGCCCTTGGCCAGGATCTTCTGGAATATCTCGTAGGGGGCGTCCTTCACCAGGTCGGTGACCTCTTCCATCTCCAGCCCGAAGCGCACGTCCGGGGCGTCCGTGCCATACTTAGCCAGGGCGTCCTTGAGGTCAATGCGCGGGAAAGGTGTCTGAAGGGTCTCATTGAACATCTCCTTCCAGACGAAGGCGTACATGCCCTCCACCATGCTCAGGATATCCTCCATCTCCACGAAGGACATCTCCATGTCCAGCTGGGTGAACTCCGGCTGACGGTCGGCCCGGCTGTCCTCATCGCGGAAGCAGCGGGCGATCTGGAAGTAGCGCTCAACGCCTCCGACCATCAGCATCTGCTTGTAGAGCTGCGGTGACTGCGGCAGGGCGTAGAACTGCCCCGGCATGGTGCGGGACGGCACCAGGAAGTCCCTGGCCCCCTCGCGGCTGCTGCGGGTCAGCATCGGAGTCTCGACTTCTATGAATCCCTGGGTCTCCAGATACCGGCGGGCGGAGGAGATCAGCTTGGAACGGAACTTCAGGTTCGCGTTCATCTCCTTCCGCCTAAGGTCAAGGTAACGGTACTTCAGCCTCAGGTCCTCCCCGGGCAGCATGGAGTTCTTCTGCTCGGCCACCTCGAACGGGATGGGCTTGGAGCGGCTGATGATCTTGGCGTCCTCGATCAGCAGCTCGATCTCCCCGGTGGGATTCCGTGCGTCAGTGGTGCCTTCCACCCTGTCACGCACGATACCAGTGACGGTCACCACGTACTCGCGACCGATATTATTCAGGATGGTCTCCAACCGGTCCAAGTCCCCGCTGTTGGAGGCCTCAGGGTCGAACACCGCCTGGGTGCTCCCATGGGAGTCCGCTATATCGTAGAACAGAACTCCTCCATGGTCCCTGTAGAACCTTACCCAACCGGCGAGGGTAGCTCTCTTGCCAAGGTCCCCTTTCGTCAGTTGTCCGCAATGGTGTGTCCTTAACATTTCCATTCCTCTGGTTGGATATGGTCGGTAAGCCGGAGTAACGTGGATGCCCTATTAAACCCTTATCTACTGTGAAAATGGCAAAATGACCACTAATGGCAAACAAAATGAATTAAATCGTTCAAATTGCCAAGATATATAAAGGAAGGTGGACGGTTTGCCCCCTCTCATTTCTGCTCAACCGGGCTGAAGTCCGGCAGGAAGTTGAACGGGTCCTTGATCACGTTCAGTATGACGTAGGTGTTGGTCTTCTTGACGCCCTTGATGGTCAACATCGCCTTGACCACCTGGCTGAACTCCTCTCTGGAACGGCAAGCGACCCAAGCGATGGAATCGCATTCACCGGTAACGTCGAGCACGGCCACCACGTTCTTCAGCTCCTTGATCGACTGCTGGACGGTGATCAGGTCCCCTTCCACGTAGATGTGCACGATGGCCATGAACTCATAGCCCAGCTTCATATAGTCCACGTTCGCGCGATAACCGCGGATCACGTTGTGGTTCTCCAGGTTGCGCACCCGCTGGATCAGGGTGGTGGGATGTATGCTCAGCCTCTTCGCGATGGCTCTGGACGATCCCTGACTGGATTTGCACAACTCCTCGATGATCCTCTTGTCCAATTCGTCGAGCATGATGAACGCCCTGTTACCTGCTTCCAGAACGGCCTACTTAGATATATGTCTTTCAAAGCTATGAATCGAATGCGCAATTGTCTAGTTCATCCCTTTATAAGCTCGGCGTGGACTATTTACACGAATTCAGCCATCCACAGGTCATGACCGTCAAGCTTTACGAGAGCGACCCTTACCTCATCGAGTTCACCGCCACCGTGACCAAGGTAGAGGGAGACTGGGTCGTCCTGGACCGCACCGCCTTCTATCCCGGCGGGGGTGGCCAGGAGCGGGACCGCGGCACGTTGAACGGGCGGGAGGTCACCGGGGTCAAAGGAAAAGAGGAGGTATCCCATCAGGTCCCCGGTCACGGCCTCACGGTCGGTTCGCAGGTCCAAGGTACATTGGATTGGGAAAACCGCTACGGCCTGATGAAGGCGCATACCGGCGAACATCTGCTCTTCTCATCCCTGTCCAGGCGCACCGAGATGGAGCTGGTCAAGATATCCCTGTCCAGAGAGAAGAAGATGCTCATCGTCAAGGGACACCTGGACTGGGACATGGTCAGGGACGCCGTGCACGAGGTGAACGATATCATCGCCCAGGGAGCAGAGGTCACCTGCCAGCATGTCGACCGCGAGAACATGGTCGAGGGCGGTCCGCGTGTCAAACTGGACCGCATAGCCGATCGCATGGTCCGGGTGGTCAGCATAGGCGATCACGACAGCGCGGCCTGTGCCGGTGTTCACCTCAGGAACGCCAAGGAGGTCGGTATGCTGCTGGTCAGCAAGTTCACCTCGGCCAAGCCCGCTGGCGATTGGGAGATCGAGTTTATGGTGGGTCCGGAGGCGATCAGCGTGGCGGTGGACCATTCCGTCCGCTCTCTGATGCTGGCCGAACGGATGGGGGCTCTACCCCAGGACAGCCTCACCGCCTTCGACAACCGGGACCGGGAGCTGGCCAGGGCCAGGGACGCCTTGAAGGCTTATGGTAAGCTAGCTCTTTCTTCCCTACGCCCGGAACAACTGGGAGATCGCAAGTTCTTCTCCGGTTCTTTCAACGGGCTAGATCGCAAGCTGGTCATGGAGAAAGCGAATGAGTTGGTGGCCGACGGAGGGTCCGTGGCCGCTCTCGTCTGTCAGGACGACAAGACCTTCCTGGTCCTGGCCTGCTCATCTGACGTTAAGTTGGATTGCGTCTCATTATTGAACACGGTGCTTTCCCAGCACAGGGGAAGGGGCGGCGGCAAGCCCAACTTCGCCAGCGGAGGCACCCCTGGTCTGCTGGAGCCGTCGGTACTGCTAGATGAGATATCCCGTCTGCTCAAAATGAGCTAATTATATTAAAAAAATATTCAATTGTATAGTAACATCATAAAAAACTGTACAATTGTAGTGTTAGTTAATTGATATATGCTCATATGTTGCCTAGAAAGTTATTTAATATACTTTGATGTAACCCATCCCCAATGCCTACCAACAAGAACTTCGATGAGATGAAAGAGGACATCTTAAAGAAGGTGAAGAAGGAGAACGTCAAGTTCATCGAGATGCAGTTCTCGGACATACTGGGGACCGTGAAGAGCGTGTCCATCCCCACCACCAGGGTGGAGAGCGTCATCGACGACGGCGTGTTCCTTGACGGTTCCTCGATATTGGGGTACGCGACCATCGAGGAATCCGACATGAGGGCCAACCCAATCCTGGATTCCTTCCAGATCTATCCCTGGATAGACTCTGGCGTAAAGACGGCCCGCTTCATGTGCACCATATCCGACCACAGCGGCAACCGATTCAAGGGCGATCCCCGCTGGGCCCTGGAGAAGATGGTTGAGAAGGTCAAGGAGATGGGCTTCGATTTCAACGTAGGTCCGGAGTTCGAGTTCTTCATGTTCCCCATGCAGAACGGCGTGCCCGTGCCGATACCAGCCGACGCCGGCGGATACTTCGACCTGATGCCCCAGGACAAGGGCGAGATCGCCAGGAAGGAGATGGTCCTGGCCTTCGACGAGCTCGGCTACGACATGGAGGCGGCGCACCACGAGGTGGCCCCGGGACAACTGGAGATCGACCTCCGCTACCAGAACGCTCTGACCATGGCCGACCGCATGCTAACCCTGAAGTTCGGCGTAAAGTCCATCGCCATGAAGCACGGTCTGCACGCCAGCTTCATGCCCAAGCCGCTGTTCGGTGAGAATGGTTCCGGAATGCACGTGCACATGTCCCTGTCCAACAAGGAGAAGAACGCCTTCTACGACCCGGACGGAAAGTGGGGGCTGAGCGACATGGCCATGAACTACATGGGTGGGCTGCTGGCTCATGCCAGGGAGAACTGCGCCATTCTCGCGTCCCATGTCAACTCCTACAAGAGGCTGGTGCCGGGCTTTGAAGCTCCTTGCTACATATCCTGGGCCAACATGAACCGCAGCGCCCTGCTAAGGGTGCCCGCTGGACGCGGCATGCGCACCAGGGTGGAGCAGAGGAACCCCGACCCGGCCGGTAACCCGTACCTGCAGTTCGCTGTCATGCTGGCGGCCGGTCTGGACGGCATTAAGAACAAGCTCAGCCCCGGCGAGCCGACCGAGAAGGACATCTACCACATGTCCCCTGAGGAGCGCCGCAAGAACAAGATCGTGGACCTGCCCATGAACCTCGGCGACGCCCTGGACGTGCTGGCGGAAAGCAAGGTGATGAAGGAGGCGTTGGGCGAGCACATCTTCAACCACTACCTGCACATAAAGAGGCTGGAGTGGGACGAGTACCGCAAGTATGTCACCGACTGGGAGATACAGCGGTACCTCCGCGTACTATGATGTGATCTCACAAATCCCTTCGAAACCCCTTCCTAAACCTTTTTCCGTTCTTCGTCCAATATTAACGCATGTGCGGTCGCTTCTCTCTCGGCCTTGTTTACGGTTTTTCCACCCGCTTCGGGGTGCCCGAGGTGCCAGAGCTGAAGCCCCGCTACAACATCGCCCCCTTCCAGCAGGTCCCGGTGATCGTGGGCGGGCAGGCCAAGAGCGTCAGGATGATGAGGTGGGGCCTGGTGCCGCACTGGGCCAAGGGGGAGGAGTTCGGCCTCAAGCTGATCAACGTTCGTTCCGAGTCAGCATTGGAAAAACCGATGTTCAAGCCTCTCCTGAACCGTCAGAGGTGCCTGGTGCCCGCTACCGGTTTTTATGAATGGCAGAAGCAAGGTCCCCGTAAACGCCCTTTTCACATCCGGGTAAAGGACCAGGAATACTTTGCCATGGCCGGGATATTCGACACCTGGTCCAAGGAAGGGACGGACCTGGTGACCTTTTCCATCCTCACCACCGCGGCGAACGAAGCGATATCACCGATACACGACCGAATGCCGGTGATCCTGCGCCCGGAGAGGGAGAGCGATTGGGTGTCCGAGGAGGTGCTCTCCGCGGACGTGCTATCAGAGCTCTTTCAGCCCCTGCCCTCATCCAGCATGGATGCCTATCCCGTCTCCGACATGGTCAACGATTCCCGCGCCGACCATCCTGATATGGTCGTGCCGCAACGAATGCAGCAGGCCACCTTGTTCTGAGGGACGCCGTTAAAATCCCAACTGTTTTTATACAGGCAGGAATAATCGGTCGAACGATCTCATGATGCCAGGAATGGGTAGGGGTGTCAATCCGCGCCAGATGAAGCAGGCCATGAAGCGTATGGGCATCTCTCAGGAGGAGATGCAGGGTGTGGAGGAGGTCGTGATCAGGACCGCTGACAAGGAGTACGTGATCAAGGACGCGGCGGTCACCTGCGTCACCATGCAGGGCCAGAGGACCTACCAAGTGATCGGGGACCCCGAGGTACGTCCCCGCCAGGCAGCCAAGCCGGAAGAACCCGGGATACCCGAGGAGGATATCCAGCTGGTGATGTCCCAGACCGGGGTGTCCAAGGAGAGGGCAGTGCTGGCGCTGAAGGAGTGCGACGGGCAGCCGGCCGAAGCGATTTTGAAGATAATGTCCGGGTGATCAACATGTGCCTAGCTATGCCAGCAAAGATCCTTTCCAGAAAAGGAGACGAGGCCGAGGTGGACTTCGGCGGGGCGATTCGAAAGACCAACGTGTCCATGGTCGACGCCAAGGTCGGGGAGTACGTCATCATCCACGCCGGTTTCGCCATCCAGAAGGTCGACGAGGAGGAGGCCAAGGAGACGCTCCAGCTGTGGAACGAGTTCTTGGACAGTTCCGAATAGGTCCTCGCAAACATTTATGTGCTTTACCCTACCCTAGTGACGGCTGAGAAAGCTTATGAGGATCGTTTACGGACCGATCAAGTCCCTGGGCTTGGGAAGGGTGGTGGCGGTCGATCCGATAAGCCGTTCTCCCAAGGTCTGCAACCTCAACTGCGTCTACTGCCCGCTGGGATGCGGCGGGATCGTTCTTTTGGAAAGATCTGAGTTCATCGACGACGACTCGATACTGGACCACATAGGGGAATGCCTGCACCGCGAGGATTGCGAGGCGGTGATGTTCAAAGGTACCGGGGAGACCCTGCTGGCCAGGAACATCTTTCACATGGTCCGGAGACTCCGCGAGGGTTCGGACAAAAAGATCGCCCTGTTCACCAACAGCACGCTGCTCGGCGACCCTGAGGTCCTTGAGCAGATCGATTCATTTGACATTATAATCGCCAAGCTGGACGCCGCCAGCGAGGAGACGTTCCGAACCGTCAACAGACCTCATCCCTCCCTTCGGTTCCAGGACGTCCTGGAGGGTATCAGGAAGGCCAGGGAGAGCTTCGGCGGTTCCTTCCGGTTGCAGGTCACTCTGGTCCGGGAGAACCTTCCGGACATAGACAACATCTCGCAGGTCTGTAGGGAGATCTGCCCCGACTACGTCTATCTAGACAGCCCTGAGGGATGCGACCCTCACCATGCCGTCTGCCGAAAGGACATGCAGGCGGCCATGGACCGCTTCTTCGGGATAAGGTGCGTCAGCTCGCAGGACAAGGATTAAAAAATAAGAAGAAAGGAAAGGGTTTCGCTCACATCTTGCTGAGCTTCAGGAGAGATTCCCACTTCTTGTCCACAT
>CAZPFU010000017.1:0-38476 GCA_964585915.1 uncultured Methanomassiliicoccus sp.
CTATGCCGGACAAGGACAACAATCTGACCAGCGAGGAGATGGAGAGCATGGCCAAGGAGGCCATCACAATTTGGTGGAGCACGGTGGTGAGGGCCGTGGTCATGAACAGCAGTTCACCAGAGATGAGGAGGTTACTTCATACGTTCCTCTCCTCGGCGGTGACCGAGATGGTCAAGCTCCATGGCTCCAAGAAAACGCTGGAGCTCATGGGACCGACCATGAAGGCGGGGGGCAAGAAGGCCGCGGTGCGGGCGCTGGAGGAGCACGAGATCGTGGACCGCGACGGTATCGCCATCTCCTCGCTGATCGACCTCTGGGAGGGCGCCTTGGGCGTAAAAGGGGAGATCGTGGAGAAGAGCGAGATATCTGTGATAAAGGTCGCCAAGGAGTGCCCCTTCGCCAACCAGCCCCCGGAGCTGTGCTCCCTTTTCGGCAAGTTCGTGGACGGCTTCTGCGAAGTGATCAATCCCGAGTACGGCTGGTGCCAGACCCACAAGATGTCCGCCGGAGACAAGGAGTGCCGCTGGGTCTGCAAGAAGGAGGACTGAGGGCGTAAGTGGATAACAACGCCAAGGTGGCCTCCGTACTGGAAGAGGTGGCCGACCTCCTGGAGCTGAAGGAGGGCACCTTCTTCCAGGTCAGAGCCTACCGGCGGGTCGCCAAAGAGATAACATCGCTCACCGAGGACGTCAAGGACATTTACGTCCGGGGGCACCTGGACCAGGTTCCCGGGGTGGGCAAGGCCATCCATGACAAGATCGTGGAGATCATCCGAACGGGGGAGCTGCAGTACCTGAACGACCTGCGCAACGAGTTCCCGGCCGGGCTTTTGCAGGTCATGCAGGTCCCGGACGTCGGACCGAAGACCGCCGGGCGATTGTACAAGGAGCTGAAGGTCACCAACCTTCAGGACCTCAAGGCCGCCGCGGAGCAACATCGGATCCGCATGCTGAAGGGTTTCGGGGAGAGGACCGAGGAGAACATCCTGAAAGGCATCCGTTACCTGGAATCCCGCCAAGGCCGCATGCTTCTCGGTTACGCGTATCCCAGGGGAAAGGCCCTGGAGGAGCATATGCGGGAACGGGGGTTCGAGCTGGTCAGCCTGGGCGGCAGTTTGCGCCGCATGAAGGAGACCATCGGGGACATCGACATACTGGTGGGCAGTTCCGAACCGTCCAAGGCCATGGATGCGTTCGTAACGTATCCGCAGGCGGCCGAGGTCATGCTGAGAGGTGAGACGAAAACCTCCATCCGCCTGCAGGACGGGGTGCAGGTGGACATGCGGGTGGTGGAACCGCGCTCCTTCGGCGCCGCGCTGCAGTACTTCACCGGCTCCAAGGAGCACAATGTGAAGATGAGATCGCTGGCCAACGACCTGGGCTACAAGGTCAACGAGTACGGCGTGTTCCGCCTATCCGACGGGGCGAAGGAGGCGGGGGAGACCGAGGAAGGGGTGTACGAGATACTGGGCATGCAGTGGATGCCCCCCGAGATGCGCGAGGACCGCGGCGAGGTGGAACTGGCCAGGAAGCAGCAGGTGCCCAGGGTGGTAACGTTATCGGACATCTGCGGCGACCTTCATACGCATTCGGAAGCCAGCGATGGGGTCGATTCGGTGGAGACCATGGCACGAGCGGCCGAGGCCCGCGGGTACGAGTATCTGGCGATCACCGACCACAGCCATTCGCTGACCATCGGCAACGGGCTGAGCTCTGAACGCCTGTTGGAGAGCATGGAGCACGTCCGCAAGGTCAACGAGGCGCATCCGAAGATGCGTCTCCTGGTGGGAACGGAGGTGGAGATAGACGAGAAGGGAGCTCTGGATTACCCGCCGAAACTGCTGGAGGACCTGGACATTGTGGTCGCGGCCGTCCATTCCCGCTTCAAGATGAGCCCGGCGGAGATGACCGAGCGACTGGTGACGGCGGTATCGAACGAGAACGTGAACATCCTGGCGCATCCGACCGGGCGCATCATCGGGGAGAGGGAGGGATACGCTTTCGACATGGACCGGGTGATGCAGGCCGCGAAAGATAACGGCGTGGCATTGGAGGTCAACTCCTTCCCGGAGCGGCTGGACCTTAACGACCTGCACTGCGCCATGGCCAGGGAAAGAGGGGTGATGATCAGCATCGATACGGACGCGCACAACGTCCGGCAGCTGGACTACATGCTTTACGGCGTGGCGACGGCAAAAAGGGGATGGGTGCCGCCGGAGCTGGTGCTGAACGCGTTGCCCTGGGATGCCCTGCGAAAACGCCTCGACCTGTGACACTGGGCGGGGAACGTTTATCAATGTGTAGTAACGATACTTACGGGATGTCGGCAGAGGATGTGGCGGAGCGCATTCGCTCCATGGAGATCAGGGGCGCCGCGGAGATAGCCAGGCGGGCCGCCCTTGCCATCAGGGAGGAGGCGGAGGCCTACCAGGGGAGGGACCTCCAGGAACTGCGGACGCGGTTGGAACGCTCCCGGGACGTCCTTATAGCTTCACGCCCAACGGCCATCTCGCTCTGGAACGGCGTACAGTACGTCTTCAAGGACACCTCCAAGCTCACCACGGCCGAGGAATATCGCAGCACGGTCATCAAGAACGCCGACCACTTCGTCAAGCGCTCCAAGAACGCCCTGAAGACCATTGGGAAGCTGGGAGCCAACCGTATCAGGGACGGTGACAAGGTGCTCACGCACTGCAACAGCAAAGCCGCGATAGCCGTCATGGCGGAGGCCTGGGCGCAGGGCAAGCGCTTCGAGGCGTTCTGCACCGAATCCCGCCCCTGGCGGCAGGGAGTGCTCACCGCCAACGACCTGGCGAAACTGGGCATCCCCTGTACTATGATCATAGATTCCGCCGTGCGCTACGTCATGAAGGACCTGGACCTGGTGCTGGTGGGAGCGGACACCATCGCTTCGAACGGTGCGCTGATCAACAAGATCGGAACGTCCCAGGTGGCGTTGGCGGCACATGAGGCCAGGGTTTCCTTTAACGTTTGCGCGGAGACCTTCAAGTTCTCCCCGCGCACCATCTACGGGGAGATGGTAAAGATCGAGGAGCGCGACGCCACCGAGGTGGTGAAGCCAGGCGAGGTGCCGCCGGAGGTCAGGATATTCAACCCGGTGTTCGATGCCACCCCGCCGGAGTACATCGATGCCATCATAACCGAGATAGGGGTCATCCCGCCCTTCGCCGCCTACCAGGTGATCGTGAAGGAGCTGGGTTACGAGTTCATGTTCAACGAGGATTGAGAATATGGAATACGAAGAGAGATACCTACATCTGGATGAGCCCGTTGACGTCGACAAGCACGTCATTTGCAAGTACAAGGTCGGTACCGACCTGAAGATGACCACCGCCGCGGCGGCCATCGCCACCGAGCAGTCCACTGGGACGTGGACGAAGCTCTCCACCCTGAAGGAGGACAACTTCCTGAAGAGGAGCGGAAAGGTCACCAAGATAGAGGGGAACCTGGCGACCATAGCCTATCCGGTGGAGGACTTCTCCCTGGACATCGGTGGTGTGCCGCAGATATTGAGCATCATCGCCGGCAACCTGTTCGGCCTGGAGGCGCTGCACGCCGTGCGCCTGGAGGACGTTACGTTCCCCAAGTGCATGCTCAAGGAGTTCAAGGGGCCCAAGTACGGCATCGACGGGATGCGCTCCATACTGAAGAGGCCGACCAAGCCCCTGGTCGGCACCATCGTCAAGCCGAAGATCGGCCTGTCGCCGAAGGAGACCGCCGAGTATGTTTACGAGGCCGGAATGGGCGGCCTGACCAACGGAAAGGACGATGAGACGTTGAGCAATCAGAAGTTCTGCCCCCTCGAGGACCGGGTCGTGGCCATCGCCGAGGCGCTGGACAGGGTCAAGAGCGAGACCGGGCACGTCATGATGCACGCCATCAACGTCAGCACCAACGGCCACCAGATACTGGAGGTGGCCGAACGGGCCCAGGAGCTGGGCGCCTCCGAGCTGATGGTGGACGTTCTAACTTGCGGCTTCGGGGCCATCCAGGTCATGGCCGAGGACCCGTCCATCAAGCTGCCCATCCACGTGCACCGCACCATGCACGGCGCTATGACACGGAACTTGGACCACGGCATCAACATGAAGGTTTTCGCCACCCTGGCCAGGATGGTCGGTGGGGACGCTCTGCACGTCGGAACCTTCGGCGTGGGCAAGATGAAGGGAGCGGCGCACGAGGATTTGGCGAACAGGGACATGTGCCTGACGAACGAGCTTCCGTACAAGAGGACCATGCCCGTGGCCTCCGGCGGCGTGCACCCGGGAATGATCAAGAAGTTCGTGGAGATCGCCGGGATGGACCTGCAGATCCAGGCCGGCGGCGGTGTCTCCGGCCATCCCGGCGGAGTGCGCGGGGGCGCCAAGGCCATGGCCCAGGCGGTGGACGCCGCGGCGGCCGACATCCCGTTGGACGTTTACGCCAAGGACCACGCCGAGCTGGCCGCGGCCATCAAGAAGTGGGGATTGGCATGAAGCTGAAGGCGAAGTACGTCGACGTGGACACCGGCGAGGTTACCGCGCTGCTGCACGACTTCGATTGCGCCGAGCTCGGACTAAGGGAAAAGGACCGCGTCAAGCTCTCCCTGAAGGGCAAGGTCACCGTGGCCATCGTCACCACCAGCGACACGGTGGTCAAGAAGGGAGAGATCGGCCTGCTCGGCTCATCCCAGCAGACCCTGGAGTCCGAGGACGGGGACCTGGTGGAGGTTACGACGGCAAGCAAGCCCGAGTCCGTGGAGTTCATCAAGAAGAAGATGAACGGGCAGGAACTGACCACGGAGGAGATCACCACCATCATCGCCGACATCTCGTCGAGAGCCCTGTCCAACATCGAGCTTTCGGCTTACGTGACGTCCCTCTACATCAACGGCATGAACATGCGGGAGACCGCCGACCTCACCAAGGCCATGGTGGCCGGTGGCGAGATAATCAGCTTCAACAACGGTCCGATATACGATCACCACAGCATCGGCGGGTGCCCGGGCAACAAGATAACTTTGCTCGTCGTGCCCATAATGGCCGCCGCCGGCTGCAAGATGCCCAAGACGTCCTCGCGAGCCATCAGCAGCGCCGCCGGTACGTCGGACATCGTGGAGACCTTCGCCAACGTGGCCCTCAGCCCGACCCAGCTCAAAGAGATCACCGAGCGCGTGGGAGGAGTGCTGGCCTGGGGCGGTTCCCTGAACTTGGCCCCGGCGGACGACCTGATCATAAAGGCCGAGTATCCGTTAGGCATCGACCCGCACGCCCAATTGCTCGCTTCCGTCATGGCCAAGAAGAAGGCGGTGGGAGCGAACTATCTGGTCATCGACATCCCCATGGGGGAGGGCACCAAGGTGCACACCATGGACGAGGCCAAGGCCTACGCCCGGGACTTCATTCAGCTCGGGGAGGAGCTGGGCATTCGTGTGGAATGTGCCATCACCTACGGAGGACAGCCGTTGGGACGGGCCATCGGCCCGGCCCTGGAGTCCATCGAGGCGCTGTCCATTTTGGAAGGGGCCAAAGCCCCGAACAGCGTCATCGAGAAGACCCTCAGCATCTGCGGCATGCTCTTCGAGATGGGCGGGGATTACCAAGGGGTCGAAAAGGCCAGGCAGATACTTGAATCTGGCAAGGCCCTCAAGAAGTTCCAGGAGATCGTGGAGGCCCAGGGAGGCAAGCCGGGCATCACCTCCAAGGACATCAAGGTCGGGCAGTACAGCGTGGACGTCATCGCCAAGCAGAGCGGGTACGTCGGCCAGATCATGAACAAATCCTTGGTACGGGTGGCCCGCACCGCCGGCTCGCCCAAGGACAAGGGCGCCGGCCTGGTGCTGAGCAAGAAGGGCGGCAACAAGGTGGACAAGGGCGAGACCATCTTCACCATATATTCCGAACATGAGTGGAAGATGCAGGAGGCGCTGAAACTGGCCATCAGGCTGGAACCGGTGAAGATTCAGGGAATGATCCTGGCAAGGGTGCCGGCCTTCTCAAGGGTCGCCCTTTAAACCCCTTTCCTCTTCTGTTTTTCTATCGCCTCGCTCAGGGTGAGCGTTCCGACAGCCACCTGACGGGCCAGGGAGGAATTGATGGTCACCGCCCCCTCGCTCTCTATCCGACTCAGCCTCTGGATGTCCCTTACCTCGCCCTGGGTGGGAGCCACCCGAGGGCGGGAGGGCAGCAGCTCACCGCGGGTATGGGCGATCACCAGGGCGGCGTCCGGATGTCCGGTGCTCCCGGTGGTGGAGGTCTCGTCCACCATCTCGATGTTGCGCGTCACGTCCCAGAGCGCGTTGATGATGCGGTCCCGATTGGTCGGGTCGCCGTGGCCCACCCGCAACAGGAGTTCGTTGGTGTTCACGAACGACAGGAAGTCCCGGATGGCCGGGGCCACCTCCTCCGGCGAGAGCAATGTATCGCCCAGCAGCACCTTTCCGTCCCCCAGGATGGCGATCCCAGGCCGGGGGCCGGGGTCCACGCCGACGACTATGCGGTTGAAGGAGCCGCCCTGCAGCAGCACCAGGGCGGCCTTCACCGCCCAGGTTGGGTCGTCGCTGGCGATCACCTTCCGTCCGCGCAGCCGCTTCCGCTCCCCTTCCGTGGTGAGCACCAGCTCCACGTTCAGCGGCAGGGGGTCCGAGAAACCTAGCGAGATGAAAGGCTGGCCCTTCTCCTTGAGGCGGCGGACCGTCTCGTAGAAGAAGCGGAAGTCCTCGGTGACCACGGCCACGACCTTCATTGAACGTAGACTGGAACGCCGGGCATATAATCCTTGGTCTGACGGCGGCTACTTCGATAATGGCGGTAAGGAATGCGCAACGGTGAAATAATCGAGGCTGAAATGGCAGGGCGTGAACGGAACGGAACTGTCGGACCTGGTCCAGGGCAGGTGCGTCATGGCCTGCCGGGAGTTCCTCAGGGAGGAGCTGCCGGACCTGGCCATCGAACATCCTGCCAGATACATCTCGTATCTGATCGAGGGTGAGCTGAGGGACCGCGCCTACCATGGCCTCAAGGTTCGAGAGGACGGCGCCTCGCCGCAGTGCGTGCGCCTGCAGGACGTGGACGGTGAGGCGTCCCTGATCGCCGTGGGCATCAACCTGACCAGGGAGCGGACCGAACAGGCTCTGGACCTGCTGCGCTCGTCCAAGGCCAAGGAGCGCCTGCTTCTCTACCTGTTCACCTTCGAGAGCCAGGCCGACGAGGAGCTGATATCGCAGGCCATCATGGAGCCGGAGCTGCTGCGGATGGTGCGCGATTCCGGCATCGTCGCTTACTTCGCCATGCTGGACGCCCGGGCGGGGATGGGCATGCTGGCCCGCATCGACGGGGACCTGCGTTCCATCCAGTACCTGCCGCACTAACCGTCCTGGTCGATCCGGTCGGTCTTCTCCGGTGTCCGCCTTCCCAAGCCCAGGAAGCCCAATGCGGCCATCAATCCGAAGGAGCCGATGCCCGCCCACATGAAGATGGGCTCCCCGGTGAAGGCGTCGAACAGCAGGCCGCCGAAGAACGGCCCGGCGGAGAAACCGAAGTTGCTGACCAGCCCGTACATGCCCTGATACCGCCCGCGTTCCGATTCGGGGGACATCTTGGCCACCAGGGTCATGGAGGACGGGGACACCACCATCTCGCCCATGGTCACGATGAACATGCATAGGGCCAGATATAGGAACCCGGGAGAGAAGAGCCAGTGCGGTAAAGCCAAACCCAGGGTCGGTGTCAGTCCGACTATGCCGTATCCTATGGCGTAAAGCAGCGACCCGGCGGCCATGGCCTTGGTCATGCGTAGATGCGTTATGGAACGGGATATGGGGAACTGCATGCCCACCACCATCAGCCCGTTCACGGCGTAGATGTAGCCGATCTCGGCGTTGCTGATGCCGATTATCTCCGTGGAGAACACCGCGTAATTGGATGCCATCTGGCCGAACATCATGAACAGCGGTATCGAGATAAGGCAGAAGGCCAGGAAGCGGCGGTCATCCCGCAGCCTGCCCAGGTCCCGCAGGGACAGCTTCTGGCGGCGGGCTCCGGACGATATGCTCTCGGCCACGAACATGAAGACTATCAGGGAAACCGTACCAGTGGCCGCGGCGCTGATGATGAACAGGAACGGGTAGGATATCATGGACAGCAGCCCGCCCAGGAGAGGGCCCAGGGTCCATCCGACATTGCCGCCGATGCGCAGCAGTCCGTAAGCCTCCAGGCGCTTCTTCGGCTCCACCACGTCCGCTATCAGCGCGTTGGAGGCCGGTTCGAAGAAGGAACCGGCCAGGCTGCTCAGGGAGACCATGATGGTGATCACGAAGATGTCCGCCCCGCCTGATATCACGTACGCCAGCGCCAGGAACATGACGCAACGGGCGGCCATGGCGATTATCATTATCTTGCGGCGGCCCATGATGTCCGCCAGCTCCCCGCCCACTATCTGGCCGAGGGCGCCGACCACGGCCGAGATGAGCAGCACCATGCCCACCACGGTCATCGATATGCCCAGCTCGTTGTGCAGGTATATCGACAGGAAGGGCATCACCACTGAGAAGCCCAGGGAGGAGATGATGCGCCCGTAGAAGAGCGTCCAGACCCGACGGTCGAAGCCTTGGGTCGATCTGAAAGAAGGCAGCCTGATGGCCATTGTCAGCGGTTAGTCATGGCCAATCATCTCATAATCGTTTCTAATGTCACTGGGTAGCATGGAGCCAAGGCCGGGGCGGATAAGATTTATTAACCCCCTCGAACATGAAAACCCCGGTCGTTGGACCAGGAGGTTCCCGGATATGATGTCGCCACACCGATTCTCAGCAGGATCCCGGGAACCGTGCTGACGTTCTCAGGCATCCTTCTTCGTCCGCCTTTCGAACGCTCATAGTAAAATTAAAAAAAAAAGACATGCCCAACGATCCGTATCTGGACGCCAGCGTAGCCTGGCGCATAAGGAACAAGAACATCGACTTCCACGAGAGTGGTTACCGCGAGACGGTCCGGTCCATACTGGAGAACGGCTTGGCCACCGGGGTGCGGGGGATGATATCCTCCGGTAAGGAGGCGAGCGTGTACCTGGCCGAACATCGCGGCGCGCCCCTGGCCGTCAAGGTTTACCGGCTGTACCAGACCTCGCACAAAGGCGGTCGGCCGATAAAGCTGAACTCGGCGGGATGGCTGGCCGCGCACGAGTACGACATGCTGCTGCAGGCCTGGAAGGGCGGCGCGCCCGTACCGACGCCCTCCCGCAGGGTGGAGAACATGCTGACCATGAGGTACCTCGATCAGGACGGAGGTCCCGCCCCGCGCCTCCAGGACACCTCGCCGGAGGATCCGGCCGGGATGCTGGAGATGGTCACCCAAGCCCTAATGGCGCTTGGACGGGCGGGGGTGGTGCACACCGACCTCAGCCCCTACAACATCCTGATCAAGGACGGCCGCCCCTGGTTCATCGACCTGTCGGAGGCGATAAGGGTGGACCGCATCGGCGACACGCCCTGGGTCCGTTTGACCGAAGCGGAGAGGGCGCTGCGCAACGGCCTCCGTTCCCTGGACCAGTACTTCGGCCGCTTCGGCCTGGAGGTGGACGAGAACATCGTGCCCACGCTGATCGGGGAATGGGACCGCTTCGGGGTGATGGGCTGAGGGCAAACCATTTACCGCTCCCTGCCCATCCCCGACCATGGACTGGACATCCGCCGCCTTCCTAGCCCTAGCCGGACTATACCTGCTAATCAACCTGGTGGCCATGATGATGTACGCCTACGACAAGATGATGGCCAGGAAGGGGGACCGCCGCATATCGGAGAGGACGCTGCTGTTAATGGCTTTGCTAGGTCCCTTCGGAGCTTTGGCGGGTATGAGATGGTTCAGGCACAAGACCCGTAAGCTCAAGTTCAAGCTGGTGCCGCTGTTCGCCCTGGCCCACGCACTGATAGCGTTCCTGCTGCTTTATTGAGATCATTTGCCGCGGCCGAAAAGGCGTTTCTTGGAACCCTCGCCGCCTTCGAACTTGCGCAGCAGCTCCTTCTGCTCGGCGGTGAGCTTCTTCGGCACCAGCAGCTTTAGCCGGATGTACAGATCACCTTTACCATAGCCTTCCATGCGCGGCATCCCCAATCCCTTGAGACGCTGCACCTCCCCGGGCTGGGTGCCTGCCGGTACGGTCATCTCCACCTTCTTGCCGTCCAAGGTGGGTACCTCTATCGTCGCCCCCAGGGCCGCCTCAGGGAAGGAAAGCTCCTGGGTGGCGTACAGGTCCGCGCCGTCCCTCTGGAATATCTTGTGCTCCCGGACGTTGACGACAACGAACAGATCGCCCGGCGGTCCGCCGTCCGGGGACGGCTCGCCGGCTCCGGCCACACGCAGACGCATCCCGGTGTCCACGCCTTTCGGTATGTCCAACGAGATCTTCTGCCGCTTGCGCGTCCAGCCGCCGTCGCACTCCGGGCAGGGGTCCTTGATGTCCTTGCCGGAGCCGCCACACTTCGGACAAGCGCCAACGGAAATGAACTGCGAGTAGCCCCGGCGCTCGACGCGCTGCACCTGGCCCTTGCCCTGGCACTGCTGACACATCTCTTCCTTCCGGCTCTTGGAGCCGGTGCCGCCGCAGGCCTCGCATTTGACGGTCAGAGGCAGGGTCAGCTCCTTCTTGATGCCCTCCGCGGCCTCCTCCAGGGAGAGGTCCAGATCGTATCGCAGGGATTGCCCCTGATGCGGTCCGCGTGAGCGCCCGCCGCCGAAGAACATGTCGAAGATGTTTCCGGAACCGAAGCCCATATCACCGAATATGTCGCGCACGTCGCCCTGATGGGTGAAGTCGTTCCAGTTGAACCCGCCGCCCTGGAACTGGCTGTTGACGCCGGCGTGCCCGTACTTGTCATACAGCTCGCGCTTGGACTTGTCCATCAGGACCTCGTACGCTTCGGAGATCTCCTTGAAGCGCTCCTCCGCCACCTTGGGGTCCTCCTTGGTGACGTCCGGGTGGTACTGGCGGGCCAGCTGGCGGTACGCTTTCTTGATATCGTCCTCGCCGGCCTGGCGCTCGACGCCGAGCACCTCGTAGTAGTCGCGCTTCTCGGCCATCGTTTCGCCTACTGGTCGTCAACGATCTTGTAGTCGGCGTCGACCACGTTGTCGTCCTTAGGAGCGGCCCCCGGCTGTTGCGGACCTTCGGCCTGCTGCTTCTGCGCCATGTTCTGGTATATGCGGGTGGAGATGGCGTAGAACTCCTTCTGCAGCGCCTCCATCTTGGTCTTGATGGCCGCGGCATCGCCCTTCTTGATCTCGTCCCGGACGTCGTTGATCAGGGCCTCGACCTTGGTCCTCTCCTCGTTGGAAGCCTGCTCGCCCAGTTCGGCGAGCGCCTTCTCCGTGGCGTAGGTGAGCTGGTCGGCCTGGTTGATGATCTCCACCTTCTCCTTGTTCTTCAGGTCCTCATCGGCGAAGCGCTCGGCCTCCTTGACCATCTTGTCTATGTCGTCCGTAGAGAGCTTGGTGCTGGCCGTTATGGTGATCTTGGCCTCCTTGCCGGTCCCAAGGTCCTTGGCGCTGACGTTGACTATGCCGTTGGCGTCGATGTCGAAGGCCACCTCGATCTGCGGCACCCCGCGAGGCGCCGGAGGTATCCCCATCAGCATGAAGCGACCCAGGGAGGTGTTGTCCTTGGCCATCGGCCTCTCGCCCTGGGTGATGTGTATCTCCACGCTGGTCTGCCCGTCGGCGGCGGTGGAGAAGATCTGCGATTTCCTGGTGGGGATGGTGGTGTTCCTGTCAATGAGCTTGGTGGCGATGCCCCCGAGGGTCTCGATGCCCAGCGAGAGCGGTGTAACATCCAGAAGCAGCACGTCCTTGACCTCGCCGGCGAGAACGGCCGCCTGCACGGCGGCGCCCATGGCCACGCATTCCATTGGATCGACACCGCGTTGTATCTTCTTGCCCACCACGGTCTCCACGAACCTCTGGATGACCGGCATGCGCGTCGGTCCGCCGACCAGGATGACCGCGTTGATCTGGTCCGCGCCGAGGTTGGAGTCCTTCATTGCGCGTTCGACAGGACCGCGGCAGCGATTGACCACCGGTTCGACAAGCTCCTCCAGCTTTGCCCTGGTTAAGTTGAACGCCAGGTGCTTCGGCCCGTCCGCCCCGGCGGCGATGAACGGCAGGTTCACCTCAGTGGACATGGTGGTGGACAGCTCGATCTTTGCCTTCTCGCAAGCCTCGCGCACCCTCCACATGGCCATCTTGTCGGCCGTGAGGTCCACTCCGGTCTCCTTCTGGAAGTTGTTGACGGCGTACTTGATGAGCAGCTCGTCCATGTCCGTGCCGCCCAGCTGAGTGTCCCCGCTGGTGGACACGACCTCGAACACCCCATCGCTGAAGTCCATGATGGTGACGTCGAGCGTTCCGCCGCCCAAATCGAAGACCATGATCTTCTGGGACGTGCCGGCCTTGTCCAATCCGAAGGCCAAGGCGGCCGAGGTCGGCTCGTTGATGATCCTGATGACCTCCAGCCCGGCTATCGCTCCCGCATCCTTGGTGGCCTGCCTCTGGTTGTCGTTGAAGTAGGCCGGAACGGTGATCACCGCCTTGGTGACCTCCTCGCCTAAGTACGCTTCAGCGTCCCGCTTGATCTTCTGCAGTATGAACGCGGAGATCTGCTGAGGGGAGTACTCCTTCCCCATGACCTTGACCTTGTAGTCCGTGCCCATCTTCCGCTTGATGGCGGCGATTGTGCCCTCCGGGTTCGTCACGGCCTGACGGCGGGCCGGCTCACCCACTAGAAGCTGGTTGTCCTTCGTGAACGCGACATAGGACGGGAAGGCCTTCCCTCCTATGCTGGTACCTTCCGCGCTCGGTATGATGGTCGGCCGGCCGCCTTCCATGACCGCGGCGGCCGAGTTGCTGGTGCCCAAATCTATGCCTATGATCTTAGCCATCTGATTCACCTCTGTCGTTGCCACTGCCAACTTTCACCTTGGCGTAGCGCACTACCCTCGGTCCCAGGCAGTAACCTTTCTGGTACACCTCCAGGACCTTGCCCTCCTCACCCTCCCCGACGCACAGCGCTTCGTGCAGCGCCGGGTCGAAACGCTCGCAGGGCGTCTCCACCAGTCCCTTGGACTGGAGCAATGATCGTAAGTTGGCGTGGATGGATTCCACGCCCCGCCTGAACTCCTCGGGGGCGGCCTTGGCGGCCAACGCCCGCTCGAAATCGTCCAGGAAGCCCAGGAGCTCGTAGAGCAGCCTGTCGTTCGCTGCCTTGATCTGCTCCTCCTTCTCCTTCTGGGCCCGCTTCCTGTAATTGTCGAAATCGGCCTGGATGCGCTTGGCCAGGTCCAGGTTCTTCTCCGCCTGCGCCTTGGCCTCCTCCAACTCAGCCTTTTCTCTCATCATTTCATCATCCGGCCTGAGCGGCTCGCCCTGAGCCTCCCCCGCCTGCGGGGGCCTCGTATCCCTGGAGCTCTCTTCCATTGTGGGCTCACCCGTTGACTTTCGGTTTAAAATATAAGATGTTTTGAGAGGAGGGGAGGACCCCTCCATTTAGAGTTTAATCCACGTCGCCCAGGCCGTCCTTGCCGACCATGTCCTTGGAGCTCATGCCGGGAGTGCCCTTGGAGGCGATCACGTCATCGATCCTCAGGATCATGACCGCGGCGTCGGTGGCGGAGCTGATGGCCTGCTTGCCGACCCGGAACGGTTCGATGACATCGTTGGCCAGCATGTCCTCGACCTGTCCGGTGAAGACGTTCACTCCGGCGTGCTTCTTGCCCGCCTTGTGGGACTTCCTCATCTCGATCAGGATGTCGATGGGGTCCAGTCCGGCGTTCTCGGACAGAGCGGTGGGAATGACCTCCAGAGCGGAGGCATAGGCGTCAATGGCGATCTGCTCGCGTCCTCCGACGGACGAGGAGTACTCGCGGAGGCGCAGGGCGACCTCGACGGCGGTGGAGCCGCCGCCGGTCAGCATGCGACCGTCCTCGATGGAGACCGCCACAACGCTCATGGCGTCGTCCAGGGACCTCTCGATCTCGGCGACCACGTGGTCGGTTCCGCCGCGGATCAGGATTGACATGGCCTTGGGGTTCTTGCACCCGGTGACGAAGGTCATCTCCTCCTCCTGGATCTTGCGCACCTCGACCAGGTCGGCCTTTCCGAGGTCAGCGACATCCAGCTCGTTGATCTTGGATATGATGGTGGCGCCAGTGGCCTTGGACAGCTTCTCCATGTCGCCCTTCTTTACCCGGCGGCCGGCGTAGATGTTCTCCTTGGCCAGGAAGTGCTGCACCAGGTCGTCTATGCCCTTCTGGCAGAAGACGACGTTGGCCCCGACCTTCTTGATCTTGTCGACCATCTGTCTCAGCATGCGCTCCTCCTCGTCGAGGAAGGCGTGCATCTGGGTGGGGTCGGTGATCTCGATCTTGGCGTCGATCTCGGTCTTCTTGATCTCCAATGCCACGTCCAGCAGGGCGATCTTGGCCTTCTCGATCCTCTTGGGCATGCCAGGGTGCACCGGCTCCTTGTCCACGATGATGCCGGGGATGAGCTGGGTGTCGTCCATGGAACCGCCGTGCTTCTTGGTGACCTGGATGTTGTCCATGTCCACCTGCCACTTGCCGTTGACCTTCTCAGCTACGTTGCTGACGGAGTCCACGGATACCTGGGCCATGAGCTCCTTGGAACCGGAGATGGACTTGCTCATCATGGCGGTCTTGGCGATCTTGAGCAGGGTCTCGCGGTCCTTGGGCTCGACCTTGACGGCGACGGAGTCCAATACCTCCATGGCCTTGTTGGCGGCCATGCGGTACCCGGCGGTGATGATGGTCGGGTGGACGTTGGCGTCGATCAGGTCGATGGACTTCTTCAACAGCTCGCCGGTCAGGACGACCGCGGTGGTGGTGCCGTCGCCGCATTCCTCGTCCTGGGTCTTGGCGACCTCGACGAGCATCTTGGCGGCGGGGTGCTCGACGTCGATCTCCTTCAATATGGTGACGCCGTCGTTGGTGATGACGACGTCGCCCATGGAGTCGACCAGCATCTTGTCCATTCCGCGGGGTCCGAGGGTGCTCCTAACAGCGTCGGCGATGGCCCTGGCGGCCATGATGTTGTTGTATTGGGCGTCCTTGCCCTTCTCGCGCTTGGAACCCTCTTTGAGTATCAGTATAGGTGCGTTTCCCATTGCCATGCTACTAACCTCCCTTGGTATCAATCAAATTGACACCTAGCTCTGTGCTAGCGGCCTTGGAATGTTTGTTCTTCTATATGAAGCTATTGTATCTGCGCCCCGCACCCATACAAAAAAGTGATTTTCCTCTGGCGGAAGCTTAGGGCGACGAAAGGGCTGGGCCGTATTTGATATTATCGTGCCCTTGTCGGGCGAAGGGCAAGGTTATATCCCCTGACGCGCTTCGAGGGACCGATCGAATGAGCGAGCTCCAGAAGACCGTGACAGTGGTGTTCAACCGCAAGGGCAAGAAGCTGCTGTCCGAACGCGAGTTCATCAACGCCCTGTTCTTCGAGCTGAAGTGGGCCGACCCCACCGGGGCCGGGCGCATAGAGGCCAAGGAGGCGCAGCGGATATTGGAGGCCGCTATGCGCAAGGACCTGCTGGAGCTTTCCGAGGGTTACGTCAAGCCGACCTTCGACCTGAAGTCGGTGGAGGTCCCGCTGAACTATAAGCCTACTAGGGACCTGCTCAAGGAGATCGGCGACGGAGGTCCAGCACCAGCGTCCGCACCCACTGCGACCCCGGCGGGTGAAAAGAAGGCCGAGCCGCTGCCGGTGTTCTCCGTTCTTATTGATGATATAGCGGCGAAGTCCGGCTGGAACAAGCGGGACGTGGTCTCCAGGATCAACAAGGTGGTGGAACGGTTGTCCGTGGACGCCGAGGTGGCCGCGCTGCTTATCGGAAAGGATGTCGGGGTGGACGTCGGAAAATATCTTTTGGAAGTGAAGGAAGAGGTTTTGCGGAAGTGAGGATCACTTCTTCTTGATGAAGTCCTCCAGGGTCATTCCCTTCTTGCCGGGGGTCTTCTCCACCGCGGCGATGGTGACCTTCTCCTTGATCTTGATGTCCAGGGTCTTCTCCACCTTGCGGATGAGGACGTCGTCCGGATGCATGGTTCCCGCTTCCAGCTTGTGAATGATGCTGACCCTCTCGTTCATCTTGGCCGCCAGCTCCTCCTGCTTCCAGCCCATCTTCTCCCTGGCGTCCTTTATCCGCTTGGGGAAGTCCACGGCCAGCTCGAAGGATTCCTCGCCCCCTTCGTACACGTCCTTGGTCTTCATGCGGCGCTCGCGGTTCTGCAGCCTCGCTTGAATGACGGACGGCTCCGCGGTGGTCCCCGGTTTGCCACCGGCCTTAACGTTGTCACCGAACTTGGCGCAGTCCCGGCACACGTTGAGGATGGTCCCCTCGATCCTCACCGGCAGCAGGCTCGCCATCTCCTTCCCGCACATCTCGCATATCATCTCTATCATCCGAGCTAATGTTGCAGGAATAATTTATAGATGAGCCGCCGCCGGGGCGGATCAGCGAAGAACGAAGGACGGAGATGGGCTTGCTGGCCGCATTCAACCTTGACCGCGACCTCGCCCTCGGGGACCTAGGGTGCGCCCGTTGTCTGAAGATTAGTTTCCTTTAGTTTCATATCCATGACATGGAATGGCAAATGCTCAAATAGAGGGCGGTTTAATCAATGCTCGAAGGTGCCACATTTGTTGGATGAAGAGCTGGACCAATCCATCTCCAACGAGATCGTCGAGAAGCTGGAGCTTCTGGAACGCCAGAACAGCGAGCTGCTCGAGGAGGTCAGGAGGGTGGAAGGTGAGAAGAGGTACGTGGAGAGCGAGCTCTTCCGGCTGCAGAAGGAGATAAAGAGGATGCGCTCCGAGCTGGAGCGTTTGAAATCGCCTCCCCTCATCATCGGCAGCATAAAGGACATCCTCATCGACGGCCGGGTCATCGTCAAAAGCAGCACCGGCCCGGACTTTATCGTTACAACTTCCGAGTACGTACCCTCGGAGGACCTCATCGTCGGCGCGCGCGTGGCGCTGAACAAGCAGACCCTGGCCGTGATGTCCGTGCTCCCGCAATCCCTGGACCCCATCGTCACCGGGGCCGAGATCATCGAGAAGCCGACCATAACCTACGACATGATCGGCGGACTGGACGATCAGATCCTGGAAGTGCGCGAAGCGGTGGAGGACCCCCTGCTCAGACCGGAGCTTTACAAGCGCGTCGGCATCGAGCCGCCCAAGGGCGTGCTGCTGGTCGGACCGCCGGGGACCGGGAAGACTCTCGTCGCTAAGGCGGTCGCCAACCACACCAACGCCACCTTCATCCGCTTCGTCGGTTCCGAACTCGTTCAGAAGTACATCGGCGAGGGCGCTCGGCTCGTCCGCGAGCTGTTCGAGCTGGCTCGCGAGAAGGCGCCGAGCATCATATTCATCGACGAGCTTGATTCCGTTGGCGCGAAGCGTCTGGACGTCGCAACGTCCGGAGACCGCGAGGTCCAGCGCACCCTGATGCAGCTGCTGGCAGAACTGGACGGTTTCAATCCCTTGGACAACATCAAGATCATCGGCGCCACCAACCGCCCGGACATCCTGGACGACGCGCTGCTGCGGCCGGGCCGTTTCGACCGCATAATCGAGGTGCCCATACCGAACTACGAGGCCAGGCTGGAGATCTTCCGCATCCACACCGGCAAGATGAGCGTGGAGGGCGACCTGAACCTGGAGTCCCTGGCCACCAAGACCGAGCTGGCCACCGGCGCGGACATCAAGTCCATCTGCACCGAGGCGGGCATGTTCGCCATACGGGACAACCGTGACACGGTGACCATGGCCGATTTCGAGAGGGCCATATGCAAGGTGCTGGAGAACGAGGCGTCCAAGTGCACCGAGTCAGGCGTCATGTTCGCCTGAGCCGCGAGGGGCCTCGGCGAAACCATTTTCACAAACCTCAATTTCCTTTTCCAATACGAACGACCCGATATACCCGCATTTGAGACAGCGGTACTTCTGACCCAGCATCATTCCCGCCTCGTAAACTATGTCGGCGGAACCGCATTCGGGGCAGGTGGCGATCCAGGTCTTCATGCGGTCATGAGTTGATTCACTGAGCTTAAATCAATCGTCCGATAGGTCCTCGCCGCCCTCGAAGGACTCCTGCACCATGTCGTAGATGTCCTCCAGGCCGGACGGTTCGGTGGCGGAGGCGGGTATCACCCGGCGGTAGGCGCCGATCGATTCCAACGCCTTGAACAGCTCGATGCTCAGCACCGCCCGGGAGTCTATCTTGCCTGTCAGCGCGTCATACAGGGCGTCCGGGGAATCGGACCATCCGGTTATGGCCTCCAGGTCCTCCTCCTTCAGCAGGTCGCTCTTGGAGAGGACGGTGAAGAACGGTACGTTGAAGCGGAAGTGCACGGTCGCAGCCAGCATTATTGAGGAGACGAAGCCGGAGGCGGTCTTGCACAGGTTGGGGTCGGCCAGGAACACCAGGCAGGAATCCTCCTTGCCCAGCTCCTCCATTATGACCTGACTGCTCTGCCGGAAGGCGAACAGCTCGATCTGCCCCGGCGTATCCACCAGGACGTAGTTGGTTCGGAACTTCTCCACCGATTCGGCCAGGTCCTTGGCGTTGACCGCCATCATGTCCGCGGCCACGATCTGCGCGCCGTTCGGCCCGAGACCATACTCCTCCATGACGTCGTCCACCCGCACCCAATCTCGAATGTCAATGTCCGGCTGGTACGGCATATGCTCCACCCCCGGATCGAGATTGATGATGACCGAATCCAGACCCTGCAGGGTGAGCCATTCCTGAAAAGCGTAGATGAGGGAGCTCTTGCCGCTCCCGGCGGTGCCGACGAAGTAGATGAAGCGCATGATATCCTGCGAAAGGAAGGATGCCGCCCTTATGATACTTGCGACGCCACGTGACCATAGCGAAAGAGAGGGCGGGAGCGGGGACCGATCACCTGGTCACCTTTTCCAGCGCCTTCAATAGTTCCTCCACCTGGTCGGCGCGCCTTCTGGCCGAGGAACGTATGGCCTTTTTATTGCGCCGGTCGTCGGTCAGCTTCAACGCCCCTAGATACGAACGGATGAGGTGCTCGTCCAGACGTGTCATGCGCTCCCTGAGACCGGTCAGCTCCGGCCTCGGGATGTCCTTTAGGTCGCCGGTCAGCAGCTTGCGGTCCATCTTCTCCAGGCGCTTGCGGCAATCGCCTATCGACTCGCCGACGCTCTCGTCGAAGGAGCGCCTGGCGCCTTGCCTAAGCTCGGGCGGGAGGTCGTCCATTATCCCCTCGGTCTCCCTCAGCACCTCCAGCACCTGCAGCACCAGCCGCCTCAGCTCCTCCTCGGGACGCGGGTTACCCTTGCCTCTGAACCGATCAAACAGACCCATTTACGGAGGGGGCACGACTTAATGCGAAAAAAACCTGTCGGCCGGCTTAGGGGTGCCCCTGGAGGTGCTGTTCTTTTAGCCTACCTTGCATCACGCGTCGGAACCGTACCGGCTGCGCTGCAGGGTGGCCTCGCCCATGATGTCCTGCACGCGGTGGCGCTTCAACATGGCCTCGGCCTCCTCCTTGGTGGGAGCGCTGAAGGTCCTGCCGCAGGTCTTGCATCTGACCTTTCTCATAGGGTCTGCCTCCGGTACATCCTCGGTCGAAAGCCCTAATATAACTTGCCTAGCGACAACGCCTAGTGGCGAAGCAATCAGTCGAACACGATCTGCGAGCGGTTCTCCATGGTGACCATCGGCTTCTTGACGTGCTTGGCCCTGGTGATGGAATCGTAGGCTTCCCTGCCGCCCATCTCCTCGATGAGCTTGTAGCCGTCCTGGGACATCTTCTTCACGTTGCAGCTGACCCTTTCCACGGAACCGGGGGCCAGGGTGATCATCAGCTTGCCCAGGAAAGGGAGCCCGTAGGGAATGGACTCCCGCAGCATGACCGTGCCGGGAATGGCCTCGAACCAGTCCTCCAACGAGGTCTCGCCGAGCTTGCTCAGCTGATCTCCCATCGTCGCCTGCCATCCGTCGTCCGGGCCGACCACCGCGTCCATCCACTTTCCGTCGATGAAGACCTGGACCTCGGCCTCGATGAGGAAGTAGCCAAGAGAATCGTACCACTTCTGCATGAAGCTGTCCGCGCCCAGCATCTTGTCGTACCAGACGGCGATCATGTTCATGGCGAAGACCTTGTACCTTGCCTTTATACCGGCGGCGCGGCACAAGGCCACCATGGTGTTGGCCAGGTGGAAGCAGGTACCGGTCCCTCTTTCCAGGGTATCGCCGGCGGTGTCGAAAGGCACGTACTCCACGATCATTTTGTTTTTAGCAAGGTCATGAGCGCGCTTGGCGAACTCCAGGTCGGAGACCTGGAACGCGCCGAGCTGATGGGCCATGGCCACGATGCGGGGGTCGCAGGGATCGCAGAAGCGGGTGGCGGAGAGATACTTCTCGTCCCGGGCGGCGCAGCGCATCCCTTCCTTGTACTCTGGAATATCGTAAGGGCGCGGGGGGCGTTGGTACCTTTCCTGGTCAGGCGGCAGCACCCTCATCTTCTTCACCTCGCCCAGGTGGAAGGCGCTCGTCTTAAGGACCGAGACCACTCCCTTGGTCAGAAGTTTGATGAACGGGGTGTTGGGCAGGAACTCGTGCCTCTTCATGTAGCCGAGGGAGCGCAGCTCAATCCCCTCCGACGTCGTTGGCCATCATCTTGCGCATCTCCTCGCCGCAGCCGCGCATCTCCTTGCCGGGGATGCGGGTGATGGCGGATTCCAGCACCGGACCGGGGCGGTCGCAGTGCGGGCAGTGCTCCAGCATCTTGACCTTGTCGTTGGTGACGATGAAGCCGGGGTAGGCGTTCATGGAACCGTCCAAAAAGGCGAACCGCCCGTACTTACCGTAGCCCAGGTTGTTGCCCTCGTCGTCCAGCACCATGGGGTGCAGGTAGTTGGTGGGGATATGGAAATAATGGCCTTCCGGACACTGCAGCATCCAGCCGTTGCCCTCTACCATGCCGTACATGTCCAGGCAGTGCTCAGGATGAACTCCGAGCAGCTCCTCCACGTCCTTGCGGAACTTTTCCTCGGGAATGCGCTCGTTCTCGTGGGCCTTCCAGCCGCCCCCGGTGAGGATCATGGTCCTATCGCCGAAGTCGAAGGACCTGCCCCTCTCCTTGAGCTCGTTGAGAACGTAATGCAGCATGAAGGGGACGCCGACCAAGGCCACGCGGGCACCGTCCTTGGACCGGTCCTCCAGCCAGTTGACGATGCGATCGATGGACTTCTGGGTGGTGCGGCTCACCACGTACTTGGTGATCTTGCTGACCAGGGTGTCGCCCTTGGCCATGGACTGCCGCACGGTCTCGGTGTTCACCTCGCGGTCCAGGGCCACCTCGACATCCTTCATGATATCGTACATGACCGTGCCCAGGCGTCCGGCGAACAGATTGGTCTTGAAGGGGTTGGGCATCATGAGGAACGAACGCATGTCCGGCCCCCAGCGGGGGTAGAACATGGTCAGCGCCCCTTTGGATAAGGCGTACTCGTTGGCGAAGAAGGCCTTCATGTCCCTGGGGATGAAGGTGTGACGCCCGGAGGTACCGCTGCTGTATGAAACGGCCATTCCGGCGCTGTTGAAGGAGCTGATGACCTCGTCGGGGGAGGGGTCCTTGCTCTTGATATGGATCTTGGGAAGCTCCCCGGTGTAGACGTTAGCAAGCCAGAGGGCGAAGTCCCTTCCCGTGGGGTAGGTCTTGAAGAAGTCGGTGGAGACCACCGGGACCTTGTCCAGATCGTCCGCGGACCTTATCGAGGCGGGATCGAACTTCAATTCCTCGCAATAGGTGCGGTAGGTCCGGTTGCTCTTGTAATGCCTGTCGAGCTGGTACCTTACCGCCTTGTAGCGGAGATCGTTCGCCTCTCGGGGGTCCAATCGGAAATAATCAGAGGGACCGTATACGGCCTGATCCGATGGGGTCCAATCCGCCTTCTTGGGAATGTATTTGGCGGTATGGGCATCGAACTTGCGGATGTACTCGGCGAAGTCCATTTAGGTTCTCAACGACGCCTCCATTATAAAGATTGTGTTTTATATCTGAAGGTAAAAAATCGACGATTGCAGTATTTTTTTTAAAACCCTGAAAAACTGGGGCTCTGAGAAACTATATGTATGCAAGTAATTGCTTGCTATATCGATGTCTGTTGTTAACGCCGCTACATCGCCGCCGAGAAAGGGCTCGCGGGAAAGGATCTCGGCGGCCGCCTTTGCTCTTTTCGCGGAGAGGGGGTTCGACGGGACCACCACCCGAGCGATCGCCGAAAGGGCGGGGGTGAACGAGGTGACCATATTCCGCACCTTCGGGAGCAAGGAGGCATTGTTCAGACAGGTGGCCAGGGAGATGCTGCCCTTGCGTCGGATCAAGGCGGGGGTGGACTTCCGGATCGAAGGCACCGCCGAGGACGTACTGGTTCAGAACGCGCGACTGGTGCTGGGCATCCTGAGGGACAACCTGCACATATTCATGATCCTGGTCGGGGAGCTGTGGAGGCACCCCGAGCTCAAGGATGAGGTGGGGTTCGAGATGTTCGATCAGGCGGTGGAGTTCCTGGCCGCGCAGATGATGATCATGATCGAGGACGGACGATTGCGGAACGTGGACCCTTTCGTGGCCGCCCGGTCCTGGATGGGCACGGTGCAGTCGCATTTCCTTTCCAACTACCTCATCGGGGCGGGGACCATCGATCCGGACGCCGAGGAGAGATTGCTGAGAGGATGGGCGGACATTTTCGTGAACGGAGCAGGGAGGCGATGAGTTGGAGAGCGCAGCGTACGTCGTTCGCACGGACGGCCTGAGGAAGGAGTACGGGGACATAGTGGCCGTGGAGGACCTGTGCCTGAGCATACCGGCCGGCCGCATCTACGGCCTCATCGGACCGAACGGCTCGGGCAAGACCACGGCCATCAAGGTCCTGATGGGTCTGATGAGGTCCACCTCTGGCACGGCCGAGGTGCTGGGGAGGAAGGTGCATATAAAGGGCAAGGACTGTCGGGTCAGCTACATGCCCCAGGAGCTGGCGCTGTATACGGACCTCACCGTCCACGAGAACGTCCAGCTCTTCGCGGAGCTGAACGGGCTGGAGCCCTCCGCGCTCGCGGAGCGGGAGAAGGAGGTCCTGGAGGTGGTCGGGCTGTACGGTAGGAAGGACGACCTGGTCGGGCATCTGAGCGGGGGGATGCAGCACCGCGCGTCACTGGCCTGCGCCATGATCAACCGGCCGGCGCTGATGTTCCTGGACGAGCCGACGGTAGGGGTGGACCCTGAGCTTAGGGCGGGCTTCTGGGAGCATTTCCGGGCGTTAAAATCCCAGGGGATGACAGTGGTGCTCACCACGCACTACATGGACGAGGCGTCGCGGTGCGACCTGGTGGGGATGATGCACAAGGGCCGGCTGATAGCGGAGGGGACGCCGGATGAACTGCTCAAGGATTCGGGCACCGCGAACCTGGAGGACGCCTTCCTGGTGTTCATACGGAGGTGCCAGGAATGAATTCCCGAAGGACCTGGGCCATAACCAAGAAGGTGCTTCGTTCGCTGCGTCACGACCGGCGCACCGCGGCCTTCCTGGTCCTCATGCCCATCTTCATGATCGCCATATTCGGCTATACGTTCGGAGGGGAGGTGGAGGACGTCGCGGTCTACGTGATCGATATGGACGAGGGAGTGGGTCCGATGGACATCTCGGACCTCATGATCGATCACCTGCAAGCGGATGGCTCGTTGAGAGTGGTCAAGGTCGTCCGGACCTCCGACGGCTTCGCCGACCCGATCGCCTACGGCCGGGAGAAAGTGGGGAACGGAGAAGCGTGGGGATGCATCGCCTTCCCGGCGGACTTCACCTCGGATGTGATCACCTTCGCGCCCGGCAACTCCACCGCGGCTGATGCGGCCACCTTGACCCTGTTCCTGGACGGCAGCAACTTCAACATCGCCCAGACGGTGACCGGGGCCGTGCGTTCCGCGTTGTCGGATGTGATGACACAGGACCTGGGCGTCGCTCAACCGGTGAACGTGGTCCCGGACATGGTGTACGGCGAGGGGCGGGACTTCCTGGATACGTTCGCGCCGGGGGTGATCTCCCTGGCGGTGATGATGGTGACCTTCATGATATCCATCATCTCGTTCATACACGAACGCACCACCGGTACGCTGGCCAGGCTGCTCTCCACCCCCGTGACGGAAGCCGAGGTGGTGACCGGTTACGCGCTGGCTTTCGGACTGATCGGGCTGGTGCAGTCGGCGGTGGTGCTGGCCACCGCTTTGCTGCTGTTCGGAGTGCAGGTGGAGGGATCGATCCTGCTGGTCCTGCTGACGGTGTTCATGCTGGGTGTGGGCATGCAGGGGCTTGGGTTCCTCCTATCCGCCAACGCCCGCACGGAGTTCCAGGCCGTGCAGTTCATCCCCATCGTCCTGTTCCCCTCCATACTGCTGTCGGGGGTGTTCTGGCCCTTGGAATCGGTGCCGGAGGTGCTTCGCCCGATATCCTACCTGCTCCCGCTCACCTACGCGGTGGACGGAGTTAGATCGGTCATGCTGCGGGGCTGGGGTCTGCAGGAGATCTGGCCGGACGTGACCGTGCTGCTGCTGTTCGCCGCGGCCATGCTGACCTTGTCGATAGCGCTGATGCGTCGGAGGTGACCACGTCAATCGACGAAATCGTTGAAAAATAATATTCTATCGTTTTCGATAATCCAGATCATTAGTTAATGGAAAGTTAATTATAAAATATAAATCAAAATGGAGGTCAAGGTGATTTTAACATGGTCGATCTGTTGGACGAACTGAGCACGATGTGGGACAGCTTCCTGGTGGCCGTACCGGCCATCCTGGCGGCCATCATCGTACTGATCATTGGCTACTTGGTGGCCTGGGTTGCGGGAAAGATAATCAAGAAGGTGGTGCAGAAGGCTGGATTGGAGAGGTTCTTCAACCAGACCGCCACCGGCCGGGCCTTCTTGTCGTCAGGATTGTACGCCTCTAATCTGGCATGCATGCTGGTCATGGCCTTCGTCATGATCTTCTTCATCATCCTGGCCATCCAGGTCCTGGACATGAGCGGGGTGTTCGGCGAGTACCTCAACGGGCTGGCCGATTACCTGCCGCGGGTGTTCGTCGGCGTCCTGGTCCTTATACTGGGGGCTTTCTTCGCTGACTTCCTGTCCTCGTTCATCGGCCGCATAGTCAAGCCGATGTTCCCGGAGGGCAAGCAGAACATCGCCGAGATGCTGAAGAACCTGCTGTTCATCGGCCTCATCGCCTTCGTGGTTCTGCTGGCCCTGAACATCATGCTGCTCACCGGCGCCCTGGTCTACACCCTGGTGCTGGGATTCGTGATCATGGGCGTGGGGATACTTCTGACCGATGCGCTGATCAAGTCCGTCGCGGACGAGCATCCCGACTTCAAGGAAGTGGCCGGCTACGCCAAGTTCGTGATGTACGCCATATTCCTGATCATAGGCACCGGCGCCATCTTCGCCACCTTCCCCGGGGTTACGGGGATCATCGCCAACATATCCTGGGCCTTCGCTCTGGCCTTGGCGCTGATGCTGGTCCCGGTGGCCTTCGCCATGACCAAGAAGATGACCAAGCAGTGAACGGGGCTACGCCCCCTTTCCTTTTTTCTTTTCATTAACTTGCGCTCCCCGTCGAAACCCAATTATAATCCGCAAGGCCAAGTAAGTGATGGGGCTTGACCATGTCTGACGTTCCGGTGAGCATCGGCGACCTGTTGGACACCTTCCTGGAGGTCGTCCCGACCGTGGTCACGGCCATCGCCACCATCATCATAGGTTATGTGTTGGCGTACGTGGCCGGGCAGGCGGTTCAGAGCGTTTTCTCCGGCGTCGGCGCGGACCGCCCGGCCGGCCTGTCGGAACTGAAGCCATCGGTCATCGCCGGCAAGATCACCCAGGCCCTGATCTTCGCCATCGTGGCCATATTGGCCATCCAGATCATGGCGGACGGGGGGACGTTCGTCGGGCTCAGCTTCATCCGGGATTACGGCATCCGTTTCGTGCTCGGAATCGTCATAATGTTCTGCGGAGCGTTCCTGGCGGACATGGCCTCCGCGGCCCTGGCCAGATGGCTGCACGGCGGCGTCTGCGTTTCCGAGGAGACCGACCCCACCAGGGACCTGGTGTTCCTGGGGCTGATCACCGCGGTGGTGCTCATGGGTCTGGGCATCATGCTTCTGGACAGCCTTCCGGTGCTGATGATCTACCTGGCCTTCCTGGTGATAGGGGTGGCTGTGATACTGCTGGGGTCGCGCCGCAGATTGTGCCGGTCGGTCTGAGCGTCCCGGTTCAGCGCGATAGCGCTTTCAGGGCGCGCAGGGCGTTGAGGGTCACCCATTTGCTGTCCTTGCCGTTCGTTTCGACGGTGGTGACGAACCGGCCGGAGAAATGGTTCTCCTGCTTCCAGCGGCCGTTCTCCCCCTGCTTGGACAGGACGATGTCGATGGCCTCGTCCATGCGGTGGTCCCTGACGCCCAGCTTGCCCAGTATGCCCAGTATCTCCACCAGGTCGGTGTTCCACATCAGGGGGAAGCCGAACTCCAGCCAGTTCTTACGGGATATGCTCTTCAGTTCCGGCGGCCGGTAGAGGATGCGCTGCGCAAGAAGGAACTCTACCCCCTCTTCGGCCTTCTTGCTCATTCCTGGCGTCCTCTCTTCCTCGGGAACTTCCGCTATCGCCTTCAGCACCTTCACCGCCCCGGAGCGGCAGGTGTGGTTCCTCCAGCACAGGTCGTACTGGTAAGGCCATTCCTTGTTCTCGTACGGACCAAGATCGAACCTCTGATACTGGGAGATCCAATCGAAGCCCTTGGCCACTCTCTGGTCGTCCCTGAAGCCCAGCCGGACAAGGGCGAAGAGCATGTTGGCGGTCAGGCAGCTGAACGTTGTACGATTCCCACCGTTCTTGTCCGTGCCCTTGTAGGAGAAACCTCCTGAGGGACGGTGCTGGCTCCAGCGCAGCACGAACTCGCAGGCGTTCCTTATCCTTTCATCGGCGGGATCGGCGCACATCTCCGCCAAAAGAATAAGGTTCCAGACCGTGCCCTTGTACTTGGAGTTCTGGTAGAAGTGCTCCGGCCGTCCCCAGTGACCGCCGGGCTCCTGCTTGTCCAGGACCTTGGGGACCGCGCCTACATCCATGATAAGGCGCTTGGCCTCGAGGACCTCGGCATCATCCTCGACCCTGCCGAGAAGGTCGCGCAGGGCCAGATACCTAACGGAGGGATTGTCGTTCCCCAGAAGCCAATCCAATGTGCCCGCCCGGAGATGAGAGGTCCAGTTCTCCATGTCCTGATCCCCGCCGGTGAACATTCCCCTCACCGGTGAAAAAGCTTGCTAATCGGTGCGGACATCTCGATCAGGCCACCTCTTCCTGCCTTAGCACATATGCTCCGGCCAGCACCAGCACCGCGGTCAGTATTCCCAAGGCCAGGATCGACACCGTCCAGTCGCCGGAGGTCCAGGCCACGGAGCCGAAGTCGGTGAGCTCGGAGGCGATCACCTGCAGCTGGTGCCTTATCGTAAGATCACCTACGGAGCCGGGGACCGAGCCGATGAAGCCCTCCCAGATGAAGATGTAGATCAAGCCCAGGTATATCGGCTGCCTCATCAGCGTCCCTAACAGCAGGAACAGCGCCGCATAGACCAGCACGCCCAGGTACTGCAGGGCGATGAAGGTGACCATGAGCTGAGCGCCCCCTTCCCGCTCCGGGGAGAAGGCCAGGAAGGCCAGGCCGCCGATGACCGTGACCACCGTGACCAGAAGGCACAGCACCATCACCAGGCCGATGTAATAACCAAGATAGGAGTACCGGCGGTCCAGCGGGGCGGTGATTACCTGCACGATGCTGCGGTCGTCCATCTCGTTCCTGATCATCGAGGCGCCGTAGATCAGCGAGAGCACCGGAAGAAGGAAGGCCAGCAGCAGGATGACCATCAGGTCGCTGGCGAAGTCCATGTTCGCCCCGTCCTCAGTAGCCGCGTAGCCCATGACCAGGGCGACGAGCGCTCCCAGGAGCATCACCAGCATCCAGCGACGGTTCATGAGCAGCTTGCGGGCGGAGAAGGAGGCCACCGTACGAAGACCGATAAGATTTAAGGACATCGATATCACCCCACCAGATACCGGAACACCGACTCTAGGTCATCGTCCAGGCTCTCCACGCGTTCCAGCTCGCAACCCGTTCCTGCCACCAGTTCCGGCAGGGCGTCGAAGAACTCCTCCGGGCGGTCCACCCGAACGTACATGCCCAGGCGGTCCGGGCGGAGCTCGATGGAGGAGGTGTACTGTTTCGTCAAAAGCGTCTGCGCCAAGGGAACCAATCCGCGGCCTTCCAGCACGATGTTGTGCGGGTGATCGCTCATTAGACGGCGGATCTCGGAGATGTCGCCGCTGGCGACCGAACGGCCCTTGTAGATCAGCGCCACCTGGTGGGTCATCCTCTCGATCTCGTGGAGCACGTGGGAAGACACGATGACATCGTGCCCGTGCACCTTGTTGAGGTCCTTGACCAGGTCGATGATCTCCTTGCGTATGAGCGGGTCCGTTCCCGTCAATGGCTCGTCCAGCAGGAGCAGTTCCGGGTCGTGCAGCAGCGCCCCGGCGATCTTGATGCGCTGCCTCATCCCCTTGGAATAGCCGCCCATGGACCGGTCGGCGTCCTTGGCCATGGTGACGATGTTCAGCACCTCGTTGACCCGCTCCGCGGTCTTCACGCCCTCCATGCCGTGCAGGCCGGCCACGAAGCGCAGGTACTCGCGGCCGTTGAGGTCCGGGGGCAGGAAGTCGTAATCGGGGCAGAAACCGATCTTGGCCAGAAGCGCGGGGTTCTGCCACGGCTCCTCACCAAGCACCCGCAGGTGCCCCACGTTGGTCTTGATGTTGCCTGTGAGCAATTTAAAGAAGGTGCTCTTGCCCGCCCCATTGGGGCCGACTATTCCGGTGATGCCCTTCGGTACGTCGATGCTGAAGTTGTTGAGACCGATGACCTGGCCGTACCATTTGGACAGCAGGCGCGCCTCCACCACGTTGCTCATTTGCCCGCCTCCTTGCGCATTATGCGATAATAGACGAGGGTCATCGGCGGCACGGTCAGCAGGAAGCCCATGGCCGCCAGCAGCGCGCGGTTGACGCTGTCGTTCAGCTCCAGCCCGTACAGGACGGTGTGGCTCTGGTACAGGACCTCGGAGGGGTTCAGCAGGCTCCAGTCCGGCGATAGGCCGCTGAATATGCCCGAGACCAGCATCATGCCGAAGAAGAACATGAAGGTGCCCACCGAGGCGTAGGTCTTCTTTTTGGTCAAGGAAGAAACGGCCAGGCCGGCCGGGACCAGCAAAGCCGCGGACCACACCCCGGCAATGAGCGTCTGGCCGATGACCGCCAAGCTGCCGAGGTAATCGGAACCGGACTGAGTTGCCGTGATAGCTATGGCCACCGCCAGCGGCGGAAGCAGGGTGAACAGCCCCACGGCCACCATGGCCCCGGTCCACTTGCCCAGCAGGTAACCCTTCACGCCCATGGCCCTGGAGACGTACAGGATGAACGAATTGGAGCGCATGTCCTCTGAGATCAGGTCAGAGCAGACCAGCGCGACCAATATCACCTCGAAGATGAAGTACAGCCCGTCGCCCATGTAGTCCCTCATCACCGACGCCTCGAGCTCCCGGTGCGGTATGAGCGAGTAGATGAACAAGGGCATCACGTGCACCAGGAAGGTGCCGATAATCAACAAGGCCAAGAACCACTTGGCCTTGAGCTTGTGCCGCAGGATGCTTTCCGCTACCACCAAAAAGCGCCTTCCGTGCTCCGTTCGCGCCCCATCCCAGGGCTTGTAGCCGATCGGGTCGAGCCCCATCAGGCTCCCTCCTTGACCGAGCGGATGAACGCGCCTTCCAAGGTCAGCTTGTCCGGGGCGTAGGAACGCACCTGTATGCCGTTGCTTTTGGCCATCTCGAGCAGCGGAGCGCTCGTCCCTCCGTTCACCAGGATGATGGTCATCTGCCCGAACTCCTCGGAGACGGAGATGACCTGGTAGCCCTTGCGCAGCTCCTCGGTGAACGCTAGCAATGCCTTGGGAGCGCCGCGCACCTTCATGCGCTTGCGGTCCCTGCCCTGGTCCAGCAGGACGGACATCGGGCCCTGCGTTATCGCTCTGCCGCTGTTGATGATGATGACATGCTGGCATACCTTCTCCATGTCCTGCAGGATGTGAGATGAGACCAGAATGGACTTGTTGGAGGCGGCGATGCGCGAGATCAGCTCAAGCATCTCCTCCCGGCCCAGGGGGTCCATGCCGTTGGTCGGCTCGTCCAGGAACAGTATCTCCGGATCGTGCACGATGGCCTGGGCCAGCTTGACCCGCTGTTTCATTCCCGTGGAGTATGTCGCGGTCGGCCGGTAACGCTCTTCCCCCAGGCCCACGAAGTCCAGGACCTCGTGGCTGCGGGGTATGGAATCCTCCTTGGTCATTCCGCTCAAGCGCCCGAAGTACGTCACCAGCTCCAGGCCGCTCATCGTATCGACAAGGCAATCGTGCTCGGGCATGTAGCCGACCCGGTCCCGGATGGCCATGACGTCCGCCCGGGGGTCCATGCCGCTTATCCGGATGTCCCCGGACTCAAAGCTGACCAGGCCCAGCACGGTCTTGATGAAGGTGCTCTTGCCGGCGCCGTTCGGCCCCAGAAGGCCGACGATGCCCTTGGGGACCCGGATGGAGAAGTTGTCCAATGCCAGAATGCTGCCGAACCGGACCACCACGTCCGTGGCGGTTATGGTATGCTCGACCCCGCTTTCATTGGATGGACCCAAGTTCCCCCTCCACGCACCCGCCAGGGCATCGGATTGTGCATATATAATGCAGACAGAGGTCGGAAGAGGGTTCGCCCTCAGGCCTTCTTCCCAACCTTTTCAAGCATCTCCCTGGCGAACTCCCTGGCCTTGGTTATGCGGGAATCGTCCGGCTGCCCCTTGCTGCTGTCCTGCTTCGCCCAGTCGCGCAGCTTCTTGTCCCTTGATAACCGGAGCACCATCTTGACCGGCTTGGACATCTGCCCCTGGCAGTCGAAGAAGCCGACGATGTCGGCCCCGGAGGCGCACTCCCTGAACTTGGAGAGCCATTCCTGCAGCTCCGGTTCGCCCTCCGGCGCGGCGTGGGTGACGAACAAGGCCACCTTCCGACCGGGGACGCAGTGCTGCTTCATGCGCATCTTTGCCTTCTTATCAGGCCCGAACTGATGGACCGGAAAACCCAGAAAGATCAGGTCGTATACGCTAGAATCGGGAACGTCGCAGATGGGCATGAAATCCTTCTCGCCCGGAACCTCGTCGTAAATCGCCTTGGCGATCTTCTTGGTGTTGCCAGTCTCGGAGATGTAAGCTACAAGGGTTTTCGTTCAGGCTCCCCCCTGAGCATTTTAGTGTGGGCGTGCCTAAAATATTTTACGCCGGCCGCAAAAACGTTTAATTCATGTCCGGCCTTCACCAGGTCGTGAGACGCAGGGAGCTCGCTGGCATCCTACTGTTCGCGGCCATAGTCCAGTTCGCCTTCCTGGCCAACATCGGTCAGATACTTTACGAGGGGTACAGCCTCAAGGACACCTTGCTCTCCGACCTGGGGGTTTGGGAGCAGCCTTCCGCCCTGCTGTTCAACACCTCCCTGGTGATGTTCGGGATATTGGGAATAGGCGTTGGGGTGGTGCTCTGGCCGGACAAGAAGCTCAACTTCATTCCCTTGCTCTTCGTGCTCTGCGGCATCGGAATGCTGATCATGGCCGCCTTCCCGATAACCATCGAGTGGGCGCACGACGTGGGGGCGTTCCTGTCGTTCGTTCTTATCGCGGTGGCGGCGCTGTGCTGCTTCTGGACCTTCCCGGGTCCGTTCGGATACGCGTCGCTGTTCCTTGGACTGATAGGTTTCTTCACCGAGATCACCTACAAGACGGAGACCTACTTCGGGCTGGGAGCGGCCGGCTCCGAGCGGATGATCGTCTACCCGCTGTTCTTCTGGATGGCCGCCTTCGCTGCCGTTCTCTTCTACTCGGACGAGAACGCTCCCCGCGACAGTTTGCTGGACCGCTTCTTCGGATGGGTCGCCGGCAAGTTCTGAGATCTCCAGGGAGCTTTATCTTCGCCGATCCCCATCCGCCTTCAGGCGAACGAGATGAAACAGAAGGAGCGCATCGTGCTGGAGAAGGAGAAGCGGGAGGAGATGGTGAAGGCCATCATGTATTATTTTAAGCAGGAACGCGAGGAGGACATCGGGCAGCTGGCCGCGGGGATGGTCCTGGACTTCGTCATCGAGAAGCTGGCCCCGGAGTTCTACAACCAGGGCGTGCTGGACTCCTGCGCCTATATGGACGAAAAAGTGGAGGACATGCAGTCGCTGCTGCTGTGATCCTATTCTTTAAGATAGCTCACTCCACCTTCTTCAGGTTCAGCCTCTCGTCGTACACGAACCCCAGGAAGCTTATCTCCCGGTCCGTTCGCTGCCTAGCTCCCTTGAGCACGCTCTGGAAGATATTGGAGGCCATGTCCCGGGAGAACTTGGACTCCGGGAAGATGATGGCCAGGGAACCGATGCTGCTGGCCACCTCCAGGTAGTCGTCGAACTGGGCCTGTTTCCCGGCGGTGACGGTCGACTCTATGAACTCCAGGCGGACCAGTTCCCCGTCCCTGGTCACCTGGATGGCGCACCGTAGACCGGAATCGTCCATGGCCATCTCCACGCCCAGATCGGGGGATTCCTCGCTGATCGCCGCCATCCTCTTCTTGGCCACCGTCTCCAGGAAGACCCTGGTGCTCGCGCGCATGATACGCACAGAAGGTTACGGGCACTTCACACTTTGCCCTTCCCCGTTCAGGTCCGGTCCTTGAAGACCCAGTGGGAGAGGAATATCATCCAGGCGATGTCCACCACCGCGCAGATGGTGGCGGGGACGGCCGCAGCCGGCCCGATGAGGGTTATGGCTAACGTGGCCGCCATCCCGGTGTTCTTGTGGGAGGCGAAGAGCACCTCGGGCACCCGGCGCTCATGCGGCACGTTCCTGCGCTTCAGGTACCAGTTCCAGACCAGCCCGATGCCGAATATCCGGAGCAGCGCCGCGCCCAGCAGGCCGCCCAGCAGGGCGAAGTCGCGGAAGAAGATATGGCGGTTCGGGCCAGCCACCGCGATGATCAGAATGAAGAAGGTGACGTTGATCGCCGCCGCCTTGTGGTCCTGGCGGATGTTCATCCTGCGCAGCGGGCGCGATATGCAGAGGGGCAGCAGGATCAACAGGCTGACGTAGAACAGCAACAGGGTGACCTCGATGGCCTGCCCCAGGAGCAGCAGCGTCAGCAGAGGTGTGAAGACCAGGGCGATGATGTATAGCGCCGCCGTGGAGACCAGGGTCGGCTCCAGGTCCCCCCTCATCAGATAGGTGAACGGTACGACAGAGATCGCCGAGGGCACCGCCGCGGCGATGACCCAGCCGGCCTTAAGATCCCCTTGGAAGAAGAAGGAGATGATGACGGTCGCTCCGGAAGCGAGCACCATGGAGAGGAGGAACGCGCGGCCGATGGAGCTGGCGTGGTCCCTAACCTTCAGCCCCCGCAGCTGGAGATTGGTCAGGGAGAGGGACATCATGATCACCAGGGTGATCATGGCGATGTTGCTGTTGGAAAGGAAGAGAACATCAGGAAAACCGCCCATGGCTAACGCGATGATGAGCGACAGCGTCATCATGAGAGCGTTGTTCCCCAGTATGCGCAGGATGTTCACGGCAGGGAAAGGAAGAACCATGATTAACCGTTTTCTGGGGTACGGGTAAAATAAAAAAAAGAAAAGGAGGAGAGAAGAGGTGTTCCCCGAGGGGGATCACTGGCCCAGCATGGCCTTCAGATCGGCGTCGACATCCCCGATGGGCATCCAGTTGAACCTCTCCTGGATGAACTTCCAGTTGTTGGGGCTGATGAAGGCCGGCAGGGTCGGTCCCACGCGGACGTTCTTGACGCCCAGCGCCAGCAGCGTGTAGACGATGGCCACGGCCTTCTGCTCGAACCAGGAGAGCACGATGCTCAGGGGCAGCTCGTTGACACCTACGCCGAAGGCCTTCGAAAGGGCCATAGCGATCTGCAACGCCGAGTAGGTGTCGTTGCACTGCCCGATATCCAGGAACCGGGGGATCCCGGTGCCCTCGATGGTCCCGAAGTCGCGGTCGTTGAAGCGGTACTTGCCGCAGGCAAGGGTCAGTATGACGCAGTCCTTGGGTACTTTCTCAGCAAGCTGGGTGAAGTAGTCGCGGCCGGGCGTCGCGCCGTCGCAGCCTCCGATCAGGAAGAAGTGCCTGATCTTGCCGGCCTTGACCGCCTCGATGATCTGCGGCGCCAGCGAAAGCACCGCCCTGTGGTGGAACCCGGTGGGGATGTTTATACCCTGCCTCTCGGCCAGGTCCCCGATGCGCTTGGCGTGCTCGATTATTGCGGAGTAATCATCCCTCTCGATGTGCTTGACGTTGTCCAGGGCGGTGATGCCGGTGGTGTACAGCCGGTCCTTGTAGCTCTCCGGCGGGTTCAGCACGCAGTTGGTGGTGGCCAAGACAGGTCCTCCGAACTCCGCCCACTCGGTCTTCTGCTTCTGCCAGGCCGATCCGTAGTTACCCACCAGGTGCTTATACTGCCTGAGCTTGGGGTAGCCGTGGGCGGGGAGCATCTCGCCGTGCGTGTATACGTTCACGCCGGTGCCCTCGGTCTGTTTCAGAAGCGCCTCCAGGTCCAGCAGGTCGTGGCCGGTGACCAATATGCCGGGCCCCTTCCTCACGCCGGTGAAGACGGACGTCGGCGTCGGATCGCCGAAGAACTCGGTGTTGGCCTCCTGCAGCAGCTCCATGGCCCGGTAGTTGATCATTCCCGCCTTCAATATCAGGTTCCAGTGGTCCTCGGTGGAGAAGTCCACGTTGGTGAGCGTTTTGAACAGCGCCTCGTGCACGAAAGCATCGATCTGCTCGTCCCTTTTACCTAGAACACGGCAGTGATAGGCGTAGGCGGCGATGCCCTTCAGCCCGTAGATGAGCATCTCCTGCAAGCTCTGGATGTCCTCGGTCTTTCCGCAAACGCCGCGGGTGGTGCAGGCGATCCCCTTGGCGGTCTGTTGACACTGGTTACAATACATAGACATGCTTCACACCTTGTTCCTAACAATTAAGATTATAATATATTAAGTCGATTACTATGAATAATAAAGTGATTAGGAATATGTCCTATCTACTATAGGTAAGGAATGTTCATATGCGTCTAGATGCCAAGGACAAGATCATCATCTCCATGTACGCCGAGGACCCCTACGTATCTCAGGAGAGCATCGGTAAGCGGGTCAATCTCTCGCAGCCGTCCGTGGCGGCCAGGATAGCCAAGCTCAAGGAGGCTGGCGCGTTAGCCAGCCAGCTGGGCATCAACCCGCTGAAGATGGGTTTGTACGTGGCGAAAGTGGACATCTCCTCCACCAGGCCGGATGAGATCCTGGGCATGTTTCGGGGATGCCCGTACTTCGCCAACGGTTTCACGATCTCCGGGAAGAACAATCTCTGTCTTTTGTTCTTCAGCGAGAGCATAGCCACATTGGAATCGATAGTCAACGGGCATATCCGCTCCAACCCGTCCGTGACGGACGTGGACTTCAACATCGTGATAACCTCCGAAAGGGATTACATCGTCCCGTCAGTGATGAACTTCGAGCACAGCGACCGCCCGCCCTGCGGGATCAACCTGCAGTGCCGGGAATGCTCCTCCTTCAAGTCCTTCAAGTGCATGGGTTGTCCGGTCACCGGGCAGTACCAGGGGACGCTTTACTGACCTACGGCCTCCTGCGGCGGAGGATAATGTAGGCCAGGCCGATGATGGCGCACACCGCGATTATCCCCGCCAATATCAGCAGGTATGGCGGACCCGTCCCCGTTTCCACTGTGAACCCTACCAACATGACGTTGGTGTTGCCCGCCTCATCGATGGCCATCACCTCCACCGTGTGATGTCCGTCAGCCATTCCGAAGAGCTGGAGCTGGTTCCCGGCGATCAGGCCGCTCCAGTTCTCCCCGTCCAGCCGGACCTTGTGCCCGGTCACGCCGGACACGGCGTCCGAGGATGTCCAATTGAGCATATGATCACCCGATCCCATGCTCGAACCGTCCACGATGCTGTCGATGTGAACGGCCGGCGAGGTCATGTCGATCCGTATGTCGGCGCTCTTGGTCGCCTCCACGTTCCCCTGGCCGTCGATCGAACGGTAACGCAGGTCGTGCTCGCCCTCGTCGGTGACGTTGAACGGGCCGGTACGATCGGTCCAGTTGGTCCCGTCGAAGCTGAACTCCGTCCTTTCGACGCAGCAATTGTCCGTAGCGTTCAGGGTCACCCCCACCGTAGATACGTACCATCCGTTCTGCCCCTGGGTGCCCTCGAGGCTTATCTCGGTGATCGGGGGAGTGGTATCCGCCATCACGAACTCCTGGGAGACGCCCTCCCCGGAGTTGTAGCCGTCCGAGGCTATGACCCGGATAAGGTGATCGCCTCCCGGCCGCAGCCCGGAGGTGCTCCAACGATAGCTGTCCGCAGTGAGCTCGTCGGCGATGGGTATCCATGTGCATCCGCCGTCAGGGCTGAAGGCCAGTCGATAGGTCAGGTCGTCCCCGTCCGCGTCGCTGCCCTCCCAGGTCACGTTCAGCACATCGCCGACCTCCACCTCCTCGTCGCCCTCAGGCGAGGTGATCTGCACCGATGGGGAATGGTCAGATATGGTCCTCTCCACCAATACCGCCCCGGTCTCGTTCACCAGTTGGAGGTATCTTCCGCCCGGCACCTCGGGGATGTTGAAGGCGAAGTCCACCTCGTTCAAACGCCGCTCGTACACCTCGGTGATGCTGTCCCAGTGGGCCATCTCATCGAACGAGGCTTGGAAAGGGAAGGTCCCTAACGGGGAGCGTGAGGGGTCGAGCACCTTGATCGAGTAGTTGCCGGAATTGATGAAGCCTATGGCCTGTTCAAGGTCGCGCGGGGCGGAGGCGAGATGCTGGACGTGCTGCCCGAAGATCGCCGAACCGTTCAGGAAAAGCTTCCCGGTGATGAGTACGGACGGTCCTCTCAGGATGGGATAGGTGACGAACTGGTCGTAAAGGTTCCATTGCCAGACGCCGTCCACTGCCAAGTTTTCCTCGTCCGACAGGTCTATCCAGGTCTTCGGATATGTCCGGTACCTCTGCTCGTCCATCCAGCGGGGCCAGGACGGGACGCCCTCCGGCAGTTTCCAGTCGTAGCTCATGGTGGTGCTGGCCTCCCTGTCGTACATCCTCTCCAGGGGATACCAGACATCCGTTTCATACAGCTCCAGGCCAATGTCGTGGGGATGCCACAGGTAATAGGTGTGACCTAGCTCGTGCGCCAGCAGGTCCGAGCTATGGGCCAGCCCGGCCAGGGTCACCAGGAAGACCGTGCGGTCCTCAGGGTCCCGCAGCATGCCGCAGGCCCGACCGTAAAGCTGACCGCTCCCGTAGTAGAGCACCTTGAAGACCACTATCACCCGGTCGTAGCCCATGGCCCGGGCGTCGTCCGAGAAAGACCTGGCGATGTCCGCCGCTTCGTTGTGGTCCTCATACTCCCGATGCTCCCAGGGAGCTATGGTCACGTTGATGCCGTCGTCGGCCACCGGGTACTGGTCCCTGAGGACCTCAACGTTCTCATTGAGGTGCTCCTCGAACTCGTACTGCCCCCCGGCGTCGTTGTAGATCGGCACCACCAGCAGCCGCATGGGATGGGCGTACTTCACCTCCACCCCCTCGGTGAACCTGAGGATGTTGTTGTTCTCCACCACCTCATCCACCCGATGGAGCGGGTCGACCGTGACCCAGAGATCGAAGTCGGTCCCGGTCATGGTCCAATTCAGTGTCATGGGGTCGGTGTCCCACATCTGGTAATCGAAGCGCGAACCGCCGGGCAGGTACACGATGTTCTGTCCAGGGGAGAGGGTGAAACCTTCCCCGTTCATTCCCCGGTCGGTCAGGTTCTTGGTCCCGAAATCGTAATCGACGCGGAAATCGGTATTGACGTTCACCTGGAAAGTGCTGACGACCACCAGGCGCAGTCCGGTGGACTTGTTCTTGATGATGGTATCGGGATCGTACGTGACCTGGATGATGTCGACGTCGGCGATGTATAGGTCGTTGGACATGGGAGCGCTGTAAAGGTCAGCTGGTATGATCTGGACCAAGAGAATGAACGCTAGTATCAAAGCGATCGATGCCGGTATCCTCGACATCAATACCCCCCGCTTCGAACTAGAACGTGCGGGAATATAAGGGTGGTCATAAGCCGAACATGAAGATTTTACTAACAAATTCGATTATGTGATGAAAAATGGCGGGCTCGGAGG
>CAZPFU010000018.1:0-36118 GCA_964585915.1 uncultured Methanomassiliicoccus sp.
GCCAGGAGGTACTGGACATGGTGATCCAGGCCTATCGCATCGCTGAGGATCCGAGGGTTGTGCTGCCCTTCATGCTCTGTCTCGACGGTTTCATACTCTCACACACCGTGGAGAGGGTGGAGGTCCCGGAGCAGGAGGAGGTGGACTCGTTCCTTCCCAAGTTCAGACCGCTCAACCGCCTGGACCCCCAGAACCCCATGAGCATGAACATCGCCGTCTCGCCGGCGCACTCCATGGAGATGCGCTATCAGCTCGACCGGCAGATGGACGGCGCCAGGACGGTAATATCGGAAGTGGACGACCTCTTCGCCAGATCGTTCGGACGACGATACGGCGGCCTCATCGACACCTACCGCATGGAGGACGCGGAGACGGCGCTCATCACCTTAGGAACGGCGACGTCCACCGCCAGGGTGGCCGTGGACGAGCTGCGCGCGGAAGGAAGGAAGGTCGGGCTGGTCAAGCTGCGCTTCACGCGTCCTTTCCCGCACCAGGAGATCAAGGACGCCATCAGGAACGTCAAAGCCCTAGGGGTCTTCGACCGCTCCATATCGGTGAACGGCTTCGGCCCGGTGTTCACCGAGGTCCGCAACTCGCTGTATGGAAGCGGCATCCCGGTCACCGACCACATCGCCGGCATCGGCGGCCGGGACCTGAAGGTGGCGACTTTCAAGGAGATGTTCTCGGTGCTGGAGGACAGAGCATCAGGAAAGAAGGTCAGGGACTGCACCTGGCACGGTCTGAGGGGGGAGATGTGATGGACCGCAGGATGAACATCCGGAACATGCCCAGCGAGGACCACCTGCTCTGCGGGCAGGGCGCCTGCGCCGGCTGCGGCGTGGCGATAGCCGTCAAGAACATCATGAGGATACTGGGCGAGAACACCACCGTTTACGTCCCGGCCAGCTGTCTGCTGGTCTTCGGCGGGGGCATGTACCCGCATTCCGCTTTCGACGTACCGTTCTTCTACAGCGCCTTCGAGAACACTGGAGCGGTGATATCGGGCATCAAGGCCGGGTACCGCCGGCAGGGAAAGGACGTTACGGTGATAGGCATCGCCGGCGACGGCGGCACCTTCGACATCGGGCTGCAAGCGCTCGCCGGTGCGGCGGAGCGCAATGAGGACGTCATATATGTCTGCGTGGACAACGAGGCGTACATGAACACCGGGACGCAGAGGTCCGGTTCAACGCCCTTCGGGGCTTGGACCACGACCACGCCGGTCGGCAAGAAGATCAAGGGCAAGCAGGGCTTCAAGAAGGACCTGATGTCCGTGGTGTCCGGTCAGGACATCGCGTACGCCGCCACGTTATCGATCGCGCACATGAACGACTTCGTGCAGAAGGTGGAGAAGGCCAAGAACCTGAAGGGATTCCGGTTCCTGCACGTAATGACGCCCTGCGCCTCCGGCTGGAAGTCCGATCCCTCGGCAACCTACGACCTGGCCAACATGGCCGTGGAAACGGGAATGTGGTCCCTGTACGAGGTGGTGGACGGTGAGGTGAACATAACCTACCGGCCGAAGGAGATGAGGCCGGTCACGGAGTATCTGAAGCTGCAGGGTCGCTTCAAGCACATGAGCAAGGAGGACGTGGACACCCTGCAGACCTGGATCTGCAAGAAGTGGAACAAGCGCTACTGTCCAACCGCTCCTCCGATGGACAAGAAGGAAGAGGACCTGGCCTACGGCGGGGACGAGTGCGAGGGCGTCTGATCGCCCCTCAGCGTTTGTCCATCAGCACTCCGATGATCAGCGCTATCGCCGAAGCGGGAAGGGCGATGACCAAGGGGTCCACCACCGTCCAAGGGCTTCCCAGCACCGCGTCGGTCCCGAACAGCGCTTTCGATATCCCGAGCACCTGCGACTCCTTGATGTGCACGAAGGCGGTCCAGATGAACCAGGTTCCAGTCCCCACCACCAGGCTCAGCTTGGCCGCCAGGAGGGACGGCCTCTCCGAGAATATGGCCAAGGTGAACAGCGGCAGGAACGCCGCCGCGCTCAGCCCCATGAACATGGCTGTGGCGCGGGCGATTATGCTTCCTGGCATCACGAAGGCCAGGGCGATGCTCACCCCGATCATCACTGCCGTACCGGTCCGGTTGGCCTTTAGCGAACAATCTCCGTCCTTTTCCCGGCGCAGGTTCAAGGGCATGAGCCGGCAGCTCTTGACATGCGTCCAGAGGTCATGACCGGCCGCCGATCCCATGGAGTGGAACAGCGCGCTCAGTGTGGACATGGCCGCCGCCAGCAGGGTCAGCATGAAGAGCACGACGATGACGTCAGGCATGGCCGTGTTGATATAGAGCGGTATTATCTGGTCGATGTTACCGTTCACCATGCTGGTGGAGATCGCTCCGTTCTCCCGGTGGAAGTAAACGTTGGTCAGGGCGCCCACGGTGAACGCGACGCCGGTGCACAGCAGGATGAACAGCCCGCCCACGGGAATGGCCCTGTTCAGCGACCGGTCGTTCTTGGCGGTCATATAACGGACGACAAGCTGAGGCTGCGCCAGCACCCCGATGCCCACGCCCATGACTATGGTGGTTATCAGGGTGAACCAGATCGGAGACCCGAGATCGGGCATGGAGGTCCATCCGGTCATGCCCTGACCGGCCAGCCCGGCCGGGACCAGGGAGGCCATGTCCGTCAGGTCCTGGTGCGCTCCCGCGACTCCGCCCAGGGTCATGTAGGTGATCACCAGGATGGCCACCATCCCGAACACCATGATCCCGCCCTGGAAGGCGTCGGTGTACATGACGGCCAGTATGCCCCCGAAGACCACGTACAGGGCGGTGATGAGAGCGAATCCCAGTAGCGCCGTCGTGTAGTCTATGCCCAAAGTGGTCTCTATGAAACGCGAGCCTCCGATCAGGACGGCCGAAGAGTAGAGGGGCATGGAGGCGAGAATTATCACGCTGGTCCCGTACTGCAGGAAATCTGACCTGTAACGTTTGGCCAGCAGGTCCGGCAACGTCATGGCGCCAAGGCTCTGGCCGATGCGGCGGGTCCTCTTGCCATAGACGATGAACGCTATGAGGACGCCGACGCCGATGCACAGGACCGTCAGCCATATGATGCCCATTCCCAGCTGGGCGGCCACGCCTCCGAATCCGACGATGGCCGAGGTGCTGATGAAGGTTGAACCATACGACAGGCCGATGATCGCCGGGTGCACCTTGCGCCCGGCCAGAAGGTAATCCTCCCCCCTCTTGGTGCGCCGGTAGGCGATGAAGGACATGGCCAGCAATATCGCCACATACAGAACGGTGAAGGCGGCCAGGGTGAGAACGTCAACCATCGTTCTCATCTCCGTCGTTCCAGTGAAGAATTCCATACGCCAAGCAGAAGATCCCCAGCCCGATGGCCAGGGCGTACCCCGCAATTATCTGCGGATCATCTATGCCGAACAAGCCCCCTCCTCCTTACCGGTCTTCCTTCAGGATCGGACCGCCCAAGAAGCAGGCCCGTTGGCAGGCCATATCAATTTTATTTTATATATATGTTACAAGCTAGTCCGGCACACGGTAGCACGCATAAAAAAAGGAAGATGTGAAAAGGGTTTACGCTTCCACGGCGGTCGGTCCTCTCCTCCGTTCGATCATCGTACCGATTATCAGGGCGGCGATCGAGAGAGGCAGGGCGATGAACAGGGAGTCCACCACCGTCCAGGGGAAGTCCAGTACCGAGGGGCTTCCGGTCAGCAGCTCGGACACCTTAAGCACGCTCGACTCGGCCTTGTGGACGAATACGGTCCACACCGCCCAGGTGATGCTTCCAGTGAGCAGGCTGGCGATGGCGCCCAGCCGCGAGGGGTTCTTGCTGAACACGGCGACGGTGTAGGCGGGCAGGAAGGCCGCTGCGCACAGGCCCATGAACATGGCGGTCGCCCGGGCGATGATGTCCCCGGGCATGATGAAAGCCAGTCCCAGGCTGGCGGCGATCATGATGAACGTCGCCACCTTGTTGACCTTGAGCTTAGAAGCGTCCTCATCGCTTCCCCTGAGCTTGGAGGGGAAGAACTTGGCCTTCCTGAGGTGCACCCAGATATCGTGCCCGGCCGCCGTGCCCATGACGTGGAAGAGCGAGCTCATGGTGGACATGGCCGCCGCCAGCAGCACCAGTACGAACATGACTACGAGCCATTCGGGCATGGCGGTGTCGATGAACAACGGAATGATGTTGTCCACGTTGCCGGTCATCTCCGTGGAGATCTTGCCGAACTTCTCGTAGAAATAGACGTTCGTGAGCGCTCCCATGGTGTACGCCACGCCGGTGGTGATGAGGATGAAGACGACCCCCACGGGTATGGCGCGGTTCAGAGCCTTGCCATCCTTGGCGGTCATGAAGCGGACGGCGAGCTGGGGCTGAGCCAGCACTCCGATGCCCACGCCCATGATAATGGTCGTCACCAGCGTATACCAGGTGGCGGAACCCAGTTCAGGGAACGACGTCCATCCGGTCATCCCGGTGCTGGCCAGTCCGGCCGGGACCAGGTGGGACATGTCAGTGAGGGACTGGAAACCATCGAACCCGCCCACCAGCGAGAGGGTGATTATCATGATGGCGCTCATGCCAAAGATCATCAGGGACCCTTGGAGCGCATCGGTGTACATGACCGCGACCAAACCGCCCAATACGACATACACCGCAGTGATGGCCGTCAGTCCGATTATGGCCCAAAGGTAAGGAACATCCAACACCTCCTCGATGAACCGCCCCCCGCCGATAAGGACGGCGGACGAGTACAGGGGCATGCCGACCATGATTATCAGGGCGGTCACGTACTGCATGAAATCGGACTTGTACACCTTGCCTAGAAGGTCAGGGAAGGTCAGCGCGCCCAGCTTCTTGCCTATACGCCTCGTCGGCTTGCCGAACACGATGAAGGCTATCAACACGCCAACCAGGATGTTCAGCATCACCAGCCAGATGATGCCCAGTCCTAGCCTCGCAGCGTACCCGCCGAAGCCGACTATGGCCGAGGTGCTGATGAACGTCGCGCCGTAAGAAAGGCCGAGGATCACCGGGTGGATGTTCCTGCCGGCCAGCATGTAGTCGGCGTTGCACTTGGTCCGCTTATAACCAAGCCAGGCGAGGTAGAATATCACCACTGCGTATACCGCGGTGGCCGCCCAGAACAAGGTCTGGTTGACCATCTCAGTCGACCTCCTCGTTCCATTTCAATAATCCATACACCACGCCGAATGCAGTGCTTATGAAGCAGAGCGCGTACCCCAGCAATATCCAGGGGTCATCTATGCCGAACATTTTATAGCCTCTCTCCCACTAGCCAGAAGTGTTTGAGGGGGATTCGCTGGATTATATTTAAATGTTACATGTTAGCATGCTACATATTAGCATATCAGTAGACCCGCTTGTCCACCACCCTTTTGGCTTTGCCCTCGAAGCGCGGCAGCGAACCAGGCTCCACGATCTCCACATTGACGCCGACGTTCAGGGAGTCGCGCAGCTTGTGCGTCAGTCTATCCTTTATCGCATCCAGCTCGAACAGCCGGTCGCCGAAGGCCTCCGGTCTGAGCTCGACCTTCACCAGCAGGGTGTCCAGGGCGCCTTTCCGGTCCACCACTATCTGGAACTCGTTGCCGACCTCCGGGTGCTGCATCAGCGAGTGCTCCACCTGCGACGGGAAGACGTTGATTCCGCGCACGATGATCATGTCGTCCACGCGTCCCTGGATCCGGCCGATGCGCGGGTGTGTGCGTCCGCAGGCGCAGACCTCCTCGTTCATCGTGGTTATGTCGCCCGTGCGATAACGTACGATGGGCAAGGCCTCCTTCAGGAGCATGGTCACCACCAGCTCGCCCTTCTCCCCCGGCGGGACGGGTTCACCGGTCTTGGGGTCAAGCACCTCGACCAGCGTGATGTCCCCCCAGACGTGTATGCCGTTCTGCTCCGAGCACTCGCACCACAGCGGTCCGGAGAGCTCGCTCGTTCCGTAAATGTCAATGGCCTTGATTCCTAAGCGATCGTAAATGCGGTCGCGCATCCGCTCGCTCCAAGGCTCCGCTCCCAGGATGCCCAGGCGCAGCTTGGTGTCCTTACGTATGTCCACACCCATCTTCTCCGCCACTTCCCCCATGTGCAGGAGGTAGGACGGCGTGGCGGCTATCACCGTCACGTTAAGGTCACGGACCAGGTCGATCTGGCGCTCGGTGTTGCCGGTTGATGCGGGCACCACCGCCGCGCCGACCTTCTCCGCGCCGTAATGCAGACCGAGGCCACCGGAGAACAGCCCGTAGGTGTAGCAGACCTGCAAAACGTCGTCCGTGCCCACGCCGGCGGACACCAGCCCGCGGGCCACCGATTCCGACCACGCCTCGATGTCGTTCTGGGTGTAGCCGACGATGGTCGGTTTCCCCGTCGTGCCGGAGGAGGCATGGTACCTGACCACCTCCCTGGGGCTGGCCAAGAAGAGCTTGTCGGGATAGCCGTCGCGCAGGTCCTTCTTGGTCATGAAGGGAAGTTTCCGAACGTCATCCAGCTCCTGGATGTCCTCGGGCGTGACGCCCGCGTCCTTCATCTTTTGGCGATAGAAGGGGGAGAATGTGTACAGCTTGTACACCAGCATCTTCAGCTGCTTGAGCTGCAGCGCCTTCAGTTCCGGGACCGGCATTACCTCTACGGGGTTCCAATAGGACATTTGTCTCACCTCAGCCAGATACCGCTCTCATCAGTGGAATGTGACGTTGTCCAGAAGCTTGAGGCCTCCGGCCAGCAGGGACCTGATGCCCTGCTCGATGTCCTCCACGCGGACGATCAGGACCGCGAACGGGGGATTGCGGTAACCGTAGCCGTACTCGATGTTGATGTCCTTCATCTGGTCGGTAAGGTCGAACAGTCCGCCGGGGGTGTCCTGCATCTGTATCGCCAGCACCTCGGTGAACTTCACGACGAAACCGTCCTTGCTCAGGAGGTCCTTGGCGATCTCGGGCTTGTCCACCAGCACGCGTATGACGCCGTACCCGGCGCCCTCGGCGATGCTGAAACCCAGGATGTTGATCTTGCCCTCCTTGAGCACCTTGGCCACCGCGCCCAGGCGGTTAGGCCGGTTCTCCGAGAAGATGGAGAGCTGCTTTATCCGGTATTTGTCGTTCTCGCTCATCAGTATTCCCTCCTGTCCATCACCCGCTTGGCCTTGCCCTCGAAACGGGGCAGGGTGCCAGGCTGCACCAGCTCCACGTTGGCCGAGACGTTCAGAGCGTTCTTCAGCCGGTTGGAGATGCGTTCGCGCAGGGCGTTCAGCTCGATGATGTTGTCCGTGAACGCTTCCGGTTTCAGCTCGGCGCGCACCAGCATGGTGTCCAGATGGCCTTTGCGGTCCACCACCAGCTGGAACTCGCAGCCCAGCTCCGGATGCTGCATCAGCGAGTGTTCCACCTGCGAGGGGAACACATTGATGCCGCGAATAATAATCATATCGTCCACGCGCCCCTGGATGCGCGTTATGCGCGGGTGCGCACGACCGCACGGGCACGGCTCCGCCATTATCGAGGTGATGTCGCCCATTCGGTAGCGCATCATCGGGAAGGCCTCCTTCTGCAGCATGGTGACCACCATCTCGCCCTTCTGCCCCGGTTCCAGCGGCTCGCCCGTATCGGGGTCCACGATCTCCAGCAGCGCCAGGTCCCCCCAGAAGTGAATGCCGTCCTGCTCGGCGCATTCCATGAACAGCGGCCCGGAGAGCTCGCTCGCGCCAAAGCAATTGAAGCCCTTGATCCCCATCCTCTCGTAGATGCGGTCGCGCATGCGGTCGCTCCACGGTTCGCCCCCTAAAAGCCCATAGCGCAGCTTGGTGTCCTTGCGGATATCTATGCCCTTCTTCTCCGCGACCTCGCCCAGGTACATGAGGTAGGATGGAGTGGCGGCCATGGCCGTGACGCCCAGGTCGCATATCAGCTCCAGCTGGCGGTCTGTGTTGCCGGTGGATGCCGGGATGACCGTGGCGCCGAGCTTCTCCGTGGCGTAATGGAATCCCAATCCCCCGGAGAACAGCCCGTAGGTGTTGGCCACCTGGATCACATCCTTCTTTCCCAGGCCGAAAGAGGTCATCGCCCTCGCCAACGACTCGGACCAGTTCTCCAGGTCGTTCTTGGTGTAACCCACGATGGTCGCTTTTCCCGTAGTTCCGGAGGAGGCGTGGTAGCGCAGCAGGTCCCCCCGGTCCCGCATCATCAGCTTGTCGGGATAGCCGTCGCGCAGGTCCTTCTTGGTCATGAAAGGCAGTTTGCGGACGTCCTGCAAGGTCCTGATGTCATCCGGGGTGACCCCGGCCGATCTCATCCGCTCGCGATAGAACGGAGAGAACTCCCACATCCGGCGCGTCTGAATCTTCAAAAGCTTCAGCTGGAGCGCGTCCAGCTGGGCCTTGGGCAATTTCTCGATATGGGGGTTCCAAACGTCCAAGTACCTTCCTCCGAGGCCACGGGCCGGCGGCACCCCGCACGGTCAGGCGTGTACGGTGATAACACGCCTCATATATATGCTCTCCAGGGTCTCCTTCGCCCTCAGAAGATCCGGGCGAATAGTCTTACCAAGGGCGGCTGGACCGAAGCCTCCAGCTCGCCGGTGGGGTCCCGCCACAACCAGGTCACCCACAGCACGCTGGTGAACAGCCCTCCCAGCAGGTCCACGTAGCTGTCATGAAGGGTGTCCCTTACGGAATACTGCATGCCCGTGTCGGCCAGCATGTCGCCTGTGAACTCGGCTATCTCCCAGACCATCCCGATGAATAAGGCGAAGGTCAGGATCATCATCGGATAGGCCCAGCGGGGCACCTTGATCTTGACGGAATGGGAGTCGAAAAGATACAGTCCCAAGGCGGCGATCATGCTCACCATCGATGAGGAGATGGCATGGGTGATCTCGTCCCACCACCAGGTGGTGTCGTACAATCCCATCACCAGACCGAAGGTGTGCAGCCCCACCGCGATGGCCGCCCACAGGTGCATGAACAGGGGCATCTTGAAGGCCCCCGCCCACTCCAGCAGCAACGGCAGCGCCAGTATGAGGGCGCCCAGTGTCGCCCCGTTCCGGGGGTAGCTCATCCCCTCTGAATGGGCCCAGGCGCCCAGAGCGATCACCACGGCCTCGGAGGCGATGGTCACCGCCAATGTGCCCCTCCTCGCTCTCATCCGCCTCCCTCCTCGGGAGCCACCACCAGAAGGTCGGTGTAGTCCATCCTCCTCATGTCCCGCTTGAACAGCAGGCCGGATATGACGCCCCCGGTCAGAATGCCGATCAGGGACCACATGAGCTCCTCATTGGACACATCGTTCCCGTTCATCAGGGAGTAGGATGTCTCTAGTAAGGCGAACAGCGAGGCCAGGGAGATGGACGCCACGGTGGCGAATCCCAGGACGAAGCGGTAGTTCATGTGAAAACCGGTCCTCTTGACCAGGATGAGTATGAAGAACAGGCTGAGCAGGAGCGAGGCCATCATGGTGGTCAGGGTGCCAATGGACATCGACAACGCGCTCTTCTCCAGGTCGAGCAGGTGCAAAGCCACGTAGACCGTGAAGGGGAAGACCATGAACACGGTCAGGGGGCGCTGCAGCTCCGGCTCCTCCGGCTGATCGAAGAGGGGATAGCGTCCGAGGATCGCGGCGACCATGCCCAGTTCCAGCAGGAGCCAGTAGACATCGGCGCTCCTGATGCTGACCACCAAGGCCGCGCCGACGCTCACGTAGAACCAGCCCCGGAACCCGCTCCTCCACATGTTATCTCAAGGTCTCCATGCCCTCATCCACCGCCCGGTCAGTACTTGCGGCGGGGGAACCGGCCCTCCAGGTGCAGGTTCTTGAGCTCGATGTAGCTCTCGGCGCTCCTCTCCGCCCTCTCCTTGATGGTGAGGTCGTTGTGCCTCACGACCTTGCCGGGAAGCCCCATCACCACCGATCTAGGCGGTATCTCCGTCAATCCGGTCACCAGGGCGTTCGCCCCGATGATGCACTCGTCCCCGATCATCGCCCCGTCCAATATGGTGGAGTTGATACCGATTATGCAACGGTCGCCGACCTGCGCACCGTTTATCACCGCCCCGTGGCCGACGGTGACCATCTTTCCGATGACGCTGGGGAAATCGCGGCTGGTATGGATCACCGCGCCCTCCTGCACGTTGGTCCCCGCCCCGATCCTGATGGAGTTGGCGTCACCCCGCAGCACGGCGGTCGGCCATATTGATACGTCGTCGTCCAGCTCCACATCGCCGATGATCACGGCCGCCGGGTCCACGAAGACCTTCCGCTCAGGCATGTTGAACGATATGAAAATGATAGAAAAAATATGTTGGCCTTATTGCTGCGCCGGCTTGGCGGCGGGGCGCCTGGCGGTGACCCTCTTGGGGAAGTACTTCAGCAGGATGACGTCCCCGATGGCCTGGATCCAGCGGAAGGGGACGTTCACGGCCTTGGAGTCCTCCACCAGCAGGGGGTTGGACTCGCTGATGAAGAGCCCGTCTACCTTGCGGGTATCCACGTCGATGACCAAGTTGTTCACGTTGCCCAGAAACACTCCGTTGGGCGTGTAGACCTGCATCCCTATGAGCTCAGAAGCCTCCTCTAACATCGGCACTCCCTTTGTCAGATATCGCCATCCCCTATTAAAAAGATTATCAGCGGGATTCTCTGGCCTCGGCTTCGGGCAGCCCCGTTCCCCGGCCGGGGACCTCGTCCATTCCAGGGGAAATTTCGCCTTCCAGGAAGGATTGTGATAAAGATTATATACGGTGGAACTTCAATACGGTTTTGTAATCACAATGCACAACCGATTGCACGGGGCCTTCTGATGGCCGAGGACGAGCTCGCCGAGATCAGGAGGCGGAAGTTAGAGGCATTGATGGGGCAGAACGAACAAAAAGGAGTGAATAAATTGTCTGGAGTAACCGAGGTCAAGGATAGCACTTTCGAGGAGTTCATTAAGAGCGCACCGTTGGTGATCGTAGACTGCTGGGCCCCGTGGTGCGGTCCCTGCCGCATGCTCGCGCCTATCATAGAGCAGCTCGCCGAGGAGTTCCAGGGGAAGATCAAGTTCGGCAAGATGAACACTGACGAGAACGAGAACACTCCCATGAAGTTCAACATAACCGCCATACCCACCATGCTGGTGTTCAAGAACGGCGCCCAGCTGGACCGCGTCGTCGGCGCCGGCAACAAGGACTTCATGAGGCAGAAGTTCTCCAAGTACCTCTGAGGGGGTGCGGCAAACCTTTTTCACCAAACCGTTTAATCATATAATTTTGATAAGGCTGGGATAACGATGGAGTTCGATGTAGCCGTCATCGGAGCGGGCCCGGCCGGTCTTCAGGCCGCCCTGCATGCCGCGCGCAAGAAGGTCAAGGTCTGCGTTCTTGGCAAGGTCAACAACAGCGCCCTGCTCAAAGCGGAGATAGAGAACTATTTTGGTACCGAGCCGAGAAGCGGCAGGGAGATGTTGGAGATAACCGCCAAGGCGGCGGCAGGTTTCGGGGCGGTGCTCATGGAGGAGGACCTCCTGAACATCGAGATGGAAGGCGAGGCGTTCAAGCTGAAGACCGAATCGCTCAAGGAGATCACGGTCAAGGCCGTCGTGCTGGCGCCCGGCATCTCACGCAAGAAGCTGAACGTGGAGGGAGAGAAGGAATACCACGGTCTGGGCGTTTCGTACTGCGCCACCTGCGACTGCAACTTCTTCAAGAAGAAGACGGTGGCCGTACTGGGGGACGCCAGCATGGCCGCCTCCGCGGCCCTGCTTCTCCGCGAGTACGCCTCCAAGGTCTACTGGGTGGCCAAGGAGTTCAAGGCCTCCCCGGAGCTGATGGATAAGGTCAAAGGCACCGACATAGAGATGGTCCAGGCCTGGCCGAGCAAGATCCACGGCGACCAGGTCGTCCGCGGCATGCTCTTGGACAACGGCCGCGACCTCGTGCTCGACGGGGTCTTCATCGAGCTCGGCGCGAAAGGCGTCGCCGACCTGGCCATGGAGGTCAACATCTTCCCGGACGAGAACGGCTACATAGCGGTGAACCGTCACTGCGCCACCGATACCCCGGGCGTCTTCGCCTGCGGAGACGTGACCGGGCTTCCCTGGCAGCTTGCCAAGGCGGTCGGGGAAGGATGCGTGGCCGGGCTCTCCGCCGCCGCCTACGTCAGGAAGGAAAAGGAGTGAGCCGATGAGCATGGTGGAAGAGCTGGTCTCCGGGATACTCCGGAGCGAGGAGGGGTTCCGGGAAGCCCTCCGTCATATTCTGGAGGAGGAGCTGAAGATCTCCGTTCCCGAGTTCTGCGAGAGGACCGGCCTCTCACCGAGCACCATCTACAAGATACTGCAGGAACAGCGCGAGCCCAACCTGCGCACCGTTCGCGCGGTGATCAAGGGCGTCAGGAAACTGGACACCAACCCCGGCGGCGAGTTCATCGCCGTCATCGCCAGCCGCCCTGTGCTCAACCGCATAGAGGAGCGGATGATGAAGGTGGGCGAGAGGAACGTGCGAGTGAAGGAGTATCCGGCCAACACCATGGAGGACGCCATCATCGCCGCCGTGAAGGCCGAGAGGGACGGAGCCTTGGCGTTGGTCTGCGCGCCGATCGTGGCGCCCACCGTGGAGCAGATAGTCAGGGTACCCGTCTCAGTGGTGGTGCCGAAGGACAGCATGCTGCGGGCGATAGAGATAGCCGCGTCGAAGGTGCTCTGATCATTCCTCGACCTTGACCATGCTCTCCAGCTGGGCCAGGATCTGTTTTCTGAGGGCGGCGAACTCCGGGGAGGCGCGGTCCCGCGGCCTCGGCCACTTGACCTCGTGTATCTGACCGATGCTGCTGGGCCGGGCGGTCATGACCACTATGCGGTCCGCCAGGAACAGGGCCTCGTCCACCGAGTGGGTGATGAAGATGACGGTCTTCCTGGTCTCGCTCCAGATGCGCAGCAGCTCCTTCTGCATCAGATTGCGGGTCTGGGCGTCCAACGCGCCGAAGGGCTCGTCCATGAGCAGGATCGCCGGCTGGTTGGCCAGGGCGCGCGCGATGCCCACCCTCTGCTTCATTCCCCCTGAAAGCTGATAGGGATGGTAGTCCTCAAAACCATTCAGACCGACCAGTTCGATGAACTTCTGGGTGCGTTCCCGGCGTTCCTCGGGAGGTACCCCCTTGAGCTCCAGCCCGAACTCGACGTTCCTGCGCACCGTTCTCCACGGAAACAGGGCGAACTCCTGGAACACCATTCCGCGGTCGGAACCGGGTCCGGATATCTCCTTGCCGTTGAGCAGGATCTTACCGCGGGTCTGGGTCTCCAGCCCGGCGATGATCCTCAGGATGGTGGTCTTACCGCAGCCGGACGGTCCGAGGATGCAGACGAACTCTCCCTCCTCCACGTCCAGGTCGAAATCGGCGATGGCCACCATCTCCCCCTTCTTCTTGGGGAACGACTTCATCAGGTCCCTGATCTCCAGTATCATCGTATCCCCATCCTGCGGTTGGTGACGTTCTCCAGGTACTGCATTATGCCGGTGGTCAGCAGCCCGAGTATGGCCACCACGATCATCCCGGCGAACATCCGGTCATACAGCCCCAGGGTAAGGGCCTGGGTCAGGATGTAGTATCCGAGCCCGCCGCCCTGCACGCCGATCATCTCCGCCGCCACGATGCACATCCAGCCGATGCCCATTCCGATGCGTATGCCGGTCATCAGGAAGGGGATGGTGTACGGGAAGACCACCTTGGTGAATATCTGTAGGCGGGATGCGCCCTGGGTCCGGGCGGCGTCAAGCAGTATGGGGTCCACGCTCTTGACCCCGAAGTAGATGTTGGACAGCAGCGGGAACAGCACTCCCACGAATATGACCATTATCGGTCCCCAGAAGTATGCGAACACCAGGATGAACAGCGGCACCCAGGCGATAGGAGGTATGGGGCGGAAGACCTCGACCACCGGCTTGGCCAGCAGCTCGAATATCTTGGAGTACCCCATGGCCAGGCCCAAAGGTATGGCCAGGGCCAGCGCCAGGACGAACCCCAGAACGAAGCGCCGCAACGAAGCGTAGATGTTCTGCCACATGGTTATGCCCATGTTCGGATCGACCTCCAGGAAGGAGCGGACCAGCGCCTCCAAGGCCGCCCAGGGCGTAGGGATGTAGACCATGTTGGCCACTATGGCCACGGCCCACCAGGTCAGGATGAACATGCCGAGGGATATCGCCGTGACGATGGAGTTCTTGATGAGGGGCTTGTTCAGAAGCTCCTTCACATCTTCAAGGCGATCAACCTTCTCCTCGGTCATATGGCGTTCCTCACAAGATTAAAGAAATAAAAAGGTTTGGTGGGGTTTCCTATGTGCCAGACAGCTTTATCTTGAAGCCGTACTCCTCGGCGAATGCCAGCAGCATGAGGTGCTGAATGGAGGCCGGGCCAGGGGTTCCCAGGGTCTTGCCGCCGAGGTCCTCGATGGTCTGGATGTCCGCGTTCACGACTATGGCGGAGCCTTCCACGTTGACCTGGGCCACGATCCTGATGTCGCTGTTGGCGGTGTTCACGTTCAGGTGCTTGACGATCGCCGGGGGAGAACCTAGGTAACCCATGTCTATGACGTCCGTGTCAAAGGCCAGCATTACGGCCGGGCCGTTGGCGTAGGGCGATGGGGAGGTGACCTCCACGCCCCATTGGGCGAACAGGTTCTTTCCCTCATAGGCGGTGCCTTCCCACATGGTCACGTTGGTGGCCACCACCCTGGCGAACTGATGCAGGTCTCCCTGCAGGTAGCCCAGGCGTACGGTCCCCACGATGCTGTCGCTCTTGTTCAGCGTGGCGGCGGTCTCCAGATAGCTGTCGTCGACGAAGGTGTCGACGAAGTCCTCGACCGACGAGTACCCGCGGGCGGTGACCGCGGCATCACTGGTCTGCTCCAGATCGATGAAGTCCTCGGTGAAGTTGACCAGGTAGTCCTTGAACTGCTCGTTGATCTCATAGAGCAGGGTCATGTGCTCCAGGGACGCGGCCACCACGGTGGTGTTGCGTCCGCTGAACGCCGCGCCCATCTCCAGCAGGAGGGTGTAGTTGTCCGGCTCGGTGTCCTTGTTCTCGATGGTCTCAAGGATCCAGTCGGTGGCCTCCACATGGGCGGCGATGGTCCTGGTCACCAGCTCCGGATGGTCCTCGGCGAAGTCGGCGTTGGCCGCTATGATGCAGCATGGGTGGTTCGGCCAGAACTCCCCGGACCACAGCAAGGCGTGGGCATCGCCGGAAAGGATGGAATCGGAGCAGTAAGGCTCCCAGCTGACTCCCCCATCGATCAGCCCTTGGGCGATCTGGTCCTTCTGGTTGACCGGGGGCACAGCCAGCCAGTAAATGGTGTCGTCATCCGAGTCATCGTTCATCATCGTCACGGCGAAGGCGGCGATGATGACGATGGCCACGACGGCGACGGCGATGATGGCAATCTTCTTGTCCATTTGAAAGTCACCTGAACGATTAAAATCGAGGAATGGTATAAAGCGTTTTTGTCTATTAAGGAAAAATTAATCCTATTTGTACAAAATATTAGCCATATTGCCCAACTGTACCCCGTTAAGTCGGGATCAGCGGGCGATCGCGCAATTTTAGGCACGGTGGATTAATTTTTAAGGAAGCAAGTTTACAAATTCTTAATACCTCGAGCATCTTATTGCATCCACTGATATTATGTTCGAGCTGAACGTGGTAAGCAACACCCCTCTCACCCCCATCGAGGACCTCAAGGAGGCCTCCCTGGAGTTCCTGAAGCAGATCGGTTACATCTCCAAGGGGTACGATCCCAAGACGGACGTTGACAATATCCAGGAAAGCATCCCTTACCGCCTCTTCACCGAGTGCTTCCTGGGGAACCTTAACCGCGTGTGGGCCGTCGAGGAGCTCTCAGCGTACTTAAGTACCACCAAGCCCACCGTCTACCGCCATCTCAACAAGCTCAAGGCCATCGATGTCCTGGAGGACGTCTCCATAGACGTGGGCGGGCAGAGGAAGAAGGGATACCGCATAAGGTACGGGGATCTGGGCAAGGCCTGGAGCTTCACCGAGGCCAACGTGGACATGGCCATGCAATCGTACCGTCGCACCGTGGAGCACCTGCAGCGCCTGGCCAAGGAGGAATAGGCATGGACGAGAAGTACCCCACCAAGCTGACCAAGGGCTCCCGATACCATCTGTTCATAGGGACCGGGGGAGGTTCGACCCTGGAGATGGAAGGGGAGTTCGTGGGTTACCTGCAGTACGGGAGCGATGTCGCTCTGACCATGCGCCTGGAGTCCGGCTCCCTGCGGGTCGTCCCGTCCCGCTCCATAATCTATCTGGACATCCTCGACTCCAAGGAGGAGAAGGACGAGCGCCCCAAGGAGAACGGGGTCTACTTCGGCTGATGACCCAGGACCGTAATCAGATGGACCGCCGCCAGGAGTATCATCAGCACATCATTCGCCTTCTCCTCTCCGGGGAGATCGCCGACAAGGACCAGCTGCAGCGTAGGAAGGTCAAGTTGGCCGGCGAGTACGGCCTTCCCGGGGTCCCCAAGAACTCGGAGACGCTCGCGCTCGTCCCCAAGGACCGGCTGCCCGAGGTGCTGGAGATACTGCGGCGAAAGCCCGTCCGTACGTTGAGCGGGGTGGCAGTGGTGGCGGTGATGACCTCGCCGGCGCCTTGCCCGCACGGCAAATGCACCTACTGCCCCGGCGGCGTGGAGAACAATTCCCCGCAATCCTACACCGGGAAGGAACCGGCGGCCAGGCGGGCGGCGGACAACGATTTCGATCCTTTCCGGCAGGTACTGTCCCGCATAAACCAGCTGTCGACGATTGGACATCACACAGACAAGGTCGACCTGATAATCATGGGCGGGACCTTCACCTCCCGCCCGGAGGAGTACCGGGAATGGTTCGTCAAGCGCTGCTTCGACGCCTTCAACGGGTCCGACTCGCTGAGCCTGGAATCCGCGCACCTGCTGAACGAGGGGGCGGAGCACCGCGTGATCGGAATGACCGTGGAGACCAGGCCGGACGCCTTCACTGAGGAGGTCGCCAGGGAATGCATGCGCCTGGGGGCGACCAGGGTCGAGCTGGGCGTCCAGATACTGGACGATGACATCCTTGCCTCGGTCAACCGCGGGCACGGGGTGGCGGAGGTGGCCGAGGCCACCCGCATAGCCAAGGACCTGGGCCTCAAGGTCTGCTACCACGTGATGCCCGGCCTGCCGGGGTCCGGTCCGGAGAAGGACGTCGAATCGTTCCGCCAGATCTTCAGCGATCCTCGGTTCCGGCCGGACATGATCAAGATCTACCCGACCCTGGTGGTCAAGGGGACCAAGCTGTACGAGGACTGGAGCGCCGGGAAGTACGTACCGTACAACACCGACCAGGCCGTGCACGTGATAGCGGAGATGAAGAAGCTGGTGCCCGAGTACGTGCGGATACAGCGCATCCAGAGGGACATCCCGGTGCCCTTGATCGAAGCGGGGGTGGACAAGGGGCACCTCCGCGAGCTGGTGAAGGAGCTTCTGGCACTACAGGGCCAGGGATGCCGCTGCATACGCTGCCGGGAGGTGGGGCTGCTAGGGATAAGCGAGATCGACCCCCGGGAACTGGTCCCCAGGGTCATATCGTACGAGGCATCGGGGGGAAGGGAGGAGTTCATCTCGCTGGTGCTGGACAACAACGCCCTGGCCGGATACGTCCGCCTGCGGAAGCCTGACGGGAATACGGCCCTGATACGGGAGCTGAAGGTGTTCGGGCGCATGGCCCGTCTCGGCGAAAGGGACGGGGAGTGGCAGCACCAGGGACTGGGGGGAAGATTGCTGGCCCTGGCGGAGGGATCGGCGTCCAAGGACGGATATTCCTCGATCAAGGTCACCAGCGGCGTCGGTGTCCGCGGCTATTACGCCTCCCGGGGCTACGAGAGGGCGCTCCCGCACATGGAAAAACGCCTTGCCAGCGACAAGGATTAATCCCCGACGACCTATATCCCCCCGGGGATGCGTATGGTATGCACGTTCTGCGGCGCCGCTTCGACCGAAGGGGCCATGGTCTGTCCGGCTTGCGTTGAGATGGTTAAAGACGAGCTCTTCCTGCGGGATTGGTCGGTGGACCCCCGGTCCGACCTGCGTTCCCTGGGCATCCGGAGCGCCTGCCTGCGGGTGGGCCCCAGCTCCCAGGGCGAGGTGCTCCTGCGGAAGGGCAGCGACCCCTATCTCCTGGTGGAAAGGACGCTGCAGGCCGAGGACCGCTCCCACCTTCCGACGGTGCTGGATCACTACCTGGCCGGAATGGGCGTCGGGCTTCATCTCATGGGGGACGAGCATCTGCCGATGCGCCCCAAGGTCAAGGAGCTGCTGAGCGTCCCGGACCAGATGGATCTTCAGGGTGAGCGAGGGGGCCGGGCGCTGTTGCGCCTGGGCAACCTGCTGGCCCTGAGCGCCAGGGACGTATCCCGGCTGCCACTGGGCGACGAGCTCCGGACGGAGATTTTCAGGGATAGGGCCGCCCGTGCATTGATTTTGTACCGCCGGGCCGCGGCGGTGCCCGAACTGGCTTCCATATCCCAGGCCAATACCGCCATGCTCAGGATATGGGGAGGCGACACCGAGGCGCTCGAAGAGCTCAAGGCGGCCGCGACGGACGATGGCACAAGGCTGCAGCTGGCCAAGGCCTATTGGGATATGGGGCGGGAGGACGAGGCTGCGGAGACGGTGGCAATGACCGACGACCTGCAGGAGTCCATCCTGCGCCTGAGGAGGGGATGCCCGTGACCGACCTCTCCGAGAAGCTGGACCAGAACGAGAGGCAGCGGCTGCTGGAGGCGGTGCGCTCCCTCGGCGCCCAGGAGTACCGGGACCTCATGATCTCCCTGATGGGCGGCATGGGCGTCCGCGTACAATCAGCAAGGGAGCAGCACGGGGCCCTGGTGATCCACGGGCAGGGAGAGGTGCCCTACCTGGTGATAGCGTCGCGGACCGGCTTCGCCGACCCCGAGCTTGTCGTCCGTTCGCTGGTGGAGGACGCCAAGTCCGACGGACGGGTCCCGGTGTTCATGTCCTTGCAGGAGCTGGACCCCGGCACCTTGAACCTCCTGGAGAAGGAGGAGGTGTCCTTCGCCGACGCCGGCCGCTTCGTCAATCTCCTGCAGAAGTACGGTCTGGACGAGCAGCTCACGGTCAAGGAGGACCTCAAGGTCCTGGAGGACCGCGGCGAACCCTGTCTTCCGTCCGTCTGCAAGCTCGAGGAGCTACTGGAGGAGGCGGAACAGAGGCGGAGGAAGGGGGACCGCTCCGGTGCGGTGCGAGTATTGGACCAAGCCCTGCAGATCAAGCCGCTGAACGATTCCATCTGGCTGAAGAAGGCCAGCTATCTTCTGGAGATGGGAAGGGGTGCCGACGCGTTGGCCGCGGCCAACAAGGCCGCCGAACTTCGTCCGGGGGACGCCGGCACCTGGTTCACCATCGCCCTGATACAGGATCAGCTTGGCGATCGGGAGAGGGAGCTGGCCGCCTACGATAACGTGCTTAGGATAAACCCCGCCCACGCCCCGGCCATGCTGAACAAGGGCGCGACGCTGTACGAGATGGGCCGTCTGGAATGGTCCTTGAAGGTCTTCAACGACATCGTTCACCATTACCCCCAGGAGCCCCGCGGCTGGAACAACCGCGGACTGGCGCTCAAGGGCATGGGGAAGCTGCTGGAAGCGCAGGCGTCCTTCGAGAAGGCCCACGCCCTCGACTCGGAGTTCGAGGACCCCCTGATCAACCTGGCCCGGATGCGCGAGGAGCGGGGGGACATGCCCGGCGCCGTTGAAGGATGGAAGGACGTGCTGCGCCTGGTCGATTCGCGCGCGGACATCTGGGCCCACCTGGGTGCCTGCCTCAAGGCCAACGGCGAGAACGAGGACGCGCTGACCGCGTTCGATCGGGCGCTGACCCTGGAGCCGGAGCTGGAGCAGGTGCGGCGGGAAAGGGACGAGCTGGCCGCGCAGGTCCGCGCGGATGAGGGGCCGGAGCCCGCCCAGGAGGGCGCCGAGTCCGAGGCCACGGTACCCGAGGCCGAACCCCAGGTCCCGCCCGAGGAGACCGTCCCGGAGGAGGGGTCCGGGCAGGCGGCATCGGAGAACGTGGCATTGGAACAGGTGGGCGAAAGGCTTCCCGCCGAGCTGTCGCAGGACGTGTCCCTGCAGGTAAGGGAGGACGAGGTCTCCCTGGAAAAGGTACCGGAGCCGCTGCCCCCGGCCGAACTGCCGGCGGAGATCGCGCTGGCGGTCAAGGAGGAACCCGGAATGCTGGAAGAGGTGCCCAAGGCCCTTCCGGTCCAGTTCCAGAGCGGACCACTGGCCGTCGAACCGCCGGTCGATCTCACCGCCACCTTGAAGGGACCGAGCGAGGACAAGGAGGCTTCCGGGGATGCGGGGTCGTTCGAGCCAGAGGCCCCGGTCGCGCCGGAATGGCCGTATGAGGTGCGCCTGCCCCCACTCTCCGCCGAACCGGAGGAGCGGTCGAGGCAGGAGGCCGCTCTGCTGCTGGCCGGGAAGGAGTACGGCAAGGCCGTGGAGATATGCGACCAGGCGCTCAAGGAAGGGCCGGACATCGAGCTGCTCAGGCTGAAGGCCCGGGCGCTCATCTCCCTCAACCGGGGGGAGGAGGCGGCCGAGGCGCTGAAGGAGGCGCTGAGGCACTCCCCGGGAGACGCACGGACCTCGTTGGACCTGGAGGCCATGTTCCACCGCTACGGCGGGGACGGAGGCAAACTGCTGCAGTCCCTGGACTGCCAGGAATCCTGTTCCCGCCATGCCCTGGAGCTATTGGAAAGGCAGAGGTACAACGAGCTGGCGCGCATGGACGTGAAGAAGGGGGGACTGCCCCTGCGGCTCTCCAAGTCCTTGGCCCTGGTCCGCCTGGCAAGGTACCGGGAGGCGTCCAAGCTCCTGAAGTCGCTGATCTCCGAGTTCCCCGCCTATCCGGAGGGATTGAGCAACCTGGGGGTCTGCATGCGCTTCATGGGCGAGTACGATTACGACCAGGCGATACACCTGATGAAGCTGGCTCTGGAAGTTGATCCGCATCACTCGGACGCCATGAACAACATCGGGTGCACGCTGTTCGCCGCCGGGAAGTACGAGGAGGCCGTGGAGGTCTTCAAGGCCGCCGCCGACGAGGACCGCCGCCCGGAGTACCTGCTCAACCTGAGCAACGTGCAGATGGCGCTGGGCGATACAAGCTCGGCAAAGGAAAGCCTGACCTCCGCCCTGAAGATGGAGGAGAGCGCGGACGTCCTGTACATGCTGGGCGTGATCGCGGAGAGCGAGAAGCAGTACAAATGGGCGCTGAGCCTGTACCAGGACGCCCTGACCAAGAGCCCCGGTTTCCGCGAGGCGCAGACCGGGGTGGACCGCACCAAGGTGTTGGCCAAGAAGTGAGGATGGAAAGCGAAAGCTGAAAGAGAACAATGATGAGAAAAGAAAGGTTTTTCGCTCCCTAGCGGGAGATGCTCATGACCACCACGTCACGAACATCCTTCATCTCGCTGAACGGGAGCACCAGACGGCCGTGGCTGTCAGTGCGGAACAGGCGGCTGTCGATCTCCTCGGCAGGGACCACCAGGACGTGGTTGATCTCCCCGGTGACGGTGTCGACCACGAAGTTGTCTATCATGCCCAGGATCTGACCGTCGTTGGTCATGACCGTCTTCCCCTTCAGCTCGGTTATGAACTTCCTCATTTGCGCACCCCAAACAGATGGTCCGATTAACTATCGCATGAGATTGAGCCTATTTATAGATTTATAGAATGTTTGTCTGGGCATCTCAGAACACCGCGAAGTAGCGGCATCTGCAGTACCCTTTCACCTCGTCGACCTCGGTGGTGCAATCGTGGCAGGGGATGGGCATGCTCTCCATGGCCTCCTCGATCCTGAACCTCTTCCCGGCCATCTTCCTGCACACCGGGCAGGCGTCCTTGGCCACCTCGACCTCCACCTTCTCGAACCCCATGTCCTTGAACGATTTGAGGTTGTAGCGGGCGATGACCTGCTGAATTATGAACAGGTCCTCCTGCTGACCCACCTTGGCCAGCAGGTCCACTATTCCCTGGTACATCTTGAGCTTGAGGTCGGGATGCTCGGTCTTGATGATGCTGTCCTTGAGTATCTCCAGGGTGGCCATCCACTCCGGCGGCTCCGTGCCGGAGGCGATGGTCATCTGCCGCATGCGCATCTTGAGGTCCATCTCCCCCAGGTAGAACTGGGCGAGGGTGCGCAGGCTCTCCTCCCTCTGGTCGAACTGCGTCTTCTTCTTCAGCGGGGCCTTCGCCTGGGGCTTGGCCGGCCTCTCCTTCTCCTCTACTTTCTTTACCTGGCCCTTGGGCTTCAACACTTTGACCATTCCAACACCTACCTGAATATCCCCAGGTCGTCCATGCCGCCCCGGGCCTTGTGAATGTTCTTGCTCAACAGATCGTAATGCTTGGCGGACTCCTTGTCCACCGACGGCCGGACCGACTTCAGGGACGCCTCGAAGTGCCTCATCTCCACCGCCGCGGTGTCGCGGTCCTCCCGCAGGGCGGCCATGGCCGCCTCCCGACACAGGTTCTCCAGGTCAGCGCCGACGAACCCCTCGGTCCTGGAGACGAGCTCCTCCACGTTGACGTCCTTCAACGGCATGACCCTGGTGTGCACCTGGAGGATGGCCCTCCGGGCCGGGGCGTCCGGGACCGGGACGAATATCAGGCGGTCGAAGCGCCCCGGTCTGAGCAACGCCTGATCGATGATGTCCGGTCGGTTGGTGGCGGCTATGACCGTGACGCCTTCCCTGGCCGTTAGGCCATCAAGCGACGTCAGCAGCTGGTTGACCAGGGTGTCGTATCCCTTCGACCCCTCGTACACCCCCCGGCGGGGGGCGATGGCGTCGATCTCGTCAAGGAAGACGATGGACGGGGCCACCTGCCTTGCCTTCTTGAATATCTCCCGCAGGGCCCGCTCGCTCTCCCCGTACCACTTGGACATGATCTCCGGGCCCTTGATGCTGATGAAGTTGGCGTTGGACTCGTTGGCCACGGCCTTGGCCAATAGCGTCTTCCCGGTTCCCGGCGGTCCGTACAGCAGCACGCCCTGGGACGGCCGGATGCCCATCCTCTTGAAGGCGTCGGGGTTGTCCATGGGCATCTCCACCACCTCCTTGAGCTGCCTCTTGACCTCCTCCAGGCCCCCCACGTCGCTCCAGCCTATGTTGGGCACCTCGACCATCACCTCGCGCATGGCCGAAGGCTCGATCTCCTTGAGCGCCGCGTTGAAGTCGTCGGCGGTGACCTTCATCTGGGCCAGGACGTCCTGGGGGATGGCGCTGTCCAGGTCCATGTTGGGCACGAACCTCCCCAGGCACTTCATGGCCGCCTCCCTCGCCAAAGCGGAAAGGTCCGCCCCGGCGAAGCCGTGGGTCACATGGGCGTACTGGTCCAGGCTGACGCTCTCGTCCAGCGGCATGCCGCGGGTGTGGATCTGCAGGATCTCCTTCCTTCCCTGGAAGGACGGCACCCCCACCTCGATCTCCCTGTCGAACCGTCCAGGCCGGCGCAGGGCGGGGTCCAGCGCATCCTGGCGGTTGGTGGCGCCGATGACGATCACCTGCCCCCGGTCGGACATGCCGTCCATGAGCGTCAGCAGCTGGGCCACCACCCGGCGCTCCGCCTCATGGATCGAGTCGTCCCGCTTGGGGGCGATGGAATCTATCTCGTCGATGAACACGATGGACGGGGCGTTCTTGGCCGCCTCGTCGAACTTTTCGCGCAAGTTCTCCTCGCTGCCCCCGTACCATTTGGACATTATCTCCGGCCCCAGTATGGAGTAGAAGGACGCGCCCGATTCATTGGCCACGGCCTTGGCCAATAGCGTCTTCCCGGTCCCCGGCGGTCCGTACAGCAGCACGCCCTTGGGGGCGTCTATGCCCAGGCGGTCGAACAGCTCCGGATGTTTGAGCGGCAGCTCAATCATCTCCCTGATGCGCTGCAGCACCTCGTCCAGTCCGCCTATGTCGTCGTAGGTGATGCTGGGGACGAAGGTGTCCTTCTCCTCGGTGGCCTCGGACCTCACCACCATCTCGGTGTGCTCGGCGACGGTGACCACTCCGCTGGGTACGGTGGACGCCACCATGTAGGGGGCGGGGCTCACCCCCCAGGCCATGTTGGGGATCATGATCTCGTCGCCCTTGACCAGGGGGCGTCCGAGCAATCCCTTGCGCACCAGCTCGTCCGTCCCCGGGCCGAAGCTGACCGTGCTCACCCTCTTCTTCTGCGATATGGCCGGTGCCAGCACCACCTTGCTGGCCAGCTGGGGGTCTGCCCGGGTGACGGTGACCCTCTCGCCGATGGAGACGCCGGCGTTGGAGCGCAGCACCCCGTCGATGCGGATGATGTCCTTCCCCTCGTCCTCCTGCTGGGCGCGGAAGACCTTGGCCACGGTCATCTTCTTGCCGGTGATCTCCACGATCTGGCCGACGTCGACGCCCAGCTCCTTGCGGGTCTTCATGTCAAGTCTGGCCCGGCCCAGGCCCACCTCGGTCTGGGATTGGGCCTTCGCCACGCGGAGGAGAACGGACTCTGCCATAGGTATCAAGGTCGAATCTGTTCTCTGGATATTAAGTTTGCATCGGGCGACGAAAGGAATAATAGCGCATCCTCACTTCTCCCGCTCATGGATTTCTCCGCCGAGTGCGCCCCCTGCCTATTGCGCCGCATATTGTTCCAGACCAGGCTGGTCGATCCGTCCAGGGAGGAGCAGGTCATGTCCTCATGTCTGCGTCTGGTCGCGCAGGAGTGGAGGCCGGGCATGAACTCGGCGGCCTTGTCCACCAAGGTCCACCGGCTCTGCTACGATATTTTGGAGGTCGACGACCCTTACGTCGCCCTCAAGGCGGAGGCGAACCGGGTGGCCTTCTCGCTTCTCCCCCGAGCCGAGGAGCTGGTAGAGAGCTCCGAGGACCGCCTGAAGACCGCCTGCCTGGTGGCCATCGCCGGCAACGTTATGGACTTCGGCATCGGCGGTTACGAGCATCCCCAGGAGCTTATGCATCTCTTTGACAAGCTGGTGTCGGAGGAGCCAGAGCCGAACGACGTGGAGCGGCTGCGGTCCCTTTTACGGGAGGCCAAGCAGGTCGTCTACCTCTTCGACAACTGCGGCGAGATAGTCATGGACCTGCCCCTGCTCAGGGAGCTTAAACGAATGGGGCTGAGGGTGACCGGCGTGGTCAAGGGCGAGCCGATCATCTCGGACGCCACCTGGGAGGACCTGTCGATCAGCGGCGCGGACAAGGTCATGGACGAGTGTCTGACCACCGGTGTGTTCGCGGTCGGCCTGGACCTGGACCGGGCGCCGCGGGAGCTTCAGGAAGCCTTCCGCAGGGCCGACCTGGTCATCGCCAAGGGCATGGCCAACTTCGAGGCCCTCTCCGGGACGGACATCAAGCCGATAGCCCATCTCCTGCGCAGCAAGTGCCATCCCGTGGCGACGGCGATCGGCGCCAAGAAGGACCGCAACGTGATCAGGGTGTTCGAGCGGGGTAACTGAGATGCCCAGGGTGAGGCAGGCGGTGATTCTGGCCGGAGGGGAGGGCACCAGGCTGCGCCCGTTAACCACCACCCGTCCGAAGCCGTTGCTGCCGGTGCTGGGGGTGCCCTGCATCGAATATGTCATCCGATCGCTGGCCGACGCCGGTGTGCAGCAGGTCATCATCGCCTGCGGCTACCGCTCCGAGGACATCCGCACGGCCCTGGGGAAGGGCGAACGCTTCGGCGTGGACATCGAGATGGCCTTTGAGAGGGAACCAATGGGCACCGCCGGGGCGGTCAAGCTGCTGGAGGACCGCCTGGACGGAACGTTCGTGGTCGGCAGCGGCGACACGCTCACGGACGCGGACCTGGGCGACCTGATCGATTTCCATTTCCGCAAGGGGGCGGAGGCCACCATGGGGCTGACCGAGGTGGAACGGCCGGAGCAGTTCGGGATCGTCGGCGTTTCCGCCGAGGGAAGGATAGAGAGGTTCAAGGAGAAGCCGCGCACCGAGGAGGTCTTCTCCAGGGTGATCAACGCCGGGACCTACGTCCTGGAGCCGGAGGTGCTCAAGATGATACCCCCAGCCACCAAGTACGACTTCTCGAAGAACCTGTACATGGACATGCTGGAGAAGGGAAGAGGGTTGTACGCGGAGCCGCTGAAGGGCTACTGGAAGGACATCGGGCGTCCCTCCGACCTGTACCTGGCAAACATGGACATGGCCTCCCGCCGACCTCCGACCCCGCCGCCTTCCGGGGCCAAGGTCCTGGGGAGCTGTCATTTCGGGCCGGGGGTGAGCGTCCGGGGAGCGGTAATCATCGACAGCGCAGTGGGCCGTAACTGCGTCCTGCATGGAACGGTGGAGAGGAGCCTGCTGCTGGACCGGGTGGAGGTGGGCGTGAACGCCTCGCTGAATGGGTGCGTGATCGGCGAAGGGTGCGTGATCGGCGACGGGGCATCGCTTAGCGACTGCGTCCTCGGCGACGGGGCGACGGTGTCCAAGGGAAAGGTCCTAGTGGGCGCACAGGTCGAGGCTGGGTCCTCCATCTGAGATAAATATTCGGACGGGATAAAGGGCGAACATGGTCGAGGCACCCCTTAAAACCCGAGCCCTGCTTTTGCTGGCAGGAATGATCTGGGGCACCTCGTTCGTGGCCGGCAAGCTGGCCGTGGAGGGCACGGACCCCTATCTGTTCTCCGCCCTGCGCTCGCTGATCTCCGCCGTCTCCATCCTTCCTGTTTTCTTCCTCTACAAGTTCGATTATTCCATATTCAGGAGCAAGGCCGTCTGGGGCATAGCCTTCCTCAACGCCGCGGGCCTGCTGCTGCAGAATGTGGGTTTGACGTACACCACCGCCAGCAACACCGTGCTGCTGGTGGACATCAACGTGGTCATCGTGGCGGTGCTGGCGGCCGTCATCCTCAAGGAACATCTCAACCGCAGGACGGTGGCCGGACTGGTCCTGGGCATGTCCGGCGTGGCGCTGATCGCCACCAAGGGCGACCTCTCGAACCTGGGCGGGGGAAGCCTCATCGGCGATATGCTGGTCTTCACCGCCGGGGTGGCCTGGGCCATGTACATCGTGTTCACCACCAAGGAGCTGAGGAAGGGCTACGAGCTGGTCCACTTCACTTCGGCCATGATACTGCTCACCGCGGTGTTCGCGGTCCCCATCGGACTTTTCATGACTGCTGACCACTCGGTCGGCGCGGGCGGCATATCGCTGGCGCTGTACTCCGGCATATTCTGCACCACCGTGGCGTTCATGCTGTACAACGTCGGCCTCAAGTCCCTGGGGGCCACCACCACCTCGATAATACTGCTGGTGGAGATGGTGTTCGGGCTGTTCTTCTCCTTCCTTCTGCTCGGGGAAAGGCCGGACCTGATCACCATCATGGGAGGCTCGCTGATCCTGTTGGCGATCGTGGTGATCTCCTTCAAGGGGCTGGAAAGGTCCCGGCTAAGACGCCGGGCCTAAGAGAAATCGAGCAGCCGCTTGGCCTCTTCCATGCGGTCCACGGTCATTGCCACCTCTTCCAGGGGGGTCATGGGACCCAGCATGAAAAGGGAGTTGATGTTGACGCCGCCCCTGGCCAGCTTCTTGGTGATCTTGGCCAGTTCACCGGGCTTGTCGGCCATGGAGACCACGATGACCTCATGCTCCAGGAACTCCAGCTGCGCCGCCTTCAAGGCGCTGCGGGCGCTGTTGTCGTCGTCGGTGATTATGTGCACCCTCGGCTTTCCCCCGCCTACGTCCGTGGCTATCCCGCGGATGTTGACGGCGTTCCGGGCCAGGGCCTCCGCCACCCGGGAGACCTCCCCCGGGCGGTCCTGCACGTACACGTCGAACTGCTTGTAGGACATCCCTTTCAAATTGATGGTGCATGGAGTTAATACTTTGGAAGAAAGGCCCGGAGTATTAGATTTATAGCTCGACCCCATACGTACCGGTATGCCCCAGGCCCTCAGGCCATTCGCCGTAACGGTGAATTGGAACCGAGCAAAGGACACCTTGGAGTGTGTCGAATCGTTATTAGAGGGCAATCAAGGCATCCAGGTCATAGTCGTGGATAACGGGTCCACCGATGGATCTACAGATCTTCTCCAAGAGCACCTCCCAAATCTGGAATTGATCGAGAACGGGACCAATCTAGGGTATGTCAGAGGTGCCAACCAAGGGATCAAGCGAGCGTTGGAACACGGTGCCAGTCACATCCTGTTGATCAACAACGACGCCAAGGCCAGGCCTGGGATGATGAGGAAGCTGCTGGATGCGATGGAGGGTCACCCTCAGGCCGGGGTGGTCGGTCCCAAGATCTTCTATTACGGAACGGATGTGATGTGGTTCAACGGTGGTCACTTCAATCACCTCCTCGGACTGTCCACGCATCCTCTTATGGACCGAAAGGACGATGGCGGGGATCAGGATCGGGAGGTCGGGTTCATAACCGGATGCGCGATGCTTGTCCGGTCCCAGGTATTCAGCGACATCGGCCTTTTTGATGAGGACTTCGAGATATACACCGAGGACCTAGACTTCTGTCTGAGGGCTAAGGAAGGTGGGTACGGGGTCTGGCTGGTTCCCGGTGCCGTGGCCGAGCACAAGGTGTCGATCTCCACGGGGGTCTCGGGGTCCAACCTGATGACGCCCTATCGTTCCTATTACTATGCCAGGAACATGCTCATGATGGTACGCAAGAGGAAGAGCGGTCTGCGCTTCGTTACCTGTTTCATAGGGCAGACCTTCATCCTACTGCCATACTATTTCTTTCTCATGGGCATTCAGAAGACCAAAGGGTCCTTCCGTCAGTATCTGAGAGGTTACGCTCATGCGGTCATCGGCATTCTTGGGGGGAGGTACGTTTAGTATGTTCGAGGGAGCGATGGGCGATCTGAAGCGTTTCATGGCTCCCTCCCCGAAGGTCCTGAAGTTCCTGATCATCGGCATGATGGTCCGCTTGCTGCTGGCGCCCTTCACCTCTTATCCATACGACGCATATCCGTTCTATGGGGCGGTGGTCGGCACACTGGCCGGCACCGGTCCCTACGGGAACGTCCTGTTCACCTATCCGCCCCTCTTCTCGATCCTGTCGTACCCGCTGTTCTGGGGCGTCGCCCAGTTCACGGACCCCAGCTCCTTCGGGGTGTTCGTGCCGTCGATGATAGAAGTATCTCGCGCCACCGGCATGATGGTACCGTTCATCACATCTCCCATCTTCAACGTCGTGCTCAAACTGCCGATAATCATCGGCGATGTCCTGGTCGGTCTGACACTTTATCAGGCGGTCCTGGCAAGAAAGGATGCGGTCTCCGCGGAAAGGGCGTTCTTGATCTGGTTCCTAAACCCCCTGGTCATCTTCGTCAGCTCTGTGCACGGGCAGTTCGACGTCCTCGCCGCCTACTTCGCATTGATCGGCGTGATATGCTTCATGGACGATAGGTACCTGCTCAGCGGGACCTTCCTCGGTCTTGGCGTTCTGCTAAAACTGTTCCCGGCCTACCTGGTCATCAGTTTCGGGGTCATACTGCTGGTGTCATTGTACAACGCTCTCAAGGCAGGAAGGCGCCTCGAGGCGTTCAGGCCGATCATCTCGTTCGTGGCAGGAGGGGCCATCAGCCTACTGGCCATATTGCCTTTCCTCCTTAGCTCGAACTCATTCCTTGATTACGTTCTCAGGAGGGGCACGTACTCCTCGGTCGGTGGTATGAACGCCTGGTTCTTGGCCCCATTCCTGGGAGCGCTCGCCGGAGATGGCGGCGGGTCGGATGGAGGCTTCCCGTTCGGCCTGCTGCTGCTTGTACTGGGGTTCTCCCTGACGGTATTGGCGACGTTGCTGGTCATTTGGAAGGCACCGGTCAAGGACCGGGCCCCCTATTCCGCCATCCTCGTGATATTGACGGTTCTGGTGACCCAGTCCGTCACCAATCCCCAGCACCTCATCTGGTTGTTCCCCCTGTTGGTGCTGTTCTCATCGGCAGGTGGGCGGATGACCCGAAAGATGTACGCCCTATCCGTCCTGGGTCTGCTATACCTGCTCAGCCTGCAGTCCGGTCTGGTCTTCATCTATCCTCTGGCCCAGTACGCGGGTTGGCCCTCGGTCCAACTATTGAATGATGGTATTGGGTCCTTCTTCATCGGAACTGGGTTGGCCAGGGGTCTGGTCCTGAGCGCCCTGGGGGGTCTGGGTTTCGCGGTGCTTCTCACCGTCATCGTCCCTTCGAAATGGGACTTGATGGAACGCGCGTTCCGCAGGTTGGCGGGGAGGTGCCCCGATGAGGACTGAGCTGATCGCCGCGCTGTTCGTCGCGGCCATGTTCATCACGTCCGCTTGCATGGTCTATGGCGGAGGTCACGAGGCTCCCTCGTTGGACGCGACGACGATCGAGGGAACCGCCACAGTCGATTACACCATGCCTTCCTGGACCCATCCCTATCCTTCCGCGGTCGTGGCGGTGACCGTTGACCACTATCGGTCGGATGAGGTCACCGTGCTAATGACCGGAAGGAGCGGGCCACCTAACAGCGACCCTGCCAGCGTACAAGGCCTCGTTGACCATCTCGGAGCGGAACTGGAGAACATCGGTTCATCCGCGACCGTGACCGCTATCGGAGAGAGCGCCCTGGGTTCGTATCTCTCCGAGGGCAACGGGACATTGGTCATAGCCAGTGAGATGAACGTTACGGAAAGCATCATGCTCGAGAACTGGGTCAAGGGCGGTGGATTGCTGGTCGTGATCGGTCCCGAATGCGTTCCGTTCATAGCGCAGGGGGGGTCTCTCGAGATCGGCCTGGGGAAGTTCACGTATGACGGGGTCGCAACGGAAGGATCGCTCGCGCACAGCCTGGGGCTGAGAACAGTGTGCCCAGTCCGCGGCTTGTCCGTTGATGATGTGCTTTCCCGTTCAGGCGTGGTCCTGGGGCACATCTCGGCCGATGGGGGGCTGACCACCATGGCCACGTTCCCTCTGGGAAACGGCAGGGTGTTGGCCATGGGGGGGCCGATCGAGCATCCATTCCTGGCCAGCATGGAGGATGTGTACGCCTGGGACTTGGCTCGTCTGCTCGAAACCGGGGCTCCGTGGGTTTCGGGGCCGATCTATCATGAACGGCTGAACGTCCCCGCGCGAGGGCTCGAGGGTAGTCTTAATTTCGAGATCGGGACCAAGGACGTGAGGGTATCCATATTCAGTCTTGACGACTCTCACTCCCTCTTCAAAGGCCTGACGATAGTTCCTTGATCACTTCTCGGGGATGACGCTGCTCAGCGTGTTCCACAGGTAGGCGATGCCGAAACCGAGGAACATCGGCCAGGTGTGCACGGTATAGCTGGTGGAGAACAGCATGTAGAAGAAGAACAGGCTGATCAGGAATCCGGTGAAACCGGTGAACACCATCTTCATCCCGATGATGAGGCGGTCCCGCTTCCCGTGAGAGAACAGGTACTTGTTGGCAACGACCAGATAGGCCAGGGCGAGCACGAACGCCAGTATGGTGGAGTTCACCAGGTGGTCGTCGTACGCGACGTTCAAAGTGCCCATCAGAGAGAAGGTGAAGCTCAGGCCCAGGAACAGGGCGGACATGTACCGCCCCAGCATGTTGATGAACAGGAAGTTCACGCATAAAGCGGCGGCCTTCCCGGCCAGCCCGCACTGCCTGAGGATGGAGAGTATCACGCCCGAGGACAGTTTCGATTTGCCGGCGCGCCGGGATGAGAACTGAAACTCCAGCTCCTTGACCACCGTGTCACGGGGCAGGAACTTGAGGATGTCGAACAGCACCTTGAAACCGGTCCGCTCGAACTTGCGGCCGTGCTTGGCCACGACCTCTTGGCAGATATCGGTCCGTCCGCCGAAGAAGCCGCTCATGGTGTCCCCGGCGGTCGGCCGCCTCATTACAGCCAAATAGGACCTCGCCAAAGAGTTGGCGCCCCACGAGGCCATCATGCGGCTGAAGCTCAGGCTGGTCTTGTCCTGCCGCCGTCCGACGGCCATGTCCGCGCCCTCCTCCAGGAGGTCGTACATTCCCCCGACGGACTCCGGGGGATGCTGGAAATCGGCGTCCATGACCACGAACCGGCTGGTCCGGGTCTCGGCGATGCCTTCCATGATGCTGGCGGTCAGCCCCCGGTCGCTGGGGTCGCGGCTCAGGAGCCTGACCTTGGGATTCTTGGCGCCGAAGGAACGGACCAGGTCCGGGGTCTCGTCCCTGGAGTTGTCGTCGGCCACGATGACCGACACCCCAGGATAGAGGGAATCGAGGGTCTCCAACATCGACTGGATGTTCCCTCCCTCGTTATAGGTGGGGAGTATTACCGTCAGATCGTCGTAGGTCCTCTGCGCCATCCCAATCCTCAACTCAAGAATTTTTAGGCATATTTATAGATTGTCAGCTTTAGAATAAGCCGTTAACTCAAGCTCCGGCTCTGACAATATTTATCCGTGTTCCCCGTTCTACTGTCGATGCTGACCATATCGGCCGGGGTGTGCGCCTACAACGAGGAGAAGAACATTCTCAAGTGCCTGCGCTCCCTCACCTCCCAGAAGCTCCATGCAAAGGAGCTGGTGGAGGTGCTGGTGGTCTCCAGCGGCAGTATGGACCGAACGGACGAGATGGTGCTTGATTATTCCAAGAACGTCGACGCCCGGGTGCGCCTCATAAGGCAGGAGAAGCGAGAGGGGAAGAACTCCGCGGTGAACGCCTTCATAGAGGCTGCAAAAGGCGAAGTGCTCTTTCTGGCCAACGCCGACAACGTCATGAACGAGGACACCTTCGACCTGATGGCCGAGCACTTCTTGGACCCGACGACGGGAATGGTGGGCGGACGCCCGGTGCCAGTTAACGACAAGAGCACCTTCATGGGCTTCGCCGTCCATATGCTCTGGGACATGCACCACCGGCTGTCGCTGATTCATCCCAAGGTCGGGGAGATAGTGGCCTTCCGTAACACCGGATTGCGCATCCCTACCGGCATGGGAAGCGACGAGGACCTGGTCCGCCGGGAAATGGAGAAGAACGGTCTTCAGGTGAGGTACGAGCCTTCGGCCATCATTTACAACCGCGGTCCGACCACCGTGGAGGACTTCTTCGAGCAGCGCACCCGGGTGAACATCGGCGAGCGGTACATGAAGCGCTGGTTCGATTATGACATCCCGACCTGGGATAAGAAGTACCTGATCAATGCCTACCTCAGCTTCCTCAAGGACAACGCCAACCACCCGCTGAAGATGGCCTGGGCCATGTCCCTGGAGGCCTTCGCCAGGTTCTACGCCTCCCTCCACGTCAAGCTGGACAAGGGTGACCGGGCGGTGTGGCAGGTGGTTCAGAGCACCAAGGACGTGAAATAAAAAAAACAGGAAGAGGTTTGGGAGAGAAAGCTCACCTCTTCCTGAAGGCCACCACGCCGGCCAGGGCCACCACGGCCATGGCGCCGACCAGTATGGCGATGCCGGCCGGGGAGAACAGCGCGGCAAGGGGGTCCACGCTCTCCACGGATATGGCGCCCAGGGTGCTGGCTGGCAGATAGACCAGCATCTGCTGCACCTCGCCATCATCGATGACGGTGTAGCAGGCGTCCTCAGGCTGTCCGTACAGGAGCTCCAGGGGATCTTCCGCGTAACGCATGTCCTGATCGTTCAAACGCACCCGCAGGCGGTCCTGGGACATGTCCATGGTGCCCGCTTCGGTATGGACCAGCATCAAGGCTCCTTGGGCGTTCTCGCCCTGGGCCATCAGCTTGAACTGGTTCTTGATGACCTGCTGGACCTGCACGTTCATCTCCTGGCGGTAGGAGACAGTGTCGTATATGCCGCCATCACCATCTCCGACCAGGGTTACCTCGGCGGCCACCCGGCCCTCCTGGATGGCCTGCATCAGGACCATCTCCATCCACTGGTGGCGGTGGGCCACCTGCGGCAGGAAGCGTATCATGAGGTGCTCTGTGACGTCACACCTGATGACCGTCCCGTTCTCGGTGACCTCGAAGGGATCGTCCGAGGCGATCACGCCGGTGGAGACCCCGTCAGAGATGACCAGCTGGTAGGTCAGGTTGCTGGACTCGTTCAGCACCTTGTTCTCGGTGACCACCATGTCCCCGGAGAGAACGATGGTCACGTTGGTCGCCTCCTCCACGAAGAGGTGGTACATCCCGGTGGGGTTGTCGTGTATGACCGCGATGCTGCCGTCCTCGATCAGCTTGGCGATGGAACCGCGCACGTCGATCTCCTCAGGTACGAAACCTTCCACGGAGATGCTATCGATGAGGACCTTCTCACCCTCGGAGGTGAACAGGCCGTAAGTGGTGATGGTGCCGTTCTCTTCATCAACGGTGTAGAAGACGAAACCTCCCTGACCGTAGCCGTAGGCGTAGCTCATCTTCCCCATCAGGGACTTGTTGACTCCCTTCTGGTACATATCGTCGCTAGTTCCGGCGCCCTCGGGGGTCTCCCCGCCGCCGTCAGACCAGGGGCCCTGCCCCGCTCCGCCGTCGTTCCCGTTCCCGCCGTCGGCCATGGCCGGCACGGCGAACAGGGCGAAGGCCGAGAGGAGAAGCATTCCCCCCAATATCAGGCTCAAAGCCTTTGGTGTCCGCATTCTTATCACCTGATTGCTAATCCCGAAAGCGAGGTCATTATCGTTTTGGTACGCCCCTCGAACCGGATGGTACAGGTCTCGAACTCACATCAGCATCCCGGAATCACGCAGCACCTGCGCGAACTCCGGCAGGATGTCCTTTATTCCGTTGATGACGAACTGTATGGATATGGCCATTACCAGCAGCCCCATCAGCCTGGTGATGACGTTCCTCCCTCCCTCTCCAAGGAAGCGGTCGATCCGCTCAGAATTGATCATCATCCTGAACGAAACGAAGATGGTCACGAATATGCCGATGTAGACGCCCAGCACGGACATCGCTCCCAGGGTGGTAGTGCCGCCGAAGCGGTTCATGGCCTCGGACATCAGGACCACCACCGTGACAATGGTCCCCGGTCCGGCGGTGAACGGAATGGAAAGAGGTATCAGCGCGATGTCCTTGGAGCGCTCCTCGGCCTCCGACCCGCTGTCCTTGGGATGCAGCATTCCCACGGCGGTGCTGAAGAGCAGCACTCCCCCGGCTATGCGGAACGCGCCGATGCCGAAGCCGAACAGCTCGAAGACCAGTAATCCAGTGAGGGAGAAGAAGAGCAGTATCCCGACGGAGTACCTTATGCTCTTGGCCGCCACCGTCCTCCTCTCCGCGGAGGTCATCCCCTTGGTCAGGGCGATGAATATCGCCGACGTGGAGACGGGGTTGGATATGACGATGATCGATATGATAGAGGCGATAATGATCTCCAGTCCGATTACCAGGTCGCTCATCCTGCTTTCTTAAGAGCCTGTCATTTAAACAATTTGCCCTGTTCGAAGGTTGAACCACAAGGTGCTTATCCGTATCACATGGATTTGCTAGGCATGGAAGCGTGGGAGGTGGCCTTGAGGATAGTGCTCCTGGGCCTGAGCGTGATCATGTGGGTCATAAGCGTGCAGGCCTGGCGCAGGAGCCGCGGAAGTCGCATGATGTGGGTGATGCTGTCCTTCCTGGGCTTCTTCGTCCTGTCATTGTTGGTCCTGATGGGGATGATGTACGGCGACGGCTCCTGGTCTGTTCCGAACATATTGGTCCTGCTGCTGACCCTGATAATCGGCGCCAACTATCTGGCCCTGCTGAAGGGATGAGGCCGTTGGACGACGCCCTGGACCTGGAGAGCCGGAGGACGATATACGAGATGATACGCTCCAGGCCAGGCACGTTCCTCAGGGAGATGGAGAGGGAACTGGGCATGCAGGTGGGGATGCTGTCCTACCATCTCCGGGTGCTCACCGAGGCCGGCATGATCAGGGCGGAACAGGAAGGCAACCACCTTCGTTACTTCCCGGCCGACGGCTTCATACTTAACGACCGGAAGGCGCTGTCGTACCTGCGCAACCGTACCGCGCGGGCCATACTCATCCACGTCCTGGACCGGGGCTCGGTGGGGTTCACCGAGCTGCTGGGGCCGGTGGGGGTGTCCAAGTCCACGCTGTCGTACCACCTCAAGCGATTGGC
>CAZPFU010000019.1:0-27939 GCA_964585915.1 uncultured Methanomassiliicoccus sp.
CCACGGTGGGAAATGTTCGAGGGGAACGTCATGTTCGTCGGCAAGAAGCCGATCATGAGCTACGTGCTGACCGCGGTCCCCAAACTTGAGGAGCTTGGGGGGCTGACGGTCCGGGCGCGCGGCATGTCAATAAGCAAGGCGGTGGACATCGCACTGATACTGCAGGACCGCTACGTTAAGGAATGCCATATCGATGCGATAGACATCCGGACCGAGGTCCTGGACGGAGAGAACGGGGAGAAGGTCAAGGTGTCCTCCATCGAGATCCGCCTGAGCTCTCCCGTGACGACGGCCAAGTGATCTCGACAAAGATTCGAAGGACGTACCAAAAGCGTCAATATCCCCCGGCCGCCTTTTAATCACAAGGTGCGAATCAGGGGTTTCCACATGAACGAGACCAACGTCATCTACGTCGGCCAGAAGCCGATGATGAACTACGTCCTGGCCGCCGGGAAGAGACTGGCCGAGGGCGGTGCCAGCGTGCTCATCCAGGCCCGCGGGAGGTCCATCAGCAAGGCGGTGGACGTGGCGCTGATAACCATGGAACGTTCCAAGGGAGGGGTGAAGATGGGGGAAATCGGCATCAACACCGAGGTGCTCCCGGGCGCGGACGGCAATCCCCTGAACGTGTCGTCCATCAAGATCTCGTTGACCAAGCTCTAGGACATCTCGTTGATGAGCAGGTTCATCTCGCTCTCCGGCAGGTTCTTGGGTTCGTAGGGTAGCAGGAGCAGCGAGCGCGCCTGGTTGACGTCGTCCTTCAGCTTCTGGGCTATCTTGAGGAAGGAGCGGAAATCGGTGTTGGTGATGATGTAGGTCATCCCGTCCAGCAGGATCACCGACGGCCTGCCCTTGTTCTTGGTCAGGAAGTTGCGGATGACGGTCTGCATCTTGGCCGTCTCGGTCGGCAGAAGGTACTCCTCACGGTCCTGGTCCCCGGCCATCGGGTCAGCTTTGGTCAGCCAGAGCACCGTGCAGTCCTTGCCCACGAACTGCTTCACGTCCTTGGGACAGGTGCGGGAGATGCACAGCCCCTCCCAGCCCGCCTTCAAAAGGTCCCGGAAGTCGGCCAAAGCCTGCTGGTTGCCCTCCCCCTTGATGAGGATGGTCTTGCCCGGGGCGGCCTCTTGGTCCAGTTCGACCGAGCCTTCCTCCTTGGCGTCGAGGCTGGTACCGAGCGCGAGTTCCAGCTGTCCCTTCTTTAATGCCTTCTTCTTTGGTATGGATATCCGCTGGTTCTTGGCCAGTATCTGTATCTCCGTACTGGTGTAGCTCTTGCGGCAGGTCATGGCGATCAGCTCCTCCAGGGCCTCCCGCATGCCCTCCTCGTATCCTTTCAGGTACCCTTCGGCATACTCTCTGTTCAACCCATCCCTCGCCTGATAATGAATGGCGGCGGTGACATAACTAACTAGCGGCGGCGAATGGTTTAATGGGAAGAGATGGGATGAAGGCACATGCCTCCCCGGCCCCGCTTCCGCGGCATAAAGAAGACCCCAAAGAACATGGAGAAGGAGATGCTGGCCAACTCCCAGAGGCTGGCGGACTATCCCTCGCTGGTGGTCCCGAAGCTGCTGGAGGAGGTGCGCAAGTCGCCCTTCGCCTATCTGGAGAAGCAGCTTTCCAAGGTCCAGGGCCACAGCGGCGACGCGGAGAAGCTGATCAAGCTGGCCGGCAAGGGCGATCAGTTCGTGCGGGCCTACGCGGCGGCGATCTCGCTCTCCGCCTCCGGAAAGCTTCCTTACCTGACCACCGCCAATCTTCCGGTCGGTCCCGTCTCCTTCGCCATGCGCGGCACCGTCGACAGGGAGAAACTGATCGGGCTGCAGCACTTCGACGACCCCGACCTTCGCCTTCTAGCCTACTGGGACATGGCCCGCGAGGACCGCCTGCACATCTATTCCACGGAGAAGGGCCTGTTCGCCTCCGTTTCCGGGCCCAAGGCCCCCGAGGAGTACGTCAGGGAGATGATGGACAATCTGCCATACCGGAACAGCGAGGGCAACTGCGGACATGACCGGCCGGCGGTTCGAATAAAATGGGTATCGGCCAACCGGGAGGTCCGGGTGTGCGCGGAATGCGCTTCCGACGTGAACACGGCACAGCACCTCATGGCCAGGGTGGCCGCCCCTGATCCCTACGACGATCTGAGGGTCAGCGTGGAGCATCGCTACGGCGGAGGCCGCCCGGAGTGCCAGGGAGAGTTCGCCACACCTCCCGCCCTGATCAAGAGGTATCTCGAAGGTGATCTGGACGACGCCGGGCTGATCGCCGAGCATATCAAGGCCAAGGGGGAGTGGATGCGCTCCCGCGGCCAGGTGTACATACTGGGCCAGGAATGCTTCGGTAAGGACGGAGAGGCCTTCCTGAACGCGCTCAAGGGAAGCGAACCGGAGAAGGCCGCCCTGAGGGCGGTGCTGGCGTTGAACGTACCCATAGTGTCCGACCAGAACCAGGCCGGCAAGGTCATCAGCGAGCTGTGGGAACCCCATGCCAAGCTGATGCTGAGCGCGGTCTCTGACCAGGCCACGGCGGATAGCGTACTGGGCATGAGGGACCTCACCCCCGGCCAGATGCTGGCTGAGGCTTGCAGGGTCGTAAGGGAGAGGGAAGTCCTGCAGAGCTTCCCCGTCTACTCCCAGCTCGGACCGGTTGGGCAGCTGGCCGACGGCCTCGCCCGCTCATATCGTACCGGCGGAGCGGCCACCATGCTCCGCCTTGTTGAAAGAACGGAGAAGGACCATCTTCGCCGGGCAATATGCTACGCCTTCCTGGAAGCGGTGGGCGAAGCGCATCCGCGCAAATGGCAGTTCACCAAGGAGGAGAGGGAGTCCGGGGAGCATCTGGCGCCTCACGCCCTAACGATGACCAGGGCGGGAGGGGATGATTATCACCACGCGTTGCTGAGGCTGCTGCAGGAGTCCGGCTCCGGCGAAGCGGCGGTCAGAGCACCCTGACGTCGACCACCATGTGGGAGATGGAGGGGGCGTAGGCCTTTACCTCTCTTATTCCCAGCACCTCGAACGGTCGGCCGCCGCCTCCCTTTCTCAGGTTCTCGATCAGCCCGTCCGGTATGCGGTCAATCGAACAGGTGTCCTGGTAATGGATTATGCCGCCCCTCTTGACCAATGAGAAGGCCTTGGGCAGGAACTGCCATGTTACATTGACATAACCCATGACCACCCGGTCGGCGAAGCCCTCCCCGGGCAGATCGCGGTTGTCCCCCTCGAAGACGGTGACCTTGTCGGCGACACGGTTCAGCTCGATGTTCCTCCTGAGGAAGCGCACCGCCTCCGGATTGATCTCGCAGGCGATGACCCTCTCCGCCCCGGCCTTGGCCGCCAGAGGCATGGTGAAGTATCCGATCCCGGCGAACATGTCCACCACGGTCTCCCCCCTACAATCCAACGAGGCCATGCGCAGCTTCTCGTCGAAGTTGCCGGAGGAGAACATGACCTTGGTCGGGTCCAGGCGGTAAAGTATCCCGGATTCCGAATGGGTGGTCTCGGTTTCCGTACCAAAGAGCAGCTCCACGTCCGGCCGGCGCTCCACCCCGCGGATTATTCCTCTTTCCAAAAGCACCGTTCTGGCCTTCAACACCTTGGCGTAGGCTTCGGCGATCTCCTTGCGATGGGGCAGCAACGGTCCCGGAAGACGCAGAACGAGCACATGGCCCAGTCGCTCATACTTCTCGGGCAGGAGCCCCTTCAGCTCGGCCGGGATGTCCAATATTTCGCCGATCCTCTCCTGCGGGGGGCGGTGGCGGTCCTGAGGCGACAGTTCCGACTCCACCACCTGGTACTCGGGGAAGGGGTTCTCCCCCTTCAGCGGGAGCAGGACCACATCGCCCATCCTTCCCGGCCTCCATTCCAGGTCCAGCTGCCGGCGGCGGTTCAGCCTGTCCTTGACGCCATCGGCCTGGTCCTTGGGAACAGCGAGCGCTCTCACAGCTCACCTCCACAGCAGCCGGAAGATCAACAGCGGGGCGATGGTCAGCAGCGAGGGGCAGGCTTTGAGCAATCCAGGAGCCAGAGCGGTCGGGAAATCGATGTCCCCGGTGGCCAGGACCGCCTTCGCCTTCACATTATCCAGCCGGGCCCCGGCCTTGTCCAGGTCCCGGTCGCACATGCGTACGAACACCTTGCGCACCCGGTAGGAGCTGCGAAGTTCCTTCCCGTAAACGGCCTTCCATCTCTCCTCGTATTTGGATAGGCTCTTGGCGGAGAGATCGCCGGAGGCGAACGCCTCTCGGAACGTCTCCGCGGCAAACTTCCCGGCGGCCATCCCGGTGAACAGCCCGCCGCCGCTGATGGGCTTGGCCATGCCGGCGGCGTCCCCAGCCACCAGCAACCTGTCGGCGAAAGTTCTCGGAATATGTCCGAGAGGGATCGCGCCGGAGTAGGTCCTAACCCGCTCCACCCCGGACCAGCCCTGGGCCTCGAGCAGCTTCGGAAGGAAATCCTGAGGGGGGCCATGGTCGCGGGAGACGCACAGGCCGACGCGGGTGAGGTCGCCGCAGGGTATGGCCCAGGCGAAGAAGCCCGGCGCTATGTCATTTCCCAGGAACACCCGCACCTTGCGCTGGTCCTCCGCCCTGATACGCAGATCGACCTCCAGTCCGCGCACCAGGTCCCTTGCCGGTCCGAATCCCAGTGATCTGGCGACGCCGGATCGGTAGCCGTCGGCGGCCAACAACGCGCGGCATTCCACATCACCCTCGGCCGTTCTAGCGCGCAGCCCCTCCGCGGTCCTCTCCACCGATATGGCCTTGCTTCCGGTCAGAACTTCGGCGCCGGCCTTTTCCGCCATCAAGGCGCAGCGACGGTCGAACTCCCCCCGGTCCACGACAACAGCCTTCACCTCGTTCCCCTGGAGCTCGATCACCCTCCCGCCGGGGAAGTGGACGTATGCTCCATCGATCCTGTTCAGAATGGCATCGGAAGCGGAGGCCATCTCCACCACCCTGGGCGTGACCAGGCCGGCGCACTGCACCGGTTCGCCTATTCGGGAGTGTTCCTCCAGGACCTTCACCTGAAGCTCGTGAGCCATGCCGGCGGCGGCCAGGCATCCAGCCGGACCTCCGCCTACCACCAGCACGTCGCACTTCATCCGCTTTCCATCCGAGGCGGCGTATTTCAAAGTTATCGCCCTGAAAAAATGAGGTTCAGGAAGGGGTTTTATATTACGGCTAATGCTTGGAGACCTTCTCCCAGTCCTTCAGGAAGCGCTCTATGCCGATGTCGGTCAGCGGGTGCTTGAACATCTTCTTGAGCACGTCGAAGGGGATGGTGGCGATGTGCGCGCCCATGCGGGCGGCGTCCGCCACGTGTATGGGGTCCCTGACGCTGGCTACGATGACCTCGGTATCATACTCGTAATTGTCCAGGATGTCCATGATGTCCGAGACCAGGGCCATGCCGTCCTGCCCCACGTCGTCCAGCCTTCCGACGAAAGGAGAGACGTAGCGGGCGCCGGCCTTGGCCGCCAGCAACGCTTGGTTTGCGGAAAATATCAAGGTCATGTTGACCGCCACGCCCTCGTTGGAGAGCAGCTTGGTGGCCTTCAGGCCCTCCTCGGTCATGGGGACCTTGATCACGATGTTCTCGTTGACCGCCGCCAGCTTCATGCCCTCGGCGAACATCCCGTCGGCCTTCAGGCTGATGACCTCCACGCTGATGGGCCCGTCCACGACCTCGCATATCTCGTTGACGATGGTGGCGAAGTCCTTCTTCTCCTTGGCGATGAGGCTGGGGTTAGTGGTAACCCCGTCCAGTATTCCCCAGGAGTTGACCTCCTTGATCTGCTCGATGTTAGCGGTGTCGATGAATATCTTCATTTCTTCCTCTCCGTGACCTTGATGGCGGCGGCTATAACTTCCTTTTCGCTCAGTCCGTACTCCCTCATCAGCTCTTCGCTCTCCCCGGACTGCCCGAAGACGTCCTGCATGGCCACCCTCTCCATCGGGGCAGGGTACCTCTCGGCCAGGGCCGCGGCGACCAGCGTCCCCACGCCGGAGACGATGTTGTGCTCCTCGGCGGTCACGACGCAGCCGCAGTCCCGTGCGGCCTTTTCCAGGGTCCCCACGTCCAGGGGCTTGATGGTGCTGAGGTTGATGACCCGGGCGTTGATGCCCTTGGCCTTCAGCGCGTCGGCGGCCAGTAAGCACGGGGCCACCATTTGCCCAACGCCGACCAGCGCCACGTCGTTGCCGTCCCTCAGAATGCTGGCCTTGCCGATCTTGAACTCAGCGTCCCTGGGGGTGATCATCGGCACGTCGCTGCGGCCCATGCGCACGTAGGCCGGGCCGCGGTGATCGGCCACCGCCAGTACGGCGTTGAACGTCTCCGGCCCGTCCGCCGGGACGATGACCGTCATGTTGGGAATGGCGTTCATCAGGGCGATGTCCTCCATGGTCTGGTGCGAAGCACCGTCACCGCCCACGGTGATCCCGGCGTGCGAGGCCACGATCTTCACGTTGAGGTCCGGGTAGGCGATGGACTGCCTGACCTGGTCGTACGCGCGTCCCGTAGCGAACACCGCGAAGGTGGAAGCGAAAACGGTCATGCCGCCCACGGCCAGGCCGGCGGCGGTGCCCATCATGTTCTGCTCCGCTATTCCGCAGTTGAAGAAGCGGTCCGGGAAGGCGGTCTTGAACTCCACGGTGCGGGTGGAACCGGAAAGGTCCGCATCCAGGACCACGACGTCCTTGCGTCTCTTCCCCAGCTCGACCAAGGCCTTGCCGTAGTTCTTTCGCTGCGATTCCATGGCCCAGCTCACGCCGATCCCCCCAGCTCGCGCATGGCCTGCTCGTACTCCTTCTGATTGGGCGATTTGCCGTGGAAGCCGACGTTGTTCTCCATGAAGGAGACGCCCTTGCCCTTTACGGTCTTGGCCATTATGACGGTCGGACCGCCCCTGTGCCGTCGTGCCTCATCCAGTGTCTCCAGCACCTGCCACATGTCGTTGCCGTCCATGAACAGCACGTTCCAGCCCAAGGCCTTCCACTTGTCCCCCAGCGGCTCCAGGGCCATGACGTCCTCCGTCCGGCCGTCGATCTGCAGGCCGTTGCGGTCGACTATGGCTATGACGTTATCCAAATGATTATGGGAAGCGAACATGGCCGCCTCCCAGATCTGGCCCTCGGCCATCTCCCCGTCCCCGCACAGGCAGTACACCTTGCGGTCCAGTCCCTGCAGGCGGAGCGCCAGAGCCAGTCCGTTGGCTACGCTCAGACCCTGTCCGAGCGATCCAGTGGACATCTCCACACCGGGGGTCTTCACCCGGGAGGGGTGCCCCTGCAGGCGGGAATGCAGCTTGCGCAGAGTGACCAGCTCATCCACCGGGAAGTAGCCGCTCTCGGCCAATGCCGCGTAGTAGATGGGCGCGGCGTGCCCCTTGGAAAGGATGAAATGGTCCCGGTCCTGGAGGTCCTTTTTTTCCGGGGAGTGGTCCATGACCTCGAAGAACAGGGCGGTCACGATGTCCGCGGCGGATAGCGAACCGCCGGGATGTCCGGAGCCGGCGGCGAATATCATCTTGATGACGTGCCGGCGCAGGGAGGCCGCCCTCTGCTCCAGTTCCTTAACGCGTCCTTCATTTATAGAGTTCAAAGTAAAGCACCTAGGGATGGGGTGTCCTCATTATAGGGCCATCACTTAAAAATATTTTCCAAATGTCGGAAAAGCCGTACCACCGAACAATCAAGGTTTAATCTATTGACAGAACAATCGCCCACTTATGGCGTTCGAGGTGCCCGTCCAGGGAAACGCAAGGCTGTCCACGGTCCTAGAGCGGATGAACTCCGACGAGGAGGTCAAGGCCCTCTGGAAGGCTTCCAACATCAACGCCATCGACCGCCTGGGGTTCAGCGATCACGGCTCCACGCACGTGCGCATAGTGGCCCGCAACGCCCTCAAGATGCTGCGGCTGCTCATGGAGGCCGGGCATCAGCCAGGGGTGGTCAAGAACTACGGGCTGACCAAGGAGGACGCCGAGGTGGTGGTCGTTCTCGCCTCCGCCATGCACGATATCGGGCTCTCGGTGCATCGAGAGAACCACGACGAGTTCTCCATCATGCTCTCGCCCCCGATCCTTAGGCGTTTGCTGCAAGGGCAGTACGAAGAGCCGAACCTCACCTTCATGATCGCCGAGACCCAGCACGCCATGATCTCCCACCATGAGGGCTTCTTGCCGTACACCATCGAGGGCGGCGTGGTGCGGGTGGCGGACGCATTGGACATGGAAAAGGGCAGGGCGCGCATACCGTTCGCCAGCGGCAGCGTCAACATCCACTCCGTGAGCGCTCTGGCCATAGACAAGGTCCGGGTGGGCAAGGGTGCGGAAAGGCCTATCCAGATCGATATCATGATGAACAACTCGGCCGGGATATTCCAGGTGGACGAGCTTTTAAAGGAGAAGATCGCCCGCTCCGGGCTGCGGGACCTGATCACCGTCGAGGTGAGGGTGCCCGAGGCGGAGAGCGGGATAGTGAAGGGTTTGCGTCTCTAGTCGTTCTCGATGCGCGGGGCCAGTAGATAGCGGACGCTTCCCTTTCCGCCGGCGATGTCGAAGTCCAGGCGGACCGGCAGGTCGTTCCCGAGGTTGATGCTGACGTTGGTGCCGCTCGGAATGGCCTTAATGATGGTCGAGAAGTAGTCCATGGGGAACAGCGAACGGATGCTCTCCGAGCACTGCAGGTCGACCAGCAGCGCCTTCGGCAATTTCAGGCTGACGGAATCGGTGTCGCCGTCCGAGACCATCTCAAAGCCCTCGGTGTTGGCGTTGAGCGCCACGTGGTCGGAGATGCTCTCGGCGGCCTTGATGCCCCGCTGCAGCTCGTCCACGGTGACGGTGATGCGGGCGGGGAGCGTGAGGTTGGGGACCTTGGGGTCGCTCATTCCTTCCGTGGAGACCAGGTTCATGCGGCGGGTGACGTTGCCAACCATGAGAACCAGGCGGCCGCGTTCCTCGTCCTGGCGCATCTCGATGAGGTCGCCGGACTTCGAGAGGCGGATGACCTCCTTCAGCTTCTCCAGGTCCAGACCGAGGTCGGTCTCGGCGGCGGAGTACTGCTCGAAGGCGTCCTTGCTCAGGGTCAGGTCTATCATGGCCACGTGGGCCGGGTCGACCGCCTTGAGCTGGATGCCATTATCGCCTATCTTGAACTTGGCCTCGTCAATGAGCGTGGAAACGACGTCGACGATCCCTTTGAGAATGTCGGATCTTAATTTGGCCTGAAACATCGGGTCCCCTTCTTTCCACAGATAAGCCCTATCTAATTATAACTTTTCTGCAGATTGAAGGCTAATTCAGTACTCGCGCCAGGAGTGCCCGCAGGATACGCACCGGTAGATCTTGGTCTCCGGTTCATCGGCCGCCCTGGTCTGGCGCAGCACCCAGAAGGCTTCTTGGTGTCCGCACTTGGGGCAGTCGATCCTGGTGCGGGGGAGGGTGGGGGCGTTGCCGTCGATGACGGTCATCTCCTTCTCCTTGCCGCAGGTGGTGAAGCAGACCGGCTTGCCATCCTTGGCCACCTCGTGCTTGCACTCCGGGTTCCTGCACACGAACTTCCCGTTGTCCGGCTTCATGATCTTGTGGCAGATTGGACAGAACATTTGTTTCTCGCCGAAGCACCACAAAAGCTAGGGCTATAAAAAATTATTTAGCGGACCTAGATGAACTTCCAATCGCCTGGCTTGAGGTTCTTGCCCTTTCCAGAGTCCTTGGAGGACCTCTTGGCCAAACCGGCGATGTTGCGGGGGACCTCGTCCTCCGGCTCCTCTCCCTCCTCGTACCACCGCTCCCCGTGCTCGGTGTACTCCTGGACGTAGTCCTCGTCGCTGGCGGTGGTGAGGTCCTTCAGGTCCCCGAATCGGATGACCTTCTGCTCCTGCCTGGTCTTGATGGGTTTCGCTGACACTGGGCGCCTTCCGCGCGCCGGCCGCTCGGCGGCCGGCTCCTCACTCGCCGCCTTTTCGTTCCCTCCGACCACCACGGTCATGGAGTTACCGCCATGCCTGGCCACATAGTTCATCTCCAGTCTCGACTGTTCGGCCAGGATACCGCCGATATAGGCGAAGGCGGCGGTGATGATGTAGACGTCGACGCGAACGTCGGTGGCGATCTGGATGGTGTCTATGAACGAAGTGAGGTACATCTCCACGAACACGATGTAGGGCGCCAGGAGCGGGACGCCGTCCTTAACCAGGTCCAGGACGTGGGAGGGTGTCCAGTTCACCCCGCCCACCACCGTGGGTATGATTCCCATGTCCACCAGCAGCGTGAGCAGGAAGACGACGGTTAGCGGCACGAGCGCGGCCAGAACTCCCTTCCAAGGTTTACCGGCACGACGGCCGCTTACGAAGCCGGCCACCATCTGTCCGAAGACGGGAAGCCACCAGAGCAGCACGGTCAAGATGAACGAGTACTTCACCGCGCTCCAGAACGAGTAGGGCACCTGAAGGTCCTTGAACTTCTTGATCTCCTCGTCCTCATAGACCTCGGAGAGACGGTAGACCCCACGGTCAATGAGAGTGTTGGTTATCTCATCGTCCGCTTCGGCGCTACGCCTGAATACCATCCCATCCCCTTCGGTCGGACAGGTGTCCGACATTTACAATATAGCACGGTTACTATAAATCACTTTTTCCACGACGGACGAAAGCCAGCATCACCGCGGAATGTATCCGCTGAGACCGTACATGGCCAAGGCGCTCTTGGTGCTCTCCGGGGTGACCCGGTTGGGGTGGGTCACATAGGGCAGGATGTCGTCAAGGGGATAATCCAAGAATTCCGCTAGCAACTTCAGGCGGGACACCGGGAAGGCCTGCTTTCCCTGCATGATCTGAACCACGCCCCATCCGGGGTGCACCCGGGAGCGGTATCCCATGCGGCGGCCCAGTTCGTTCACCGATCCGGCCTTTTCTATCCCCAACTTGATGAGCTGAACCCTGAAGCCTGAGCTCAGCCACACCCGGTCAGCGTCGAGAAGACCCCTCGCCCCGTAGCCGATGGCGAGCTCGCCCATGATATTCCATCGCACACCGAGGTATAAAAAATTTGAGTCGATTGCATCCGACCTCTCAGATGTGTGCGCTCGACCAAAAATGGTTTATATGCATTTGGAGTAGCCTGAACGAACAGGCTCACAAGTTCCGCAGCTCCACGGCCATCGCGACCAATGGCGACGGCTCACCGTGAGGCTTCCGAGCGGAATGTCACTATCCATAGATCACCAAATAAGAGGTAAAAGAAATGAAAGTCAAGTTCTTAGGGGGCGCCGACCTGGTTGGCAAGCTGGGAATGCTTGTGGAGAACCAGGGCGCCAGCATAATGTTCGAATACGGGATGCGGCTGGTGAAGAAGGAGATACCCCAGTTCCCCATGCCCGCCACCGACGTCGACGCGGTGTTCGTTACCCACTCACACCTGGACCACAGCGGCGCCGTGCCGCTATTGGTCAAGAACACTGACTGCGACGTGCACTGCAACGAGCTCACCATGGACATCGCGTCCCTGCTGTTCTTCGACTCCATCAAGATCGCCAAGGCCGAGGGATATACCGACTTCCCTTACAAGGACACGGACATCAAGCACACCTGGCAGAACTTCCACCCCTTCTACATCGGGGAGACCAGGTCCATCGCCGGACTGGAGATCGTGGCGCATAACGCCGGGCATATCCCCGGGGCGCAGATGTACGAGATGAAGGGTCACGAGACGACGCTCTTCACCGGCGACCTGCACACCGAGAACACCCGGCTCACCTCCGGGGCCAACCCGGTCAAGTGCGACAACCTGGTCATCGAGGCGACCTACGCCGGAAGGAACCACCCCCCGAGGCTCAAGAGCGAGGCGCTACTGCAGCAGAAGGTGCGTGAGGTCGTGGAGCGCGGCGGGACGGCCATCATACCCTGCTTCGCCGTTGGCCGAATGCAGGAGGTAATGATGGTCCTGAAGGACCTTCCCTACGACATGTGGGTGGACGGCATGGGCAAGACGGTGAACAGCATGTACACCGACCACCAGGAGCACCCCTACCTGCGCAGCATGAAGGAGTTCAAGTCCGCCAAGCGCAGCTTCAACCCGGTACGGACGTCCTCCGCCCGCGACAAGGCCAGGCATGGACAGGTCATCATCACCACCTCCGGCATGCTGGACGGCGGTCCGGTGCTTCACTATCTGACCGACCAGAAGGACAACGCCAAGAGCGCGGTCATGATGGTCGGCTATCAGGCCGAGAACTCCAACGGCCGCATGCTGAAGGAGAAGGGCAAGGTGGAGGCGCAGGACGGGTCGCTCCTGACCATCAAGTGCGAGGTCATGACCTTTGACCTGTCGGCCCACGCCGATCACGACCAGCTGCTCGGCTTCATCAAAGGATGCCAGCCGAACAAGGTCGTGCTGATGCACTCCGACAGCCGCGAGGAGCTGGCCCAGGACCTGGAGGGCGACTACGAGGTCCTGATGCCCATGAGCGGGGACACCTTCGAGCTCTGAGGGCATCATTCTTAAGGGTTCACGGAGATTCGTCAACATGGACCTCATCGACCTCTATCTGCAGGAGGACCTGGGACAGGGCGACATCACCTCCCAGGCCCTGGTGGACGACCGGGACGGCCGGGCGGTCATCACCGCCGGGCAGGACGGCGTTCTCGCGGGGATCGAGGAGGCCGTGGAGGTCTTCCGCCGGGTCGGATGCTCCTGCCAGATGACCGCGAACGACGGCGACAAGGTCGCCGCAGGACAGAAGGTCCTGGAGATCAGCGGCCCGTTGAAGGGAATGCTGGCCGGGGAACGTCTGGCCTTGAACTTCCTGATGCGCATGAGCGGGATCGCCACCCTCACCCGGCATGTCGTTGATTCATGTCGCAGAGCGAACCCGAACATCGTAATCGCGGCAACGCGCAAGACCACTCCCGGGTTCCGACGCTACGAGAAGAAGGCGGTCAGGATCGGCGGCGGGGACCCCCACCGCTTCGGCCTGGACGACGCCTTCCTGATCAAGGACAATCACCTGACGGTCGTGGGCAGCGTCTTCAAGGCGGTGCGCCGGGCGCAGTCCTTCAGCTTCGGGAAGAAGGTGGAGATAGAGGTGGAGGACCTGGATTCGGCCAAGGAGGCATCGAGGGCCGGGGCGGACATCATCATGCTGGACAATATGACGCCCGCCCAGGCCAAGGAGTGTTACCTGGCGATAAAAGGGATAGACCAGCGCATAACCGTGGAGGTCTCCGGCGGCATCACGCTGAAGAACGCCAAGACCTACGCTCACTACGCGGACGTGATATCCATGGGCGCCCTGACGCACTCCGCCCCGGCCATGCACCTCTCCATGCACATTCTGGAATGATCAGTACCTCATCGGCGGGGCCATCTTGTTGTAGTCGTCGGCGCAGCGGTAGGCGTCGTAGATCTGCCAGATGTAGATGATGAGGACGATGATGCTCATCACCACGTTCAAAGCGAAGAACCCAGCGAAATTGAAGTCCACCGGGTCCATCATGAGGAACAGCGGGATGAACGAAACGAAGCTGAGCAGACTGATGAGCACCAGTATGCCTATTCCCCGCCCGACCTTTCCGCAGTACATCTGCCCCACCCCTGGAATGATGACCGAGAGGATCAAAGCCAGTATGGCCTCCTTCTCGTCCTTGCGGTAGGTATAGGACACCGTGGTCTGGTTGCCCTGGCTATAGCTCTGGAAGCCGCCTCCCAAGGGAGCACCGCATCGGCTGCAGAACTGTGCATCATCCCGCGCAAGGTTCCCGCACCTCGAACAATAGGACATTGACCTTCCCCCGGGACGTTCATATTTTTTCTTGCTTAAGAGAATTTCGAAAGAGTTTTATCGCTCGGGCACGGTGGCCGCACCATGGACTTCTCTAAGTACCAATGCCAGTTCTGCGGCCGGCCGGCCAAGCAGTATGTCTTCGCCGCCTTCTGCTGCGAGAGCGAGGACTGCGTGGATAAGGCCCGCGAGGAGAGGGGCGGGCCGGGCGGCCACATGAAGGCCAAGATGCACGGCGACATCGTCAACATCAAGGACGAGTGAGAACTGCAGGGGATACCCTTAAAAACGACAAGCGATAATTCCAGACGGTCATGCTCGCCAGAATAGTCGGATTCGCCAAGACCTCGCTGCTGGACTGGGACGGAATGGTGGCCACCACCGTCTACCTGCAGGGCTGCAACCTGCGCTGCCCGTTCTGCCACAACCCCGACCTCGTTTCCGTTTCAGCGCACGTGGAGGAGGCTCCCTGGGAGGTCCTGGAGGAATACCTGGCGGAGAACGCCGATTTCTTGGACGGCGTGGTGGTCACCGGAGGGGAGGCTACCCTGAACGAGGACCTTCCCGATCTGATCAGGAAGATCAGGAAGTTGGGCCTGAAGGTCAAGCTAGACACCAACGGCACGAACCCGGAGATGCTGCAGGACCTGCTGCAGGCCGGGCTGCTCGATTGCGTGGCCATGGACCTCAAGGGGCCGCTTGACCAACAGTACTCCCAGGTATGCGGCGCCGAGGTGGACCTGAAGGCGATCAAGCGCTCCATCGAGCTCATCATGACCTCTGGCGTCGATTACGAGTTCCGCACCACCGTGGTGCCGCATTACCTCATCCCGGCCGACATCGAAAGGATGGCCTCGTACATCGGCGGGGCCAAGAAGTACGTCCTGCAACGCTTCAAGAACGATTGCACCCTGGACAAGCGCCTGAGCCAGATCGAACCATATTCCGAGGCGCAGATGCTCGGCATGGCGGAAACGGCGCGCAAGTACGTCAAGAAGGTCATCGTGCGCGGCATCTGATAACCGCTGACGAGCACTTTAATAGCCAATAATCCCATGAAACCCCGAAAGGCCTGGAGGCTAGGGGTTGGGGAGATGGAAGCGGGAGATGGCCGTTTAAAGACCTACATCGAAGGTTTCGACAGAATTCTGGAAGGGGGGATACCGACCGGGCACATCGTGCTGGTGGCCGGCACCCCCGGGACGATGAAGTCGTCCATCAGCTATTACATGCTCTATAATCACGCCGTGGAGTCCGGACGGACGTCGGTGTACGTGACGCTGGAGCAGAGTCGGGAGAGCCTGCTGCGTCAGATGGAGAAGATGGGCATGGACATCGGAAAGGTCAGCCAGAACCTTAACGTCCTGGATCTTTCGATAATCAGAAAGAAGCTCAAGGAGATCGCCGGCGGCACCTCCTGGCTGCATGTGTTTAAAACGTACATAACCAACCTCAAGCAGAACCTTAACTTCGACATCCTGGTCATCGACTCCATGGAGGTGTTGGAGACCATGGCCGAGATCCGCAACCGCCGCACGGACCTGTTCTATCTGTTCGAGTGGCTTCGCGACCTGGGCGTGACGGTGTTCTTGATCTCCGAAAGCTCTTCGGAACGCCTGATCGAGGGAAAGTTCGACGAAGGGTACCTGTCAGATGGCATAATCACCCTCAAGATGCAGCTCATCCGCGACGTGGAGATGCAGCGCCGCATCAGATGCGTCAAGATGAGGGAGACCAACCACGACCCTTCGTACTATTCGCTGCTGTACAACGGCGGACGGTTCCAGGTCACCAGGGTGATAAGCGAGTGATCTGATGCAGCTCCCACCCAGCAGGTTCGAATGCCCCCGCTGCGGCTTCGGCGTGCGGCCGGGGGAGATGCAATGCGGCCGGTGCGGCGAGGACCTCAAGCCCAAGGCCACCCAGCCGGTGCAGGTCAACCTCACCTTGGTGAAGCTGGAGCGAGGGAAGGACGCCGAATGCTCTACGGTCCGCATCCGCTCCGTAGAGACCATTCAAGTGGGAAGGCCGGACAGCTCCATGCAGCTCCGTGCGGACGAGCTGGAAAAGCGGGAGAAGGAGATCAGGGAGCGCGAGCGTCGCCTCAACGTCCTCTCCGACGAGCTGGAGGAGCGTTCCAAGGAGAAGCAGGAAAAGAAGGAGACCACGGCCAGCGTGGACATGGACGAGGTCCGCCGCCGTCTGCGGGAAGAACTGACCCGCCACTTCGAACCGGAGCTGGAGGCGTTGCAGGCCCAGCTGGACGAGAAGGAGGCGGAGCTGCAGGAGGCCCGGCTCAAGCTGCAGATGCTGGACGCGGGACAGGAGATGGAGGTCATCGACGAGGCCGAGCTGGCCCGCATCACCGAGGACATCTTCCGCGAGCTGCGTTCCCAGGTCGGGGCTTCGTTAAAGGTCGAGGATACCGGCGTGCTGCGCACGTACATATCCAGGCTGGACGAGGTGCTCGGCGGCGGCATACCGCAAGGCCACATCGTGCTGTTCAACGGCGCCCCGGGCACCATGAAGAGCACTCTGACGTACACCATACTGCACCGGGCAGCGGTGAACGGGATGCCAGGACTTTATCTTTCAGTGGAGCAGAGCCGCAGGTCGATATTGAGGCAGATGGAGCGCATGGGCATGCCCGAGGCCGCCACGGACGGTCGGCTCAAGGTCATGGACATGCGCGAGCTGCGCAAGGAGATGGCCGAGCACCAGGGGAACTGGCGCGAGCTGATCATGAACTACGTCCGGAAGGAGCAGGAGGCCAACGGCTTCAAGGTCTTCGCCCTGGATTCCTTGGAGTCCTTCAAGGCCCTGACCGAGCATTGCTTCACCCGCCAGGACCTCAAGGACCTCTTCGACTGGTTCAAATCCCTGGACATCACCGTGCTGGTGATATCCGAGAACATTTCCGACGAGTATGACGAGGAGGCCCAGGGGGAGGCGTACCTGTCCGACGGAATAATGGAGATGCTGATGCGGGAGATGACCGAGTCCCGGGTGCAGCGCTGGGTGCGCTGCGTGAAGATGCGCGGCGCCAACGCCGACAACCGCTACTACAGCATGTTCCATGACGGGAAGGACTTCAATCTGGCGCTCCCGCTGGCAAACCAGCCCTTTTAAAAATTTAATTTCAAAAACGGTATTATATACCCGGTATTCCCATAAATCCCCGAGGGGATGGGCATAGTGGTAGAGCGGGTCAAGACCTTTATCCACAACTTCGACGAATACATCCAGGGTGGGGTGCCGAAGGGCCATGTGGTACTGATATCTGGTACCCCCGGCACCATGAAGTCATCGATCTGCTACAGCATCCTCTACAACAACGCCAAGAAGAACGGCACTCGCAGCGTCTACATGACCCTGGAGCAGAGCAAGGAGAACCTGCTGCAGCAGATGGACCTCATGGGCATGAACGACCCGGCGGTGCAGGAAAAGGTCTACGTCCTGGACCTGGCGACCATCCGGAAGAACGTCACCGAGATGATGGCCAAAGGCTCCTGGCTGCAGGTCTTCAAGATGTACGCCGAGACCATCAAGAAGGACCAGGGGTTCGACATCCTGGTGCTCGACTCGCTCGACGTTCTGGAGATGGCCGCACAGATAAACACCGACCGGCGCAACGACCTTTTCTACCTGTTCATGTGGCTGAGGAACATGGGTGTGACCTCGTTCCTCATCGCCGAGACCTCGGTGGACCACATCAACGGCGGGCGCTTCGAGGAGGGCTACCTGGCCGACGGCATAATCTCCCTGAAGCTGCAGAGCATCGGGGAGAGCGACGTGCAGCGCCGCATAAGGGCGGTCAAGCTTCGCTCCACCAATCACAAGACCGGCTACTTCTCGCTGATGTTCAGCGACGGCATGTTCAGAGCCACCCAGGTCATCAACGAGTGAGCGGACCTCTAAACATTTTTATATCCCGTCCCCGTTCGCATCGAATACCGAAGGGCTCATGGTCTAGCGGTTATGACGTCTGCTTCACACGCAGGAGGTCGCCGGTTCGAATCCGGCTGAGCCCACCACACTTCTTATCCAGACAATATTTTTTGAATTCAATTATGTGATATGCTTTTTAAACTGGCTCTTGAACGATGCCGATTGATTGATTTTTACTTTTTGCCATCTGGATAGATAGACGCGTGGTCTAATCCAGTCCACTCCATTTTTTTATAGATCCCTATGAGACCTGTCTATGATCGCATCAAAGTGCTCCTATCAGAAGCCGATCAATTATCTCAATCCAGATTCATCCTGTTCAGTCAATCGTATATAGGTGTAGTTATCCGATGTTATTAAATACAACATAATTTGTAAGATATATCCGATATCTATAAATATAGATTTAATACTAAGATATATTGTGACGATTCGCGAGGGTGGCACCGAGTTCTCACATTACATTCAAGAGGGAGACAAGGTTGAACGCATTTACCGCGTCCTTCTAAGCATACGTGGGACCGGTCGAACATGGTATCGCATCGCCAAGGACGCAGATGTAAGCTATGGCTGGGCGTATAATGTTCTTAAAGGGCTTGAACGTGATGGATTCATAGATGGATTGAAAGTTATCCATCATAGGGAACTGTACATGAGATGGGCGGAACGGAAGGACCTCAGACTTTTCCGAGAGTACAACGTTCAGGATCTGGACGAGATCATTGCCAAATCCGAGCTCGATCACGCATTCACCGGTTACTTCGCTGAGAACCAAATCGGTCGGTACCTGTTCCCCCGGTACCGCGAGTTCTATATCAAAAAGGAAGACGCACTGAAATGGCATCAGCTTCTAACAAAACATGGTTATGTGGGAAGGGGGAACGCGCAAGTCATTCTAGCCGACGATCATGTGTTCTTCGAGAGGCAATGTATAGACGATCACCCCCTGGTATCCACACAACAGCTGATCGTAGACCTATATCGTACTGGGGCAGAGTGTGCAGAGGCGGCTGATCTGTTAGTGTCGAAGGTATATCAATGACCGTGCCGCTCTATGATGTTCAGGAAACCGATACAGCGATGGAGGCGCTTAGGGCGATCTCCTCTTCACTGCCAGAACCATTCTTGCTCATTGGCGGATGGGCCGTATATCTCACGGTCAACGAGTCATTCAGTAAAATCCATGGTACATCGTATCTGGGTTCCAGGGATATCGACGTCTGCTTTCATATCGATACAGGGCAAGATATCAACGCTCTTCGTACCAGCACGTTTGCCCGGGCTTTGGATGTCGTGAAAGAGGCGGGTTACACACCTCATGGCTCCTACCGGTTCTGTAAGATGATTCACAAAGCCGACGGTACGATCCTGACCGAGGAGACAGCAAAAGGGTTCCCACTTTTTGAGATCACATACCTATACATCGATATGATGGTGGATAATATCCATCCACAGCATAAAAATATTTTCAAATGCGACCCGCTCGATGAGCCCATCGCAGCCCAAATATTCATGGACAGAAGTTTTGTTAAGAAAACATTGGGTGATTTTTACGTTCATATCCCCAATCCTGCATCCTTGCTCGCAACCAAGTTAAGGTCTATCCCGCAACGTCAAAAGGACGATAAGCTATGGAAGGACGCCTGCGACATATATTCCATTATTTGGCATTCATCAGAGAGTTATTCGTCCATCATCAGAAAGGTCAAGGCAGAATATCCTGTCGATTGTGTGAAAGCCCGCAATGCCATAACGAATGATGTTGAAAGCCGGGCCGCTTATCACATAGGGATCGATAGAGATGAGTTCAGAGGGGTCATCGACCTTCTCAAGTAGTTTATGGGGCCATTAAGAAAGTTAAAAAAAATTAAAAGGGTTTGAACGAATGGCCCGCGCTAACCGCCCGAAAATTGATTTCAATAATTTCTCATCTGGCTCAAGTGGTACGTAGTCTCGGCTGAGCCCACCACTTCTATTCATGGTTCGTCTCAGATCCCTGTCCACATCATCAACACCGATTTTTATATTTAGGACCCTTATTCGTCGACCGTACCAAGCGTGGTCTTATGTTGGGATTTGCCTTCTCTGACCGTCCATGCAGGGCCTGCGGAACACCGTTCGCGAACGTTACTTTACTTTCTTGGCCATCGCTCTTACATGGAGCTGGGGGTTCCTGTTCCTCGCCATAATGGCCCAGGCGAACGGATGGGAAGGCCTGGTCGCACCGTGCCGTTTATTGGCCGGGGTCGGTCCCCTGCTCGCCGCCATGGTTATGCTGCTCTTGGGGCCAAAGGAGGACCGATCGGACTACCTAGGGCGGTTGACCGATGTCAGTAAGGTCCGGCCGAAATGGCTGGCGTTCATCCTCCTCATCGTTCCTGCTATCACCGTCTCATCGATCATCATCGATATGGTCGCAGGAGGTTCCGGGGGGCGTTTGGAGGAGGGTTTCTCGGATGCCCTGGCCTCCCCGATATCGTTCGCGGGGTTCTTGGCGTTCATCCTGTTCTTCGGTCCCGTACCTGAGGAGATGGGCTGGAGGGGATACGGCGTCTGGAAAGCGCAGCTTGCGCACACACCAGTGGCCACCGGGACGATCATCGGTATGGCGTGGATGGTATGGCATGTCCCTCTTTTCTTCATCGTTGGCACCTACCAGGAGGGGCTAGGGTTCGGGACCATCGAGTCTTTGGAATACCTGTTGATGATATTCTTCCAGGCACTGATCATGGTCTGGATCTTCAACAACACCTCCGGGAGCATACCGGCCGCCGTGCTTTTCCACTTCATGGTCAATCTGGTGGGGGAGATGGTGTCCCTGAGCGGACCATCGGATATGGTGATGGCGACGCTATGGGGCATTCTCGCTTTGACCGTGCTCCTACGTTACCGCCTTGAAAAGGTCCATCCTTGCTGAGGGCAGCATCAAGAAGAGGTCAACCGGCCGCCTATGGCATTATCATCAGTGCTGATAGAAGCGCCGGTCGAAACGCCCGCGTACTCCTTGGCCTCTTGCAGCCCTTCCTCGGTGACGATCCGCTCCAGGTGCCGGTCGAATATGGGATTGAAGAAGGAGTTCAGGCTGCGGAACAGGGATGACCTTTCCTTCAGGGCCAGCTTGCGGAACCTCATGCAGCCCCGGCACTGAGGGGTGCGAACCTCGTACTCGTTCGGGTCGATGCGGTAGGGGGTGGAGAAGAACAGCATGCCGAGCCTGAACGGCTCCCTGAGGATGCGGAAGGAAGGTCTTCGTTGGTAGGCGATCTCCACCAGGCGCAAGGTGATGTGTTGCACACCGCGTTCTTTTTTGTTGCCTTATCGGATTGTTGACGGCTCATGTCAGATCAGCCTTAAGGTGCGCCCCCCCCCTGCTGGACACTCCGTCCCCTTTGTTACTAATATAATACAATATCGAAATGCTTTTAATAGGGTATTTAAATAACGTGAGGAAAGGTGACCCTATGGCCAAGATAAAGATAGAGAACGTCGTCGCTTCCACGACCCTTGGTGAAGAACTAGACCTGCAGTCTATCGCTCTAGCCCTCGACGGAGCGGAGTACGAGCCGGAACAGTTCCCCGGCCTCATCTACCGGCTCAAGGAGCCCAAGACCGCCACCCTGCTCTTCCGCAGCGGCAAGGTCGTGTGCACCGGAGGGCGCTCCCTCCCGCACGTGCAGGAGGCCATAAAGAAGGTCGCCAAGCAGATCGAGAAAGCGGGCATCAAGGTCAAGGTGGAGCCGAAGATCGACGTGCAGAACATCGTCGCCTCGTCCGACCTAGGCCAGGAGATCAACCTCAACGCCATCGCCATCTCATTGGGATTGGAAAGAGTGGAGTACGAGCCCGAGCAATTCCCTGGTCTCGTTTATCGTCTGGACTCCCCGAAGGTCGTCGTGCTCCTGTTCGGTTCCGGTAAGCTGGTCTGCACCGGCGCCAAGGTCGAGGAGGACGCCGCCGAGGCGGTCGATAAGATCACCGAGGAGCTGAAGGCCGCCGGCCTTCTGAAGTAGGCTATTCCAACCTCCAACGGAAATGATCCCAAGGAGAGGAAAAACGCTCATGCGGGAGACAGGGAGATCGACGGCCGGTCCGGTCCTTACCACGCCACGTCTGCTCCTGCGGCCCATGGTCCTGGAGGACGCCGATGCGATGCACGCCTTCAAGTCCGACCCGGTGGCCACCCGGTTGTTCGGAGAGGACCCTCATGTCGATATAGAACAGACCCGGGGATGGGTGCTCGAAGGGATCGAAGGGAACAGGAACGGAAGGTCCGTGGTATGGGCGATAACCCTCCCTGGTGGTAAGGTCATCGGGGAGTGCTGCCTCTGGAACATCGATCATGGATCGAAGCGCGCAGAGCTCGGCTACGAGCTGTTGCGCTCTCATTGGAAACATGGGCTGATCCACGAGGCCCTGACCGCCGTACTGGACCACGGTTTCAACGTGATGGGCTTGAAACGCATCGAAGCGAGCCCGTTGAGCTTGAACCTGGCCTCGCAGAATGTCCTGGTCAAATTGGGGTTCAAGCACGAAGGCACGCTTCGCCAAAGACATCTTTCTGATAGTGAATGGCACGACGAGATGTGGTTCGGTCTTCTCAGGAGCGAATGGGTGGATAGGCGGAGTTCCTAGTTTTCGTCTACTCCCGGGCCTCGTTCTCGGCCATCCTGGCCTTGACCAATCGGTAGATGAGGTCCTTGGGCAGCGGATCATCATAGGAGAAGTGGATGGTCGCCGTGGTCCTGCCGTAGGCACTGAGATCGTCCTCGAACCGCCTCATCAGCTCCGGGCTCATCAGGTGCAGGCTGTAATGGTCCTGGTAGGCGGCATAGCCGACCAGATGGCCATGGTGCACGAAGATGGGGATTCGGTAGCGGAATATCTCCTTGGAGTCCGGGGCCGCCGACCGAATTACCGCCCGCAGTTCGCCGACGATCTCCTGGACCGTCACCGGCAAGGCCGCTAGATATTCCTCGACGCTCTCCGGTCCCTTCGCCATCCTGACCTTCTTACCGTCCATGAACATCCCGTGATAACATCGGGATCGGAGGTATTAATCCCTCGGGACCGGGCTTTGAGCCACCAATTAAATAACGATAAGCGGTAACGAGCCTTTGCTCAGGAGGTCCAACCTTGAGGCGTGTGCACCATTTCATGACCGAGATCGGAGCGATGTACGTGGTCGAGGAGAAAGGGGCCTTGATAGAGGTACGGCTGCCGGGAGAGAAGGAACCTGCCGGTGAAAGAGCGACCACTCCAATTCTGAAGAAGGCCGCTACCCAGATCTCGGAATATCTTGCTGGAAGACGAATGGAGTTCAATATCCCCATCGCCCTCGATGGCACCGAGTTCGCCATGAAGGTCTGGAAGGAGATGTCGGCGATCCCCTACGGAGAGGTTCGAACCTACGGAGAGCTGGCCCAGGTTGTCGGGCCCCCGGGGGCCGCACGGGCGGTCGGTCAGGCCTGCAATCGCAACCCGATCCCGATAATCGTTCCCTGTCACCGGGTGGTCGGTACTGGCGGTAAGCTGACCGGATACGCGGGAGGTCTGGCCTTAAAGGAAAGGCTGCTGGAGCTGGAAAGGGATGCCCTGCTTTGAGTACGGCCAGGCTGAGATCGACCACCTGCGCCGAAAGGACCGGAGGTTAGGCCGGGTGATAGATGCCGCCGGCATGCTACAAGCGGAGATGTATCCCGACCTCTTCACCGCCCTGGTCAGCAGCGTGGTCGGCCAGCAGATTTCCGGAAAGGCCGCCGCGACCGTCTGGAACCGGGTGGTGGAGCGCTTCGGAGAGATTACCCCGTCCAGGCTTGACCAGGCATCTTTGGAGGAGGTACAGTCATGTGGCATGTCCTTCCGGAAAGCAGAGTACGTCAAAGGCATAGCGGCCGCCTGTGTTAACGGCGGCCTCGACCTGGAAGGCCTGAAGGCGCTTCCGGACCAGGATGTGGTAAAGGCCCTAAGCTCGCTGAAGGGCATCGGTCCCTGGACCGCAGAGATGATGCTGATATTCTCTTTGGGAAGGAAGGACGTGCTGAGCTGGGGGGACCTGGCCATCCGTCGCGGCATGATATCCCTGTACGGCATGGAGACCATCACCAAGCAGGAGTTCGACCGGTATCGGGTCAGGTACTCACCATATGGCAGCGTCGCTTCGCTGTACATCTGGGAGCTTGCCCATCGGCCGGAGCTTCTTTTACCTGCTTCCAGGAAGACGGTACGATAATTATCGTTAAGTATGAATTTAGCGATATCCGTGGTTATGGCAATGTCCAAGAAGGATCTCGGAAAGCAAAAGAAGAAGAACGAAGAGAAGAAGGCCGCTGCCGCTGACAAGGCCGCTCCGGCCAAGGGAAAGAAGAAGTAAATCCCTTTTCTCGAAATCATTCATCGGTCCACTGGACCGCCGAACGCCCCGCTGGGGGTGATAACTCTGTTTTTCATTTTGTTTCCTGCGAGCGGACGCGCCATTTGGGTAGTCGGTTTATATCACTCGGCCGATACGGTTGCGAATGCCCGGCGAACCGATCATAGAGATGCACAGGGTCAGTGTCAGCAAAGGCACCGCAACTTTGTTGAGGGAGGTGGACCTGACCATCCGGGAAGGAGAGCGACTGGTGATACTGGGCCCCAACGGTTCCGGCAAATCGTCCCTGATCAAGACCATGATGGGCGAGCATCGTCACGACACGTCCGTGCCCGGCTCATACGTCAAGCTCAGAGGTTCGGAGCTCTGGAACCTCTTCGACGTGCGGAAGGCCTTCGGACTGGTGTCCGCCGATTTGCAGGTCGATCTGTCCAAGGACATGGACTGCCTGGAGGCCGTACTATCTGGCTTCTTCGGTTCCGTCGGCACCAACCGCTCGCAGGAGATCGGTCCGGAGATGGAGAAGATGGCCAAGGACGCCCTGTCCGCTGTTGGTTCGTCGCATCTCGAGGAGCGGAGGTATTACACCCTTTCAACCGGGGAGGCGCGCCGGGTGCTGATGGCCCGGGCACTGGTCAACTCCCCGGAGGCGCTGATACTGGATGAGCCGATGAACTCCCTGGACCTCACCGGCAAGAGACTGGTCAGGGCGGCCATAAGAAAATTAGCACAGGAAGGAAGATCGCTGGTGCTGGTCACCCACGACCCAGCGGACATCGTCCCGGAGATCGATAGGGTCATAATGATCAAGGACGGAGGGGTGTTCAGGGACGGAGGTCTCCAGCTGCTCAACGAGGAGAACCTTTCCATACTGTACGAAGGACCGATCGGGCTGCGCCGGGTGGAAGACCGGTATGTGGCCTGGCCTAGGGACATTTGAAAATAATGAAAAAAGCGGCATTTCAGGCCGCCAAGGTGTTTTCTTTTTCAGCGGTCCCTCTGTGCTTGAGCAGGTACAACATCCCCACCAGGAACAGCACCGCCATCGCCGGGAAGATGTACAGGCCGGCGCCCATGGTATCAACGGCCGGGTCTTCGTTCATAATCATGACCAAGGCCATGGCGTTCACGGTGACCGCCATGGTCAGGAAGAAGCCGAAGAACAGCAGGACCAGGGGGTACCCCTTCTCCGGCCGGCGCAGCAGCAGGAACAGGGATACGAATCCCAACGGAACGCATATTCCCAGGTCCAGGAACCGTATGGTCCAGAAGACGTTAGGCGAATCGGTGTACGAACCGTCGGAAAGGTCGCCGGTAACTAAGACCTCATTGATCTGTCCCACCCACATCCCGGCGAACATCAGCATGACCAATCCCATTACCAGTATGAAGATGATCAGCCTCTTGCGCTGGAACCCCGTCCCCTCGCCCGGACCGAACTTCGGCAACACTCCGATCAGAAGCAGCAGCCCCCCGATGATGAGCGCCATGAACATCCAGTAGTAGGTCTCCGCATTCCCGTCGTACAGGGTCCATTCCTGGCCAATGCCTAAGGAAAACCCGGTGTACATCAGGGTGAGCGGGGTCAGCACCAGGAAGTACTTCGAAACGTCCTTTCTCATCAGCTGCAAGGCACCTCCGATTAGCAAAAGCGGGGCGATCAGGAACAGGTCCGCCAGGTCCTGCCCCATTACTTGCCAAATCCCGGACTGCGAGGTCCGGTACTCGATATCTCCGGTCCCGCTCGGGCCCAAGGCCGCCATGGACATGAGCACCACCGCGCACAATATGGCGACCGTCCCGGTCACGTACCAGGGGATAAGGCCGCCGTCCTCAACCTTCTCTATTTCCTTCATCTAATCTTCCTCCAGGAGGCCGTCGCCCCAGGCCCGTATCTTCTCCCAGTCCCGGAAGTCGTAGGGCTTGTCGGGGTCGATACCCCTCTCCTTCATGTCCTTCTTCCCCGCGTTCTTCATGCTCAGTATCCCCTTCACCAGGAAGCTGTAGCGGTCGAAGTCTATCACTCCGCCGAACAGGCCCAAGCTGAAAGGTGACAGCTCATATCGCTGGGCCACGTCCCGCAGGTACTTCTGCTCGTACTCGTCAGCCTTGGTAGGGTCGAAGAGCAGGTCCCCGCAGCAGGCGAACATGGCCAGCCTTTTATTCGTTAGCGAAGTGGCGTGGCTTTCCAGGAACTTAAGGGCGCCCTTGGACCAGGAGCCGTAGGCGATGCCGCTGCCGATGACCACCAGGTCGTACCCGTCCAGGTCCGCAGCGCCGTTCTTGCCCAGGTCGAGAATGTGGGCCGAGCATCCCTTCCTCTCGAGCTGGAAGGCCAGTTCCTTGGCCACATCCGCTGTCGAGCCCCATCTGGTGCCGTAGGCGACCAAAGCCTTCACTTTACTTCCTCCTGGAAGTCCCTGCGGATCATCAGTAGATAGGCGATGAACAGCGCCGGCAGCACGATGCCCATGGCCGCGGACGACTGCACGGTCACTATGGCCCAGACATCGAACACGATGGTGACCGCGCTGAGGACCAGGGTGCCGAGATAACCCCAGCGCTTCTGGGTCCAGAGCCCGAAGGCGGTGATGAAGCCGAACAGTCCGAGCAGATAGAACATGGCGTTTATGAACATCATCAGTTCGTCGGAGACCGGTTTGTCGAGCACTGCCCCGTCCATGGCCGAGAGCGAAAGCGGTATGGCGAACCTGGCGATGCTCTGGATGACCGCCAGGACACAGACGATCATCAATCCTTTCCTTTTCGGGAGTTGCATTTTATTCCTCGGAAAGGGTCATTCGCATCCATGCCTTAGGCGCTCGTCAAGAGGTGGCGTGACGAAAAGGTCTATCTTCGCCGAAAAATGACCTTTTAATAAACGAACCGAGTTAAAAAAAGGGAAAAAGGACAATGTCCAGGTGATTTCAGTTCTTTCCCGCTCTCCTGAGCATGTCCTGCAGCACCGCTTCCCGGTGCTCCGGGAAGTGGTAGATCGACCTGATCACGTTAGGCACCACGCTGGTGAAGATGCCCTCGCCTTCCAGCTCCCGGCAGGTGTCCTGCATCTCCCTGGCGTTGCGGTTGCAGTAGGTCAGAAGGACAAAGCCAGGGACGTTGCTGAACGTATAGCTCCGGATGATCCCGGGGGCGTACTTCTTGATCATCAGGAAGGCCGCCCTCTCGTTCGGCACGCCGTCCTTCAGGACCAGGTGTATCTGGCTGACCATGTCCCCCATGGTGTCCGGCTGCCAGTTGATCGACAGCTGCACCAGGTCCTCCTTCATCAGGCGGTCCAGGCGGCGGCGGACGGTCTTGGCGGTGGTGCCCAGCTCCTCGGCGATCTCGCTCACTGACCTCCGGGTGTCGTTCGCCAGCGCCTTGATGATCCGCAGGTCCATGACGGTGAGGCCGGAGTGCTCCAACGTAGGCGTGTGAACTATGCCCACCTGCGGCTCGCTCAGCCTGGCGCTCCTCTGCACCGAGGTCACCAGTTCCGCCAGCCCCACCGCGTCGATGACGTTGCCATGAACGTAAACATAATTGCCGCTGGCCACCTGCATTATGGCCACGTGCGGATCGTCCCTGAGCTCCTTGGCCACCTCGTCCATGGAACTGGCCTTGGACCAGCCGTGGACGATCACCCACATGGCCTTCATGGCCTTGAAGCTCAGGGCGGCGTAGGTCCCCCGGATTATCTCCACGTCCATGAGATGCTGGACCCGACGGTGCACCATCTGAGGGCTGAGGCCAAGCTCCTTACCCAGGTCTGAATAGGGGGTGCGTGAGTTGCGCATCAGCATGCGGCTCAGGGCCACGTCCACCTCGTCCA
>CAZPFU010000020.1:0-7113 GCA_964585915.1 uncultured Methanomassiliicoccus sp.
TGTCGCACCTGACTTTTTGGCTGATTATTAAGTGATTAGTTAAAGGTTGTTGAAAAGAAAAAACACCCAAGACCGTTATGCGGACTAGAATCGCCCTTTTCCTCCTCCACCTCCGGAACGGCCTCCGCCGAACCCGCCTCCGCCCCGCCCCAGGGTGAGGATGAAGAAGAGGAACAGCCATATGCGCCCCCTGGTCACAGCGGTCAGGGCGACCAGAACGACGATCACGATGATCCATTGGGTGGTGGTCAGTGGAACACCGCCCACGGGAAAAGCCGGATCCCCCGATTCCGGCTCCTGGTAGTCCTCGATGATCTTCAGACCAAGGAAGTAGGTCATTTCGATCATCGCATCACCGTACTCGCCTTCCTGGAGATAGGGGGTGATATTGTTCCTCCCGATGTTGCTGATGTAGGCGGTGGTGAGCGTGCTGGTGAGCCCGTAGCCGACCTCGACCTTCCATTCCTTGGTTCCGATGGCCAGCACTATGAGCACACCGTTATCTTTCCCCTCCTTGCCGATACCGTTCTTCTGGAAGGCGCGCAGCGCATAGTCGTTGATGTCCCGGTCCCCTGTATCATTGACGACCAGGACAGCCATTTCGCACGAGGTCTGCTCGTCGACGTACTGACAGTTATCCCATATCGTGTTGAAATCGGAGTTCGACAGCGCGAACCCGTCATCCGTCACGTAACCGCTCAAGTCGGGGATGCCTTCGAAACGGGGGTCCTCCTTCGGAAAGAAGAAAGGGATGACGACCAGGGTGAGCACCAAAGCCACCACCACTATGACGGCCATCAATGCTCCGATCTTTACGATCGTCTCCCTATCGCCTCTCATGCCACCCTCGTTGATCTATCGGACCATTCAATCGAATACCGGATTGTACTGGTCGTAGTACAGCGCCTCCTCGAACCCGAAGGACGAGGCGAACAGCACGTTGGGGAATTTCTTGATGGCAGTGTTATACTCCCTCACAGCTTCGTTGTAGTACTTGCGTTCCGAAGCGATCTGATTGGTCGTGGACTCGTACTGGTCCATGAAGGTCAGTATGGCCGCCGGGGTGGCGGTGGGATTGGGATAGGCCTCGTGCACAGCGTTCACGAAGGCGGCGAACGCCACATCCAGCTGTACGGATGCGTTCATCTTGTCCACCGTGTTGCCAGATAGGTTCTGCCAGACGTTCCTGGCGTTGGTCACATTAACATAAAGATTGTACTCGAAGTCCATGGTCATGTTGACGATCTGGAACATGGTGGGTATCAGTTCGTTCTTCCTCTGGTACGCCACCTCCACATCGCTCCATTGGCTTTGTACGCCCTGGTCCTTTGAGACCATCCCGTTGTAAGCCAATGCGACCATCATCAGTACTATCACTACCGCGATGATCGCGACGACGACAGCGATCAATCTTTTGCTGAGGCGAAGCTCGGCCATGCGCGATAATATCCACGAAGTGCTATTCAATCTTTTGATGGTCAGAAGCCGGGAGCCAGCCCCGACGGCCCGCGAACGAACGGCAGGTATACCAGGCGGGCGTCGTGCACCTGCAGCCCGTAATCAAGATACTGCAGGGTACCAGGGCGTTCCGCCTCCATGGTCACGATGACGAAGTCGGCCAATTGCATGGCCTCCTCCTTGGACACCGAGGTCGGGAACCTCTCCACGTTGTTGAAGTCCTGGCGCAGCGAGTACATGGGCTGATTCTCGGTGAGACCGACGGACCAGTGCTTGAACTCCCCGATCTCCGTCTCCCAGGCCGGGACGTAAATGAACAGGTTGCCCCCGTTCGCATCGCCCTTTATCATCCGGCCCAGCTTGTGGAAGGTCCCCCCGGCCACCTTGGACTGGTTGATTGAGAAGGTGGAGAAGAGCCTCCAGAAGGGCATGTAGGTGCGGTCCGGCGGGGCGTTCATGTTGAACTCGCCGATGTCGAAGTCGATGACCTCCTGCCCTCCGTTGCGGATGTGCATGGTGCGGCAGTGGTCGCAGTAGAACGCCCGGTCCTTGACCTTGGAGTAGATGGGCTGCTGGCACCTGGGACACTTGATCTGTATGACCTTCATATCCGGAACCCTCCCACATTGAACTTGAGCCCCTTCTTGAGCTCCTTGCCCAGGTTGGAAGAGCGTTTATCATCGAAATCGCCCTCGATGATCTCCGAGCCGTGCCGGAAGAAGCGATACGTGAACCCAAGAATGACCGCCCCGACCACCAGGCCGATGATGGCGATCGCCCCCTCCCCGGAACCCAGGCCGAAGACTATCGAGCCGGCGGCTATCAGCCCGCTCGCGGAGGTACCGCCGGTCATGGCCAGGCTTTGGTAGAGCGCATCGCCAGGCGCCCGGCCGGAGAGCACCTTTCCGGTGACCCCGTCCACGGTGGCCATGTACATCCTCTCCGCGTAGGCGTACCGGACCATCCAGACCGGATAGAATATCTGGCTGATCTGCTTCGGGATCGCGGTCACCTTCTCGAAGGTTATGTGCGGAACGTTCGCGTCGCTCCTGGCGTCGTTAAGAGCGTTCTGCTTGGACATCTCCACCATGTCGTCCTTGCTGGTGGTGCTCTCGAAGGTCGGGATGCTCTCGAAGTCGGCGAAGGAGGCCTCCCCGCTGACGTTCCTGAGATATTTTATTCCAAGGTCGCCGGGGTCGCAGGCGATGTTGGTGTACCGGTAATCGTGAAGCACCATCTCCTCCTTGGGTATTCGTTCCGTACGCGTGTTCCCGTTGCGGTCGGTGTGACGGCGTTCCTCATAACCGCATATCCAGCCCGCCACGCGGGTGGTGGTGCTCCAGAACGGAAGGTAGATCGGATAGCATTCCAGGAGCTTGCCCCTGGTGCGGAGGTCCCGGGCCTTGAATCCCTTCCGCCACCATTCCTCGGTGGCCCGGAGAACGGTGTCCCGGCTCTGGGCGTTGCGGAAGGCCACGGTCATGACCCCGGCGTCCCCTTCGGCCCACAGCAGCGAACCGCAGTAGTTGCAGTTCAGGACGTTCTCCCCCTCGCTTATCTGGATCGCCCCGCCGCAGGCCGGGCAGTTGAGGCCGACGCTTATGGACATGATCACATCCTCCTGGCGACGAAATTGGAGGCGGCGAACACTCCCACGATGGTCACGGCTATCAGCCCGACCGCCAGAAGGGGCGAGAACAGCGCGAGCATCCCCTCGGCCAGGAAGGCCAGGAAGCCAAATCCGGCCACGGCCATGTAGGCGCTTGAGCTGCGCGGCGGGAACTCCCCGGAGAACACCTCGCCCGAGGAGGCGCTGATCACCGTTACGTAGTTCCTCTGCTCGAAGACGTAATCCAGCCTCCAGATGGGGAAGTACACCAACGCCTGCTCCTTGGCCGCCCCGGGAAGGTTGCTCAGGTAGTGGGCCATCTCAATATCGATCTTGACCATCTCCGCCCCGTTGGTGCTGAACTTGTCGTCGAACACCTTCAGGTCGCCGCCTGGTACCTTGAGGTTGTGCAGCCCCGGCAAAGTGGTCGACGCGGCCGGTTCCACGTACACCTGCTCCATCCCGTTCACGTCCCTCTTGAACATGTAGACGGGGAAGTACTGCTTTTTAAGAGAAGATATCTGGGCCAGCTTGTCCAGGTCCTTGGCCCGCGTGGAACCGCCGGCCCAGCGCCGGAAGATCCCGACCGCGTCGTTCTCCTGTACGGAGAACGGTAACGCATAATAGAACCCGGCCCCGGACCTGTCGATGAAGATCTGTGAGGAGCAGTAGGAGCACTTCACGAACTTGTCGCCGGTGTCGAACTCCACCGGGGCCCCACATTTGGTGCACTTCATGCTGGCCATCGGAACACCTTAGAAGCTAGTACCACACTCCGGGCAGAACTTGGCGTTGATCGGCGATTCCTTTCCGCACTTGGGGCAGCTCTTGCTGCCCTTGAGCTGGTTGCCGCATTCGGGGCAGAACTTGGAATCGGAGGGCACCTCGTTGCCGCACTTGCCGCATTTCATGGTGTGGTTCTGCATCTTGTTGCCGCAGTTCCGGCAGAACTTGGCATCGACAGGATTGGGCGTGGAGCATTTCGGGCAGGCCACCGTAGGCGCGGCAGGAGCGGCCGGGGCGGCCGCCGGAGCGCCGGCAGGGGGTGCCGTCCCGCCCTGCCTCATGGCGTCCACCATCATGTATCCCGCGCCGAATCCCGCCCCAACGCCTACACCGGCCGCCGCGGCCCCGCCCGAGGGATTGGAGGCGGCCTCGCGCATGGCCTGACCGGCCTGGTATGTGGCATAATTGGTGTTCAGGATCTGCATGGAAGCCCGCATGTCCACGGCCTTCTGCACCTCGTCCGGCAGGGAGATGTACATTCCGGAGACCTTGTCGATGAGCACGCCGTAAAGCTCGAAGTGGTCCTTGGCCTTCGCCAGCACCACCTGCTCGATGTTCATGAGCTGGCTTGCCAGGTCCGCCACGCCCATGCCTTTGTTCTTGAGCTCGCCGATGGCGTTGTAGATCAGCACCACCATCTGCTCCTTGATGCGGTCCTCTACCTCGGCGGAGGTGGTGAAGTTGAAGGTACCCACGAACTGGTTGACGAAGTTCTCCGGGGCGCCCACCTTGTAACGGAACTCGCCGAACACCCGCAGGTTGACCATCCCGAACTCCGCGTCGCGGAACTGGTAAGGCTGCTTGCTTCCGTACTTGCCGTCGAAGGCGCGCTTTTGCAGGTAGACGATCTCGGCCTGCTGCCTCGCGCCCGACAAGGCCTCGATGACCTTACCTATTATAGGCGCGTTCAACGAGGTCAGAGCGTAACGGTCTGGCCGGTCCAGGTAAGCCAGGGCCTTCCCGTCCCGGTAGAACACCGCGATCTCGTCCTCGCGCACCACGATGTTGTCGTTGAACTTTATGTTGCGGGGCATGCGGTACATGATGTTGTTCCGCTTGTTCCCGTCCTCCCAGTTGAATGTCTCAGCACCGATCAAGCTCATGTGATCACAGCCCCGTCCCGGTAATGGCCGCCTTGCGGCGCTTGAATCTGCTCTCCAGCCCGTCGACCCTTGTCCTCACCGTTTCCACGGCATCCCGCAGGCCGGCGTCGTTCCCGGACCTCACCATCTCCGGCACCTTGATCAGCGCGTCGTCGATGAAGTTCAGGCTCTCGATCATCGAGTTGTCATACTCGTAGAGCCGGTTCAGCTCGTCATCCTTGATCTTAATGTCCGCGGAGATGCCCGAGTATCCCACCTCGGCGTGGAGGATCTCCCCCTCCACCCTCTTCATGGAGTTGACCACCCCGCCCATCTCCTCCAGGGCTTTGGACATGGGGTTCTCCCGGACCAACCCCCGTCTAGCATCCTCCAGCTGGGACCTCTGCAGCCCCAGCCTCTTGGCCAGTTCGGCCCTGAGCATGCGATCGGAGTCCCTGAGGTCCTCCCTTATCCTGTAGCCACGGAATCCCGGGACGACCATTTGGATCTTCTTGAGCAATCCACGGTCGTCTTCCACCCTATCCCTTATGTCTGGCAAAGGAATCCCTTCTCCTGCCGTGTATATTGTAAGTTCTGATTAAAAAAGTTGGCCTATTTGTCGCCCCTGAGGAAGTCCTCAACGGAACCCCATTTGCGCAGGGCCCTCTTGGCCAGCAGGTAACCGACGATCGCGCAGGGGATGAACAGCAGGAATGAGAGCAGGGAGTCGGTGAGGAAGTAGAGGATGTTCGCCAGTATGATGCCCACCGCCGCCCCCCAGATGGTACCTACCCATTTCAGATTCAGAGCCAACTATCGCACCCGTTCCGGGGAATGACCTTATCGGATAAGGAGGTTTCGAAAATGGCCCATAGACAAATGACTAGGATCAAGGTTCAAGCTGGTTAAATAATTAGACGTTTGAATAGTTGCAATAAATAGCATTTGTGAATTTATCTATGATTTGGCCGATAACATTCTTATACGGACATCATATGCCATCGTGTCAAGCGTTAACAAGGGGAGTGAGATCACCTTGAACATCATAGAGAACAGCAGATCGACAACCGGAACCAAGACACGTGTGCCTGATATCAGCCCAGTGAACGGAATGTGCCCCATCTGCGTAGAGGACTGCAACGTTCTCTGCGAGGTCGGCAAGTCCGCCTTCCGGGGACGTGAGGTGCTTTACCCCATGCCTGAATACTTCGGCAAGAGCACCGCCGCCTCCAACAAGGAGTTCTACCTGGACTGGTCCCATTTCCAGATCATGGCCGAGCTAATCGGTGCCTACGGCATCGAGCCGACCCCGGACAAGGCCTTCTTCGAGAACGTGGACATCACCACCGCCGTGGCCACCCGCTCCAAGAAGCCGATAAAGCTGAAGGTGCCGCTGGTCATCGCCGGCCTGGGCTCCACCGCCGTGGCCAAGCGCCACTGGGAGGCCATGGCCAAGGGCGCGGCAATGAGCGGAGTGATACAGACCGTGGGCGAGAACGTCTGCGGCATGGACCACGAATCGGTTTACACCAAGGGAAAGGTCACCAGCTCCCCCGACCTGGCCTTCAGGGTCAGGTCCTACAAGGAGCTCTACGACGGCAAGTACGGCGGCATCGCGGTCCAGACCAACGTGGAGGACCAGCGCGGGGGCGTCGACGAATACGCCCTCAGCAAGCTGGAGGTCGACATCATCGAGCGGAAGTGGGGACAGGGAGCCAAGGCCATCGGCGGCGAGGTTCGCCTGACAACTCTGGAGAGGGCTTTGGAGCTGAAGAAGCGCGGGTACCTGGTGCTTCCGGACCCCGAGGACAAGGAGGTCCAGGAGGCCTTCAAGGCCGGCGCGTTCAAGAGCTTTGAGAGGCACTCCCGGGTCGGTTTCCCGGAGCACGGTTCCTTCGTCGAGGACGTAGAGAACCTGAGGTCTATGGGCGCCAAGTACGTCTTCCTGAAGACCGGTGCGTATCGCCCGGAGGTAGTGGCCTTTACCATGAAGGCGGCCTCCGAGGCGAAGATAGACATGCTGACCTTCGACGGCGCCGGCGGCGGTACCGGTATGTCCCCGGTCCCGATGATGAACGAGATGAGCACCCCCACCGTGCACCTCCAGGCCCAGATGATGATGTGCGCCCAGTTAATGAAGAAGAAGGGCAAGTTCATCCCGGACCTGGTCATGGCGGG
>CAZPFU010000020.1:7213-27351 GCA_964585915.1 uncultured Methanomassiliicoccus sp.
ATCCCCTACGGGGCGGTGGGCGAGTACACCTACTTCGTGGACCGGCTCGGAGAGGGGCTGAAGCAACTGATGGCCGGAAGCAGGAAGTTCACCCTGAAGAACATCCAGCGCACCGACATCGCTTCCCTCACCCCCTACGCGCAGAAGGTCACCGGCGTGGAGACCCTGGAGAACATGGCCGAGCGGGTCATGCTTCCCATGCTCGAGAAGTGGTGAGCGCCTCCAATCCCCTTTCCTAAACCCCTTTCCATCATTTTCCAGAGCAAATTTATTTAATTGCGCATTTCCTAATTAATATCGTCCCGCGGCATCTCTTGTTGCCGCCGGACCGATAGGAGGAGAAACGCGAAGAGGGGTTCAAGGCCTTCAAAGGCCGCCCAAACCCCTTCCAAACCCTTTTTCACGCGGTCTTGTCCCTGAGGAACATGAGGAACAATGGCACCGAGACCAGCTGGACCCCTACTGAGATGGTGATCATGGCCGGGATGGAGAGGTCGTAGAGCATCCCTAGAGCCAACGATCCGATGAACCAGAACATGCCGAACACGGTGTTGTAATAACCGTACGCGGTCGCTCTTCTCCCCACCGGCGCCAGGTCGGCCACCACCGCGCGCATTATGGACTCCTGCGCCCCCATCCCCAGTCCGAACAATCCCATGCCGGCGGCTATGAGTATCATGGAATCGGAGAAGGCCAGCACCGGAAAGAAGGCGGCCGGGATGATGACCAAAAGCAGCACCTTCGGTCCGCCCCGGTCGAAAAGCTTGCCGAGCACCATGGCCGATATGGCGTCCGCCCCCATGGCCAGAGCGTAGAGAAGGGGTATGACCATCTCCTCCCCCAGCGCGTGGTTCTCCACGTGATAGGCCACCAAGGGATAGTCGATGTAACCGGCGGCCATGAAGGCGGCGGCCAGAGCGTACAGCCAGAAGCGCCGCGGGAGCACCGCCTTCTCTGCCGGCCTGGGCGGTTCCATCAGCTGCGGCTTGGGATATTTTGTGTAGGTGTAGTAGAGAACGACCAGGGTGATCAAAGCCGGAATGCCCATGAGCAGGAAGGCCATGGAGTAGTCCCCGCCGGCCAGGAACACCAGGAAGATGGAGACCGGACCGATCATGGCCCCCACGGAGGACAGGGCCTCCTGCACCCCGAAGGCCCAGCCCCTCCCGGTCTTGATGGCGGCGTGGGAGAGCATGGCGTCGCGCGCCGGTGCCCTTATGGCCTTGCCCATGCGTTCCAGGACGATGAGCACGGCCACCATGTACCAGTCGCCGGTGAAGGCCAGGAGCGGGATGGCCAGCAGGTTCATGGCGTAACCAACCACCACGATGGTCCAATAACGGCCGGTGCGGTCGGTTATGTGACCGGAGACCACCCTCCAGCCGTATCCGATGAACTCCCCGAACCCGGACACCAGGGCCACGGTGGCCGCGGTGGCCCCCAAGGTCTTCAGGTAGGACCCGCTGATGCTCTTGGCGCCCTCGTAGGACATGTCCGCGAACAGCGAGACCACGCCAAGAAGGAGAATGAAAACGGTGGCGTAGCGCAGGGACTGGCGTTCGCTGACGCTAGCGCTGTCCCTCCCTCCACCCAACCATTTGCGAATGTTCACCGGCGCATCCCATCCCAAAGACCGGAAATACTGGCTGAGGAGATTGAATGCCCGTCATATAATACTATCACCGTGACCCGATATTTTCATCCCGGGGAATAGGTAGATTACCGAGGAGCATCGTTAGCACCTCTCATGGCCGGACCTGAGAACCGCCTCGCCAAGGAACGGAGCCCTTACCTGCTGCAGCACTCACGAAATCCGGTGGACTGGTATCCCTGGGGGTCGGAGGCTTTCGAGAGGGCGGAGGAACTGGAAAGGCCGATCATCCTGTCCATCGGCTACTCGTCCTGCCACTGGTGCCATGTGATGGAAAGGGAGAGCTTCGAGGACCTCGAGGTCGCCAAGATGATGAACGACTGGTTCGTAAGCATCAAGGTGGACCGGGAGGAGCGGCCGGAGGTGGACAGCCTATACATGAAGGTCTGCCAGATGATGACCGGCAGCGGAGGGTGGCCTCTCACCATCATCATGACCCCGGACAGGGTCCCCTTCTGGGCCGGGACCTACCTGCCGAAACGGTCCCGCCAGGGCATGCCGGGAATGATCGACCTGCTGCCGGCGGTGCACCGCACCTGGGAGGAGAGGAGGGAGGAGATCAAGGACGTCACCGTCAAGGTCCTGGAGATGCTGGACTCGTTCGAGAGGGACCCCGAGGAAGGGGATGTCTCCGAGCTCATCGACATGACCCTGCAGCACCTGGGCGAGGACTTCGAGCCCCGATACGGCGGGTTCGACGGGGAGAGGAAGTTTCCCTCCCCCCACAAGCTGCTGTTCCTGCTGCGTTGCTACCGCGAGAGGAAGGACGGAAAGGCCCTGGAGATGGCCGTAAAGACCCTGGAGAACATGGTCCGGGGCGGCATACGGGACCATCTAGGGGGCGGGTTCCATCGCTATTCCACCGACCACCGCTGGCATCTGCCTCACTTCGAGAAGATGCTCTACGACCAAGCGCTGACGCTCATGGCCCTGGCGGAGGCCTACGCCGCCACAGGCGACAGGGAGCACCGGCAGGCGGGAAACGAGCTGGTGCGCTACGTCGAGCGCGACCTCACCTCCCCCGAGGGGGGATTCTATTCCTCCGAGGACGCCGATTCCGAGGGAAGGGAGGGGGCGTTCTACGTGTGGAAGTTCGAGGAGCTGTCCACCCTGCTTTCGCCTGACGACCTTCTGTTGTTCAAGGAGCTATATGACATCTGGGATTCCGGCAATTTCCGGGACGAGGCCACCCGTACCAAATCCGGGCTAAACGTGCTCCACCGCACCAAGACCTTCCGGGAGTTCGCCGCATCGAAGGGCATGGACCCAGAGGAGATTTACGTTTGGGACGAGCGCTTGCGGGAAGGCCTGAGGACCGAACGGCTGAAAAGGGCCCGCCCGGCCTTGGACGACAAGATACTGACCGACTGGAACGGACTGATGGTCGTCGGCCTGTGCAAGGCGCACCGCCACCTGGGCTGCGTGAACGCCCTTCCAATGGCCAAGAGGGCCCTGGATTTCCTGGAGCGGAACATGATCAGGGACGGCACGCTCTATCACACCTATCGACGGGGGGCGATAGGCATCCCCTCGCTGCTGGATGACCACGCCTGTCTGGCCTGGGCCCACCTGGAGATGTATTTCGCCACCTTGGAGAAGAAGGACCTGGAAAGGTGCCTGGACCTGGTGGAGGAGATGATGGTCCTGTTCCTGGACCGCGAGGACGGCGGGTTCTATCTTTCCCGTGAGGACCCCGACCTGCTCATCCGCATGAAGGACCTCTACGACGGCGCGTCCCCTTCCGGGAACTCGGTGGCCTATTACGTCCTGACGCAGCTGGCCGCGCTGTTCAACGACCCCCGTACGGTGGAGGCCATGGAGGGATCGGAGAGGCACTTCATGCGCGAGCTCCGTTTGACGCCCTCCGCCTACGCCATGTTCATCTGCGGCGTGCTGATGAAGGACGAGTCCCGAACCTTAGAGGTGTTCGGGGCCTCCGATCCCTGGTTCGCCGGCTATCATCCACACCTGCTCACGGTGAGAGCGGAACACCTGGAGGATCAGCCGCCCCTTCCAAAAGGTTACAGGTTATGCGTCAAGGGAGCCTGCCTGCCGGAGACGGACGACAGAAAGGAGATAGAAAGGCTGTTAGAGTAGATCGAAGGCGGCCGCCAACGCCCCGTCCTCGGCCTTGGATACCGTGGAGGCGGTGCCGATGATGATGGCGTCGCCCTCGCGGAGGTTGAACTTCTCGCGCAGGAGCTTGGAAAGGCCGGGATCGTGCTCATCTATCACGTAATCGGGCGGCACGATGAGCTTGCCCTCACGGACCACCAGCGTGGTGGCGCCCTCCGCCCCGGCCATGATGGCCGAGTCGCGCTGCTCCACGCCCAGCTTGATCTTGTTGCCGTTGTTGCTCATCTGGACCGCGACGCATTCCTTGCCCAGGGCGATGGAGCCGTGTCCGATGTCGGCCATCTTGATCGGAAGGTCGGAGAGGAAGGCGTTTCCGTGGCGGGTGATCTTGACGCCCGTCTGACGTATATCGATCATGTCCAATCCACGGAGGTATTCGATGATCGTCCGCATGCTGCCTTCGCCGATGCCCACCGCGTCCGCTATCTGCTTGCGTCCTTTGCGTTTCTGGTCCGAGAGCACCATCAGCGTGCGGTACACGTGGTGGTTGCCGAAACGGTGCACCGGACCGTAGCGGGGCAGGTCGACGAGCTTCATGCCTCAGAATACCGTGACCTGTCCTTTTACAACTTTCTCCGTGACCTTGCCGATGTTCTCCAACCACTCGTCCGAGATGGCGTAGGCCTCCTTCTGCCACTTGGCGGCGTCGGCGCCGGGGGCCAGGAACAGCTGGACGCTGCAGGTCTCCGGGTCGCTGATGGGTCGGCCGATCTGGGAGAGGATGCGCACGTCGGCCTCCACGATGTTGCCGTTGCTCTTCTTCACGATGTCGTTGGCGATCCAGTTGGCCAGGATGTTGTACATCTTGCCCACGTGGGTGATGGGGTTCTTGCCGGCCGAGGCCTCCATGGACATGGGGCGGTACGGGGTGATCAGGCCGTTCATGCGGTTCCCGCGGCCCACCGAGCCGTCGTCCCCGTTCTCCGCGCTCAGTCCGGTGACGGTCAGGTAGAAGTTGCCGGTGGCCGGGTTGTCAGCGTGGTTGACGTCCAGGTGCAGCTCGTAATCGGTGTACTTGGTGGCGTTGTCCAGGACCCTCTCCTTCATCTCCTCCACCACGCTCTTGTAGTGGTCGGCGTCCGGGATGTAGCGGTCGACCATGGCGCAGGCGATGGTCATGTTGATCTTCTTGTCCTTGCGGGAGCACATGACCTTGACGTCCTCCCCGGTCTCCTTCAGCTTCTTCTTCATGGCGCCGTTCACGTATTTCTCGGTCTCCAGGCACACCAGCTCGGTGTCGGAATAGGGAGCGAAGGAACAGCCGAAGGAGGTGTCGTTGGCCAGCAGGCAGTGGTTGCCGTGCCCGTCCATCTTGCACTGGTCCTTGAGGGCCTCGAAGTTCTTGATCAGGTCGAAGGAGCCCTTCCCGATGCGGCAGTCCACGGTGATGTGGCGGTTGACGTCCAGGTTGGGGAAGCGCTTGAGGTACTCCTTGGTGGCGTTGATGGCGGTGGTGCTGTAAGGCAGGCGCTCGCCGTTCACCTGGGTGATGGCGCGTCCGGAGAGCATGATGTGTATCGGTTCCAGCACCTCTCCGCCCCCGAACTTGGGGGTGCTCTGTCCGCCCACTACCTCGTTCTGGTCGGTGTTGTGGTGCAGTATCTCCCCGAACCTCTCCAGATACATCTTGCACAATGCCAACGATACGGCCTCCGCGATACCGTCGGATATGCTGTCCGGATGCCCGATGCCCTTTCTCTCCACCAGTTCTACGTTCTGGTGGGCGAGCGGGACGGCCTTCATGCTCTCGACCACGATGTTCTTGGATATCTTCTTAGGAGAAACCTTGCGGCCCACCGGCTTGGCGGTGGCCTTCGCCTTTGCGCTTACCTTAGCCATGAATCATTCACCTTGTTGTGAGCAGGCGCCCAAAAGGGAACCTGGATGGTTCCTTGGAAATTCCTGGTTTGATATAAGGGTGATTGACTCAAATATTCATATATGAATAATCATTATGGTATTGCATGAAGTTCCCTTCAGAGGGCGAGATCAAGCGGCTTCGTAAGTCCCTTGACATCACGCAGCAGGAGCTGGCCAAGCTCAGCGGGGTGAGCCAATCCACCATAGCCAAGCTGGAGAGGGGGAGCATAAAAGGCAGCTACGAAGCGGTGACCAGAATATTCATTGCCCTGCAGGAGGAGTCCCGTCGCCACTCGAAGGCGAGCAAGGCAGGCGACCTGGCCACCAGACAGATAGTGGGAGTGCAGTCCAACGAGCTGGTGAAGGCCGCCACCGAGCTGATGCGGTCCTCCGGCATATCCCAGATGCCGGTCTTCCTGGGACGACAGCACGTGGGGAGCGTGAGCGAGAATCAGATTTTGTCGCGGCTCAGGGACGGGGAGCGGATGGAGACCATCGTGGAGCTCAAGGTTAGCGATATAATGGAGGACGCCTTCCCGATAGTCAACGAAGACACCCCCATTGAGGCGGTGACCGCCCTGCTGAGCAGTTCCCACGCGGTCATGGTCGGCCGGAACGGAGATATGACCGGGATCATAACCTCCGCCGACCTGCTCAAGATGCTTTGAGCAATATTCTTAATAGAATTAACGTTCGGTTCGGAGGATATATGAATCCAGATCGTTAGGGATGACGGTGTTCTCAAATATTCCGCGGGCCTCTTCCATCAAGGCGTCGACCTCATCATATCGTCCGCTGATATGGACCAGGTACAAGGTACCGGCGCCGGAATCCCTGGCCAGAAGGGCCGCGTCCCTGGCGGTGCTGTGGCCGAACTCCCTCGCCTTGGCCTCCAGATCGGAGGTCACCGTAGCCTCGTGGATGAGCACGTCCGCGCCCGCGCAGGCCGATTCGAGCTCGGCGCAGGGAGCGGTGTCTCCGCTATACACCAGTCTGAGACCTTTGCGCGGCGGCCCCATGACCATGTCCGGGGTCACCTTGGACATGCCGACCTTCACCGACCGGCCTTCGACCAGGCGGGAGAAGCTGGGACCCTCCTTGACCCCCAGGGCCTTGGCCTTCTCCGGGTCGAAGCGCCCGGGGCGGTCGTCCTCCTGAAACACGTATCCGAGCGCCGGGGTGGTATGGTCCGCTCTGAACGCTTTTACCTGATAACCGTCCCCGTCGACCGCGTCCCCTGGGCTTAGGTCGCGGCCCTGGACCTCGTACCTGCGGTCGAATATCCCCAGCCCTAGCACCGATCCCACCATCTCCTCGGTCCCCTCCGGCCCGTAAACGTGAAGCGGGGTCTCCCGGCCGTAGAAGTTCATGGATTGGATCAAACCAGGCAGCCCCAGGAAGTGATCGCCGTGAAGATGGGTGATGAAGATGCTGGTGATCTTCATGAAGGAGACCGAGGAGGCCATGAGCTGCCTCTGGGTGCCCTCCCCGCAGTCGAACATCAGGACCTCGGGGCCAAGGCGCAACGCGATGGACACCGTGTTGCGCTTGGTGGTCGGGACGCTCCCGCCCGTGCCCAGGAATGTCAGGTCCATGAACGCCTAAACCCCCTTTAGGGCTATAACCCCTTTCTCATCCCTGCTCAGGAAACGGTTGCCGATGATGAAGATGAAGAAACCTATGATGGCCAGTCCGGTGGCGATGAACATGGACCCGTGATATCCGAGGGTGAACACGGTGGCTCCGCCGACCAACGCACCGATGATGGCCGAGATGCTCAGGAAGGACTGCAGCAGTCCGGACGAGGTGCCCTTCTCCTCGTTCCTCTCCATGAGATATTTTATCGAACCAACGTATAAGCAGGACCAGGCGGCGGCGATGGAGACCTGCATGGGAATGATCTCCTCCGGCCGGGTGGCCAGGGTGTACGATGGGAAGGTCAGGATGGAGAAGGCGAAACCGGCCATCACCAGGTGATAGGTTTTAAAGCGATCGATGAAGCGCATGAACACGTACTGGGCGACGGCGTTGATTCCGTAGACGAAGCCGATGAATAGAGGGGTCGCCCCCAGGTCGGCCAGGAACAGGGGGTACACCACCCATATCATGTTGGCACCGGTGTGCCTGAACATTATCGAAACGTAGACCGGGAAGTTGTGCTTTATCATCGCCGCCGGGAAAAGGGGGACCTTGTGCACCTTCTCTCCGACGAAGATCATGCGGGTGGAGATGAGGTAGGCTACCAGCAGCATTATCCCGCTGGCCAGGAATATCTCGTAATAGATGCTGAGCACCCCGGCGATGAAGGTGCCGATGCCGAACCCGAGGCTGCCATAGGCGGTGAACTTGCCTATCTTCCCCTCGGTCTCATACACGTAACTGAGCAGCGCCGACGGATAGATGCCCGCGCACAGCCCTATCATCACTCGGACGACGGCGATGGTCTCCTTACTGTTGGCGAAGACCAATAGGAAAAGCGCGATACAGGTGAGCGCCAGGCCGCCCTGGAGATAGAGCTTCCGCCCGTGCACGTCGGAAGCACGCCCGAATATGTAGGACGACAGGAAGAGCGCAAGATTGAAGGAGGCGGTGATCAGGCCGATCTCCATGGTGTTGGCGCCCAGCTCGTCCCTCAGCATGTTGGGGATGAGCAGGGCTGCGCCGGAGAGCCCGGCGCTGGAGAGCAACTGGATATAGCCTGCCTTCATGACCCGGGGGAATCCTTAAAGGATATTATTCTTTGCTGATTCATCTTCCAAGGGATTCCAGCTCGCGTTCCTTCCGGGAGACCTTCTTGTACTCTCGGTAGTGGTCCTTGCACAGGTGCACCCGCTTCAGACCTTCGTCTACCTTCAGCTTGGCTTCGCTGGCCGCATCCCCGGAGATGGAGCGCTCGGCCTCGGAACCGCATCCTTTGACATCGCAGGCCTTGCTGGCCTTGGTAGCGTGACGAGCTTCCGCCATGGACCTGGAACCTCCCTTACGGATATAATAGGATTGCTCCCTCAGGGGATATGCTTATTGCCTCATCGAGGAATCGGTAATCATGAACGACAGACGCAAGGTCCTGGTCTGTATAGATGGCTCCGATAACTCCCTCAGAGCGGTGGAGTTCGCCCGCGACCTCCTGGTCTCAGCAGGTGCGCACATCACCCTTCTGGTGGTGGTGACGCCCATGGACTGTGACTATTTCATGGAGAAGACCGCCCCGGTATGCGACGTGGACGCCATCGCCAAGGCCAAGTCCCGCGCCGCCGCCTCGATCCTCAAGGAATCGGGGATCGACCACTGCCTGAGCGCCCTCACCGGAAATCCGGCCGATGTGATCCTCAAGATGTCCGCCAAGCACCACCTGGTGATAATGGGACGCAAGGGATCGGGGAGCTCGATGGCCATATCCCTGGGCGGGGTTTCCGGTCAGGTGAGCCAGAACATCAAGGTGCCTCTGCTCCTGGTCCCCTGAGCCGTTGATGAATCCAAAGTATTTTTAGCCGGGGGGCCATCTCCAGACCGTTCCGAGGTAGCGTCATGGTCAAGGTAGCCCCATCGATACTTTCCGCCGATTTCGCCAGATTGGGCGAGGAGGTCCGCCGGGTCGAGGCGGCCAAGGCCGACTGGGTACACGTGGACGTGATGGACGGCGTTTTCGTACCCAACCTGACCATCGGCCCGGAGGTCATCAAGGCGCTGCGCCCGCACGCCAAGATCCCTTTCGACGTGCATCTGATGATCGAGATGCCCGAGAGGTACGTGGAGCGCTTCGCGGAGTGCGGAGCGGACTACCTCACTGTGCATGTGGAGGCCACCCACGACGTGAAGGGCGTTCTGTCCCACATCAGACGGCTAGGCATGAAGGCGGGGATATCCCTCAACCCGGGAACCGAACTGGCCAAGGTGGAACCCTATTTCGAGGACATCGACCTGCTGCTGGTCATGACCGTGCAGCCCGGGTTCGGCGGACAGTCCTTCCGCACGGAGGTGCTGCCCAAGATCTCGCAGGCGCGCGAAATCCGGGACGATAGAAAGCTGGACTTCGAGATCGTCATCGATGGCGGGATCAACCGAGAGACCGGCAAGTTGTGCGTGGAGAAGGGCGCCACGGTCCTGGCCGCCGGGTCCGCTCTGTTCAAAGCAAAGGACATGGCGGCGGAGATCGATCTTTGGCACAAGTATTAAAGGCGTTTTCCAATAGCAAGTATAATAACGGTGAACCGAAATCTAGGGCGAACCTTGTCGTATTTAAACGATAGGGTTATACACATCGTGGGAATGGTCCGATCATGGCGCGAATAGGTTCCAAGAAATCACTGGTGGCCAAGCTGGGAATTAAGGAAGGTCAGAGAATACGCATCATCAATGCCCCTTCCAAGTACGACATGGCCCTGGGGCGCCTCCCCAAGAACGTGGTCGAGGCCGGCAACGGGGACAGCGAACTGGATTTCATCCAACTTTTCACCTCCTCCGAGGACGAACTGCGCAAGGAGTTCCCCAAGCTCATGCGCACTCTGAAGAAGGACGGCATAATCTGGATATCATATCCCAGGACCTCCTCGAAGATCGATTCCGACCTCACCGGGGTCATGGTCCGCGAGGTCGGCACCGGGCACGGCATGGCCGAGGTCAAGATATCTTCCTTGGACGAGGATTGGGCCGGGATAAAGTTCGTGAACAAGAAGAAGGAACTGGACTGAGCGCAGGAAAGTTCATATCGAAAGGTCGACTATCCGGGGTTCGATGTACATGAAGATGTCAGGAAGGCAGATGGTGATCTTCCTCACCGTCATCGCCCCTCTCTTGTTCCTAATGGGCGCCCTAGTGATCACGCCCAGCATCTGGGTCATAATGCTGGCCGTCATCTGGCTCGGTGTCGGGCTTACCATTCTTTACATCCCCAAGTCCGAAGATTGATCAGACCCTTCGGCCGAAGGCCACCTTCCTTTCCACCCGGGTGATGCGCACCTTGACGGTCTCGCCGGGCGTGGCGTCGGGGACGATTATCACCAGACCCTCGATCTTGCCGATCCCGTCCCCCCTTTCGCCAATGTCGGTTATGGTCACCTCGTAGGTATGGCCTTCCGTCACCGGCCTCCTTCCGGGATCACCGTGCTCATCGCGCATGCGTAACCATTCGTGACTTGGACAATAACTTTATGGCCGAGAGGGATAACGCTACTCGATCGATATGGGCGTGAACCTATCCGACCTCGTCGTGGCCAAGGACCTGGAGCCGCGGGACCTTATGGGCAGGACCGTGGCCATCGACGCCTACAACGCGATCTACCAGTTCCTGTCGGTGATCAGGCAACCTGACGGAACGCCGCTGATGGACCCCCGGGGAAGGATCACCTCTCACCTTGAGGGACTGCTCAACCGCAACGCCAACCTGATGGAGATGGGGTTGCGCCCCGCCTACGTGTTCGACGGCATACCACCGGAGAAGAAGGAGGCCACCATCCGGGAGCGCCGGGAGAGGAGGGAAACGGCAAGAAAGGAATGGGAGCGGGCCAAGGCAGAGGGCGATGTGCGCAAGGCATACTCCAAGGCCACCCAGTCCTCCCGGATCACCAACGAGATAGTGGAATCATCGCGCATTCTGCTGACCCACCTGGGCATACCGGTGGTGCAGGCTCCAGAAGAAGGGGAGGCGCAGGCGGCCCATATGTGCGCCAAGGGCGACGTCTGGGCCTCGGCATCCCAGGACTTCGATTCGCTGCTTTTCGGAGCGCCGCGCCTGGTACGCAATCTTACGCTGTCCGGAAGACGGAAGATGCCCGGACGGGACGAGTACCGAGAGGTGCGCATACAGATGGTCGATCGGGACGAAACGTTGGCCGCCCTGGGTCTGAACGGAAGGCAGCTGGTGGACCTGTGCATCCTGGTGGGCACGGACTTCAATCCCGGGGTGATGGGCGTGGGACCGAAGAAGGCCCTCAAGCTCATCAAGCAGCACGGGACCCTGGCCGGCGCCCTGCGCTCGCTGGGCATGGAAGACCAGGAGATGGAGCAGGTGCGCTCGATATTTCTGGACTACGAACGCACCGACGATTACCAACTGGCCTGGAGAGCGCCGGAACGCCAGAAGGTGCTGGATATGCTCTGCGGGGAGTACGGGTTCTCGGAAAAACGAGTAAACGGAGCACTGGACAAGTTCTCCTCGGGCAAGAAGGACCAGATGCGTCTCGACATGTTCTGAGTCCTCGGATAATGCGTCCAAGCGTAGCCAGGACCAACGAGTTTAAAAGGAAGTTGGCCAATAGGGGCGTAAAGGGACGGCGATGATAAAGCAGGTCCAAGGCAGTTACAACCCGAGCGCGCTAGAAAAGTCGGTGCAAGCCCATTGGGCGGAGACCGACGCGTACAAGAAGACCAAGGAACTACGGGCGTCTGGCCCGGACTTCTATTTCGTGGACGGTCCACCCTACACAACTGGGTACATCCACCTTGGCACGGCGATGAACAAGACGATCAAGGACATGATCGTCCGGTTCAAGCGCATGCAGAAGTTCAACGTCAGTGACACCCCTGGTTACGACATGCATGGGCTCCCCATCGAGGTCAAGGTGGAGAAGTCCATAGGCGTGAAGAACAAGAAGGAGATCGAGGAGTACGGCATCGACCGCTTCGTCGGCACGTGCAAGAACTTCGCGATGGACTTCCAGAAGCAGATGAACGCTGACTTCAAGGAGCTGGGCGTCTGGTTCGATTGGGAAAAACCGTATCTCACCATAGCCCCGGGCTATATCGAGGCGGCCTGGTGGACGCTGAAGCGCGCTTATGATAAAGGATTGCTGATCAGCGCCAGTCGTGTGCTTCCCGGCTGTCCGCGCTGCGAAACGGCCTTGGCCGAGGCGGAAATTGATTATTGGGACGAGAAGGACCCGTCCATATACGTCAAGTTCCGGTTGAAGGACGACCCCAAAGTATCACTATTGATCTGGACCACCACCCCCTGGACGCTGCCGGCGAACCTGGCGGTGGCGGCGCACCCCGACTTCGAGTACGTGAAGGTTCGCTTCCGAAAGATCGGGGTCACCGACACGGTCATCATCATGAAGGGGCTGGAGGAGGAGATCAAGGACCTGGGCGGCTGGGAGAAGTACGAGGTCCTGCAGACCATCCAGGGGGACGATCTGGTCGGGGTGGAGTACATAACCCCCTTCATCGACGAGGTGCCATACCAGACCCAGGCCACCGGAAAATGGCTGCACAAGGTGCTTCCGTCAAAGACGGTCGAGGCCTCCAACACCGGACTGGTGCATATAGCCCCCGGCCATGGGCCCGAGGACTTCGAGCTGGGAAGGGAGTTCGGGCTGGAACCGTTCTGCCCGGTCGACGAGGCGGGGGTGTACACGCCCCTGGTGGGCAATAAGTACGTCGGCATGCACATCAAGAAGGCCAATCCGGAGCTGTTAAAGGACCTGGAAGCTAACGACCGCTTGTTCTTCAGCGGCACCATAGAGCACCGCTTCGGTCACTGCTGGCGCTGCAAATCACCGGTGCTCTTCAGGACCACAGACCAGTGGTTCCTGCGCGTCACCCAGGTCAAGAACCAGATGCTGGAGGAGATCGAGAAGGTCCGCTGGACCCCTGACTGGGCCGGCTCATCGCGTGAATACGATTGGACCATGAACGCCCGGGACTGGTGCATATCCCGCCAGAGGTACTGGGGAATACCCATCCCGGTCTGGACCTGCACCTGCGGGGAGATGAGGGTCATCGGCATGGCCGAGGAGCTCAAGGGAGCGGAAGGCTACGTGGAGGACATGGAGCTGCACCGGCCTTGGATAGACGCCGTGAAGCTGGTCTGTCCGAAGTGTGGCCGGAAGATGAGCCGGGTCCCGGACGTCCTGGACGTTTGGTTCGATTCAGCGGTGGCTTCGTGGGCGCAGCTGGGCTTTCCCAGGAAGCGGGATGCCTTCGAGAGACTGTGGCCGGCCAAGTTCATAGTCGAAGCGCACGATCAGACCCGCGGCTGGTTCTACTCGCAGCTGGCCGCCGGCGTCATCGCCTTCGGACGCGCGCCCTACGAATCGGTGCTCATGCACGGCTGGATGCTGGATGGTCAAGGCCAGCCCATGTCCAAGAGCAAGGGCAACGTCGTGGAACCTAGCAAGGTCATCAAGGAGCAGGGCGCGGACGCGCTGCGCTTCTATTTGCTTAAGACATCCGCCCCCTGGGAGGACATACCGTTCCAGATGGAGGGCGTGAAGAACGCCCGCAAGACGCTGAACGTGTTCTGGAACGTGGTCAACTTCGCCACCACCTACATGGCGATAGATAGCTTCGAACCGCAGCGCATCACTAAGGAATCGGTACGGGCGCACCTCAACCAGGAGGATGTCTGGCTTATATCCCGCACCGAGAAGCTCAAGAACGAGTTCACCCGGCAGGTCAACGCCCTGGAGCTGCACAAGGCCGGAAGGGCCTTGGAGGAGTACATACTGGATGACCTGTCGCGGTGGTACGTCAGGCTCATAAGGGACCGCATGTGGAGCGAGGAGGGCGACGCCGGAAAGCTGGCCGCCTATCGCACGCTATATGACGCGATAATGGAGACCACCCTGCTGCTGGCGCCGATATGCCCGCATCTGGCCGAGGAGGTATACCAGCACATGGACGGCTCCAAGCCGACCGTGCACATGATGGACTGGCCGAACAGCGACCTGACCAAGGTGGACGAGCGTCTTGAGAAGGCGATGTCCATGGTCCAGGATATAGTGGAGACCGTCACCCGGGAGAGGCAGCTCAAGAACGTCAAGCTGCGCTGGCCCATGAAGAGGGTGGTGATCAAGGTCGACAGCAATGATACCCTCATCTCATTGCGCGCCCTGGAGGACATTCTCAAGTCCCAGGCCAACGTCAAGGAGGTCGAGTACGTGGGCACCGGCGAGGAATGGTCGGAGACCGTCCTCAACGTCGTGCCGAACCCCATGGCCATCGGGAAGGTCTACAGGCAATGGGCCTCCAAGATCGCGGTGCTGCTGCAGAGCCGGCCGGCCGGTCTCATCAAGGAAAGCATGCAGCGCGGCGAGTATTCGCTGGGAATAGAGGGGCAGCTGGTGAAGATCGAGCCGAACATGGTCTCCTTCACCATATCGCTTCCCAAGGACGTTTACGCCGCTACGTTCAGCGGCGGCGAGCTCTATCTGGACTTCGAGGTCACCCGGGAGATAGAGGCGGAAGGCTTCTCCAGGGAGATCATCCGCCGGGTGCAGCAGACCCGCAAGGAAATGAAGCTGGACGTGGAGGAGTTCATCAAGGTCGAGATCCGCGCCGACGTCAAGCTGGCGGAGTACATCAAGATGTGGAAGCAGCACATCATGTCCGAGGTGCGCTCCAAATCCATGGAGCTGGTAATGGAGGTCCACGGCGACCATGTGGGCAAGTGGGAGATCGAGGGGGAGAAGGTGGAGATGGGCATCTCCTCCATGAACCTGAAGGATTCCATCAAGGGCCTGGCCATGGTCCCGGGCATAACCGCCAAGGCAGCCGAGGCATTGGTGGACGCAGGCGTGCGCACCGAGGCGGACCTGAAGCAGCTGGGCGAAGACAAGATCGAGGAGATCACCAAGCTGCCCAAGGCCGACGTGCGCCGGGCGCTGCATCACACCGATCGCACCGCGGAGGTCTGCAAGGCCGTGCCCGAAGGCACCGGCAAGACCATGGACAAGGCGGAGATGACGCCTTACCTCCTTCGCATACCGAGGATGAACGAGCTCAAGGCGGAGATGCTGTACGACGCCGGTTACGATTCATTGGACCGATTGCAGGCGGCGGACCGGGAAGAGCTCAAGAACGTTCCCGGGCTGGGCAGCAAGACCATCGACGAGATACTGAAGTACATCGCCGACGGAGGTTTCCAGCGCTGCTCCGCCTGCGCCAAGTGCGGACGCGAGGTCACCGCCAAGGACCTCAACTGTCCCTCCTGCGGCGCATCGCTGCGCATGGAGGCGGTGGAGGAGGAGCCGGAAGCGCCCAAGCCGCAGGGTCTGCAGGAAGGCTACAGCTACCTGATCAAGGACGATCGCTCCGACCGCTCCTACGAGCTGTTCATGGCCCAGTTGAAGGAGGGCAAGCATGGTTTCTGCATCACCCGCAACTACCCGGTGAAGATCCGCGGCAAGTACAACCTCGGCGATACGCCCATAGTCTGGCTGAGCAACGTGGGCAAGGAGGACAGCCTGCGCCCCAAGGACCTGGAGAAGCTGAACTATTCGCTGGAGCAGTTCTTGACGCAGGGGCAGGGAGTGGTGCTGCTGGATGGGTTGGAGTACCTGATCACCAACAACAACTTCCTGACGGTGCTGCGCTTCGTGCAGTCGCTGAGGGACCAGGTGGCCATAAACAACTCCATCATGATGATGGTGCTGAACCCCTCCACCCTGGACGCCAACGAGCTGAACCTGCTGGAGAAGGAAGTGGACGGGACCCTATAGTCCCAGGGCGTTCAGCACCTTCCGGAAGCCGGGTACGGTGTCGTAACCGTCCAGCTCATCGAGGCCGACCCAGGCGCACTCGGTGTGCTCCCAGTCCAGCTTGACCTCCTCGTCGCCGACCTCGAAAAGGAACGGGTAGATGCTCCAGACGTACGTTCCGTCGCGGATCCGCAGGGTATCCGCCCTTCCCTCGAGGCGGGCGGTGGTAATGCCGGTCTCCTCCGCCACCTCCTTAAGGGCGGTCTCCTCCGGCTTTTCGCCGCGCTCGATGAAACCGCTCACCGCGGCCCACTTCCCCTTATTGGTGCCGACCTTCTGGCTGCGCTTGAGCATGAGCATCTTGCCCTTCCGGCGCAGCACGCAGGTCACCACCTTCCTCTCCACCAGGTCCATCATGTCCAGGCCGTCGCCGACCACCACCGCCCGGTCCCCGTCCCTGAGCAGGGATATGTCGATGGAGTCTATCATCGGAACCTCGGCCATGACCGCCCCGGTGGCCACGATGGTCTCCGCCTGGGAGTTGATGATCGCCGCCGGCAGGTGACCGTTCTTCTTGAGGTCCATTAGGGTGTAGGATCCGACCGTGGACCCCTTGCCGTGCGGGAACACCAGGATGCGGTTCTCGATGCTTTCGCCCTCCCTCCCGGAGGCCACGGTCAGCAGCCCGGTCTTGGGGTCCACACCGCCCAGGAAGCTGAACGCCTCGTCCAGAACCAGCAGTCGCCCGATCGCCCTTCCCTTGAATATCTCTCGTCCTTTCAGCTTCATAATATCAACTCCATCAGTTCGCGCCGGGAGCCGCAGAACACCTTCTGCGAGCACAGCCCGGGAAGATAGGCACAGGCCTTGGCGGAATCGCTCGCCGTGACCTGGTGCGTTCCCTCGATGGGAGCCACGACCATGCAGGTGTCGCACAGCACCTTGCCGAAGCGCTCCAGCACCGCCCTCTCCTTGGGGCAGCGCAGCCAAACGCCCTTGGAGGTGCAGAACCACACCTCGATGTTACCCTTCTTCTCCTTTCCATCCAGGAATCCCGCCAGCTCCTTCATCTCCCTCTCCGAGAGGTGAGGGCAGCCGATGGCGATGAGGTCTGGTTTCGTCCCGGTGCGTAGACGGCGAACGGCGTCCTCGACATCGTCACGAGTTATTTTGATCACCGGCAGTCCTTCCAGGGACCCGGGCTGTTCAGGCGTCACCTTCTCAACCATGAACATGGCGACGGACCCTGCGGCGGCCATGGCCGCGGCCAGGGACTTGAGGCCGTTCACGTCATTACCAAGTCCGCGAAAGAACGGAACGCATGCACCGAGCTTCCTTCCCACGGCGTGGCCAACCAGGGACCATTCGTCCTTGGTTATGCCCTCCCCCACCTCTATCACGTGGGTGGCCTTGCGGTTCTGGTCCAGATGCAGGCCGTAGTTGGGCGTCCTCCCGGTCAGGGCCGCGGCCAACGCACCCGGCCCCCCCTCCCGGTTGGTCCTCGCGCCCAGAACGGAATTGGCGAAGGAGAGAGCGGACGATTCCGCCCAGGCGATGTGGTCTCCCACGTTGGGACGGTTCGTGAGAAGGTAGGGTGTGCAGGTGCAGCTGACCTCCACGCCCATCCTTTCGTAAAGGGAGATGATGTGCATCTGTCTCTGGGCGAAATGCTCGTCCACGCCCATCTCCCTCCAGCGTTCGGAGTCCATGCCCATAGGGTTCAGGGTTGTTGGGACGGCGACCTTTCCATCGGCGGCCATCTCCTCCAGGAAGTCGATCCCGCCCTCCCCGATGGTCTTGTAGGAGACGCCGGAGAGATGGGCGGAGGTGATGGGGACCAAACGGTCCGCGCCGTATATGGCGCCCAGGGCCACCAGGAGCTCCATGGCCTTGCGCTTGGCCTTGCCTTCCTTGCCGGCCAGCATAGCCTGCTCTTCCGGGGAGAGTTGCATGTCCAGGGGAACAGAATCAACAGATAAGAAGATGTTGGATTTGAGGGTTAAGGCGGGCCTGTGGGGATTCGAACCCCAGTTCGAAGCTCCGGAGGCTTCAGTGATATCCAAGCTACACTACAGGCCCGCGGTCATCGGGATACCATGACCTATCTACCCGCCCTCTCGGGAAGGGAAGATCGAGACTTGCTCACTTCTTCTTGAACTCGGTGTATCCGCACTTGCCGCAGGACGTCCGGTCCTTGTGCTCGGCCATGAACACGCCGGGACCGCACTTGGGGCAGCTCTTCTTCAACCGTTCCAGCTTCTCCCCCTTCGCCTGGTAGTAGTCCTTCTTAGCCGAGGGGGTTTCCTTCTTGACCTCTTTCTTCTTGGCAGCCATGGATCACACCTCACTTCTTCTTCACAGCTTTCTTCTCAGCGAGCCCGTTCCTGGCCTGCAGGTAGTTCTTCTCGAACTTCTTGGCCGACTCCTCGCTGCCGTACACCTTGGCGTAACCGGCGCTGACGCCCATCCCGAACTCGGTCTCCATGTGGTCGATGACGACCTTGTCCTTGCTTACCGCCAGGGCCTCCGCCAGCTTGGCCTTCACATCGGCCCTCTTGGGGGAACCCTCTCCGCGGTGGTCTGCCTTGAAGGTGACCTCGGTGCGGTCCATCAGGGCGTTGGGCTTCTTGCTCTCGATCTCGATCTTCACTTCAATACCTCCATTGAGCGTATCAGTCTTTGCGCCGCCTGGTTGACCTTGGCGTCGGTGTGCACCAACACCACTCCCTTCTTTGGGAGACCGTACACGAGGCAGGACCCTGCCGGGGCTATGGCGGCGCACACCAGCGCGGCCAGGTCCTCCTCCCCTACCACCCGGACCTTGGTCTTCCCCGGGGACTCCAGGCCATCCTTCATGGCCTTTACCAGTCCAGGGGTTATGGACCCGGGAGGGTTCTCCACTTTCGTCTCCGGCATCGGCAGAAGGTCGGCGGGATGTTCTCCCGCCTCCAGCTCCTTCCTTTCGTTGCGCCGGTCGTAAACGGTCAGGTGGGGGATGACACCCTTGTTTATAAGGGTGCTGGAGACCACGTCCCCCACCGCGATGACCATATCACATTCGGAGAGCGCCTCAAGGACGTCCTCGCCCTTGAACAGACTTCCGAATGGCATGCCCAATTCGCCCCTCATGCTGTCCGGCATGCTCCACCCTTTCGGGGGAACCTCCAGATCAGCGCACTTTGAGGGCGAACTTACCGTTCTTGTCAATGTTCATCCTCTTTGCGATCTCGGACTTGGTGTGGTCGATTATGACCACGTAGCCCTGCCAGTCCTTGGAGGTGTCGCCGCCGCATAGCGGGCACTTGTCCTCCTCGGTGATGGCGAAGCAGACCTTGCAGGCCTTGGCCACCTTCATTTCTCCTGCCCCCCTTTCTTGGCCCGGTCCTCGGCCAGCCATTCCTTCTTGCCCAGACCGGGCTGCCTCATGGTCAGGCCGATCTTGCTCTCGCGGGGATTGCGTTCGTTGAAGGAGAGAGTGACTATCCTGGTGCGGACCAGGTCTCCGATCTTGACCTCGCGCTTGGTGTCCTTTCCGATGAGCCTCTGGTTCTGTTCGTCCGCATCCATGCGGTCGTCCATGACCTGGCTGACGTGCAGAAGGCCGTCCAGGGGTCCGAAGCGTACGAACGCCCCGAACTTGAGCACCTCGCATACGTGCCCTTCCACGACCTCGTTGACCATGGGCTTGAAGACCAGTGAATCGAACCTTACCGATTGGTAGACTGCTCCGTCGCCGTGCACGATGCGGCCCTCGCCGACGGGCTCGATGTTCTTGATCATGACGGTGAGCGAGTCGTCCCCCTCGATCTTCCCTTCGTAGGACTCGCGGGCCAACTCATTGACCACCTCGTCCACGTTCTCCCCCAACCTGCTGGGTGGGATGCGGACTACCTTTTCCCTTTGGGTCAACATGTACATGAGGAATCCTCTTAACTAACTTGGCATGATAAATCTGTTATATAAAGATTGACCATCGAGCATATAAGCGTTCGGCATGCTGGATTAGAAAAAAAAGAAAAGGGATGGAAAGGGGTTTTCGCTCAGACCACGAAGAGCACGGCGAAGACCAGGGTGAT
>CAZPFU010000021.1:0-21427 GCA_964585915.1 uncultured Methanomassiliicoccus sp.
AGTATCCAAGCTACGGCTGATGCTCTCAGCTTGTTTGTTTGCATCCCAAATCCCTCCGTTTATTAAGGAAGTTAGGAAATATATTGACTTTAACATATTTGAATTGAATGATGAAAAATATTATATTATTTTTGATTATTATAATAATCAATTGTAATACTATTTAATATATTATGTGGTAACTTAATCATTGATTATTATTAATGTTTAACATAAACTGAATAGTAATGATCGATTTATCGTGGATGCGCTTTTTACGATTATAAATATCTTTCGTGTTTTATTGATTACAGTTCGAAATTCTGGAAATTTTTTTTATATATTAGAAAATGAAAAAGGAAATCTTTATCGCGTTAATAGTATGGTTTTATATTGATACAAATCAACCTTGACCCCAGGGATTTCATGGGATTCTTCGATATATTCAAGAAGAAGGGATCTTGGGTCGCAGACCCGAACCTGAAGACCATCGCTGAGACGGTGGCAGGAGACGACGATTACAAGACACTCGTCGTGGCACTGAAGGAAGCTGGATTGGTCGATCTGCTGGGTAAGAAAGGGCCGTTCACGGTGTTCGTGCCCAATAACTCCGCCTTCATCGATCTGCCGGATGGAACGGTCGGTGCCTTGCTGAAGGACAAGGCGCAACTGAAGGCCGTGCTGACCCATCACGTAGCGGAGGGCGCCCTATCTTATGAGGAAGTGGCAGCCAAGCCCAGTGTCGCCACTGCAGACCAGAAGGAGCTGGCCGTCGACGCCAAAGGACTTCTGAAGGTCGGAGGGGCCACCATCATCCGCGGCAACATAAAATGCCGGAACGGATACATCCACGTGGTGAACAAGGTCCTGGTTCCTTAAACGAATTATAAAAACAAAGCAGGGGACATCCCCTGCATTTTGAGTTTTTTAAGGTCCGCCTACGGTGGTCCCAGGGATTACCGGCGGCTTGAAGACCCTTGCGGCCAGCTGTCCATCCACCTGCATTAGGCCAGGCGTGTGGTCCCCGATCTTCTTGAGCTTCCTCATCAGGGTGGAGGTGTTGTCCTCCTCCTCTACCTGCTCGGCCACATACCACTGCAGGAACTGGTTGAAGGCATGGTCCTTCTCCTTTATGGCCAGATCGACCAGCTTGTTGATCTTCACCGTGACCACATTTGATTCGTGCTCGTAGGCATCAGCGAAGACCTCGGCCGCGGACTTCCACTCCTTCTTCGGGGCTTCGATGGCCGTCAGCATGACACGTCCGCCGCGGAGGTTGACGAACTGGATCAATCCTTCGGCATGAGCCAGCTCCTCCTGGACCTGCACGTTCATCCAGTTGGCCATCCCGGGGAGGTCGATCGACTGCAGGTACATCTCCATGGACTTGTACAGATAGGCCGAGTATATCTCGGCGTTTATCTGGTCGTTCAATGCTTTCTCTATGCTTGCCTTCATGAGAATATCACTGGGTCTGCTATGGGAGCCGCCCACTTAATAACCCTTCTTATTCCGTCCGAAACAAGAAAATCGATTGAAAAACAGCTATGTTAATGAGAAATATTAATTGTTTTAGTATGTAGCTATATTACATAATTAAAATTATCATAAACCGTTATGTTTAAAAACCCCTCAATTTTTCTGATCCTTTTTTTCCTCGGCTTCGTAAAGATCGCACAGCTCGTTCAGAAATTGGTCGTAGGTACGCCTGAACTTCAATCGGTAGAGTCGGTCCCGGGTCGCCTCGGTCAATTGTATCGTTGTCTTTCCTTCGGACATGGTCGACACCATAGAATTATTGTTACATATAGTTATGTTGTTATTAATTATATAATAGTTTTAGATAGCATTATCCATATTATTAATAATAATAGTTTTATTGTAAATATTATTAGCAATATTTTGATTGCATTCAATAGTTCATTGTACAAACCAGTTCAAATTTGTATGCGACGGACTCCCTAACATCAACTTGAAAAGGGTCAAAATCGGGTTCAAAGCCCAGATTTTACGTTGAAAAAGGGCATTTGTAAAAATTAAGCATCGTTAACTAAAGAAAATGAAGTTCGGACCTGTTACGGACAGGGTTCGAGCCCGATCTTGACTAGGTTTCTGATATAGTTCTCCCGTCTTGTGACGTAAGCGTAGGAATCCTTTCCGTAGGGAACATACTCGGCGACCGCCCAACCATTTCCGGCAAGCTTTACCTTGGTTTCGTCTCCGAGCCCCTTTAGCATGCCTATCTCTATCATGCCCTTCCATCCCCGGTTCCTCCATAATCGTTCGATCACTCGCGGATCATGGGTGCCTATGCTAAAAGGCCTCCCCATGGTGGCGAGCAGATCGATGTTGTCCATCATGGCCGAGGTTATGCCATCGAAGTCGTCCATGTCGCCGGCGTAAGCGCCCTTCACCAGCCGTACCTTCACCCCGGCCATATCCATTCGCCTGGCGTCCATGGGAGTTCGGTAAAGATACGCCTGAAGGGCGATGCTGAGCGGCCCGGATCGCATGCTCGTTAGATCGGTGGCCATGCGGAGCGTCTCGTCCACATACTTGCGGGCCTCCATATCCAGCTCCACACCAATGTCCCGTTTCCAGGCCAGTCGTGTCACTTCTTTTGCTTTGATGATGCACCCGTCGAGATCGTAGGCTGCGCCAAGCGCTGTCGGTTTCAGGGCGACCGAGGCGTACAGACCGTGAGCAGATATCGCCTCGATGGTCTGAATGGCAGCGGAGAACGCCCTCTCAGCAGCTGGATCGTCCTTGGCCAGCTCACCCAGGGGATCGATTATGCAACGGATACCTTGCCTGTTCCGCTTCGAGACCAGCTCGATCGCATCGTTCAGATCGTCGCAGCACCAGCGGGCGCGGTCCCCGGTCATGGAAGAAGAATGGCCATCGATGATGTTCAACCTTTGTAAAAATTAAAATTTAAAAGGGTTTGAAGGGTTTGGTGGCGGTTACCCGCTTAGGCCTTGACCAACAGCGGCAGTACCTGCTTTCCCTTGACCACCAAGAAGGCGATCGCGGTAGCCATGTACATAGCTAGGAGGGCTGCGATGGTCCAGAGCACACCAACGATCATCCTGACGTCATCACCCATATCGAACCACAGACCCAGGAATACAAAGGCCAGGGCAGCGATGATGAGGAATATGGGCAGGATCTTGACCGGCTGAGCGAAGGACACTATACCGACCAACAACAGGCCAACACCGACGAATATGGTGCAGTACTCGGCGGCGATATATGCGTCGGGCTTTCCAGCCAGGACTGGGCCAGCCATTGCGGCGAAACCCATCAGGAACACGCTGAACATACCGAATGCGGCCGAAACCAGGACGTTCTCGTTAAGGTACGCAATGATGGTGGTCAGGAAAAGCCCCAATCCAACCAATCCAGCGACTCCTGCGATCACGTTCAAGTCTTCAAAGACTTCCAATCCATACAATCCGACCAAGATAGCTATCCCGCCGACCAGGAATAGTCCCAGTACCTCGGCGCCGGCTACCTTGATGTGTACGTTGCTTTCTTCTGCCATTTCTATCTCTCCTTTTCTGTGGACAAATAGAAGGACGAGGTAAAATGTTCAGATGCCAGTGGTCGCATCATCGCTGATGGCCCTATTGCATCTAACTTAATCTCTCCCATTGCGATCCCCTCTCCCTTCGGACTGTCCCATCTTGGATTGCTTAACAATCCTGTTTAAAGTATCTGTTGGTGTAGATAATATATACTTTATCGATTAACCAGTGTTAATCAATTTTTTTATAAGCTGTTAAATATCAAAACGTGGAACCAATGCTTAACAGCCTTGATTTTAGATAAAATATAAATATTCTGAAACTATTTTATAAGCCCCCTATAAAATGATTTTCTTGATTTTCTATATTTGTGAATAATGCAACCGCTAACCTCGGATCGTGATGACGAATCATTCCGAGACCGAAGGGAGCAGTTTGGCCTGGCCATGCTTGGGATTTTTAACCTTGGACGCCACCTGGACCTGTACTCTATTGAAGGTGTCCGCGCTCACGAGGGGCGTATGATCGGAAGGTATGACCAGGTCCTCCCACCTCAAGTACCCGGCGTAGACCGGGTTGTGAAGAATGCGACTGACGGACCAGACCGTCCAGTCTCCTTCGGTTCGCGTGGTCGCCCCATCCCGGTTCAGACCCCAGGCGATCATCTCCATGGTCTGGCCGGAAAGATACCGGTCGTATATGGCGCGGACCACTTCCGATTCGGTATCGTCAACGTAAAGCTTCCCTTCCCGCAATCGGTATCCATAAGGAACCCGGAAACCAAGCAATCCCTGGCCTGACTCGGCCTTCTGCCTCATGCCCATGTACGTTCGTTCACCGATCTGCTCGCTCTCCAGCTGGGCGATCCTCTGGATGATGTCCACCACGAAGCGGCCGACGGCGTTGGAGGTGTCCAGCGACTCGTTCATAGAGCTGAACTTCTTACCCCACTTCTCCAGGTTCTCCATCATTATCATGAAGTTCTTGGAGTTGCGGTGGATACGGTCCATCTTCATGACCAGGATGATGTCCCATTTGTCCCGTTCCTCCATCATCCGATGGTATGCTGGCCGGCGCGTGTTCCGCCCGGAGTGGCCGTCATCGATGTAATATTCGGCGATGTCCCAGCCCTGGGCGTCGCAATAAGCCTCCAGGCGTTGTTTTTGAGCGGCCAGGGAGAACCCCTCCTTGGCCTGGTCCTCGGTGGATACCCTGGTGTAAATGGCCACCCTAGGCATGCGCCTCGCTCCGGAAGAGTGACTTGGCGGGTATGCGCTTCGGGCTGCGTCTGGACTTCAACCTTTGAGCGGAGATCTCCTGGACCTCCTGGAAGAGACCTGGCTCGATGATCTTCAGATTGGGCACTTCCTGGACGATGCCGTCCCATACCAGTTCGCCGAGATAGGTTCTGTTGGCCAGGATCCCGTGAACGGTGGCCCTCTGCCACTCCCCTCCGTTCTTGGTGGGGACCTTTGAACTATTTAACAACTCAACGATCTGGCCCAGGGAACAGAGGTTCAAGGCCATGCGGAAGATGTCCTCGACCACGCACGCTTCCTTCTGGTCGATGAGCAGATTGCCCTCCAGATACCGGTACCCGTAAGGTTCGGGACACCCCAGATGGCCTTTCTTCTCCAGGGCCTTCTGGGTCATGGCCACCTTGACCCTTTCCCCGATCTGCTCGCTTTCCAGCTGGGCGATCCTCTGCACGGTGTCCATCACAAAACGCCCGATGGCGGTTGTGGTGTCAAAGTTCTCCTGGGTGGAGTTGAACTCCTTGTTCCAGGAACGCAGGAAGTCCATCATCATGGTGAAGTTGCGGCTGTTGCGGTGGATACGGTCCATCTTGAGCACCACGACCACGTCCCAGAGGTCCTTGTCGTGCATCATCCTCTTGTACTCCGGACGTTCCGGGCTCCTGCCGCTGTAGCCGTCGTCGACGTATTCGTTGGCGACATCCCATCCCCTGGCCAGACAGTATGAGCGCAGGCGTTTGAGCTGGGCTGCGATGCTGTATCCATCCCGGGCCTGATCCTCGGTGGAGACCCTGGCATATATCGCTGCTCTCAATCGCTCATTGTCTGACATAATGACCGCTGAATCATACGATAATTGTCTTATTCCATATATAATAGCCGACGTTTGTCAGACAATCTATAATTGAGTAAATTATTATAATATATATTTTAAGCTATTTTCGTTACTAGCTATATTTTAATTACGTATTAGAAATTGCTATCGATTGGTTCTCACCATAGATCGCATTATTACAATACTAATTAATGTTGTATAGCAATCACATTTAATAGTATAATTACTGTTGATTTTATTATGTACTATATTTATATAATATATAGAATTATTATAAGCTGGCTTAGTTATCGCGGAAACGTCCAATTCGGATGATATTATTATATGTTTCTAATTATATTTATATGCATTCGAAAAGAATATTTGCTTGCATCCATCTTTATTTAACATGGTTAAAACAGAGGGCATATCTGGTCTCACAAAATTGTTCCGCGAATCCTTGACCAACATCGATGATGGAAGCAACATTCTGTTCATCGGGTCGGAGGCGGTATGCCCTCCGTTCGCAGACCTGCTGGCTTACGCGGTCCGTGATCGCAAGATGAGATTTGGTTTCTGCCCCAAGGCCATCTGGGAGAAGAGCAGGGAGATGCACTGGGTGGACGGAGCTGGTTTCCAGATCGGCAAGGAGGTCTTTGAGCCGGGGGAAACGGACGTCATCGTTCTGTTGGGCGGATTGGCAATACCCAAGTTCGGCTCCCCGGTGGAGGATGTCCGCGCCTTCATAGCCCAGATACCCAGGCGCAAGATGGTCATCGCCTTGGGCTTCATGGACGTTTTTAGGAAGGCCGGCTGGAACACCGCTCTCCACTTCGACGTGCTCATCGACGCCTACATGTCAGCAGAGGTCATCTGACCTCAGAGCTCCTTTCGCCTGAATATCATGGCGGCTCCAAAGAGAAGCACGATAGAGATACCGATGGATGCCACCCCTGCCATCCACATCTCCCCCCATCCTGTTAGCATCGGCAGCAGTACCAGTGAGGACAGCTGATTGGCGCCGAATAGAACCAGGAGAATGCCGACCAGCATGTTCGGAGCGAAGACCCCGATGAGAACCCCGGCCGAGCAGTTTATGGCCATTATGGATACGGTGATTAGCAATGAGTCCTTCATGGACGTCAGGATCTCCTGAACGTCGTAACCTTCTGTGGCACTGTCCAGAACCGCAGCCAGGAGGATGGCGATGAAGGAGGCGACCATTACGCACAGGAAGACCGCGCTGAACTTGGCCAGCAATAAGTTCTCCCGGCGTATCGGACGGATTATGAACAGGTCGTAGACCCTCTTCTCCTTTTCATTGAGGATGTTCACCACGATCAGGACCGAAGTTAGCAGCCCGCCGATGCTGGATACCAGAAGTCCGGTGAAGACCGTTATCGGCATCCCCTCAATGTCGTCGACCAAGAAGTATAGCAGAATGGCCATGGCCGGCAGTCCGACCCACAAAGCTAGCATGACCTTTGAACGATAGAAACCGTTCAGTTCGTCCTTGAACAGCAGCCAGAGGCTCATGCCTTCCCCTCCCCGTCCGTGTAGCTGAGATAAAGCGACTCCAGCGACTGCCTGTTCGGATGAACGCCCCGGATATGCAATCCCTGGGCCAGCACCGCCCGGATGGTCCGGTCGACCACCGCGTCGATCTCCTTGTGCTCCTGTAGGATTATTTGGAACCGATTATCGGCCACCCTTTCCACCTTCGACACACCCTGGATCCCTTCCAGGATCGAATCGTTAGGGACCGGCTCGACCGTCTCCAGTCGGACCTCGGTGCTCCTCCCCACCCTTTCCCGCAGCTCGTCCATGGAGCCGATGTAACGCATCCTTCCCTGGCCGAGTATGCCGATGGTGTCGGCGATGTCCTCGATGTCGCTTAGGATGTGCGAGGAGAAGAAGATGGTCGTTCCTTCGCGGGAGAGCTGGCGGAAGAGGTTCTTGAAAAGAACGCGGCTTTCGGGGTCCAGACCGGCCACTGGTTCATCGAGCACCATCAGCTTCGGCCGGTGCAGCATGGCCTGGGCCATGCCGACCTTCTGCAGGGTGCCCCCGGAAAGCTTATTGACCTTCCGCTTACGGTATTCGGTGATACCCAGCGTCTCGGTCACCTCCTCGATCCTCTCCTCCATCTCCTTACTCTGGAGGCCTGATAGACGGCCGAAGGTGCTCAGGGACTGGTCCACGGTCCGCCATTCCTGCAGGGAGGTCTGTTGAGGCAGATATCCTATGGTCGAGCTGAGCTCGGTGTTCCAGTTGCGTATGGACCGCCCTTCGATGATGACCTCGCCCTGGAAGTCCCGGATGAGACCGGTCATGATCTTGATGGTGGTGGTCTTCCCGGACCCGTTAGGCCCGATATAACCGAATATCGAACCTTTCGGTATGTCAAAACTGAGGTTTAAAAGGACTGGCAGGTCCTTGTACCGTTTGTAGATCCCCCTGACCGAGACCATATCCCCGCTGTTCCCCGTCATGAATCCGAATTAGAGTGACCCTAAAAATGGTTTTCTGATGACATCGGGACGGAGATCACTTGAACCAGTGCGCCCTGGCCTGGCAGGACTGGTGATTGACGATGGTCCTTTTCTTCATGAAAAGCGTGATGCGCCTGTTGGTGCTGGGTATCCCGCTACATTTCCAGCCCTGGAAAAGCTCACCGCAGTTGATGGTCCGGCCGTGCTCGTTGATCCAGACGTTGCCGGCCTCCAGCCGCTTGGCGATGGCCTCTCCTTTCTTGGGATCGCAGGTCCAGACCGTGGCTCCGAGGCCGTAATCGCTGTCGTTCGCCAATCGGATCGCTTCCTCCTCGTCCTTGACCACATGGATGGGTAGAACCGGCCCGAAGGTCTCCTCCTTGATTATGTCCAGGCGGTCATCGCTGACCTTAAGGATGGTCGGTTCGAAGAAATAACCCAGCCCGGGAATGCTGTCGCCTCCGGTAAGAAGCTCGCAGCCGTCATGCACGGCCCGATGGACCTTCTCATGCACCTTGGTCCTGGCCTCCTCCCTGATGAGCGGTCCTATCTGATGCTCCACGTCGATCTTGGCCACGACCTTCAACAGCTCGGGGATGAAGGCGTCGGCCACGCTTTCCACCACGTACAGCCGCTTTATGCGGATGCAGACCTGTCCCCCGTGCGAGAACGCCCCGCTGGCGACGCCTCTGGCCGCCTCCTTCGCGTTCGCGTCAGAGCACACTATGCCTGGATCGTTCCCGGAAAGCTCCAGGACCATTGGTTTTATTCCAGCGTTCCTGGTGATGTCCAGCCCGGTGGCCCTGCCGCCGGTGAAGACCAGAGCGTCGAAGGGGGCGGTGACCATGGCCTTTCCGATATCCGCACCTCCAACCAGGACCTGGAACAGGTCCGGGGGCATGCTTGTGTGGCCGAACGCCTCCTTGATCTTCAGCCCGGTCATGGTGGTCAGCTCGGACGGTTTGAAGACCACGGCGTTGCCGGCCATGAGCGCCGGTATCAGGGTGATCATGGTCTGCCACAAAGGGTAGTTCCAGATGCCGATGTGCGCGATGACGCCATGCGGGACGAGGTTGATGATGGCCTTGGTGTCCGGCCAGCCCGTCGGGTCGAGGGGGAAATCATAGTCGCCTGTCGCCCTGGCTTCCGCGGAATAATGGTCGAATCCCTTGATGACCCCGTTGTAGGTGCCGATCACGTCCTTCTGGGGGAATCCGCCCTCCAGCATCTCGGTGGCGATCATGTCGTCCTTCATCGCCTGCAGGGCGGTTCGCAGTTCCAGTACCGCCTCTATCCGCTCGTCCTTGTTCCAATCCGTCATCCATTTTCGCTGGGCCTCCCGACCTTTGGCCAAGGCTGACGAGACATCCTCCGGTACGTTGGACGCGAACTCCTTGATGACCTGACCGGTGCGTGGGTTGACGGAACGGACGACCATGTTCCGTCTATTCGTTTTCGGGCATTAATGTTTGTTGCCAGGCCCAACGTCACTTGCCGAGGACGTCGGCGAGGCCTTTGGCCCAGTCCTCAGCCTTCTTAAGCTCGCCGTCCAGGAAATGATAGACCTTCTTCTCGCTCTTGACGTACGCCAGGAGGTGCGGGCAGGCGATGACCATTCCCAGCTCCTTGAGCCTTGATTCCATGGCCTTGTTGGCGTTCCCGCTGATGAACGATCTCATCTGGGTGTCGAAGCTGGCCGCCTTCTTGCCTTTCACCTTGGCGGCGTCCAGCGCCCCCAGGAACTCCTTTATCGGCTTGGTAGGAGACCAGGCCATGGTCGGAGTGCCGACCACCAGCGCGTCGTACTCCTCGATCTTCAGGTGCTTGGCGTCGCCTACCGGGACCGAGGTCACGTCCAGCCCTTTCTCCCTCAAGGCCTTGGCGATGACCTCGGCGACCTTGGCGGTGAGCTTTTCGGACGAAACGGAATCATATACCACTGCTATTTTCATGCCATATCCCCCCGATGATAACTGAAGGGACCTTAGAGCCTGAGAGCGTATATATCTTTCTCAGCACCGCGGAAAAGAAAGGAAAAGGAAAGGGTTTGGTCGAGGTTTCCAGGCTCACTTCTTCCGAATCAGGAAGACCGCGGCGACCACGACCACTACGATCACGGCCACCAGGATTATGCCCAGGTAAGGCGGGTCGGTGAAGAAACCGAGCATGCCCCCGTCCTCCTCATCGATCTCGGCCTGGCGATCGGCGATCTCCGCGATGTTGTCCTCGGCCTCGTCAGGGTTGACCGCGCCCATGGTGGTCATGTCGGCGGTGACGAATCCGTCCGGCAGGTCCATCTCCTCAGTGTCCATGGCTATCGAGGCCATGAATCCTACCTCATCCGAATAGTAGATGAAGAGAGGAGAGTCGCCACTGCCCACCTGGATCTCGTACACGCCGATCTCACCGTGGAAGTCGTCGTTGATTATGAAGTAGTCAGTGCACCTCATCCTCATTTGGATCTCATCGGGGATGGTGAACGGTTCGATCACACCGTCATCCAGTGGGGTCCCGTCGGCATCGATCTCCTCGAACACTATCGGGAACTCGGAGAACCCGATCTGATCGACGAACTCCTCGGAGAAAATGTTCTCCTCCATCTCCTCGGGCAGGCCCTCTATGTCCAGGTATCCGGTCAGGTGTCCGCTGAAGGAGGCGGTGAAGTTGGACCACCAAACCTCATCCATGGCTAGTGGGAAGTCGTAGAGGTTCAGGCCGGGGTCGAACTCCAGTTCCATGTCGAAGTTCAACACCAGTTCCCCGTGAACGTCGTAATCCACATACTCCCACGTCTCGGTGCTGTTCATCCAATCATCGTCGTTCTGAGGCAGATTGCTAGCGACGAAGTCCACATCTCCACGGAGCTTGAGGTCGACAGCGATGGTCTTGACGGCCATGGTGTCCCGGTCGTAGGTCATCTCGACGTTCACGACCAATGAGAGGTCCACATCCACCTCGGCTTCCACGGTCAGCTCGACAGTGTCCGGGTCGTCAGAATAGTTGTAGGTGCCCTCCTCGGGCAGGTCAGCAGTTACTGATAATGCAGCGTTCAGATCGACGGCCGTGGCCATGTCCATATCCATGACATATTCGTCGTCAGTGACCTCGGTCACCTCGAACAGCATCCAGAACTCGGCTCCGCCGGTAACGCTCATCTCGTTGACCGATTCCACCTGTTCCACGCCTTCCAAGAGATTGGTCAGGTTGGTCAATATTTCATCGAACTCAGTCCCTACGTCCCTGTCCGCCCCGAAAGCCCAGCGGTCCCCCTCGTTCCATTCCGGGGCTTCGGCCGTCGGAGTGAAAGCGAACGCGGGAACCGCCAATGAGCTCAGGAGGAACATGAACAGTAGAGCGCTGAACAATGCGCCATATATCTTTTTCATGTCACATCCCACCAGATTGGTTGGTAGTTGAATTAATCGGCCCGTTATTAAAATTATTGTGCCACTGATTATCAAAATGTGAAAATGAAAGGGATTTGGGAAAGTGGTTTGGATGGTTCGGGCTTACATCATCCCGGGCATTCCGCCCATGCCGCCCATTCCACCCATTCCGCCCATGCCGCCGTCCATTCCTGGAGGTGCCGGAGGGGCCTTCTTGGAGGCGATGACGTCGTCGATCCTCAGGATCATGTTGGCAACCTCGGCCGCGGACTTGACTGCCTGGGTCTTGACCCGGAGGGGCTCGATCACATTGGCCTTCAGCATGTCCACCGGCTTGCCGGCGTCCAGGTCCAGGCCCATGTTCTTGGAGGCAGCTCCCTTCTTCTCGTGAGCGGACTTCAGCTGGATGACCATGTCGATGGCGTCCAGTCCGGCGTTCTCGGCCAGGGCCCAGGGGATGATCTCCATGGCGGTGGCGAAGGCCTCTATGGCCAGCTGCTCGCGGCCGCCGACGGTGGAGGCGTAGTTGGCCAACCTCAGGGAGAGCTCGACCTCAGGTGCACCAGCGCCGGGCACGATCTTTCCGTCCTCTAGGGCCACACCGACCACGCGCAGGGCGTCGTGCAGGGACCTCTCGACCTCATCGACCACGTGCTCGGTACCGCCGCGCACGATGACGCTGATGGCCTTGGGGTTCTTGCAGCCGGTGATGAAGGTCATGTCATCCTCGCCGACCTTCCTCTGCTCCACGATATCGGCGATCCCCAGGTCGTTCTTGGTCAGGTTGTCGATCTTGCCGACGATGATGCCACCGGTGGCCTTGGCGATCTTCTCCATGTCAGACTCCTTGAGCCTGCGAGCGGCGAATATACCGGCCTTGGCCAGGTAATGCTGGACCAGGTCGTCGATGCCCTTCTGACAGAACACCACGTTGGCGCCGGAGGCGGCAACCTGGTCGACCATCTTCTTCAGGACGGCCTCTTCCTCGTCGAGGAACATCTGCATCTGGGAGGGGTCGCGGATCTGGATCTTGGCGTCGACCTCGGTCTTCTTGACCTCCATGGGCACGCTGAGCAGGGCGATCTTGGCCTTCTTGACCTGGGTGGCCATGCGGGGGTGCACGCGCTCCTTGTCGATCACGACGCCTTCGATGATCTCGGTCTCGGCAATGGATCCGCCGGTCCTCTTCTCGACCTTGATGTTCTCCACGTCCACGACGTAGCCCTTACCGGACTTCTCCGCGACGGCCCTTATGGCCTTCACGGCTATCTCGGACAGGAACTCGCCCTGGCCGCCGACGCTCTTTCCGGTCATGGCGGTCATGGATACCCTCTTCAGCATCTCCGTGTCGTCGGGGGTGACTGTCACGGCGATTGTGTCCAGGATCTTTATCGCCTCAGCCGCGGCCATCTTGTAGCCGTTGGCGATGATGGTCGGGTGGATGTTCTGCTCGACCAAGGCCTCGGCCTTCTTCAGCAGCTCGCCGGCGATGATGACGGAGGAGGTGGTGCCGTCCCCGCACTCGGTGTCCTGGGTCTTGGCTATCTCCACGACCATCTTGGCAGCCGGGTGCTGTACGTCGATCTCCTTCAGGATCGTCACACCGTCATTGGTGATGACGACATCGCCCATGGAATCGACCAGCATCTTGTCCATTCCCTTCGGGCCCAGGGTCGACCTGACCGAGTCAGCGACCGCGCGGGCGGCGGCGATGTTATTGAACTGTGCTTCCTTGTTCCTAGATCTATCAGTACCTTCGCGAAGAACTATGATAGGCTGATTACCTTGTCCCATTCCGTAAGCCATAATGAGCCTCCTTACGGTCGGTATTTTATCGCTTCTATATAAGATTGTCGGGTCCAGCTTCCCTGAAAACAGTATGCTGACACCTCCGGGAATGCCTACACAGTATAAAACAGTAGCCCCGGGTGCCGAACAACTTATTTGTTTTAATGAACCTCTTTACCGACCGTGGAAGAGGACCTCGAACGTTTCCGAGTGGACGTCGATTACTGCCGGTCTTGCTTGGGCATGCAGGGGGGACGGGAGCAGAGAGTGTACCGCTTCCCTAATGGATTGGGAGCGTCCCTGATCTCCGCGCCGCGCCTCGGCGGTCCGGAGAGGTGGACCATCATGGCCCTGCGTTTCGAAGGGGATGAGTACGTAACGGCGGAGGTCCCGGGAGTGAAGAACGGCATCACCTCCGATCGGGGCACCTTGCGTAAATTGCTGGACACCATCATGTCGCAGCCTCACTTTTAAAGGCCCCTGGAAAACGGTCAAATACGCCGAGTTCGGTTGAAAGGACGATAATGCAGGGCTTCGCTCCGTTGCCGTTGGAGGATCAGACGTTCACCTCCCCTCACAAGGACAGTTCCAGCCTGTGCCATATCTGCAAAGGCTCAAAGAACCTCTGCGGCAAGGACCGCTGCCCCCTGATGGTCAAGTTCTATTCTTACACGAAAACAAAGAGGCTCATCGATGCGCAGGACCTGCATGGAAGCTCTCCCCCAGGCGTCTTCGTCGGCCGGTACGGCTATCCGAAGGTGGACATCGGTCCCCTGGTGCCTCCCGATCTCGGCGACACCTTGGTCATGGACACCCCCGAGCAGTGGATGGGCAAGTCCATGGACGAGATAGTCGACTTCCGATTCCGCCTGGTGCGGGGGAAGCACCTGGTGGACGTCAAGAACTTCCAGAACGCCGGGCGGATAGTGGACTTCACCAGGGAGCTGGCGCTCTCGGTGAACTCGGTGGACGTGGAGGCCCGCTTCTCCAAGAAGCCGTCCGGACGCATCGTTCTGGACGATAACATCCAGCCCTTCGGGCCGTCGGCCAAGCTGGAGAAGCTGAGCATCACCAATCCAAAGTACGACCACAAGATCGAGAAGGCGTATTATGACACGGACCTCAAGGCCGCCGAGGCTGTAAAAGGGTTGTACAAGAACGAGGTGCTGATATCGCGCATCCAGAAGGCCTTCAGCATAGGGGCTTTCGGCATAGAGCAGAACAGGCGCTTGGTACCGACCCGCTGGAGCATAACCGCGGTGGACGACCTTTTGGGCAAGGACCTGCTGAAGACCACCAAGACCTTCCCGCTCATCAATGAGTTCCGGGTGTACGACTGGGACCAGCTGGACAATCGCTGGAGCGTCATGCTGACGCCGACCTCCTGGCGGTACGAGCTCATCGAGGCCTGGTATCCGAACACGGTCTGGAACCCGGCCGGGCTGCAGGTGGAGATCATATCCTCGCACGAGTTCTACGACGGGCGCAAGGATTACGCGGAGATCGGCGGATGCTATTACGCCGCGCGTCTGGCGGTGAACGAGCTCCTGCAGCGGGAACGGCGCCAATCGGGAGCGGTGATCTTCCGCGAGGCGCATCCCGGTTACCTGTTGCCGGTAGGCGTGTGGAACGTCCGGGAGAACGTGCGCATGGCGTTGACGCAGCGCCCGCGCAAGTTCAGCACCTTGGACCAGGCCCTGGCGCATGTACAGACTCGCATGGACATCCCCATCAGCACCTGGACCGATCACAGCGCCATACTGAAGGACCTCAAGATCCAGCGGAGGATCGACGACTATGTCGAACCTTGACCTGTTCCTGATGATGGACGACGGCCGGCCGGTGCCCAAGGCCCCTCGCATAGGCGAGATCAGGACCAAGGTTGCTTTACCGGCCTCGCGCCTTCCCGGGTTGGACTACGCCCTCAATCCATACGTCGGATGCCGGCACGACTGTCTGTATTGCTACGCGCCTTATGTGACCAAGAGGCCGCGGGCGGAATGGACGACCGTGCTGGCAAGAACGGACCTGCCGCAGGTGCTGGCCAAGGAGATCAGGGGCAAGAAGGGGATGATCGGGCTCGGCACCGTCACCGACCCCTACCAGGAGGCGGAGAGGCACCTGCTGATCACCAGGCGGTGCCTGATGGAGATCATACCGCACGGGCTCTCCGTGAGCGCCCTCACCAAGTCGGACCTGATACTCCGGGACCTCGACCTCTACAAGGAGCTCAAGGGCGAGGTGGGCATCACCGTCACCTCGGTGAACGACGACATCAGCAGGATGCTGGAGCCGGGCGCCCCTCTGCCCGGGAAACGCCTCGAGGCGCTGCGCAGATTGGCCGGGGAAGGGCTGAACGCCTACGCGCTGATCGGGCCGCTGCTGCCGCTGCTGACGGACAGGGACATTGACGATGTGGTGGAGGCCCTCTCGGCAACGGGAATAAAATGGGTGATGCTGGACCGGTTCCGCCCCCGTCCGGGCATGTTCGACGACATTGCCAGGAGGCCGGGCGGCGAGGAGGTGGCGGACCGGTTGGACAAAGCGCACCGCGCCGAGGACTACCGTTCCCTGGAATCATTGCTGCGCCGCAAGTTCTCCGAAAGGGGGCTGCGCTGCGTGAACGCCTTCTGATCAGGGCTCCAGCAGATGGAAGCCGGTGCGGGGGTCCTTCACCCTCCTGGAGCTTATGCCGATCATCTCGATCACCACCACCTCCTGTATCAGCCACACCTTCACGCCAGCTCGTACGCAGCCGGTGACGCTGCGGCCTTCCCTTCCCGCCGAGGCGTGCATATGCAACGACGGCTCTCCATCCGGACCGGGGAACAGGGTGCCCACCGCGGCCAGCTCGGACTCTCCGGCCAGCTCGGCGACCATCGGCTCGATCTCCTCCGACCGGCCGTCCTTGGGCCCGACGACCATCCTGCTCCCGCGGTCCGCACCGCCCAATGCGATCACCGCCGCCCGGGATATCCCGTTCTCCCGGGCCGCCCTCTCCACACATTCGTGCAGGACGTCACCCGCCTCCAGGCGTATTACCAACACCCTTCCCAGGTTTCCACAGGCGTACCTCATCCCTTGGCCTCCGTGGCCGTCTTCAGGCAACGTAGGGCGATGGAGTTGCTGCGGTTCAGGCTCATGAACGCCCCCACGAATATGGCCTCCAGGACCTCCTCCTCTCCCACCCCCAGCTTCAGGGCCTGAGGGATGTGTACATTGAGGCAGTTATCGCTGCCCAGTGCCGCCCCGGCGGCGATTGCCGCCAGTTCAGCGGTGCGGCGGTCCAGGAATTTGGGTTTGAAGAAAAGGGCGGAGGACAATTCAGAGTATGGCAGGTAAACGTCCGGTCGCTTGGACATCATCTCCGAGACCAACGGCACGAAGCCGTACTCGGCACGGACCTTGTCCAACACCCTCTGCACTTTTCGCTCCTGCTCATCCTCGTTCATGGTATCCCTTCGTAATGGGAAGCGACGCTAATTCAAGCTTTGCCGTTCAGGAGTAAAGGACTATCAGGACCACCATCAGAGTCAGGAGGACGAGCCAGATGATCAGGGAATAGGACACGGACTTCTTGGCGAGCACGGATTCCCACCAGTGCCTGGGCTTGATGCCCTGCAGGACGAACACCCCTACCGCGGCCAAGTTGACACATATGAAATTGGTCAGGAAGAGCAAGAGGGTCTCGAAGGCCAGTCCGAACTGCCCGGAGCCGATGAGCAGCCCCAGGGTGACCAGGGGCGGCAGAAGCGCCACGGCCACCATAACCCCCACCAATGCCGTGGATGTCCCTATGGTGAAGAACAGGGCCCCGGCGGCGCCCGACGCCAGCGCTAGCATTATGTCGGTAAGGCCGATCTCGGTGCGAAGGGATATCTCCCTGATGGTGGGGTCCACCTCGAAGAGCATGCCGATCACCAGCGAAAGGCCCAGGGCCAGGAGCACCCCTGAAGCCAGGGTGACCCCCGACCTCTTCAGGAGCTTGTTGTCGCCCAGGGTGGTGGCCAGGGACATAGCTATGCTCGGCCCCAGCAGGGGGGCGATGACCATGGCTCCTATAACCACCGCCACGTTGTCCTTGAGCAGACCGATGGCCGCCACCAGGACCGATAGGGTTATGGTGATTAGATAGACCGCCGTCAATTGACTGGAGTCGTCCACGTCGCTGTGCAGCTCATCGCTGCTGATGCGTTTGATCCGCCTCTTCCCTGCTCTGGATCGGCCCTTTTCCGCAGCCGGTTCCTCCGCCTCTTTCTTCTCCTCCTCGATTCGGGGCAGAGTGGCCTCCACGCCTATGATGACCAAGCGGAAGTTCTCGTATCCGGCGAACCGGTCGCTGAGGACGTCGAACACCTCTTCGGTCCCCTCGGCGCTCACCAGCATGCGGAGGGTGATCCTTTCTCCGCTACGCTGCGAGCACCACAGGTCGTGGACATTCAGGTCCTTGACCGCCTCCCTTACCTTTTCCTCCTTGTCCTGGTCGACAACGACCTCCACGATACGCAGAGCCATGGCGATACGCGTTCTATCGACCTATCGCCCACATAATCGTTCGGAGGCCCTCCGAGGAAAATGTGATAAGTGCGGCGATAGATAACGTCGCAGGGGTGCTATGATGGTCTATTGTCCAAAGTGCGGCTCGATGAACGAGGAGCAGGCCGCTTTCTGTCAGAAGTGCGGAGGGCAGATAATTCCTGTACAGCAGCCCGTGAACGAGGAGATCAAGAGGGCTCCGTCGGTGTGGAACCAGACCCCCTTCGATAGGACGTTCCGAGGCGGCGGACCTCTGCTGAAGACCTTCCTGGGCCTGATATTTGTCCTGCTGGTGATGGAGATCTTCGACGCACTGTCGACAGAATCGGCCTTCGCCGGCGAATTCTCCGATTTCCTTGGCGAAACCTTGCTGCTCTTCTTCCTGGTTTTCTTGCTGGCGTTCTTCTTCGGTTACTATACCAGAAAGTATCCCAAGGAAACGACGATGGTCTCGCCGCTGATAACCGCGATCATCGTTACCTTCGCGCTGTGGGTCGTGTCCAAGGTCTTCGAGCTTCTGGGCGAGACGCAGCCGGACGACTTCCTGGCCGCCATGGGGGAGATGGTAAACTCCGTCCTTTACATCATCTTCCTGCTCATCATACTGCTCGGGTACATAGGGGTCATCATGAAGGCGGGGCGGTTCGGAAATCCCGTGCCTCCGGCGAACGTTCCGCCGGTCCCCCCGGCCGCATCACCGCAGGCGCCCTATGCCCCGGGAAAGCGCATGGGGCGTTCCAACCGGGACAAGATCATTTTCGGGGTCTGCGGCGGGATGGCCGAGTTCCTGAACACCGACCCGTTCCTGGTCCGGGTGCTGTGGGTGGTCGGAACCATACTCACCTCTGGCGTGCTGATACTGGCCTATTTGATACTCGCCATAATCATGCCCAAGTATCCCTAACCGGACCAGGAGAAGATAGAGCACTCGTGGCTGCGGGCGAACCTGCCTTTCATCAGGCGAACGTCCGCGCCCTTGGGCTTGTACCCGCCCCTGAGGAGATAGGTCAGAAGCTCGCTCTGCGCGGGTACGATGGTGAATATGGCCCTGGCGCCGGCCCACAGGGCCTCGCGCTCCGCCCTCTGCACCAGCCCTATCGCCTCATCGATGCGGAGGTATCCCTCCGTCAGTACCGTTCTCAGATATGCTTTGCCGGAACCGGGGATGGGATCGGTCAGCAGAAGGGCGGCCGCCCCTTCCCCGTGAAGCGTTCTCCCGATGCCCATCTCCTGGTATATCCTGAACTCGGAGGAGGGGTCGAACCCCGGGTTGATGGTGGAGGCCAATCTCCTTATTTCTCTTAGGTCGGCCTTTCCCTCCGCCGGGTGTCCGGCGTCCTGCCCCTCCAGCCAGTCCTTCTCCAGGAAAAGCATGTCCTGGTCAGTGGAATATCCCGCCTGGGTATAGAAGTCCAGGTTGCGGGCGATGTCCTTCATTGTCTCCAGCCCGACCGCTTTACAACCTCGGCTGGAGAGATAGGTCTCTAAGGACAACAGTAACTGGGTCCCGTAGCCTTTCCCCTGAAGCGCCGGGGTGACCTCCATGGGACCGATCCAGCCGACGTTACCGCAGCTCAGGGCGAAACCGGTGGCGATGAGCTTTCCATCCTCCTCCACGCACAGGCATCCCAGGGGCTCGTGCCTTAACCTGGAGGTATACCAGGTGGCCTGCCTCACCGGATAGGATATGTCCATTCCGGTCTGCCGCTTGAGAAGGTTGGACCAGGTGTCGGCCATCAACGCCTGGGCGGCGGGAACGTCCTCCGCTCTGAGCTGACGGACGATCAGAGGCTCACCCCTTCCGCCTGCAGCGCAAACTGATGAGCGCGGCGGTGGCCCCGGCGGCTATCCCGTTGTCGATGTTGACCACCACGAGACCGGGGGAGCAGGTCTGGAGCATGCCCATCAGCGCCGCTTCGCCCTTCCCGCCGTAGCCGTAGCCCACGGAGGTGGGGACCCCGATTATCGGCACGTCGGCCAGCCCCGAGACGACCGTCGGCAGCGCCCCTTCCATCCCGGCCACCACGACCAGGGCGTCCACGCCCTGGTCCAGCATCTTCGCCAGGGGGTCCAGGAAGCGATGCAGCGCGGCCACGCCGATGTCGTACTCCGTCAAGACCTCGCAGCCCATGACCTCGGCCATGGCCTTGGCCTCCTCCGCCACGGCGATGTCCGAGCTGCCAGCGGTGAGTATCCCTATCTTGCCGACCTTCGGCCGGTCCCTGCGGCGGTCCACCACGATGAGCCGGGACCGCTCGATGTAACGCACATGCTCCTCGCCCAAGGTGGCCTTGAGGACCTTGACGTGGTCGGACGAAGCCCTGGAGATGAGAACGGCGTCGCGGTCCTTGAGGACGGTCGCAACTATCTCGGCCACCATGGCCGGGGACTTGTTCTCCCCCCAGATGATCTCGGGTATTCCCCTCCTGGCCTCGCGGGCGTGATCGAAAAGGGTGTGCTCGCCCACACGTTCCAGGAAATCCATGCGCAGCAGCTGCTCGGCCCTCTGAAGGTCGATCTTTCCTTGGCGGTAGGCCTCCAAGACGTCCCGGACGTTCATCGTCCCTGGGAGGGACCGATGGATATTTTATCGTTGTGAAGGAGAAGCGTGGGTCCGCGGACCGCCGACCCATCAACGGTCCTTTCGAAGCATCAGGGGATACTCTTATTACCGAGGACCTATTGAACGGCGTTAAAGAGAGTGATTTTCGATGAAGGTTTCAGTGCCAGTCATGGACCGCTCGGGATTGTCGTCGACCGTGGGACAGCATTTCGGCAAGGTCCCCGATTATGCCATCATGGACATGGAAAGCGGAACGCTGAGCTTCCTGGAGAACACCAGCGAGCACCGCGGCGGAGTGGGGATGCCGCCCGAGCTGCTGGCCAAGGCCGGGGTCAATGTCATGCTCTGCGCCGGTCTCGGCCCCAAGGCCGTGGACATGCTGTGCTCGCTGGGCATCCAGGTCTACGTGGGAGCCAAGGGCACGGTCGGGGAGACCCTTGACGCCTTCACGGCCGGAAAGCTGTCCCGCGCAGACCACGACAACGCCTGCCAGGAGCACCAACACTGAGGACCTGATATGATACTGGCTGTGGCGAGCGGAAAGGGTGGGACGGGCAAGACCTCCGTGGCCTGCGCCTTGGCTCTGGCCCTGGACCGGCCGCTGACCTTCCTGGATTGCGATGTGGAGGGCGCCAACGCCCACCTCTTCCTGCGGCCGGATCTGAGGTCCAAGGAGGAGGTGATGGTGCCCTATCCGATCATCGATCACTCGAGGTGCAACCTCTGCGGCAAGTGCGTGGAGCAATGCCACTTCGGGGCCATGGTCCGTCTGGGCAAGAAGGTCAAGGTCATGGAGAACCTCTGCCACGGCTGCGGGGTATGCCGCCTGGTCTGCCCGCAGAACGCCGTCACCATGTCCGGGAGGCCGGTGGGCATCGTCCACCAAGGCACCGCCGGACTTATGCGCTTCTTCTGCGGTGAGCTGAGGACCGGAGAGGCCTTGTCGGTCCCTATCATCAAGAGGATCAAAAAAGAGAAGGACGATCTGGTCATCATCGACTGTCCTCCGGGCACCAGCTGTCCGGCGGTGGAGTCGGTGGAGGGCTCCGACTTCGCGCTGCTGGTCACCGAGCCCACCCCTTTCGG
>CAZPFU010000021.1:21527-26052 GCA_964585915.1 uncultured Methanomassiliicoccus sp.
GCGACGTGTTCGTGGAGATCAGGGGGCTGAGGCGATGATCAAGATCGCGGTCCTTAGCGGCAAAGGGGGCACCGGAAAGACCACCGCTGTGGCCTCCATGGCCTGGTACTCCGAGAACCTGGTGCTGGCCGACTGTGATGTGGACGCGGCCAACCTGGCCCTGACCATGAACGGCCGCCTGCGCACCAAGGACGATTACGAAGGCGCCTACATAGCGTCCATCGACCCGAAGCACTGCGTGGAGTGCGGCAAGTGCGAGGACATCTGCCATTTTGAGGCCATCGTCGACCTCAAGGTGAACGCCATCCACTGCGAGGGATGCGGGGCCTGCCGGGTGGTTTGCCCGGCCGGGGCGATCACCATGTCCCTGCGGAAGTCCGGGGAGATATTCGTATTGGACACCGCGCGCGGGCCCATGGTCTACGCCGACCTGTTCCCCGGGGAATCCAACAGCGGCAAGCTGGTGACCATCGTGCGCCGCCTGGCGGACGACCTGGCCGAATCCGACGGATTGGACACCGTGCTGATCGACGGACCTCCGGGCACCGGATGTCCCGCCATCGCCAGCGTGACCGGGGTGGACCTCATCCTGGCCATCACCGAGCCCAGCCGTTCAGGCGAGCACGACCTTATGCGGCTGATCGAGCTGGCCCATCATTTCTCCATACCCATCTGCGTTGCGGTCAACAAATGGGACCTGCACCCCGGGATGACCAGGGAGATCGAGGAGAGCTGCCGCCGGCAGGGCGTGATGGTGGTGGGAAGGATACCCTACGACCCCAACGTCATGGCCTCCATAAAGGCCATGCGGCCCCTTCCGTCCATGTTCCCCAAATCGCCGGCCGCCCTGGAGTTCCACCGGATCTGGAAGGAGGTTCGTTCCCGGTCCAAGGAGCGCAAGGGCAGCGGATTGAGCCTGAAGATGGATTGAAAAATCGATTAAGAGGTTTAGGGGCTGGTCTCTGCCAGGTAATCCTTGAGGACCTGACCGACCACCCCGGATCTTCCAGTGACCGCTTTGATCTCGGTCTCGTCCACCATGGCCTGGGCGTGCGGGCCGATGCGGCCGGTGATCACCACCTCCACGCCACGGTCGAACAGGGCCTGCATGGCCTTGGTGCCCGCTCCGCTGGAGGCTTCCGCGGCGGGGTTGGCGAAGGACTCGATGGCGCCTGACACGGTGTCCATTATCACGAAGTAGGGGCACCTTCCCAGCCGGTCGTCCATCATCGACTCGGCCCCCGGACCGCTGGAGGTGACGGCCACCTTCATGGGGAGACCTTCTTCTCGCTCGCCATCTGCTCCTTGAGGTATTTCAGCCTGGCCTCCAGGGCGTCGATCTCCGCCTCGATGTCCCTCCTGAACTCCACCTCGGTGTATTCCGGCATGATACGGAAGGCACGGCCGTAACCCATTCCTCTGCCCCGGCCCATTCCGAAGGCGACCCTGCCCCCGGACCGGCAAGGTCCCATCCCGCGACCGTATGGCCCCGTACCGTAGGGGCCGGTCCCATCTAGATATGGCATCTTTTCATCTCCTTATTGCCGATTTAACGGCGTCTATAATGTGCATAAGCACAATAATATAAGTAATTTAGGTAATCCTAACAATTGTCGTACGAATCATTGACGTCCGCCACCGAGAGAGGGCGGCCCTCGATCACCATGGTTATGAGCTTCTTCCTTCCGCTGTCGACGCATCTCCACACCGTGCCCCGGGAAACGCCCATGCTCTGGGCCGCCTCTTCCTGGTTGAGACCGAGGTAGTCGACCAGGCGCAGGGCCTCCACCTCGTCGGGGTCGATGATCACGGCCTCCGACGATGATCCGGACGAGGGGGAGAAACTACTGTAGTTGGACGGTCCCCGCAGCATCCTCGGCTTCATGGGGCGGCCTGGCCCTCCGCGGCCGTGGCGGCAGTGATTTCTGGGCATATGAACATAATTGACCGGACCCATAATAAATATCGCCTTACCCATTCCCCCTTCGATGCAGATGGAAGAGGCCAAACGCAAGTACCAGGAACTGGTCGGATCGATACGGCAGATGGAGAAGGTCGCGGTGGCCTTTTCCGGAGGGGCGGACAGCACGCTCCTGCTGAAGGCCGCCCTGGATTCGGGAGCGGAGGTCACCGCCTTCATGGCCATAGGGGAGACCTTCTTCCCGGAGGAGCAGAGCAGGGCGGTACATCTGGCGGAGAGGCTCGGAGTGGAGATCGTCACCCTCAAGGTCGACCTGGTCAACGACGGCCAGTTCATTCGTAACTGGGAGGACCGCTGCTACGTTTGCAAGAGCCTCATATTCTCCAGGATAAAGAAGGAGGCCAGAGAGCTGGATATCTCCCATATCCTGGAAGGGAGCCATCTTGATGACCTGAAGGAGGTGCGCCCGGGAAGGGCGGCGCTCGCCGACCTCAACATCCGCTCGCCGCTGATGGACGCCAAGCTGACCAAGGCGGAGGTTCGCGCCCTACTTAAGGACCTGGGGCTCCCTAACTGGGACCTGCCGAGCAACACCTGCCTGGCCACCAGGGTCCCATATGATGTGAGGATATCTCCTATTATCCTGAGAAGGGTGGAGCGCGCCGAGGCCGCCCTCGCTCCGTTCAAGTTCAAGAACCTGCGGGTCCGGGACCACGAGCACTGGGCCAGGGTGGAGGTGGCCCCGGAGGAGATACCGAGGCTATTCCAGGAGAGGGAAAAGGTGGTGCCGGCCCTGAAGAAGCTTGGTTATCGCAAGGTGGCCCTGGACCTGGAAGGATACGGGCCGCGCTGAAGGCCAAATCAATAAAAAGGTGTGCACCCCTAGTAACCAGCATGAGGATCTCGGTGACCCTCCTTCAATATGACCATGGGATCGTACGCCAGGTCCTGGACGTGGTGGGCGAGCTGCTCCGCTCTCACCGGGCGGAGAGACATCCCGCGGAGTTCCGGGAGGCCATGGCGTTCCTTGAGCAGTTCTTGGACCGATTCCATCACGCCAAGGAGGAGAAGTTCCTGTTTCCCGCCGCGGCCGAGGAATGTCCCAAGTTGGCGGAGACCCTGGTCAGATTGAAGAAGGAGCACGCCCAGGCCCGGCGCATGATGAAGAACTCCCTCAAGGCATTGGACGAGGGGGATGTGCCTAAAGCTGAAAAGGAGGCTCGAAAGCTCGTCGATCACATGACGGTGCACATCAGCGAAGAGGAGAACCAGGTGTTCCCGGTCATCGAAAACTCGCTTCAACTGGAGACCGACGCCAAGATCCATGTGCAGTACGAGAGGTTCATGGAGAAGGAGTTCGGAAAGAGCTACTATCAGGTGGCGGAGGCCTTCGCCAACGACATCCAGGACCGCTTGCTGGGACCGGGTTTCTTCAAAGGGATCGTATAAAAAGTGGCGCCAAGGAGGAGATTTGAACTCCCGAGACGTGAAGTCAGTAGCTGTCCCTTCGGCCTGTGGCCGATTCGAGGCTACCGCCTTTCCGGACTAGGCTACCTTGGCTTGCATGGGCATTTCCCTGCTCATATTTCAAACTTGACGATTTGCTTGGGGAGGTCCACTCGGAGACGAATGACGAACGAAGCAAAAAGGATTAATTGACCGTTGCGCTTGAGCGTGCCGATGAGCGAAATCGTGCTTACAGTGGAGATCGAACGAAAGGCCAAGGAGATGCGCCTTCCGGAGGGTTCCACGGTGGAGGCGATGCTCGATTCCCTGGGTCTGTATCCGGACGCGCACATCGTGGTCCGCGGCAAGACCCCGGTGCCGGTGGACTCACCGCTGCTTGATGGGGACCAGCTGCGCATCGTCAAGGTGGCCTCGGGCGGCTGAAGGTGCGTACGCCAGGTTTATCATCGAGCGTTCGTCGCTGCACAAAGTATATAAAGGTCGGGATTTTTCAAGGTATGTCAATCAAAGCCTGGGAAATGAGCCGGGCTTTCCTATATCACATGATCACTATCACCCTTTCATCACGCGGCCAGCTAAGGCCGGGTAACGGATGGAAAACCCGTTCAGGTTCGTCAAGACCCAGGTCTTGATGGGCATAGTGGACCTTGGTGTGCGAAAGCCATTCTCCTTTTCCAGCTTGACAGAGGTGATATGATGAACATTGACCCAAGCACCACCAAGTATCTGGTCAAGGCCAAGCTTAACGCTGACGGCATTGTCGAAAAACCGGACGTGGTGGGCGCGATATTCGGGCAGACCGAGGGGCTGTTGGGCGACGAGCTCGACCTGAGGGACCTGCAGAAGAGCGGCAGGATCGGCAGGATCGAGGTGGACGTCCACTCCCGGCAGGGAAAGTCCGAAGGACAGATACTGATACCATCAAGCTTAGATCAAGTGGAGACCGTTATCCTGGCTTCCGCATTGGAGACCATCGACAGGGTGGGTCCGTGCAAGGCCAAGATCAGCGTGGAGTCCATCGAGGACGTGCGCGTCGTAAAGCGCGAGAAGATCATCGAGAGGGCCAGGGAGCTTCTGACCGAGCTCATAAAGCAGTCCAAGACCTCCGGGATCGACCTCACCGAGAGCGTTCGCCAG
>CAZPFU010000022.1:0-19467 GCA_964585915.1 uncultured Methanomassiliicoccus sp.
GAAGGGTGGATATGGTCCTCCACTCGTCGGATGCGCATTTCTTCAGGCCTATGAAGCCCAGGAGCATGAATGGGATCCCGTACCCTATGTCCCCGACCATCAGGCCGAAGAAGATGGGTATGGTGAGCATCATGGTGATGGCCGGGTCCAATTCCCGGTACTTGGGGGTGGAAAGCATCCTGGCCATGAACTCGAACTTGCGGGCGGTCTTGCCGTTCTCGCTCTTGGTGGGTATCTCCTCGACCTTCACCTCGTGGTGCTCCTCGCCCTCCTCATGGTGAGGGTGCGCCTCACGGCGGGACATGACCTCCAAGGATTCCACGTGGACCTTGCCTGACAGCTTGTCGGCGAAGGCCTTCTCCACCTTGGGCATCTCCTCGGTGGGGACCCAGGCGTCAATGGCGAAGGTGAACTCGGTGGTTCCTACGCGCAACGGCGTCTCGGCCTTCTCGACTATGATGCTGAGATGCTCGTCAGCGGCCTTGACGAAGATGGAGTGCTTGTCCTTGAGCTCCTCCAGCTTGTTGACGGCCTCATCCAGGCTGGACCTCAGAGCGGATAGCTCCTCGTCGACCTTGGCTACCAGCTGCTGCACCGAGCCGGTACCGGCCGGGGCCGGGACCTCGGTGAATCCGAACTGGACCAGGGCCTTCTGCGCCTCGTCCGCTTGAGCCTTGGTCACGAAAGCGGCGACGAAGTCACCGTTGTCAGAGATGAACACCTCGCTCTGAGGCGCGGCGGCCTTCAGCGCGGCGCTGGGGTCTCCGCGGACCTTGCCGGTGAAGACCTTCAATGAATCGTAATCGCGGTAAAGCTCCAGGTTCAGCGGCAACGCCTGGAAGTTCTGCAGGACGGCCTTCTCGGCCTCCAGCTCGTTGATGCGCACCGATACCCGGTTCTTGGACTCGGTGGCCCCGGTGATCTCCGCCTCCAAGGCGTTGATGGTCGATGCCAGGTCCTTCTCGATATCGGCCGGGCTCATTTGACCGGGGACCTCCGTGTCGTCCAGGCCCATGTCCTTTTCCAGGGACCTAAGCTTCAGCAGCTTCTGCGAGGCGTCGGATGACTCCGGCAGGGGAGCGCCGAGCGAGAAACCTTCCTCCTCCGCGCTGAAATCGATGAGATGGGCTGCCTCGAGCTGGTATAGCACCTCGATAGTGTCCTTCAATGCTCCTCGGGATCCTACGATGAGGACCCTAGTCATTTGTTTTGGCAGCAACATCTAAAGTCCTCTCGAAGCTCTGCATCAAATGGGTAATTACGCTGGGGACCTTGACCTCGGCCTTGGTCTTGACGGTCGCGGCCTCCTCCTTTCCCTTCTGGAGGTGGACCTGTTTCTCGGACGCGATGCTCTCGCGTTCCTTGGCGAACCTGGCGTCGTATTCGGCCCTCAGCTTCACTTCGGCTTCGTTCACGCGGGTGGCGGCCTCGCGGCGAGCGGAGGTTATGGTGGCCCTCTGCTTGTCTTCCGCCTCCTTGACGATCTGTTGCGCCTTGGACTCGGCGTCCTTTACTTGAAGAAGAATGTCAGATCTGTTCACAGATGTCTCCCCGGAAGGTTGTTCTGGGAATTTAATCAAAGTATATAAACAATTTGCTGTTCGGGGCCCGATTGGCTGATAATTAAGCTTCGGACATCAAAAATATCGATTCCCTATAGGAATATTGAATTGCATGCCAGCATTTGAATGATAAAAATTAGCATTGGAATCGGCCTAGCTTTAATTGATGAATTTATTATTATATAATATACAATTATAATAGCGGCCTCTCGTAGCGCCTTACCTTGATCCCCGCCTCATCCAACATCTGTTTCGAGAGCTCGTCCACGTACGTATCGAGATAGACGATCTCCTCGATGCCGGCGTTGAGCAGTATCTTCGAGCATAGAACGCACGGGAAGTTGGTGGTATATATGGTGGCGCCTTTGATGCTTACGCCGAAGTAGGCCCCCTGGATGACCGCGTTCTGTTCGGCGTGAACGCCGCGGCACAGTTCGTGCCTGGTGCCCGATTCGACGTTGTTCTGCTGACGGACGCAGCCGACCTCCGCGCAGTGCCGCAGTCCGCGGGGGGCGCCGTTGTACCCGGTCGTCAGCACGCGCTTCTCCTTGACGATGACCGCGCCGACCTGGCGGCGCAGGCAGGTTGAACGAGTGGCCACCAGCTCGGCCATGCGCATGAAGTAGGTGTCGTTGTTCGGCCTGTCGCTCATCGTTCCCGCATGCGGCCTCGCCATATTAATCCCTTGTTCGGCACTCTTAATTACGGGTAAGTTGGTAAAGTGCTCCGTTGTCCGACATGTCCGGTAAGCTCAAGGGGGTGCTGAAGCAGTACAAGGTGCTGGTCGGCGGTCTTCTGATCATCGCGCTGCTGCTCCTGGCCATGCTGGTCTACGCCGGGATGTGGCCCCCGGTGTACGTCGTGGAATCGGCCAGCATGCAGCACAGCGACGATCGCAGCTTCATCGGCACCATCGACACCGGGGACCTGGTCATCGTCCAAAGCTCGGACGGTTCGGACGTGCGGACGTACGTGGAAAGCTTCCCAGACGGGCACCGGACCTTCGGCGATTACGGCGACGTCATCATCTACGAGCGGTACGGACGATCGGACCAGACCCCCATAATCCACCGGGCCATGATGCGCCTGGAATACAATTCCAGCTCCACCAGCTTCGACGTTCCCTCCCTGGCCGCCCTGCCCGCGGAGAAATGGGGGAACGGCCTGGCGGAAGAGGGCCGCTGGTGGAACCTCACCGGCGTGGTGCAGATCTACGACGTTGGGTATGGGTCCATCGTTCTCAGCGTGGACCTGGCCTCCATGCTTGATTTCTACGCCGACCATGGTCTGGACCATGACGGCATCATCACCCTGGGCGACCACAACCGGGGCATCTATGATCAGATGACCGACATCTGCCGCGAGCCGGTCAGGGACGAATGGATAATCGGGGAGGCCAAGGCTGAGCTTCCCTGGCTGGGCATCGTTAAGCTCTGGGTGAACGGCAACCTGCCGGAGAGCACCCCGGACAACAGCAAGAGCGGGTTGATCGCGGTGGTGGTCCTGCTCATCGCCGTTCCATTGGCCTTCGACATCTCCTCCATGGTGCTGAGCAGGAAGGGCATAGACCCCTGGGCCCGGCTCAAGGAGCGGTTGAGGCGGAAAAGGGACTGAGCAGATAATTCAATATAGGGAGATTACTAAGAAATACCGTTGTTCGACGAACATGGCGAGCTCAGGACGTTCGTGCGTCGTCACCGGTTGCTGTTCCAGGTCATCGTGGGCGTGGTCGCCCTGGAGCTGGCGTTGGTGTTGTACAGCGGGGTCTGGCCGCCGTTGTACGTGGTCAAGTCGGACAGCATGCAGCACAGCGATGTCGACAGCATGTTCGGGGTCATCGACGCCGGGGACCTGCTAGTGGTCCGAAGGTCGGACGGTGGTGGCGTTCGAACCTACGTGGAATGCTACCCGGACGGGGACCAGAGCTTCGGCGATTACGGCGACGTCATCATCTACGACCGTTACGGATATTCGTTCCTGACGCCGGTGGTCCATCGGGCCATGCTGAGGCTCGAGTACAATGAGAGCGACGATTCGTTCGACGTCCCTTCCCTGGCCGGGCTGCCTTTGGACAAATGGGGCAACGGAGGGTACGAGCAGGGCCGCTGGTGGCGCCTCGACCGGGTGGTGGAGATCTACGACGTGGGCTACCGCTCCGCCACGCTGCGGGTCAACCTCACCTCCCTCATCTCCTATTATCGCAGCAGCGGCCTCATCCATGACGGCTTGATAACCATGGGGGACCACAACGTGGAATATGTGAACGGGGAGTGGCTGGGGGTGTACGACCAGTCCTCCCTGGCCCTGTGCCGTTCTCCCATCAAGGACGAGTGGATCGTGGGGGAGGCCAGCGTCGAGGTCCCCTGGCTGGGGCTGATAAGGCTGTACCTGATCGACGGCATGCCCGATCGAACGCCGGAGAACAGCATGGATGGGCTGACCGCCCTGTTCGTGATGCTGGCCATTTGGCCGGTGGTGTTCGACGTGACCTACAACGTCCTGAGAAGAAAGGGGTGGGACCCCTGGGCTCCAGTGAAGAAGCTCCTCGATAGGCTGAGGGAGCGTCTACATTAGGGTGGTCTGGTTCTTCTGCTTGTAGTGCTTCAGCCCCAGGAAGACCTCGTCCTCCTCCAGCACCTTCTTCGTTTCCGCCAAAGGCACGCCGAGGTCTATCTCCTTCGTTCGGCCACCGCGACCGAAGGAGCGCACGCGGGCGTGGATGATCCCCATCATGTCCAGCTCGGAGATGAGGTCGGTTATCCTTCTCTGCGTGAGCGGGCCCATGCCGAGTATCCTGGAGGTCTCCTTGTACGTTTCGTACACATCCCCGGTGGTGAGCTTCTCCGTGCCCCGCTCGACGTTGGTGACGATGCACATCAGCACCAGCTTGGACTGCGTCGGCAGTGTCCGGATGGCCTCGCTCACGCAGTCCAGCTCCATCTTGTTCTTGGCCTTCAGAACATGAAGCTCCTGCACCTTCTCCGCGTTATCCCTTTCGGCGATCTCCCCGGCGATGCGCAGGAGGTCCAAGGCGCGGCGGGCGTCCCCGTGCTCCTGGGCGGCCAGGGCGGCGCAAAGTGGGATGACCGCCTCCTCCAGCACCCCTTCGTCGAAGGCCAGCAGGGAGCGCTGCCTCAGGATGTCCTTCAGCTGGTCCGCGTTGTAGGGCGGGAAGACCATCTTCTCCCCCTCCATTCGAGAGCGGACGCGGGGGTCCAGCATCTCGGTGAACAACAGGTCGTTCGAGATGCCTATCACCGAGACGCGGGCCTTCTTCAGGTCGTCGTTTATCTTCGAGAGATGATAGAGCACGTCGTCCCCGCTCTTGTACACCAGCTTGTCGATCTCGTCCAGAGCGATGATGATGACGTGGTTCTGCTCGTCCAGCTTGTCCCGGAGCATGTTGTAGACCTGCATTATGCTGAGGCCGGTGAACGGTATCCGCTGATCGAAGTCCTTGACGAACTGGTTACCGATGTTCTGCAGAACGCCGTAGGAGGTGTCCACCACCTCGCAGTTCATGTAGATGAAGGTGACCTTCCCCTCGTCGCCGCCGGCCTTCTTGATCTCGTTGCCGATGAACTTGACGCAGGCGGTCTTCCCCGTTCCCGTCTTGCCGAAGATGAGGATGTTGCTCGGCCGTTCTCCCTTCAGAGCCGTCACCAGCACCGAGGCCAGGGAGTTTATCTCCTCCTGGCGGTGCGGCAGGACGTCCGGTATGTAGGAGGGGCGCAGGATCTCCCGGTTGTTCTTCTTGAAGATCTGCCTGCGGTCCATGTGCTGAGTGAATATGTTGGATTCCATGATGCCCCTCTCGAACGGATGAAGGTCCTACCGAGTTAGGAAAAGGACATTACGCTTCTATTTACTAGAACCTTACTTTTATCCTCCGCCGGGGAAGTAAGCTAGGACGATGTTCACTTTCCAGCAGATGCCCCCCACCCCTTTGTTTCCTATGGAACGCGTTTAGGGTCTGTTACCAAATAAGGTAAATGAGGCGGAGGGCATTGGGGGGCGAGGTACTCTAGCGTTGAAGAAGGGGGCGTTGATAAGTCTGGACCGGGACACGGCGGAGATCGAGGAGCTCTGCCGGTCGGCGGACATCGATCTTCTATACGTTATCATGCAGCGACGTTCCCGGCCTGACCAGACGTATTACCTGGGGAGGGGGAGGTTCAACGAGCTGAAAGAGCTGCTGGGCGAGAGCTCGGTGGACGTGGTGGTGATCAACGGCGAACTGAAACCGTCCCAGCACTTCAACCTGGAGAACGGGCTGAAGACGGAGTGCCTGGACCGCATCGCTGTGGTCCTGGACATCTTCACCAGCCGGGCGGAGGGGCGGGAGTCCAAGCTCCAGGTGGAGCTGGCCAGATTGCGTTATCAAGTGCCGCTGATGAAGGAGTGGGTGCACAGCGCCAAGGCCGGCGAGCACCCCGGGTTCCTGGGTGGCGGGGAGTACCAGGTGGACGTGTACTACAACCTGATACGCCGGAGGATAGCCCAGATCGAGGAGGAGCTGCGGTCCCTGGCCCGGGACGGTGATCTGCGACGGGGGGTGCGGCGCTATAAGGGCTTCAGGACGGTCTGCCTGGCCGGTTACACCAACGCCGGAAAATCGTCGCTGATGAGGCGGCTGACCGGGGAGGAGGTCCTGGTGGCGGACAGGATGTTCTCCACACTGGGAACGACCACCAGAAGGGTCGGTTCCTCGAAGATATTGCTGACTGACACAGTGGGCTTTCTCAAGGACCTGCCGCACTTCATGGTGGAATCGTTCCGGAACACCTTACAGGACGTCTTCACCGCCGACCTGGTCATACTGGTGGTCGATTCCTCTGAGCCGTTGTTCAACGTCAGCTCCAAGGTGCTCGCTGTGCAGGAGATTCTGGGCAGGGGGGTATTGAGCGGCAAGCTGCTGGTAGCATTGAACAAGATGGACCAGGACCCGGATAGGTTGACCGAGATGATCGTTACCATCAATGATGTTCTCGATCCGTTGTCGGTGATAGGTGTATCGGCGGTGACCGGCGATGGCGTCGATGAACTGTTGGATGCTGTCAATTCCTTCTTCTGTCCTCCAGTGATGGTCCGTTTCAAGGCTGACAATGGGAAAAGGGCTGCTACGGAAATATCCAGGCTATATGACGATTATTTCGTTGAGACGGTCGTCTATTCAGATACGGTCGATGTGATGTTCAGATGTCATGAGGATGAGCTGGAGAGGGTCATGGACCGTTTGTATTCTTTGCCGGGGATAAAGGACGTTTCAAGTGCGGTCGATCATAGATATGTTAGATAGATAATCAATTTTTATTGATTATATTATATATAGTTATAAACTATTAAAAAATCTCGTTCATATTAAAAAATCGGTCGGCCAGACACGGACCTGAAAAATATTCGTTCCATAGGAAATGATGGGGTCCCCCTCTACTTGATCCCCATGTCCCTCTTCTTCTTGGCAAGAAGCTCATCATATTTAGAAGGAAGGCGCCAAGCGGCATACTCGACATCATCCAAGGACCGTACGAAGACCGCCTTGCTCTTCTCCTCCATAAGAACTGAGAACCTACGCATCCGTTGAACAATGGAAAACATCCAGACGACCCCGACGATCAAGGAGATCACCCCGGCCGCACCGGCATAGAAGCCCCAACCCCCCAGGTCCACGGACCAATCCAGAGCGTCCGATATTCCAACAAACAAAAGAACGGCTCCGAGGACCGACGTCAGGACCGAAAGCTCCAGACCCCTTTCCACGTTGATCGGCTTGGACATAAGGGGGAAATTGAAAATCCCATATTCAAGACTTCACCCCTACTGAAAAATTCATCTAGGGCCAACCCGCTCGCCGGAACAGAATGTTCGTAGCCTTTGACGACACCGACTCCCTGGAATCGATGTGCACCACCTTCCTGGCCACCGAGATGGTCAAAGCCCTCGGGGTTTACGACCTCATAGGCCTGCCGCGCTTGGTCAGGCTCAATCCCGCGGTGCCTTGGAAGACCAGAGGGAACGGGGCGCTATGTCTTCGCTTCGGCATCGGCCGCGGCGAGGCGGACATGGTCGGGGAGCTCGACGGCACCCCGGTGTACAGTTACCGGAGAATGTACGAGGAGGCCGACCGCGACCTGGTGCTGGACGTGGCGGAGAAGACCGTCGCCAAATGGTCCAGGACCTCCGAGGATGCCAGCCCGGGGCTGGTGGTCAGCGAGAAGAAGCCCGCTCAGGGGCTCTATTGGATGGCGGTCCGAGACATCGTCCGCAAGGAGGACACCCTGCGCGAACTTCAGCGCATCGGCGCCGACGTGGTGGGCTGGGAGGGCGGGCGCGGGATCATCGGAGCGTCCGCGGCCATGGCCTGGAGGCCTCGGGACTCGACGTACGAGATCATCACTTACCGGGAGAAGGAAAGGTGGGGCACCCCGAGGTATCTGGACGACATCTCGGTGAAGGAGATGGACCTGCGGTACCCCAGCACCTTCAACAACTTCGACCACCGCACCTCGAGGAGGGCGATATCGCCGCACACCCCCTGCCCGGTGCTCTTCGGGGTGCGGGGCGACGACCCCAGGGAACTGATGGCCGCCGTCTTCAGCCTGCGCTCGGAACCGCCGGCCCGTTGGATAATGTTCTTGAGCAATCAGGGCACCGATGACCATCTGGTACGCGGCGAACCAGGACCGCCGGACCGGTCGTATGACTTCCAGGCCACGGTGAACGGGACGCCGCGCACCGTCCCCGGAGGCCACGTGATCTTTTCCGTGGCAACCTCCAAGGGGGACCTGGACTGCGCGGCGTACGAGCCCACCAAGGAGTTCCGCGACATCGCGCGGGAGCTGAGGCCCGGCGACCGTCTGCGCCTGTTCGGCGAGCTGAGGGCGGAGCCCAGGACGTTCAACGTGGAGAAGTTGCAGGTCATATCCGTCGCCTCCGAGCTCAGAAAGGTGGCCAACCCCCGCTGCCCCTCTTGCGGAGGTCCCACCAAGTCCGTGGGGTCCGCGGGCGGGTTCCGCTGCAAGAAGTGCGGGGCCAAGACCGATCTCGCCCCGGCCATGGAAGAGGTGACCAGGAAGATCGCCCCTGGTTGGTACGAGCCGCCGGTCTGCGCCCGCCGCCACCTGGGCAAGCCGCTGAAGCGCATGGGGCTGGAACGACATCAGCCGTAGGGCTAAATCGACACAGATTTATACCCCGTCGTTCTATGAGAACAAAAACCCGACCAGCCATCTGGCGGGGTGAAATATCATGCAGGAAGTCGTCATCATCAGCGCGGCCAGGACCGCCATAGGCAAGTTCAACGGGACCATCAAGGACGTGCCGGCCACCCAGCTGGGCGCGATAACCATCAAGGAGGCGGTCAAGCGCTCCGGGCTTCAGCCAGAGGACATAGAGGAATGCCTGATGGGCAACGTCCTTTCCGCAGGGTTGGGACAGAACCCCGCCCGGCAGGCGGCCATCGGCGCCGGCCTGCCCTGCGAGATCGGCTCCACCACCATCAACAAGGTGTGCGGGTCCGGCATGAAGGCCGTGATGTTCGCGGCCAACGCCATCAAGGCCGGGGAATACCAGGCCATAGTGGCCGGGGGGATGGAGAACATGAACTCCGCGCCCTATCTTCTCAGACAGGCCCGCTTCGGTTATCGCCTGGGGGACAACAAGATCGTGGACCACATGGTGCACGACGGGCTTTGGGACATCTTCAACGACATGCACATGGGCATCACCGCCGAGATAGTGGCGGAGAGGTTCAGCGTCACCCGGGAACAGGCCGACCTGCTCTCGCTGCAATCGCACCAGAAGGCGCAGAGGGCGCAGACCGAGGGAAGGTTCGACCAGGAGATCGTGCCCGTGGTCATCAAGGGAAGGAAGGGCGACACGGTGTTCGACAAGGACGAGGGGATACGCCCGGACACCACCCTGGAGGCGCTGGCCAAGCTCTCCCCGTCGTTCAAGAAGGACGGCATGGTCACCGCCGGGAACGCCTCCCAGCTCAGCGACGGGGCGGCGGCGTTGGTCGTCTGCTCCAAAGAGTTCGCCGATTCCCGGGGGATAAGGCCTCTGGCGGAGATCATGGGCTACGCCACCGGCGGCACCCGGCCGGAGTGGATAATGGAGGCGCCGATCCCGGCCACCCGCAAGCTGCTGGAGAAGATGGACATGAAGGTCGGCGACTTCGACCTGTTCGAGCACAACGAGGCCTTCGCCGCCGCCTCGGTGGCGGTGCGCAAGGAACTCTGCGTCCCGGAGGACCGCTTCAACGTGAACGGCGGGGCGATCGCCCTCGGGCACCCCATCGGCTGTTCGGGCGCCAGGGTGCTGACCTCTTTGATCTACGCGCTCAAGGAGCAGGGCAAGAGCACCGGCCTGGCCACCCTCTGCCTGGGCGGCGGGAACGCGGTGTCCATGGCCGTGCGGGTCTAAACCACCACACCAATACATTTTATAATAACAATATCAATTATTGTCGATTCCAATGCCCAGTCTGGAACAGTTGCTGGCTCAGGTGGGGTCCCACCGCGACGAGATGGTCGAGGCCCTCAGCGAGCTTATTAGGATACCGGCCATCGGTCCGGAGAGCGGAGGGAGCGGAGAGCTGGAAAGGTCCCGCTACCTCAGAGACATCCTGGACCACTCCAAGTTCGACGACGTGGAGATGTACGACGCCCTGGACGAGAGGGTCAGGCTGCGGCTGAGGCCGAACATCGTAGCGAAAAAGAAGGGAAAGGTGGACCAGACCGTCTGGATCGTGGCCCACATGGATACCGTGCCGCCGGGAGACCTCAACTCCTGGAACACCCCACCCTTCTCGCCGCGGCTGGTGGACGGCAAGCTGTACGGGCTGGGATCGGAGGACAACGGCCAGGCGCTGATCGCCGGCCTGTTCGCGGCCGAGACGCTCATGAACACCGGGGTGGAGATGGAGCGCAGCCTCGGCCTGGTCCTGGTGGCCGACGAGGAGATGGGCAATGAGCGCGGAATAAAGTTCCTTCTGAAGGAAGGTGTCTTCAAGCCGGGCGATATCATGTTCGTACCAGACCACGGAACGCCCCGCGGGGACGAAGTGGAGATCGCCGAGAAGCACATCCTCTGGCTGAAGTTCACCGTCACCGGGAAGCAGGTGCACGCCTCCCGCCCGGACCTGGGCACCAACGCCATGCGCGTCGGCTCCGAACTGATCGTTTTCCTGCAGGACTTCCTGCACCGCAAGTACAACGCTCGCGACGAGCTGTTCACCCCGGACCGCTGCACGTTCGAACCGACCAAGCGTTTGCAGACGGTCGGGAACGTCAACACCATCCCCGGGGAGGACGTCTTCTACTTCGACTGCCGCATCCTGCCGCAGTACGACATCGACGTGGTGCGCAGCGACATAACCGCGGTGCTGGACATCTTCGAGCAGAAGACCGGCACCCAGATCAAGATGGAGACCGTGCAGGAGACCCGCAGCGGTCCGCCGTCAGATCTGGAAGGGGAGGGCATGAAGGCCCTGAAGTGGGCCGTAAAACGCGTCAAGGGCATCGAGCCGAAACCGGTGGGGATCGGCGGCGGCACCTGCGCCAACTTCTTCCGGCTGGCCGGCATGAACGCCTATGTCTGGCAGACCATCGAGGAACTGGCGCACACTCCCAACGAGTATTGCGTCATCGACAACCTGGTGGAGGACACCAAGGTGTTCGCCGTGGTGCTCGCGGCGCTATGCTGCGGCAGCCAGTTCCAGGCCTGAAAAACCTCTTCACTCCTTCTTCTCGTTGAACAGCCGGTCGACCATCCACTGGCTGTCAAATTTAATGATATCATCGTACCCCTGCCCGGTGGACAGGAACGCTATCGGCTTCTTGATGGAGTGCGCGATCGAAAGCGCCGCTCCGCCCTTGGCGTCGGCGTCGATCTTGGTCAAGATAACAACGTCGATGCCGATCTCCTTCTCGAACGTGCGAGCTTGCTCGATGGCGTCGTTGCCGGCCAAAGAGTCGCCGACAAAGACGGTAAGATGCGGCTTGACCACGCGCTTGATCTTCTTCATCTCGTCCATGAGATTGGCGTTGGTCTGCATGCGGCCGGCCGTGTCCACCAGGACCACGTCCCGCTTGCGGGCCTTGGCGTGCTCCAGCGCATCGTAGGCCACGGCCGCCGGGTCCCCCCCGGCCTGATGCTTTATGACCTTGCTGCCCAGACGGTCGCCGTGGATGGTTATCTGCTCGATGGCCCCGGCCCGGAAGGTGTCGGAGGCGGAAAGCACCACGGAGAGGCCATGCCCCTGCAGGCGCTTGGTGAGCTTGGCGATGGCGGTGGTCTTTCCCGTTCCGTTTATTCCCAGGAACATCACGATGACCGGCTTCTCGTGCTGGGCTATGAAGGAATCGAAATCGAACTCGCTGCCCTTGAGCACGTTCCGCACGGCGTTCTTCAGCGCCATCTCGATGGCGTCCTCCACCCGGTACGAGCGGTCAACGCGCTTGCCCAGGAGGTCCGCTCTGACGGACGCCTTGATCTCCTCCACTATAGGAAGGGCGACGTCCGCCTCTAATAGAACAAGCTCCAATTCCCACAGAAGGTCGTCAAGGTCCTTCTCCGAGATCTTCTTCCCGGAGTCGCCGACCACCTCCTCGACCTTGGCCGAGGGCTCGATGTCCTTCTTGCTCAGGCCGAGGATCTTCTTCAGGGAATCGAACATGGCCCACTCACTTCAGGCCCTGCTGCATCCTCTGGTATTCCTGCTGGATCATCTGGGAGAGCTGCTGCATCTTCGACTCGACGACGGTGCGGCTCTCGCTCACCTTTTTCAAGGCGTCCATCAGCTCTCCGATGCGCACGTCGACCGTGGCGATGGCGTCCTCCATCGGCTTGTCGAGGGATACGCTGGTGCCCACGCCGACCAGAACGCGGTCGTTGCGGACGATGGAGGCGTAAACGTAAGCGCTGCCGCCCACTGGCATCAGGACCTCTTCGCCGGGCTGGCCCTTGGCCACCGCTTCCAGCGTGTCCTTGGCCCGGGAGTAGTCCTCCAGGGACATCTGCAAGAGCTGGCCCTGCTCGTTGATCGCCTCCAGCTGGGCCTTGTAGGCCTCAAGGGCGCCCATGGCCTGGCGCATCTCCTGCTCGTTCATCACTTCTCACCGATCTGGTGCTTCACGACCGGGTCGGTCACGTCTGCGGCCGCCAGTGCTTTGACCTCAGCGAAGGTGATCTCTACGCGCTTCTTGCGGTGCTTGCTGCCCAGGTCGGACAATACCTTCTCTCTGGCCGCGTTCTCGTCATCCGCGGCCACCTGGACGCTGAAGTTCTGCATGCTCTTGCGGTAGCCCACCCTGCTTGCATCATAGGAGCCGATAACCTGAAAAGCTTTCATCGGGGTTGCCTCGGGCGAGGAACGGGGTTCACCCAATAAAGCTTTTGGTCCATCCGGGAACTGGTCGCGGGGGGGGGCTCCCTCTTCGAGCATCCCTGATTTAAGAGGACATCGGCAGCCAGGGAACCCGGGGCCTTCCAGAGGACGGTTCACGTCAAAACCTTCGGCGTCCCGATCGGATCCCGCCCGTTGACAACCACGACCAAAGCCTCCTACATGTTCCAGCGATAGGCACATAAGCCCATGGGTCGCTCCCCGATGATCGATGGAGCAACACGTGGGCATGGACGGACGGACCATCGTGACCGTCATAAACGCCTCGTTCATCCTGGGGTGGCTCAGCAACACCGCGGGCGGACTGGCCGATCCAGGCATCGCCTTCGGGCTCAGGGCGGTCCTTTCCGCCTCCTGTCTGCTGATGTTCGCGTTCACCGTCGATGTGAAGGACCTCTTTGCCGGTCACGACTTCTTCGAGGTTCTGGCCATCTATTTCGCCCCTTTCATGATTGCCGTCGCGTTGCCCTGGGCGTTATCAACGGCGCTCATCCCACCTATGCTTCTGGGCGGGGCCATCCTAGCGGTCATGGTAGAACGGACGATCGATTAGAAAGGCAGCTCCCGCCAGGAACGGGGCTCTCGTGCTCGGGTCCCTGTAGAACGGCCAAACGTTATTTTGGTGGACAGGCATCTCTCGTCGATGAGGACCATCGCCCTCTACCGGCCGGGAAGGGACTTCCCCAGCCTCTCGGTGACCGGCGGACGCTGTGAACTGATGTGCGCGCATTGCCAGGGTCGCTTCCTGAATGGCATGCTCCCTGTTACCGGCCCCACCACCCTGGTAAAGGCGGCCAAGGAGATAATGACCAGGGGCGGTACTGGGATGCTCATCAGCGGAGGTTGCGATAGGCAGGGAAAGGTCCCCCTTCAAGCGTTCCTTCCGGCCCTGCGCAGCATTCGGAAGGAGAATGAAGCTCTCATCAACATACACCCCGGGCTCGTCACCCCGGAAGAGGCGGCCGAGATCGCCGCATCCTCCGACCGCATATCCTTCGACCTGGTCATGGACGAGGGCGCGATCAGGTCGCGTATGAACCTGGACAGGACGCCCGAGGACTATTTGGACTCGTTCCGCTCGCTCTGTCGGGCCGCCCCTGGCAGGGTGGCGCCGCACGTTCTGCTGGGGATCGGACGAGAGGAAAACGAAATGGAAGCGGTGAGCCAGGCCTGCCGCCAGGAGATCCCCTGCCTCATCCTCCTTTCCCTGGTCGGAGAGAAGGTGGCGGATTGGGACGGGCGCCTTGTTCGGGCTGTGGTGGAGGGAGCCGGACGAGGAAGGCCGGTGGTCCTGGGGTGCATGCGGCCGCGCGGCCGACCGGATGTGGAAATGGCGGCGATTCAGGCCGGCGCGGAAGGGATCGCCAATCCTTCGTCAGCGGTTCTTCCGCTGTTCCATGAAAAGGGGTGGACGGTGCGTGAGCACCTGGTCTGTTGCGCCTTTCACCGGTATATGCCCTGCTTGTAGCGCCGGTTGATCATGAACATGTAAGCCATGGCCAGACCATTGACGGCCACGAAGCCCAAGGACATCAACGGCATGTACGCCATCAGGCTCTGGGACACCTCGCGCTCGATCGTATAGTCCACGTCCGCCGGGGCATCGTTCAACGAATAGATCAGCACGTAGAACCTCCCGTGCGGCATGTCCGGGAAGTTGATGGTCAGTTCCGGGGCGGCCGTGAATTCGTCCACGTTCACCCGGTAGCCTCCCAGCACCTCCCTGCCGTCCTCCTTGAAGAGATCGTAGTTGTATTCGGTTAGGACGAACACCTCCACCTCCCCCATCGCATCGATCTTGATCCTGGATATCTCAGAAAGACCGAAGGCATCGGTGTTGAAGATGACGAAGCTGGCCGAATCCTCGGAAGAGGTGGCCACCAGCTGGCCGCTGCTCTGGGTGGCATCCTGGACAACTCCCGGGAGGAAGGGAAGGGTAAAGAGCAGGAGCAGCAGAACCCAGGCCACGGTCCAGACCATCGCCGAACGGAATGTACGCTGAGTGATCAGGAACTTGGCGCTATCGCTGTTGACGAAACGCATCTCCAGGGCGGTGAACACGTAGGCCTCGCCCAGAATGAGCAGGGCCATGAGGAGGACGAAGTAAAGGAAGGAGTTGATCCCAAGATAGAAAGGCTTGGCGCTGAACCCGCCCCCGGCATATACAAGGTAGGCGGCGAATATCAGGACGATAACGGCCTGGACCAGGAAGAGTCTCCTTTTCGTGTTGTGTATGTGCATCAGGCGATATCCGCCTTCAAAACGGCCGCTGTCGTATTTCATGAGGACCTGCAAATAATTCCCTGGACACTAAATAAAGATTCCTGTACGCCGTGAGCCTCTCTATGCCAAGGCGGCCCATCTCTTAAGGACCAGGAACAGTGCTGCATAGGCAGGCACCTCCGTAAGGCCCGCTCCATGCACATGGCAGTCCTTGATCCTGATATCCGTCCCTTCCTTAAGGACCACCTTGACCGGGCGGTCGGGGAAGACCTCCGAAACGGCGTCCCGCAGCGGGTCGAAGTCCCCCATCTCGTCCCTGGTCAAGGTGACCACCTTAAGGCCGGTCTTGCCGTGCAGCGACCCGGGAAGTCGGATCAAACGCTTCACATCCCTGGTCACCGGCTCATCGATCTGCCCGGCCACCCGCTCCCGGAGTGACTGCAGCACCATCTGGATAAAAAGTTCCTTCACGCGGTCGGAGGTGAAGTACTCCAGGCTGTCCTCCCTCATCATGAGCTCCAGGCCGGTGGACCCGCCACGCCGCCCGTGCAGCGAGCGCCGCATCTCATCAAGCGTGGGACCCTTTGCGCCCTGAAGGACCGGATAGCGTTCCCTGAGCCCCTGGTCGCTCATGCTCCCCACATCGCCAGCCACCTTCTCCAGCACCTCGCGACCGAAGCGCCGCCACCCTCCCTGGTCCTGACCAGGGATGCGGTAGGCCCTCTCGACCTTCACCTTCTCCTTGAAATCCTTCTTCATACTGGCCGTGGACGGGAAGACGCTCTCCATTTCCAGGTCTGTTCCGCTCACGAAATCGATGATCTCCCCCCGTTCGTGCGAGCCGAGGGTGCGTACCCTGGGGTCCCGGACATGGATATGATACCCGCGCCCCCCGGAAAAGCTGATGCGGACATGCTTCTCGTCGAAACCGAACTCCCCGAAGATGAAGCGGTCGACCAGTGCCATGGCCTCCTTCTTTACCAGGACCAGCATGTCCTGGTAGGACATCCCCTCCACCCCCCGGATGTGATCGGCGTCCAGGTCGAATATCAGGTCCGCCCCCTTCCAACCCTTGAGGTCCATGGTCGGGGCCGAGGGGTGCTGGTACAGCGCCGAGGAGAAGTAAGCATGGGAAGGCACTTGGTTTAGCAGGAACCTCCGAAAATCGTTCTCCTCCAGGAAGCCCATGTGCCTTCGGACGAAGTCGCGGTCGAAGAACATGAAGCCGAACTCGCGGTCCCTTAGGTCGGCCGGGGCTGGCGGGGGCGATCTCCGGTAATGCTCCCGGAAGAGGCTCATGGCGAACTCGACCTCCCTGTTCACGCCATCCCCATGTCCTCCGGCGGATAAAAAGATTGTAATCGGTCATACCAAACTATATAGACAACTCAGAATATTTTCTCCCGATCGCATGAAGGTTTACGTCAGGGTCATCTATTCCAGCGACGGCAGCTCCCCCGGACAGGTCGATTCCGTGTTCCTGGGGAAGGGCTTCAAGAAGGTCCCCGGAGTGCCGGGGTACGAGATCGAGGTGCTGAACGAGGGGGAGATGGCCCAGATGCTCGAGGGCCTGCACGCCGCCCTCAGGGGTCTGGAGGTAAGGTACATTCCCACCATAGGCGCGGTGGAGGGGCAGCCCTCCTCTGGATACCGGCAAAGGGTGGCCAAGTTGCGCGACCTGAACCTGGAGCCCATGGAGCTCAACGGCCTTCTGGAGGAGGACGCCGACCGGTTCAAGGCGGCGGTCCATGAGAAGTTGGAATCTTATCTGGACTCTATAATCGCCGAGAGGCGCGAGGAGGTGGCGGCCGCGGAGGCCAAGGTGATGGCCGAGCGGGCCCGGCAGACCCTCATGGAGGAGCTCAAGGACGGCCGCACCTTCCACGAGCTGCTGAAAGCGGTGCCCATGGAAGAGGAGGAACTCTCCCAGAGGCTGCTCGAGCTGGTGGAGAAAGGGGCGATCCGGGCGGAGCAGAAGGGCCGCAGCGTGGTCTACGTGGCCGTCTAGGCCCTACCTTCCTTCTTGTACCATTCCACGAAGCGCAGCAGCCCCTCGTCAATCTTCACCCTGGGCTGCCATCCCAATAACTCCCGGGCCTTGGAACTGTCGCCCCAGGTGTGGTCCACGTCCCCGGGCTGAGGCGGAAGGTACTCGGGCCTCAGGTCCTCGCGGCCCACGGCCTTGAGTATGGAGGACACCACCCGGTTAACGCTGACGGTAGAGCCGCTGCAGATGTTGAGCGGTTCCCCCATGGGGTCGGGGCAGTCGGCGCAGCGGCGTATGGCGTCCACCACGTCGGTGATGAAAGTGAAATCCCTGGTCTGCTCGCCGTCCCCGAAGATCTGGGGGCGCTTTCCGTCCAGGGCCCGATCGGTGAATATGCGTATGGCCATGTCCGGGCGCTGCCTCGGACCATATACGGTGAAGTAGCGCAGCGAAACGCTCTGCAGGCCGTACAGCTTGTAGAACAGGGTGCAATAATATTCGGCCGCTAGCTTGCTTGCGGCATAGGGCGAGATGGGCACCGCCGGGTCCGTTTCCTTGGCCGGCAGCCGGACGGCGTTGCCGTAAACGGAAGACGATGAGGAGCTTACGACGCGCTTCACGCCCTCGCCCCTCGCCGCCAGAAGGACGTTCAGCGTGCCGGTGGTGTTGGCATGATGCGAGCGAAGCGGGTCCTTCACGGATATGCGCACCCCGGCCTGGGCGGCCAGATGGAATACGACGTCGGCATCCTCAAAGCTCTGCCGGAGGGAGTCCAGATCGAGAATGTCCACCTCCATCAGCTTGAAGTCCTTGTTCTCCAGGTGCCTGCTCAGGAAGCGCATCTTGCCCGAGTAGTAATCGTCAAAGTTGTCGACGCCGACGACCTCGTGACCTTCGGCCAGCAGCAGGTCGGTCAGAGTGCTTCCGATGAATCCCGCAGCCCCGGTCACCACAGCTCTCATTTGTATCGGAACGGGGAAAGCCTGCGCGGTAATAATCCTTACTAGAACGGACGATGAACGCTGGCCATATCATTTCTGAGATACGCTTTTATAGAACCACTAACAAATCTTAAATACCGAACCCTTCATCATAATGGCCTGGTGAAAAGAGATGGGCGCGTCCATTAGGACCTTTGGACTGTTCGTGTTCATGATCGGCCTGTTCATGGCCATCGGCTGGCTGGTTGGTTCCTTCTTCCTAGGGAACTGGGTGTTGGGGGCGTTAGCGTTCCTGGTCCTGGCCGGCATGATAAATTTCGTGTCTTACTTCTTCTCCAGCAAGATCGTGCTGTGGTCATACCGGGTAAAGATGGTAAGCGAGGCGGAAGCTCCTCGGCTCTACCGCATCGTGCGCAACATCGCGGCGATGAACGGCATTCCGATGCCCAAGGTCGGGATAATCCCGACCAGCAACCCCAACGCCTTCGCCACCGGGCGCAACCCGAAGAACGCCGTGGTGTGCGCCACCGAAGGCATCATGCGCCTGCTGGACGATGACGAGCTGTCGGGCGTAATGGCCCACGAGATGGCCCACGTGAAGAACAAGGACATACTGGTCATGAGCGTGGCCAGCACCATCGCTGGTGCCATATCGTTCGCGGCCAGGTTCGCTTTCTACGGGTCATTGTTCGGCGACCGCCGGAACGAGGGCGGGATGATCGTGGCGATCGTTCTTGGCATAACCGCCCCGATAGCAGCCATGATCGTGCAGCTGGCCATCTCCCGCAACCGCGAGTACAAGGCGGACCGCGAGGGGGCCAAGCTCATCGGCCGCCCCATGCATCTGGCCAGGGCTTTAGAGAAGCTGGAGGCCGGCAATCGCCGCGACCCCATCCGGTTCGGCAACCCCTCCTCCTCGAACATGTTCATCGTCAACCCCTTCCGGGGTGGTGGGCTAGCTACGATCTTCATGACCCACCCGCCGATGGCCGAGAGGATAAAGAGGCTGAAGCAGCAGGCCAGCGAGATGGGCAGGTTCTGAAACCCCTTACCGAGTTTTCATTTCTGGCCGTTGAACAGTAGCTGCCCACACAGCCCGTTCGAACGTAAAAAGTCCAGACCGCGGCCGATGTTGCCGACCTCTCCAAGCGAGTGGTGCATGTCCGTGCCGATGGACACCTTCACCTTTTTGTCGAAGGCTCGATAGAAACGTTCAGAGTGCTCGTACAGGAAGCGTCCCTGCTTGGCGTAATGCTGTGACGTCGGCACTTCAACGAACGCCCCCATCTCTGATAGCCGGTCGGCAAGCCAGGAAGGCTCCCGGTCGCGATAGATGCGGTCCATGTC
>CAZPFU010000022.1:19477-23652 GCA_964585915.1 uncultured Methanomassiliicoccus sp.
AGGACCTTCAGGTCCTTCGTTAAGGAGCGCAGCTCGTTGAGCGGGATGCCTCCCTGCAGCGGGTCCTCCACGTACTCGAAAAGGATGAGGTCCAGGGAGTTCAGAAGATCGAACGGCAGCTCGTATAGATCGCATCTTTCCGGGTTGGTGTCTATCTCAACGCCGGCCAACACGTTGATGCGCCCCTCGTACATCATCTGGGCGGCATTAATGTCCTTAAGGTAACGCTCGAAGTCCATGCGCTTCAGGGGGTTGATGATCTTGCAGGTTTCGAAATGGTCCGTGATAGCTATGTGCGTAAGACCGGCCTGGAACGCGGAGCGGACGACCTCCATGACCGTGAAGTCCCCGTCCGAATAGAGGGTGTGGGTATGGAGATTGATCCTCGGCCGCGACATCATGGTCGTATCCGCAACAACATCGATATAAAGTCTTGCGAGAAAGGAACGAAAAGGTTTGGAGGGGAGGGCACGCCCCTCCCCTCGGGTTGTGAGATCACTGTTCATCGTCAGCTCATATGGCCTCTTTCCCGCGCTCGTTGGTGCGCACCCTGACCACCTGGTCGACGGTCCAGACGAAGATCTTGCCGTCGCCGATGTTCCCGGTGAAGGCGGCTTCCTGGATCGTGTCGACCGCCTTGTCGGCGATGGCATCGTCCACCACCATCTCCAGCTTGATCTTGGGCAGGAGGTCCACATCGTAGACCGCCCCCCTCCATTGCCTGGTAGCCCCTTTCTGCACACCGCGCCCCTGTATCTCGGTGACGTTGAGCCCGACCACCCCGATCTCGGAGAGGGCCGACTTGACGTCGCCAAGCTTCTCGTGGCGGATTATCGCCTGTATCATCTTCATTCCCGAACCTCCTGGCTCATCGTCAGCTCCTTGGTCACCATCTCCGGATAGGCGGAGACGTTGTGCTCGCTGATGTCCAGCCCCTGCAACTCCTCCTCCGGGCTGACCCGGAGACCCACGGTCCTCTTCAGCCCGTAGAACAGGGCGAATCCTGTTCCCAGAGCCCATGCGGCCACGACCGCGGCGTTGATCAGCTGGGCGGCGAAGAAGCCCGCATTCCCGTATAGCAGGCCGGTCACCAGCGGCCCATCCACGGAGTAGACGCCGTATGTCCCGTCGGCGAATATGCCCAGGGCGATCAAACCCCACAGCCCGTTAAAGCCGTGCACGCTGACCGCACCGACCACATCGTCCACGCCCTTCTTCTCCAGGAACCAGACCCCATAGCAGACAATGAAACCAGCCACAACGCCGATCACCAGTGCCGCCCACGGTTCGACCCAGGCGCATCCGGCGGTCACACCGACCAGTCCGCCGAGCATGCCGTTGACGGTCAAACCCAGATCGGCCGAACCGGCCTTCTTCCAGGATATGGCCATGGCGGTCAACGCACCAGCCGCTCCGGCGATCACGGTGGTCACGCATATCTTGGCGATGACCAGCTGGTTGCCGCTCAAGGTGCTGCCGGCGTTAAAGCCGAACCAGCCGAACCATAGTATGAAGCCCCCGAGCATGACCATGGTCATGTTATGACCGGGTATCGGTAGCGGCTTGCCGTCCTTGGTATATTTGCCAAGGCGCGGTCCGATGACCACGCATGCGGCCAAGGCGAGCAGTCCGCCGAGGGCGTGAACCACTCCGGACCCAGCGAAATCTAAAGCCCCGTAACCCCCGCCCAGATCGACCATGAAGTTGGACGTGGCCAGCCATCCCCCGCCCCATACCCAGTGTGCATATACCGGATAGATGACGGCGGTCACCACGGCGCTGTATATGAGATAGGTCTTGAACTTCGGCCTCTCAGCGATGGCGCCGGACACGATGGTGACGGCGGTAGCGGCGAAGACCAGCATGAAGAACCATGAGAGCATGGTTCCCACGTCGAACGCCTCGCCTATTAGCATGAAGGCGGTGGTCGGATCACCGATTATCCCGCCAACATCGGTTCCCATGAACAGCGAGTAGCCGATCACCAGGAACACGATGGTGCCCATGACGAAGTCCATGAAGTTCTTCATTAGGACGTTCGCCACGTTCTTCACCCTGACCATACCGGCCTCCACCATGGCGAACCCGGCCTGCATGAAGAACACCAGGAAGGCGCAGATCAGCACCCAGGTGTAATCGATGGAGTTCATGACCCCCTCCAGGGTCGCTGGGTTGGTAGCTCCGCTGGGGTCGGCGGCCTGCGCCGCCGGCAGCAGGAGCACCAGGCTCAAAACGAAAAGGAGGAACGCTGAATACTTACGCATCCGGCCAACCTCCCTTTTCCATGACTTGGTCTTTGCTGTACGTCACTGATTTCAACTCTCCGCAACCGCTGCGCCCGAGCATACCCGGACTAAGGAAGTAGGCACCACCGGACACGGTTCCGACCATGGCCATCGCCGCTGCGACCGCCATGCATTCCACGGCGGTGAAGCGGTTCTGGACCTTTTTCCGGCGAAGTGGGCGGAGCGATTCCCGACGGCTGTCCGTTTTTCCTAGGCCCCAATAGATATTTATCGAGCGCATTGGAGAAAGTGTAGATAAATGTATAATAAATAGTTATTGAAGCAAACAAATGAGTAATAATATGAAAAATAGTGTACATTTGTAGGATTAGAATCACTTGATTCCTCAGGGGAATAAAACCTACGTTGATCGTAAGAGAAAAAACAAAAAGAGCGACGGAAAGGTTTATCGAACGGACTAGCGGCTCACTTCACCTGCTCCCACTTCTCAAGCTCCTGAACCTTGGACAGGGTGCCGCCGCGCTTGATCTCCTCTCTGATGCGCTCCTCGCGTTCCCAAACGTCGATGGAACGGTTGGCCAGCTCTACCGCATGCTCCTGCGGAATGACGATCACGCCGCTCGCATCGCCGACGATCCAATCGCCCGTACGGATCATCTGCCCCCCGCATACGATCTCCAGCCCGATGCCGCCGAAGCCCTTCGGCTCCCCGGCGTGCGGAGAAACGTGACGGCTGAAGCACGGGAACCCCAGGTCGATAATGCCATCGATATCACGCACCGCGCCATCGATGACGACCCCGGCGACGCCCTTCACCAGGGCGCTGTTGGCCGCCAATTCACCCCACACGGCGATCTCGCTTCCCCCGGCGTCTATGACGATGACGTCACCCTTTTTAGCCCGGTCGATGGCCTCCACCGGCTTGGCCCAATCGCCCTTTGCGGTCTGCACCGTCAGCGCGCGGCCGACCATCTTCACCCGGTGGCCGTTGCGGAGCGCGATGCCGTTGTCCATGACCCCGCGCTTGTGCGCGGCGTCGGCGATGTTACAGGTGGAAACCTTGGCGAAGGCCTCGAACAGCTCCTCCTGTCCGTACTTCCGTGACAGGGCGTTGGAAAGGCCCTTTCCGGTCATCATCCCTTCCTTGACGGCACGGGCAGCGGAGCGCACGTCCCCGGTCTTGATTATGCCGCCTCCAACGATGATTATTGACGCGCCATGCTCGATCATCCTCGGGGCTGTTTCCGAGGTTATGCCCCCGGCCACTGCCAAAGGGATGCTGGTGGCCTTGGAGACCTTGGAGACGATCTCCAGAGGGGAACCTTCACCCTTCATCTGCTCGTCGATGCCCACGTGTAAGCATACGTAGGAAGCTCCCAGCTCCTCCGCTCGTTTCGCCCGGGCCACCTTGTCCGGCACATTGATGAGGTCGACCATCACCGCCGCCCCGTACTTGCGCGCGGTCAGGACAGACTCGGAGATCGTCCCGTCGTCAGAAAGCCCCAGGACGGTGACTACGTCCGCTCCAGCCTTGGCCGCTATCTCCACCTCGAACGCGCCGACATCCATGGTCTTCATGTCGGCGACCAACGTACGTCCGGGAAATTCTCTCTTAAGGGAGCGTAAGCACTCCGCGCCCTCGCTCTTGATGAGAGGGGTACCAGCCTCTATCCAGTCCGCCCCGCCCTCCAGTGATTCCCGGGCGATCTCGACGGCGCGCTTGAGGTGCATGAGGTCCAGAGCGACCTGCAGAACCGGTTGCATGAGCGCACTATCGCCGCCAGACTACTAATCTTTTCCTTTAAAAAATAATATATCCGCATATAGTCATCATCAGGGCATGGCCACGGCCCCAGGCGCAAAGTTCTGCACAGGCATGGAGTGCATAGACCGCATAGTCGGCGGGGGCTTCCCCGCCGGAGGGATGAT
>CAZPFU010000023.1:0-20397 GCA_964585915.1 uncultured Methanomassiliicoccus sp.
GGCTGGCCACCGAGGTGTCGGTCCGATTGGACAAGGCGCGGGAGGACGTCGCCTCCTTCGTGGGGGTCAAGGACGCCGAGTGCGTCATCTTCACCAAGAGCGCCACCGAGTCGATGAACACCGTGGCCAAGGGGCTGCATCTGAAAAAGGGTGACCGGGTGGTGACGACCGATATGGAGCACAACAGCAATCACGTCCCGTGGGTGCTTCTGGCCAAGGAGAAGGGCATCCGCCGCGGATACGTCCCGTTCTCGGAACTGGAGCAGGGGAACCTGGAGCCGCTCAAGACGGAATTGGAGAAGGGCGTCAAGCTGCTGAGCGTGGTGCACACCAACAACGTGGACGGGAGCAGCATTCCTCTGAAGGAGGTCGTCGAGCTGGCCCATGACCACGGGGCGCTGGTAATGGCCGACGGGTGTCAGTTCGCCCCTCACAATCCCCTGGACCTCACGGACATGGACGTCGATCTCTACGCCTGGTCCATGCACAAGATGCTGGGACCATCGGGCACCGGGATCCTTTACGGAAAACGGGAGATGCTGGAGCAGGTGGAACCGCTCGTCACCGGTGGCGGCGGGGTGGCCATCACCTCCTACGACTCGGCGGAGATACTTCCGATACCGGAGAGGTTCGAGGCCGGGCTGCAGAATTACGCCGGGATAATCGGCAGCGGGGCGGCGGTGCGATATCTGCGGGAGATAGGAATGGATGACATCTCCGAGCACGAGCATCGCTTGAACACCATCGCCACCGAAGGGCTGAAGGACGTCAGGAACCTGTCAATGCTCGGTCCGAGCGACCCTAGAAGGAAGGGCGGGATCTTCTCCTTCAACCTGAAGGGCATGCTCCCTCACGATGTGGCGATGATCCTGGACGAGATCGCCTCCGTGCTGATTCGCTCGGGAATGCACTGCGTTCACCCCTACTTCTCGTCGCACGGTCTGGAAGGATGCGCGCGGGCCTCCTTCTACTTCTACAACACCGAGGACGAGATGGGCAAGTTCATTGACGCGGTGAAGTACGTGGCTGACAAGTTCACCGACTGATCGCGGTTATTGTCGACCCTTCCGCTTTGTTACTGAACAACAGACTGTCGTTCCAACACAACACCAGCCTCTCGACCTCCGCAATCTCTCCATGCTCGTTCTCCATATTCATCGTCAATACTGGAACGGTGAAACGGACCTCACGATCCCGGTCCTCCAGGGAGGCGAACCCGGAGGTAAGGGTCAATGTGGCCGTCGATGGGAGCACCTGAGCTAGATCTATATTGGCCTCCAACCCCGGACCGGCTCCAGCCAGATCGTTGAGCATCCTTTCGAGCCGTTCGGCCAGGTCGTTCAGCGCTTCGTCCCGGTCGGATTGAACTTCCAGCTGCATCCCCTGGACCAGTACGCCCATGATGACCATTGACACCAGGAAGGCCCAGAACTTGGAGAGGAAGAACTCCATCATGCTAAGACCGCCATTACGGTCCCCCAGGTCCCGGACGGGCAGACCAACCGTATCGAATCGCCGGGCGAGATGGTCAAAGGCCTGCCGTTCTCGGTTATGATCCGCGCTCCCGCCAGGTACCTGGCCTTCTCCCGCCCGTCCACTGTCCAGGTGATCCTGGTGCAATCGATGGTACCGTTCCCACCGCCGACACGGAAGGTGATGCCCTCAGGAAGATCGGCCGGGACCGTCGTCAAGCGCACGTTCCCGGGGCCGCCGGCGGACATTTCCTCCACGGTCACCGCGAGCTGTTCGGCCATCTCCGCCGCCTTGTCCTCTGCGATGCTTGACGTCGCATTATGCATGAACGAGAGCATCGTGGGAAGGGTGAGGGAGATCAGCAAAGCCACCAGCATCAGCCGGAGCGGCAGCCCCTCGATCCCCCTACGGTCTTTACGCACCTCATCACCTGCAGATCACGGGCACCTGGAGCGAGGAATCGGTGCCCATCCCGCCCTTGGCCACGGTGACGGTTATGAAACCTATTCCATCGCCGAAGTGGGAAACGCTCAGCCCGTCGAAGGTCACCTTGCCGTCCGCGCCCGTGGTTCCGTACACCAGGGAGCCGTCGGAATTGCGCACCTGGCATCCGTCGAGCACCACCGAGGCGCCTTCCACCGGGTCGCCGTTCTGGTCGCGTACGATTATCGTAAGGGTTGCGTCATCGTTCTCGAATGTCCCGTCGCCGTCCCCGTCCATGAGCAGAATCTCGTTAGGGCTGCCGTTGACGGACGCGATCGCTTCCGGCGCCGATAGCCCACCCATCCACCCCACCAGGATGGCCGTGCCGAGACCGGCCACGATCACCATTATCATCAGTTGCAGCGGCAATCCCTCGATCCCGCCGTCCCTGTCCCCGCCTATTCGTTTCTTAGAGAACCTCATTGTATCTCCGAAATCAGGAAAGCCTAGGGATGTCTAGGCCTCCTCGCTTACAGTGAGACTAACTAGCGGAACACATTCGTCAAGTCAAAAACGAATTTTACCAATAATATTCTTGATTCTTATCAGAAAACGAATATTCCGTCCGAAATCAAAAGAATTTCTGAGCAAAGAGAATCGAAATTATTATAAAAACATGTTACATTCCCTGCCACGCAGTCGCATGCGGAGCCATGGCGCCTGAGGTCTCAAGATGTTCAAGAAGGTGCTGATAGCGAACAGAGGGGAGATCGCCATTCGGGTGATCAACACCTGCAAGAGGATGGGCGTGCCGACCGTAGGCATCTACACCCCCTCGGACAAGCACTGCAAGCACGTTTCGCTGGCAGACAAGAGCGTGGAGCTGCACACCGACGATAATATCATTGGATATCTGGACATCGACGCCATAATCAATGTGGCCAACCGCATGAAGGTGGACGCCATCCACCCTGGCTACGGATTCCTTTCCGAGAAGCCGGAGTTCTCCGAACGCTGCGAGGAGGAGGGGATAGCGTTCCTGGGACCGTCCCCCAGGGCCATGAAGCTGCTGGGTTCCAAGCTGTCCGCCAGAGAGTTCATGTCCAAGGTCGGGGTTCCGATAATGCCCGGCACCCTGGATTCGCTTGAGACGCCGGACGAGGCCATCAAGCAGGCCAACAAGATCGGCTACCCTATCCTGCTGAAGGCCTCCGGCGGAGGCGGCGGTCGCGGCATGCGCCTGGTGCACAGCGACGCGGAGATGGAGAACGCTCTGACCTCCGCCAAGAACGAGGCGGACAAGGCCTTCAAGAACCCCACGATCTATTTGGAGCGTGCTCTACTCAAAGCAAGGCACATCGAGTTCCAGGTGGTAGGGGATTCCAGAGGTAACGCTTACTGTTTAGGCGAAAGGGAATGCTCCGTGCAGCGCCGGCACCAGAAGATCATCGAGGAGACGCCTTCCTGCGCGGTATCGCCGGAGCTCCGCGAGAAGATGGCCGAGCTGTGCATCGCTGCGGTGAAACGCGCCGGATACACCTCGCTCGGTACCTTCGAGTTCCTGATGTCCGCCGAGGGGGACCTGTTCTTCCTGGAAGCGAACACCAGGATACAGGTGGAGCACCCCATCACGGAGCTGGTCACCGGACTGGACCTGGTGGAGATGCAGCTGAAGATCGGCTCTGACGTCCCGGTGGAGGACGTTCTGTCCGAGGTCAAGCCGAAAGGCCACGCCATGGAGTTCAGGATCAACGCCGAGAACCCCTTCAACAACTTCTTCCCGGCGCCAGGACGCATCGAGAAGTACATGGAGCCGGCCGGCGACCACGTGCGCGTGGACTCGCACGCTTACGAGGGTTACGTCGTCCCTACGGAGTTCGATAATCTGCTCGCTAAGCTCATCATCTCCGGCAGGACCAGGAACGAGGTGCTAAACCGGTCGCAGGACGCCCTGGACCGTTATACGGTCACCGGCATCAAGACCACGATACCGTATCATCGCCTGGTCGTACGCAATCCTGATTTCCGTGCTGGCAACTACAGCATCGACTACGTAAAGGACCACCAGCCGCAGGACCTGCTGAAGACCACCGAGTTCTCGCTCTTCGAGGGCGTAGGCCGTTAAAGCTCGACCGTCAGAACGTCCGAGTAGATCGGGCCGGCGGGCGTGAGCACGCTCTTCTTCAGCTTTATCCTTTCAACTCTGAAGGAGCCGAAGTCCTGTCCGTGATGCTTCGCCAGGAACTCGCTGACGTCGGGACGGAACCCCTCCCTGACCCTGGCCAATGTAAGGTGAGGGCTGAACGGCCTCCTTTCCCTTGGGAACCCCAAAGGTTCGCAGCCCTCCTCGAGCGCCGCGGCCATTCTCGTCAGCGGTTCGGTCCCGTCCATACCGACCCAGACCACCCGCGGGCTGCGTTCGTTCGGGAAAACGCCCACGTCGACCAGGCGCAGGTCGAAGGGCGATATGCCTGTGGCCGCCTGGCGAACGACCGACCCGATATCCGGTACCGTCCTCTCGTAGATCTCGCCCAGGAACTTGAGGGTGATGTGGACGTTCGAGGGCGAAACGGGCTTGAGCGCCTTTCCGTACGCCTTGAGCTCGGAGATCGCCTCCTGCAGCTCAGGACCGCATTCCACGTCCGCCGCCACGAACGCTCGGAAACTGTTCACTGGTCCAGCAGCCCCTGGCATTCCCTGACCATGCTCTGGGCGTCCACCAGTTCCAGGACGTTGCCCTGCGGCGCGGCTCCGGCGATGACGTACGTCCGCACGTTCTTGAAGCCCAGGTTCGCCCACATGGTGAACTGGCGGTCCTTGATGTTGGCGTATACCTCCTTGCCCTTGCCGTTGCCGCAGCAGACGAAGGATATGGCCAGCTTGTCTCCCTTGAGCCTCGGGACGTACTTGCCCGGACCGTCGCCAAAGGCCAGCAATGCATACAGACGGTCTATGAAGGCCCTGGTGTTGGCGTTCTCCACCCCGAAGTAGACCGGCGAACCGAGCACAATGGCGTCGGCCTCCCTGAGCTTCTTGTAAAGCTTCTGCATGTCGTCCTTGACGGCGCAGGCGTCGTTCTTCTTGCAGAAGTAGCAGGACTGGCAGTCCTTGATCTTCAGATCATTGAGGTCAAAATAGTCCAGGTCCACGTCGACGTGGTCCTTGGTGATCTCCTTCAGCAGCTTGGCGGTGTTGCCGTCCTTGCGGGGGCTTCCGTTGATGGCTAGAATCCTCATGTTCCTCACCGAATAGGGATGGGAGGGATTACTGGAATAATAAGTCTGACGGGTGTGGCAGCTAAAAAAGTGGGGATGGTCCGGCCGAGGCCGGGCCTTGAACGGTTAGCGTTTCAGATCAGGCCCTGGTCCATCATGGAGCTGGCGACCTTGACGAACCCGGTGATGTTCGCTCCCACCACGTAATTGCCGGGGCTGCCGTACTTGCGCGCGGAGTCCGCGGCGTTCTTGTGGATGTTGATCATGATCTGGTGCAGCTGCCTGTCCACCTCCTCAGCGGACCAGGAGATGCCGATGTGGTTCTGGCACATCTCCAGTCCGGACGTGGCGACCCCTCCGGCGTTGGCCGCCTTGCCCGGAGCGAAGAGAATGCCGTTGGCGATGAACATCTCCACCGCTTCCGGCGTGGAGGGCATGTTGGCCCCTTCGCACACGGCCATCACGCCATTGTCCAGCAGCTTCCTGGCGTCGTTCTTGTCCAGCTCGTTCTGGGTGGCGCAGGGCATGGCGATATCGCACTTGGCCTTCCACGGACGTTCATTTGCCCAGTACTCGCATCCGTACTTGGCGGCGTACTCGCTGATCCGTCCGCGCTTGACGTTCTTCAGCTCCATGACGTACTTCCACTTCTCCACGTCTATCCCGGAGGGATCGTAGATGGAACCGTCTGAATCGGATAACGTGACGACCTTGCCACCGAGCTGGGTGACCTTCTGCACGGCGTACTGCGCTACGTTCCCGGAGCCGGATATGGCCACGGTCTTCCCGTTGAAGTCGGTGCCCTTGGTCTTCAGCATCTCCTCGCAGAAGTAGGTGCAGCCGTAGCCGGTGGCTTCCGGCCGAATCAGGGAGCCGCCCCAGTTTATGCCCTTCCCGGTCAGAACCGATTCGAAGCGGTTGACGACCTTCTTGTACTGGCCGAACATGTAGCCGATCTCGCGCCCGCCGACGCCGATGTCCCCGGCGGGAACGTCGGTGTTCGGTCCGATGTGACGGTACAGCTCGTTCATGAAGCTCTGGCAGAAGCGCATCATCTCCGCTTCGGACTTGCCTTTCGGATCGAAATCCGCTCCACCCTTGGCCCCGCCCATCGGCAGTCCGGTCAAGGCGTTCTTGAACACCTGCTCGAAGCCCAGGAACTTCAATATTCCCAGATTGACGGAGGGGTGGAAGCGTATCCCGCCCTTGTAGGGGCCGATGGCGCTGTTGAACTGGACCCGGTAACCGCGGTTGACCTGGACCTCGCCCCTGTCGTCCATCCAGGTCACCCGGAACATGACCTGCCGGTCCGGCTCGACCATCCTCTCCAATATCTTGGCCTTAACGAACTCCGGGTGCTGCTTCAGCACCGGTTCCAGCGATTCGAACACCTCGTTCACGGCCTGGTGGAACTCCTTCTCGCCAGGGTTCTTGGCTACGATCTTCTCCATCAGATCCTTGGTCAGCATGATAATGATGCTCCTGTGGAATGTCAATAGTTGACGATGGCGTGTCAAAAGATGTCGTCTTATTTAATGAGTGTTGCCATTTTTGGCCGTTGCGACCTAAATCTACGATATTCGTCTAATTTAATGAGAAATATTGTACATTTGCTGGTTAATTTTGTTGAAACCGGCAATAGGCCGAAGGAAACATTCAGCTTACGAACAATCGAGCATATGCATTAAATAATAAGGCCATCATCCAATCAGGGACGTCGTGGACGTGAACCATCAGGGCCCCTGGATGAAGGCCGTTCGATGCCCGCTCCCGATCTTAGCGGGAGGGCGAGGACGGAGCTGTCTGAACAAGGGACCGCCGGGTGATCATTGATGAAGGACAATTGCCTCGCCGCCGTTAAGATAAACCAGGACCTGTGCAGCCGTTGCAAGGTATGCTACTCCCTATGTCCGTTCGAGTCCATCCTGGAACGGGAGGACGGGCGCATCGAGATAGACATCCAGAAGTGCCAGGTCTGCGGCATATGTTACAGCGCCTGCCCGGCCTCGGCCATCGAGATGGCCTATTACGATTATGACGGGCTGCTGGAATACGTTCGCGCGGCGAGCCCTTCCGCCAGAACATTGGTGATGATGTGCCGCGGCAACTCCCCCAGCACCGGGGAGGTGGAGGACATCCTGGCCGACCACGGGCTCGACACCAAGGATTTCATTCCCCTGCGCATTCCCTGCGCGGGGCGCGTCCCCACCGATTTCATATTCCGGGCGCTCTCGTCCGGGATCAGCAACATCATATCCATCCAGTGCCAGGACGGCTTCTGCCGCATGAAGGAGGGTACCCGCATCGAGACCAGGCGGTTGCTGCTGGGGCGGTCGGTGCTAAAGCAGTTCGGCTACCCCGAGGATGCGCTGCGGGTGGTCAAGTACTCCCGCAAGGCGGTATGGATAAACCACGACTGCGTCGGTTGCGACAAGTGCGTCTTCGTCTGTCCTTACGGAGCGATAAGCGCCGATGCGATATCCTCGCCCAGAATCGACCCGGACAAGTGCGTAGGGTGTGGAGCGTGCCAGATGGTCTGCCCGCATAACGCCATACAGGTGAAGGGCTACGAGTTCTACTCAGTGTTGCGCTCTTACGAGGAGGCGGCGGCGCGCATGCGCCAGAGGGACAAGCGGCCGTCGATACTGGTGTTCAGCTGCCAGTGGTCCGAGTTCTCCGCTCTGGACGACCCGGAGAAGATGCTGCGCGGACGCAACGCCATGCTGCTGGAGGTGCCCTGCTTCAAGGGCCTGGACCCGGTGCACGTGATTAACGCGTTGCAGAGCGGCTTCGACGGAGTGATGGCCGTGGTCTGCGCCGCGGACGACTGCAAGCTGAAGAACGGGCGGGACAACGCGGAAAGGCAGCTGGAGGTGCTCTACGGGGCGCTGAGGAAGCTGGGACTATCCGAACGCTTCGAGATGCACGAGCTCTCGCCGAGATGCGCGGGCGAGTTCGAGGGGACCTTCGGAACGTTCTGCGAGCGGATCTCGAAGATGCCCTCCAACGAGTGCCAGAGGAGCGTGGACTGAATGAACCGCATCATCTCCAAGGAAAGATTGGCGCACAAGCACACCCTGTTCAACGTGGACGCCCCGGAGATAGCCGCCAAGGCTCAGGCGGGGCAGTTCCTGATAGTGATCCCCAAGGAAGGAGGGGAAAGAGTACCGCTCAGCATCTGCGGCTACGACCGGAAGAACGGATCGGTGTCCTTCGCCTTCCACGAGGTGGGTAAGACCACCAAGGAACTGGGGACGTTCGACCAAGGCGACGAGCTGTTCAACGTGACCGGCCCCTTGGGAAATCCGTCCGAGATCAGGAGGTTCGGCAAGGTGCTGTGCGTCGGGGGCGGCATAATGATCGCCCCCGCCCTGCTGCAGGCCAAGGCCCTCAAGGAGGCCGGCAACGAGGTCGTAACCGTACTGGCATGCAGGAGCGAGGAGTTCCTGTTCAAGAGAGAGGAGGCGGAAAGGCACAGCGACCGCGTGTACGTAGCCTCGGACGATGGGACGGTGGGAGAGAAGGGGCTGGACTTTCTGACCGACGTTCTGGCAAAGGAAAAGTTCGACCGCTGCACCGTCATCGGCCCGGTGGTCATGATGAAGAAGGTCAGCGAGATCACCAAGCCTTTCGGGATCCCCACCATCGTCTCTCTGACGCCGATCATGATCGACGGCATGGGGATGTGCGGGGTGTGCCGCGTAACCGTTGGAGACAAGATGCTCTTCGGCTGCGTGGACGGCCCGGAGTTCGACGGGCATAAGACCAACTTCGACGAGCTTATCAAGAGACAGCGCAGCATGCTGCCCGAGGAGCGCTTGAGCTCGGTGCTTTGGGAGCACCAGCACGAAGGGGGGTGCCGCTGTGGAAGGAGATGAGCCACGCCGGAAGCGTAACGATAAAGCCCTGGACGAGGACATCCCCATGCCCCGCCAGGAGCCTGAGGACCGCGTAAAGAACTTCGATGAGGTCGCCCTAGGCTACACCGAGGAGATGGCGTTGGCCGAGGCGGCGCGCTGCCTCAAGTGCAAGAACCCCCAGTGCCAGAAAGGGTGTCCCGTGGAAGTGCCGATCCCCCAGTTCATCGAGAAGATCACCCAGGGGAAGTACGACGAAGGGATAGCCATAATCAAGTCCAAGAACGCCCTGCCGGCGGTTTGCGGCCGGGTCTGTCCGCAGGAGCAGCAGTGCCAGAAAAACTGCATCCGCGGGAAGAAGGGCGACCCGGTCAACATTGGACGGTTGGAGAGGTTCCTGGCCGATTGGGAGAGGGAGCACGGCATGAAGGTGCCCGAGCGCCCCGTACCCACCGGAAAGAAGGTGGCCATCGTGGGCGCCGGCCCTTCCGGGCTGACCGCCGCCTCGGACCTGGCCAAGCTCGGTCACCAGGTGACGCTGTTCGAAGCGCTGCACGTGGCCGGAGGGGTGCTGATGTATGGCATCCCCGAATTCCGTCTGCCCAAGGAGATCGTGCAGAAGGAGGTCGAGTACGTTCAAAGTCTGGGCGTGGAACTGCGCCTGGGCAATTTGATCGGTCGAATACACACCATCCCTGAGCTGATGGAGCAGGGGTACGACGCCGTGTACATCGGCAGCGGCGCCGGTCTCCCGCAATGGACCGGCTGCCCGGGCGAGAACCTGGGAGGGATATACTCGGCCAACGAGTTCCTGATCCGGGTGAACCTGATGAAGGCCTACAACTTCCCCGAGTCGGACACGCCGATACGCATCGGCAAGCATGTTGTGGTCATAGGAGGAGGGAACGTGGCCATGGACTGCGCCCGCATCTCCATGAGGCTGGGCGCCAAGGTATGCCTGAACTACCGGCGTTCCAGGAACGAGCTGCCGGCCCGGCGCGAGGAGATCGAGAACGCCGAGGAGGAGGGACTGATGTGCAAGTTCCTGAACGCCCCGGTGGAGTTCTACGGCGACGATAAGGGATGGGTGAGGTCCATGCGCGTCACCTGCATGGAGCTCTGCGAGCCCGATGAGAAGGGGCGCTGCAGCGTGAGACCTGTTCCAAGCTCCGATTATGAGATGGAGACCGACACGGTCATCGTGGCCATCGGTCAAACTCCCAACCCAATCATTCAAAGGACGACGGAAGGGCTGAAGACCAACCCTCGCAACGGAACGATAACCGTGGACGAGGACGGACGGACCAATCTGGACGGGGTGTTCGCCGGAGGGGACGTCGCCACCGGCGCGGCCACCGTCATCAGCGCCATGGGCGCCGGGAAGAGGGCGGCGAGGGCCATGCACGATTACCTTATGAACGGAAAGAAGGGGGACCGCCAATGAGCAAGCTGAAGGCGGCGTTCTACTGGGCGGCCAGCTGCGGAGGCTGCGAGATAGCGGTCCTGGACATCAACGAGAGGATACTGGACCTGGTGCAGCAGGTGGACATCGTGTTCTGGCCGGTGGCCATGGACATCAAGTACAAGGACGTGGAGGCCTTCCCCGACGGTTATGTGGACGTCACGTTCTTCAACGGCTCCGTGAGAAACTCGGAGCAGGAGCACATGGCCAAGCTGCTGAGGGCCAAGAGCAAGATACTGGTGGCGTTCGGAGCCTGCGCCTATGAGGGCTCCGTGCCCGGGCTGGCGAACCTCCACGACTCCAAGGAGATATTGAACCACGTGTACAAGGAGCTGGGAGACGGCAGGGACAACGGCTCGTTCATCCCCAAGCCGGAATCCCAGGTCAAGGAGGGAACGCTCCACATACCGGTCTTCTACGATACGGTCAAAACATTGGACCAGACCGTGGACGTTGATTATTACCTGCCGGGTTGCCCGCCGCCGGTGGACCTGATCAACAAGGCCCTGGACGCCATAATATCAGGGAACCTGCCGCCGAAGGGCACGGTGCTCGCCCCGCAGCCGGCGGTCTGCGCGGAATGCCCGCGAAAGAGGACGAACAAGAAGATCACCGCCATCCACCGGGTGTACGACATCGTCCCCGATCCTGAGCGGTGCCTCATGGAGCAGGGGATCATCTGCATGGGCATGGCCACCCGCGGCGGCTGCGGGGCGCAGTGTCTGAAAGTTGATATGCCCTGCACCGGGTGCGGCGGCGCCACCCCGAACCAATCGGACATCGGCACCGGAATGATGACCGCCCTGGCCTCCATCCTGAACTTGGACAAGGAGCCCGGCACGTATACGGAGGAAGAGGTAATGGACCTCATATCGCAGATCAAGGACCCGGCCGGCATATTCTATATGTACAGCCTGCCCGCGTCCATCCTGAGAAGGAAGGTGATGAAATGAGGAAGGAGATCACCATCGACCCCATCACCCGTCTGGAAGGCCACGGCAGCGTCTCCATCTTCCTGGACGAGAAAGGGGAAGTGGAGAACGCTTACCTGAAGATACCAGAGCTGAGAGGCTTCGAATCCTTCTGCGTCGGTCGGCCGGCGGAACTGATGCCTTTACTGACGACACGCATATGCGGGGTATGTCCGGTAGCGCATCACTACGCTTCCGTGAAGGCCTTGGACGCCGCGTTCCAGGTGGAACCGCCGTCCGCGGCCAAGAAGCTTCGAGAGCTGCAGTACATGGGATACATCAGCTACGACCATATCCTGCACTTCTATTACCTCGGGGGGCCGGACTTCATAGTCGGCCCGGACGCCCCTCCGGAGAAGAGGAACATCCTGGGCGTCATCGAAAAGGCCGGATTGGACGTGGCGAAGGAGGTCATCAAGCACCGCGCCTACGGCCAGAAGATCACCGAGATCATCGGCGGCAAGGCCACCCATCCCGTGAGCGGATTGCCCGGAGGGATCAGCAAGCCCCTGAGCGAGGAGTCCAGGAAGGCCATACTGGAGATGTCCGAGTCCCTGGTCGGCTTCGCCCAGTTCTCCCTGAAGGCCTTCCACGACATCGTGCTGGGCAATCCAGCCTACGTCGACCTCATCAAGAGCGAGATGTACACCCAGCGGACCTATTACATGGGCATGGTCGATGCGAACGACCGCGTCAACTTCTACGACGGCAAGGTCCGGGTGGTCGATCCGTCCGGCAAGGAGTTCGTCAAGTTCGATGCGCAGGATTACAATGAGCACATAGAGGAGCGTTCCGAGGAGTGGACGTATTCCAAGCTGCCGTTCCTGCGCAAGATAGGCTGGAAGGGCTTCGTGGACGGAGCGGAGAACGGAGCGTACCGCGTCGGGCCCCTGGGAAGGCTGAACGCCTCGGTGGGCATGGCCACGCCTCTGGCCGACAAGGAGTACCAGGAGATGTTCTCCCTGCTCGGCAAGCCTGTTCACGGGACGCTGGTATTCCACTGGGCCCGCCTTATCGAGCTGCTGTACGCGGCCGAGCGCGCCGTCGAGCTGGCCACCGACCCGGAGATAACTTCGACGGACGTCAGGAACAAGCCCGGAACTCCCGGCGAGGGCATCGGCATCGTGGAGGCGGCCCGCGGGACCCTCATACACCACTACCATCTGGACAAGGACGCCTTGATCAAGAACGTCAATATGATCGTCGCCACCACCAACAACTACCCGTCGATATGCATGAGCGTGCGCGATGCGGCGAAGGGACTGATCCACGACGGCAAGGTGGACGAGGCGATACTGAACAAGGTGGAGATGGCCTTCCGGGCGTACGATCCCTGCTTCGGCTGCGCCACGCACTTCGCCGTCGGGCAGATGCCCCTGGACGTCAAGGTGTACGACCGCCGCAAGGAGCTGCTGTGCCATCTGAGCCGCTGATGCCGTTCGTCCCGAAGGAGTGAGAGGGATGCGGGAGCGGACCAGCTCGCTGGAGGAGGAGCTCCGGGCCTGGCTGGAAGGCGCCGATAAGGTCGTCGTGGCCGGAATAGGTAACGGCATCCGCCGGGACGACTTCATAGGCGTGATGGTCGTGCAGGACCTGGCCGGCAAGGTCTCTCGGAACGTGCATCTCATCGAATGCGAGACGGTGCCTGAAAGTTTCGTCGACGAGATCATCGAGATAGTGCCGACGCACGTGCTGCTGGTGGACGCGGCGCTGCTGGGACTTGAGCCGGGAACCGCTCATCTCTACGACGTGGAGGAGGTGGTCAACTCCACCAGCATCTCCACGCATACGCTTCCTTTGAGGGTGTTCTGCGAGTACGTTTTCACTCTGACCGGAGCGAAGATCGCCCTGCTTCTGATCGAGCCGAAGGACACTGATTTCGGGGAAGGGCTCACAGTGGAGCTGCGGGAAGCGACTGAGCGGGTCGTCAAGGACCTAGTGGAGAGCCTCCCGTGATCATTGCTTGAAGAAGATATTGCACGGTCGCTGGCGGAGATCAATTAAAACTTAGGAATAAAGGGTTTTATTGGCGGTCGGGGACCACCTGGAACTTACTTGGACAAGGCGCTGTTGGGGCACTCGTCTACGCAGGTGCCACAGTCAGTGCACTTCTTGGCGTCAACGACGGCGACGTCATCGACGGTTATTGCCCCGTTCGGGCAGGCATCCTCACACAGTCCGCATCCAACACACTCGTCAACGTTAACCTTTACAACCATTGTAAAGCACCTATGGGAGGGTGGAAGAAAAGTGACGGTATTTATTCTTTGCCCAATCTGGATTGCATCTTACCTAACGATAAGCACGGAGGTGTTGGCGCGCTTGGAAAGCGACGAGGAAACGCTGCCGATCAGCGCCCCCTTGGCCGCTCCCATTCCCCTGCTTCCGGTCACGATGAGGTCGGGCTTGAACGATTCCGCGTACTCCAGGATCTTGGTCACCGGGGGACCGTGAAGGAGGTGCGTTGTCGCGTTGACGCCTTCGGACGTAAGGATCTCCAGGGAGTCCTGCAGGACCTTCTTCGCCTGGACCTCCAATTCCTCTGTGTCGACCTCGGCGATCAGGGAGGCGAACTCCTTCACCTCCACAACGCAGACCACGGCTATCTCGTACGATGGGGCGGATAACGCCAGCAACGCGGCCTTTCGCAACGCCTTCTCGCCATGGACCGAACCGTCCACCGCCACCAGCAACCTCAGCTGCTTTCCCTCCATGGATCGAACCACCTCTGTGCGGCCAATGTGGGGGCCAACGCCCCGATGATTATTGTCCCCACCAATATTGAGAATTGCGTTGTGTCGATGAGCCCTTGCTCGAACCCGAACTGCAGGAAGACCATGCCGAAGGTGAGCGATGTGGACATCAGCAGGGCGATGTACACCCGGTCCTTGCGGAACGAGGAGCTGACGGTCGGCAAAACGAACAGCATCTTGAGCAGCACCCGGCCGAAGCCCAGGGCGATGATGAACAGCGCTCCGGCCAGCAGCGCCTCCATGGACACGTTGGAACCGGCGGCCAGGAAGAACAGGGAGACCATGAAGCCCAGGAACACCGTACGGACCTTGGACCAGGCCTCCTTCCTTTCGTTAAGAGAACGGGACATGGCGAAGCCGAGCAGGTAGGCCGGAAGCACGGCGGCCACGCCGGCCACGGACGCCAGTCCGGCCAGCAGCAGCAGGGGAAGCAGAACCAGCTTCACCTCCGGTTCCCCGGGACGACCCTTGAAGCGGTCCAGCACCTTTCCCGTATATCGGTAAGCGAGGGGCACGATCACCAGGGCGGCGACGATCAACGCCAGGACCTCGACGCCCGGGGGCGCGAACAGGAACGCCAGGGCGATCGACGCTATCAGGTTGGTGAGGAAGCAGGCCGCCAGTATCACCGAGCCGACGTCCGTTCTCGCACGCCCGCCCTCCACCAGGACCACGTACACGATGGCCACCGATGTTTCGGAAAGGGCGACGCCTGCCAATAGCGAAGGGTCCCAGGACCACCCGGCCAGATAGTGCAATGTCAACGGGATCGCGATGAATATCGACAGGAACGACGCCAACGCCAGGGGCAGACTGCTCTTCCATTGCCTGCGCACGCGTTCCACTTCCATCTCCGTTCCGGCCAGGAACGTTAGGCCTATTCCGCCCAGCACGGCAAGGAAGGAGAACCACTCGATCTCCGACGAGCGAAGACCAAGAGCTTGGCCTACGGCAAGGCCCAGCAGGATCTCGAAGATCGCCGCCGACAGCCCGAAACGCGAGGCGACGAGCTGGGCGCTGACCGCCAGGAACATCAACAAAGCCAGGGCTAGGAGGTCGTTCAACTTCGCACTTCCTTCCGCCGTACGCCAAACAACAATTTGGTCTTTACCACCATGCGGTTGATATATCGTCAAGGCGATGAAGATAGCATGCGTTACCTCTCCGGCCTGGTGCTGGGCCAGAACGGCTTTTTCCCGGGCCACGTGGGCATCGAGGACGGGGTGATAGCCGAGATCGGCCGGGGTAAAAAAGGAAGCCCTCACGCCCGCGGCCTCATCGTCCCCACGTTCGTCAACGGGCACACGCACATAGCCGATTACATCGTGCCGGTCGACCCGTCAATGACCCTGGAGGAACTGGTGGCGCCGCCCAAGGGGCTGAAGCACCGTGTTCTGGAGCAGGCCTCGCCGGAGGACCTGATGCGCGGCATGCTGACCATGAAACGATTCATGGCACGACGAGGTGTCTCGCACTTCCTGGATTTCAGGGAAGGAGGATACGACGGCTCCGAATATTTGCGGCGTCTCGACGGCGAAGGGGCGGAGACGGTCATCATGGGCCGCCCGAAGATGCTGGAGTTCTGCCGCTCCGGGACCAGGAGATTGCTCAAGGTGGCGGACGGCATCGCCGTATCGTCCATATCAGACTGGGAGTACCCGGAGCTGCAGAAGCTTGCTAAAGAGGCCCACGATCAGGGTAAGCCCTTCGCCATCCACGCCTCCGAGCGCGTACGTGAGAACATCGATAAGGTGCTGGACCTCAAGCCGTCCTACATCGTGCACATGACCGAGGCGACGGACGAGGACATGCGCAAGGTCGCCCAGGCCGGGGTTCCCGTGGTCGCCTGCCCCCGCTCCAACCTCTACTTCGGGAAGACGCCGCCCTTGGCGAGGATGCTGGAGAACGATCTCACCGTGGCCTTGGGAACGGACAACGCCATGATCTGCCTGCCAGACATGCTGGCCGAGATGGAGGTGGCCGCCCGGGTGCTGCGTCTGCAGGGCCGGGGCGGGGTCAAGGACGCCCTGGACATGGCCATGAACGGAAGAAAATTATTAAATCGCCAGGAACCGTTTAGTATAGAACCGGGAGCACGCTGCGAGCTGATGGTGCTCAGGCAGCGGGGCGGTGATCCGGTCACCGACCTGGTGTTGCGCAGCGCCGCTGACGCACCTGAGCTAGTATGCATAGGTAAGAATTGTTGGAGATGATAGGATGGTTCTGTTCAAGAAGATACTGATCCCGACCGACGGGAGCGAATACACCAAGGCTGCCGTGAGAAAAGGATTGGAGATGGCCAAGGCCACCGGGGCGGAGGTAACGGCGCTGTACGTGGTCGACCAGACATCCTTTATCAACTTCCCCATGGACTCGACCATAATCAGCGTCTACACCCTCCTGGAGAAGGAGGGCGAGGAGGCCATGGAGTTCGTCAAGAAGGAAGCGGAAAAGTTCGGGGTCAAGCTCGTCACCCGCATCGAGGAGGGCTCCCCGTCCCGCCGGATAGTGGACCTTTCGGCCGAACACGACCTGGTGGTCATGGGAACCCTGGGAAGGACCGGTTTCTCCAAGCTGCTCCTGGGAAGCGTGGCCGAACGCGTGGTGCGCTTCGCCAAATGCCCGGTCATGGTGGTAAGGTCCCCGGGGGAGGAAAACTAGATGGCCACCGTCGGGGACGTGATGACGTCCAATCCGATCGTTGCCCAGGTCCCGGGCTCCCGCCAGGAAGTTCTCAAGATAATGGTGCAGCATAACCTCACCGGCCTGCCGGTGGTGCGCCGCAACGACGGTTCGCTGGCCGGTATGATCACCCGGCAGGACATCTTCGACCGCCCGGAGGAGGAGCAGGCGGCGATGATAATGCAGAGGGAGCACCCTTCCATCTCACCGAAAGCCACCGTGGAGGAGGCGGCGAAGATCCTGGTCGAGGGGACCATGCGCCACCTTCCGGTCGTGGAAGGGAAGCGCCTGGTCGGCATCCTGACGCCTACGGACCTCCTGTGCATCGTGGAGAAGCGGAACATCGACCTGCCGGTGGAGAAGGTCATCCGCTCCCCGTGCGTCCCGATATTCCAGGAGGCTCCCCTCGCCGTCGCTAACGTCACGCTCAAAGTATCCAAATCGTCGGCCCTCCCGGTGCTGGACGAGCATGGACGGTTAACGGGCATCATCACCGACCGCGACATCTTCAACAAGAGCTATGTCGACGGCGCTGATGCCGCCACCGCCATGGGCTTCAGCGAGGACGAGGAGCACTGGTCCTGGGACGGTTTGCGGAACGTCATGAAGCTGTGGTACGAGGTCTCCAAGATAGAGCTGCCAGGGCTGCCCATCAAGGACATCATGGTGCGCGACCCGATCACCGTCTTCAAGAAGACCGCGATATCGGAGGCGGCGCGCATCATGCGGAAGAACGACTTCGGCCAGCTTCCGGTCCGGGACAACAAGGACCGGCTTCTGGCCATGATATACGATCACGACATCATATCCGTGCTCATAAAGGAGTAGACAAGAAATGAAGGAGGTCAGCTCCGGGGAGATGCTCTCCCTATGCAAGAGACGCGGGTTCATCTACCCCGCGTACGAGATCTACGGCGGCATTGCCGGGCTTTACGACTACGGTCCGTTGGGTACGGCGCTCAAGACCAACATCGCCGACCTGTGGCGCAAGATATACGCGCTTCAGGAAGGGTTCGTGGAGATCGACGGCGACAACGTGGGGCCGGAGGCGATATTCAAGGCCTCGGGGCACGTGGATAACTTTGCCGATCTTTCCGTCACCTGCAAGCAGTGCGGGGAGTCGTTCCGGGCGGACCATTTGGCAAAAGGGCTTCACCCCAATCCGGATTCCCTTTCCATCGAGCAGCTGCAGAAGCTGCTCCGCGACAACAACGTTAAGTGCCCGTGCGGGGGCGAGTTCGCGGACGTTGAGGAATTCAACCTGATGTTCAAGACCAAGATCGGCCCCGGCAACGGCCGCACCGGCTACCTTAGGCCGGAGACCGCCCAGTCGATCTTCGTGAACTATACCAACCTGTACCGGCACTGCCGCGAGAAGCTGCCGTTCGGCTGCATCCAGGTCGGCCGCGGTTTCCGCAACGAGATATCGCCGAGGCAGGGCGTGATACGGCTTCGCGAGTTCAACATGATGGAGGCCGAGCTCTTCGTCGACCCGGAGGACAAGTCCTGGCCCCGCTACAAGGACATCAAGGATAAAGTGGTCAAGCTGGTCCCGAACACCGACGAAAAGGAAGTGGAGATGACCATCGGCCAGGCCGTGGATGGCGGTACTATCGGCAACCAGACCCTGGGATACTTCATCTGGGTCACTTACGACTTCCTGACCTCCGCCGGGATCGATCCGGCGAAATTGCGCTTCCGCCAGCATCTCAAGACCGAGATGGCCCATTACGCCGCCGACTGCTGGGACGCCGAGACGCTCATCAGCTTCGGCTGGACCGAGATAGTGGGCATCGCGGACCGCGGCTGCTGGGACCTGTCGCAGCACATGAAGTTCTCCAAGGCGGACCTCACCGCGTTCAAGAGGTTCGAAGAGCCCCGGGACGTGGAGAGGGACGCCATAAAGCCGAAGTTCGGCGCCTTGGGCCCGCGCTTCAAGGGAGCCGCCGGGGACATCAAGAAGCAGCTGGAAGGCATGGACGCCACCGCCGTGCACGACGGTCTGGTCACCGTCACCGTGGACGGGCAGCCGGTGGACCTGGATACGAACTATTACGAGGTCGTCCGGGTCAAGGAGAAGGTGAACGGCGTTCGTGTGGTACCGCATGTCATCGAGCCGTCGCACGGCCTGGACCGCATCCTCTACAGCTGCCTGGAGCACGCCTACTCCGAGAAGGAGGACGGCTACATAACGCTCCGCCTCAAGCCGGCGGTCGCCCCCATCAAAGTGGGCGTCTTCCCGCTGATGGCCAAGGACAACATGGACCTGGTGGCCCAGGCGATAGACAAGGCGCTCCGCGAGGAGGGCATCGCTACATATTACGACGACTCGGGCTCCATCGGCCGGCGCTACGCCCGGATGGACGAGGCCGGGACGCCGTGGTGCGTCACCGTCGATTACGATACGCTGGAGAAGGAGGATGTGACCATACGCGACCGGGACACCGGCGAGCAGATGCGCATTCCGGCCGACGATGTGGTGGCCACTATCAAGGATAGGCTCAAACGCAAGCTTTCATGCTGAACCAAACCCTATAGGACGAGGAAGGTGAGCCAAAATGGTAGGAGAAAGCATCGAGGGATTGAAGAAGAGGGAACTGCTCAGGTCCCTGATCGACGCCAACAAGGTCGGCGACCTGATGAGGAAGAATTTCGAGACCGTAGACCCGGAGACCGCCCTTTCCGACGTTGTGGCTAAGATGAAGTCGTCCGACCTGCACGAGATACCGGTGGTGGACGGCAAGAAGCTGCTGGGCGTCATCAGCTACGGCACGGTCATCCGGAAGAAGAACCTGGTCATCGGGACGAAGGCCAAGACGATGGTCGAATCCACCCCCGAGATCTCCATGGACACCCCGCTGACGGAGGTGGCGGAGCATTTCCTTTCGTCGGGTTACAGGCATCTGCCGGTGACCAAGGGAAAGGTCATCCAGGGCATAATCACCCGCGCCAACGTCATATCCGTGCTTCCGAAGCTGAAGGATGTCAAGGCGCTCAAGGTCGCGGACGTCATGAGCGACAGCGCGCGCTCGGTGCACGAGAAGGACCTCATCAAGAACGCCATGGGCCTGATGCGCGACCTTGAGGTGCGCACCGTCCCGGTGGTGGACGACTACGACCGGCTCGTGGGCATCATAGGCATCAAGGACCTGGTGCAGTACTCTTGGAGCGGCTCGGGAACCCCGAACCAGGGCCGCAAGGACATGGCCGGCAACAACAGCCCGGTGGAGCTGGAGGTGCGTTCGCTGATGCACGACTCGCCGATAACGCTGACGGCCGAGGAGTCGCTGACCAAGGCCATCGACACCATGATCGACAAGAACATCTCCACCATACCCATCGTATCCGGGGACCGCATGGTGGGCATCATCACCAAGTACGACATCCTGGAGCTGGTGGCTTCCGTACGCAATAGGGACATGGTGTACACGCAAATTTCCGGATTAGAGGAGGAGGACCGCTTCTCCCTGGACGTCATGGAGAAGGAGATACAGTCGGGACTCGCTAAAATAGCCAAGTTCACCCGGCCGCTGCTGTTCACCATCCACGTGAGCAAGTACA
>CAZPFU010000024.1:0-8419 GCA_964585915.1 uncultured Methanomassiliicoccus sp.
CTCGATGTACTTCTTGGCGTTGTCCCAGGCCCCTCCACCGTTGTTCAGGAAGAGGGCCATGAGCACACCGGCGATGGTGGCGACCATCAGGAAGGCGCCGACGCCCATGACGGCCATATCGTTGGCGTCAGGGTATGCGTACCTCAGGATCAGACCCAGGGCGACAGGCACGACCACCGGCAGAATGCCGGGCAGGATCATGGCCTTCAGGGCGCCCTTGGTGCTGATGTCCACGCAGGTGGCGTAGTCCGGCTTCTCGGTACCGGCGAGGATACCGGGCCTCTCCTTGAACTGGCGGCGGACCTCGGCGATCATGTCCCCGGCGGCCTTGCCCACGGCGCTGATAGCCAGCGAGGTGAACAGGTAGACCAGCATGGCGCCGATCATGGCGGAGACGAAGACCACGGGCTGCAGAAGGTCGACGTGGAAGGACTCGTAGAAGGTGAGTATCTCCACGCCGCGGATCTTGGCGACCTGCTCGAAGAACGCTCCGAACAGCAGGTAGGCGGCGAGGGCCGCGGCGCCCATGGCGTATCCCTTGGTCAGGGCCTTGGTGGTGTTGCCGATGGCATCCAGGCGGTCGGTCCTCTCACGGACGTCCTCAGGCTGTCCGGACATCTCCACTATGCCGCCGGCGTTGTCGGTGATGGGTCCGAAGGTGTCCTCGGCCAGCACGAAGGCGCAGGTGGCGAGCATGCCCATGGTGGCCACGGCGGTGCCGTAGAGACCATAGATGAAACCGGACTCCCCAGCCGGAGCGACGGTGGCCCCGATCTCGTAGGAACCGATGAGGGCCAGAGCGATGGCCAGGATGGACATCGCGGTGGTCTCCATACCGATGGAGATACCGGCGATGATGTTGGTGGCCGGACCGGTCTCGGAGGCCTTGGCGATCTTCTTCACCGGGCGGTATTCACCGGCGGTGTAGTACTGGGTGATGTAGACGATGACGATGCTGAGAGCGATACCGACCATTCCGCAGTAGAAGTACTCGATCGTTTCGTCCAATAGTTCCCTTACAGCGATGTAGAACAATATGGCAGCGATGACGCAAGTGACGTAATATCCGCGGTTGATGGCCTTCATCGGGTTCTCTTCCTCGTTCCTCATGCGCACGGTCATGATCCCGATCAGGCCGGCCAGCAGACCGAATCCGCGGACCACCAGGGGGAACATGAACCAGCCAGGGTTGCCGGTGACAGCGAAGATGGCGATACCCAGGATCATGGCGCCGATGTTCTCGGCGGCGGTGCTCTCGAACAGGTCCGCTCCACGTCCGGCGCAGTCTCCCACGTTGTCGCCGACCAGGTCAGCGATGACCGCGGGGTTGCGCGGGTCGTCCTCGGGAATCCCGGCCTCGACCTTTCCCACCAGGTCAGCGCCGACATCGGCGGCCTTGGTGTAGATACCGCCGCCCAACTGGGCGAACAGCGCGGCGAAGGAGGCCCCGAAGGCGTAGCCGACCGCGAGGAACAGCGCGTCCATGTACAGCTCGGCCGATTCGGCCGGGCCGACAGCGACGTAGGCCTGATAAACGAAGAATATCCCGGCGACCCCCAGCAGGCTCAAGGCCACCACGGCGATGCCGGAGACGGCGCCACCGCGGAAGGAGGTCAGGAGCGCCTCGTTCAAGGAGCGCCTGGCGGCGCTCGCGGTCCTGATGTTCGAGTTCACAGACACGTACATTCCGATGTATCCCGACAGAGCGGAGAAAAACGCCCCGAGCAGGAAGGCCACACCGGTCCACAGGTTGATCCCGACGGTGATCAGGACACCCAATATGACGCTGATGATGGCAATCGTCTTGTACTGACGGGCAAGGTAGGCCATGGCCCCCTCGCGGATAGCGTCGCTGATGGCCTTCATCTCAGGAGTTCCAGTGTCCTTCTTGAGAATCCACCAGGTCAAAAATCCAGCGAAGAGGAGACCTATGATGCCCGCGATCGGTATCGTATAGTACAGAGGATCGTCTAGCATTGAAAACCTCTTTAAATTCCAGCCTAAATATGGCTACCTATATAAATCGTTTAGGTAAATCCATATCACGAAATCCGTAGACTGGCATGGTTTTTTCACGAATTGTGCGATATTATTTCGTATCGGAGCATAAATGGCCGTCATGACCACTTAACGCTGATAAAGTTTCAGCGTATCTCCGCTCAAGCGGCAGATGGCCGCCCTCTCATTTTTTTATATTGCCTAAGGCCATATGGATGGGATTGCTTTGATAGGCGGCGACGCTCTCGGATTGATTCTGGTCTACGCCTACGTGGGTGTCATGGTCATCGTTACGGCCAAGTCGCGCTTCCTGCGCGACCATTCCTTCCACCGCAAGTTCATCCATGTGATGATCGGCAACATAGCGTTGTTCTGGTGGGTCTTTGACACCAACTATGTCATGTCGCTCCTGGCCGCGGCCCCCTTCATTCCCTTGCTGTACATCTTCTCCAAGTACGGAGGGAAGCGCCGGAACGACGACAGCAAGCTGATTGGCGAACTGAAAGGTTCCATCCTATCCACCGCCTCGCATGACGGGCACAAGCTCGGACTGGTCTACTATGCCATCTCCTGGGCGCTGTTGGCCTTCTTCGCCTTCAACGACCTGGTCATCGCTTCCGTGGGCATCGTTTGCATGGCCTACGGCGACGGCATGGGCGGACTGGTGGGCAAGACCTTCGGCAAGCGGAAGATACACGGCAACAAGACCCTGGAAGGCACGTTCGCCGTCTTCATCTTCGCCGCCCTGGCCATATTCCTGATCATCAACTTTTACAACCTCCTCTTCACCGAAGGGCTCTACGGCTCCCGGTCCATCCCACTGGCGGTGAGCGCGCTGACCGCGGTCGGGCTCAGCGCCTACGTGGCGGTGGTGGAGCTCTACACCCCGGGAGAATATGACAATCTGGTGATCCCGCTCTCCACGGCGCTGATCATGTTCCTGGCGGGGGTCTGAGGTATCATAATGGAGCTAATTGTGGTGGACGGCATAGACGGTTCCGGCAAGAGCACCGTGGCCGAATGGATAGCGGAACATTACCGTTCCCACGGACAAAAGGTGCTGGTCAGGCAGCATCCGTCCGATTCCTTCTGCGGCCGCCTGAGCCGGAGGTCGCTGACCTCTGAAGGTAAGTTGATGCGCACCGTGGCCACTATCTTCTTCATCCTGGACGTCCTGAACTCATTGCGCCGGCTGCGCGGCTGGAAGGACCATGACAAGGTCGTGTTCGTGCGTTACGTGATGGCCACCGCCTATCTGCCGGCATCCCTGTATACGACAGGATACGAGTTCTTCTGCAAGATATTGCCGATCCCGGAGAAGCTGCTGCTGGTGGACGTCACCCCGGAATGCGCCCTGCGCCGCATCGAGGAGAGGGAGCACGAAAGGGAGATGTTCGAGAACCTGGCATCCTTAGAAAAGGTCCGCAGCAAGGTCCTGGACCTGGCGACCCACGGCTGGAAGATACTGAACAACTGCGGTTCCTTGGAGGACACCCGCGCTCAGTTGGACGCGGTGCTTTCGGAATGGGACGCCTTGAGCTGAGCCTTGAGAAGGAAGACCACTGGCAGGGCGACCAATGTGAGAAGCAGACCGACCAGCAGCAGGGGTCCGAAGCCTCCGAACGCGTATATCGGGGCGAACACCAAAGGGGCAAGGGAGTATCCGAAGAAGCGGGAGCTGTTGAACACCGATGACACGGTCCCTTTTAGCCGGGGGATGACCTCTACGGTTATCGTCAGCAGCGAGGCCCAGATGAAGGCGGTGCCCGTGCCGAAGACCAACAGGGACCCGGCGAACTGCGCCCAGTCCGAGGAAATGTAAAGCAACAGGAACGCCAGACCCACCACCATGAAGCCGATGGCGGCGGTGAAGGTCCGTCCTTTCGTGTCCACCAGGCGACCGCCCAGCGGGGCGGCGAACATGCCGGCCACGCCGCTCATGCCCACCAGCACCCCGATGGTCCTCTCGTCCAGGGACAGCGGCGGTATCGAGAGGTGGTCGGATAGGAAGCCCAAAGCGCCCATGTAACATAGGAAGGTGAGGAATCCCAGGAGACAGAGGGTGATGACCGCCTTGTCGGCGATGGCGGTCCTGACGTTGCTCTTCAGGTGCTTCATCGCCTCGGGGTCCGGGCGGGACACCGGGCAGGCGGTCCTGATCCAGAAGTTGACACCGATCGCCAGCGTCCCCACCAGCACGAACATCCACCTCCAATCGTAAGTTGCGAGGAAACCGGCGATCATGGGACCGGTGGCTATGCCGGCGGTGGTGAAGGCCCCGAAGTAACCCATGACCTTTCCCCTTTCCCTGGGAGGGGTCATGTCCCCCAGCACCGCCAGGAGCACCGGGTTCACGAAGGCGTATCCCACTCCCTGCACCGAACGGGCAAGGTAAAAGGACATCAGGTCCTGGCTCAGCACACAGAACACGCAGCCCAGGGCGTAGATAAGGAAGCCGATGGTCAGCATCTTGCGCCGGCCGTAGACGTCGGAGACCGTGCCGGAGATGAGGTTGAACAGGGCGAACGGCAGCATGAAGAAGGTGATGGACACCAGTATCTCCTCCGCGCTCGCCCCGAACTCCAGCTTGAGCACCGGTATCATGGCCAGGACGGCGTTGCCGGAGAGCGGCCCGATATAACCGCCGCTGAGCACAGCCAGGCGCTTGGTGTCCATTGCCAGGATAAGGCCCTAGTTCATTATTAAGGGCTTGCTCGCGGCCTGTCCGGGCTTTCGGTGACAATATATTTTAAGTCGCGGAGGATAGGAGGGACGATCATCATGGAAGAGAGAGCGGTACGCGACATCAAGGTCACCGAGGGCATGACCGTCGACCAGCTGGTCAGGGCCATGTCCGATTCCGGCGGGTTCACCGCCAAGAAGCTGGCTGACGCCATAGATATCGTGGAGAAGATGGTGAAGGACGAGAAGTGCCTTACGTTCCTGTCTTTCCCGGCCTGCATAATGGCCACCGGGACCAGGGGGGTCATTGTGGAGCTGGTCAAACGCAAACTGGTGGACGTGGTGATCACCACCTGCGGCACCCTGGACCATGACCTCGCCCGCTCCTGGAAGGACTACTATCACGGCGACTTCGCCATGGACGACGCCGAGCTGCGCGAGGAGGGCGTGAACCGTCTGGGGAACGTGCTGGTGCCCGATGAAAGCTACGGGCTGGTGCTGGAGGAAAGGCTCATTCCGATGTTCGAGGAGATACTGGCGGGAAGGAACGCCGTCTCCACCCGGGAGATCATCGACCAGGTCGGCGCCCGGCTGGACAATGAGGATTCCCTGCTTTACTGGGCCCACAAGAACGGCATCCCGATCTTCGTTCCCGGCATCACCGACGGGTCCTTCGGAAGCCAGCTCTGGATGTACTGGCAGACCCACCGCGATCTCAAGATCGACCTTTTCGAGGACGAACAGGAGCTTTCAGGCCTGGTCTTCCGGGCCGAGGTGAGCGGCGCGCTCATCGTGGGCGGGGGGATCTCCAAGCACCACGTCATCTGGTGGAACCAGTTCCGGGGCGGCCTGGATTACGCGGTCTACATGACCACCGCGGCGGAGTACGACGGTTCCCTGAGCGGAGCGCAGGTGCGCGAGGCCATCTCCTGGGGCAAGGTCCGCGAGGATGCCTGGCAGGTCAACGTGGAAGGCGACGCGACCATCACCTTGCCGATAATGGTGGCTTCCATCATCGAGCGATTGAAATGACCCGAGTGGCGGTAATGGGCGGGGACGGCATCGGCCCCGAGGTGGTAGGCGCCACCATGCATATCCTGGAGCAGATGGACCTGGGCCTGGAGTTCGTCAAGGCGCACATGGGTTTGAACTGCTATGAAAGGACGGGCGAGTACCTCCCGGCACAGACCCTGCGGACGCTGGAATCCTCCAAGGCCGTGCTCTTCGGCGCCATCACCTCGCCGGTGACGCCGGACCCCTGTTACAAATCACCTCTGTTGCAGCTCCGCAGGCATTTCGATCTCTACGCCAACATCCGACCCTGTTTTCCAATACTCCCGGAGTTCAAGGTGGTGGACCTTAACACCATCATCGTCCGGGAGAACACCGAGGGCATGTACACCGGTCGGGAGCGGGAAGAGAATGGTTCGGTCATCCTGGAGAGGGTGGTGAGCGAGAAGGGCTGCCGCCGCATCGTGGAGAAGGCCATCAAGGTCTCCAAGGTCATGGGCTTCAACAAGATCACCTGCGTGCACAAGGCGAACGTCCTCAGGAAATCGGACGGCCTTTTCCGCAAGGTGTTCTACGAGGTAATGAAAGACACCGACATGGAAGCGGACGATATGATCGTGGACGCGGTGGCCGCGGCCCTGATCAGCAGGCCCAAGCAGTTCCAATGCATCGTGACCCTGAACCTTTACGGCGACATCCTTTCGGACGAGGCCGCGGCTTTGACGGGAGGATTGGGGATGGCGCCATCGGCCAACCTGAGCGATCACTTCGGTCTTTTCGAACCGGTGCACGGCAGCGCCCCGGACATCGCCGGGAAAGGCATTGCCAACCCGTCCGCCACGATACTCTCTGCGTGCCTGATGCTGGAGTTCTTGAAGAAGATGGACGCCGCCAGCCGGTTACAGTCCGCTCTGGTTCAGACCCTGACCGAGGGGGACCGGACCAGGGACCTGGGCGGGAAGCTGGGGACCATGGAGTTCGCCAAGCGGGTGGCCGATCGCTTGGACTGAGACCGCCGGGCGCAGATATTTCTATTTTCGAAGCGTTCCATTCAGCATGAGCGTCGACCTGCGCCGGAAGATCGTGGAACGCTGCCGGGAATGGGGCATAGAGATGGTGGGCTTCGCCTCCGCCGACGATTGGGACGACCCTCCGTTCGAGCCTTGGCCCCCGAAACAGTTCCGCCCCAAGGCCATCTTCCCCGGCTGCCGCACGGTGATAGTCATGGCGCTTCCGGTCACCCTGCCCATATTGGAAACCTCACCGTCCATCTGGTATCAGGAGCTCTACAAGAACCTCAACGCCCAGCTGGACGAGCGAGCCTATCAGCTCTCCGAGATGCTCAACCGCATGGGATACGCCTCGGCCTACGTCCCGCGCGACGGCTACGGGACCGTGGAGCTTCTCAAGGACAACCCCTACGCCTTCTTCTCCCATCGCCACGCCGCCTACCTTGCCGGGCTGGGAACCTTCGGTCTCAACAACATGCTCCTGACCAGGGAGCATGGTCCGAGGCAGCGCTTCGTTTCCGTGTTCACCCAGGCGGAGATCCCGCCCGGTAAACCAATGGATAAGCAGCTGTGCGTGCGGTGCATGCGCTGCGTAAAGGCCTGCCCGGTGCAGGCCATCGGAGATGTGGAGTATCCTAAGGCCTCCATTGACAAGGTCAAGTGCACCGGACGCAGCGTCGAGCTAAAAAAGCGATACCGTTCCCCCTGCGGGATCTGCATCAAGGTATGCCCGGTGGGAGAGGACCGCAAGCTGTTCAAGCGCAAGGACATGGGACTGTACGACGGCCCAGATAAGGACCCTGAGCTGTACGAGGCTTGGGAGCACGTGCGGAAATACGGAAGTACCTGAGCTGGACGATTGACGAAGAAGGTTGAAGTAACTTTAAGTATCGACCTTCTATCCAGATAGGCGATGAGCACCGAGAAGAGGCCGTCCCGTCCGATAATCGACGAGAACGAGTGCAAGGGCTGCGGTCGCTGCGTGGCCGCCTGTCCGAAGAAGGTCCTGCGCCTTTCCGGACGAGTCAATCGCCGCGGATACAATGCCGTGGAATACGTGGGTGAGGGGTGCATAGGCTGCTCCACCTGCTTCTACAACTGTCCTGAGCCATATGCCCTTCAGGTCGATGACGGGAGGGAGTGATCTCATGCGCAAGTTCGTCAAGGGGAACGAGGCGGTGGCCATAGGCGCGGTCTACGCGGGATGCGATACCTATTTCGGCTATCCCATCACCCCGGCCAGCGACATCGCCCACGCCGTGGCGGAGTACTTCCCGCAACTGGGAAAGGAGCATCTGCAGGCGGAGTGCGAAACTGGCGCGATCAACATGATCTTCGGGGCGGCCTCGGCCGGCAAGCTCACCATGACCGCCTCATCCGGACCCGGGATATCCCTAATGCAGGAAGGGTTGTCCTACCTTGCCGGGGCACAGCTTCCGGCGGTCATCGTCAACGTTCAACGCGTGGGACCTGGACTGGGCAACATCGGCCCGGAGCAGGGCGATTACAATCAGGCGGTCAAAGGCGGCGGGCATGGCAACTACCACAGCATCGTGCTCGCCCCCGCCTCCGTCCAGGAGATGTGCGACCTGACCATGAAGGCCTTCGAGATGGCCTTCAAGTACCGCAATCCCGCCATAGTGCTGGCGGACGCCGTTCTCGGTCAGATGATGGAGTTCCTGCAGCTGCCGGAGAAGGAGGCCTCCCGTCCGGAGACG
>CAZPFU010000024.1:8519-19321 GCA_964585915.1 uncultured Methanomassiliicoccus sp.
GGCCTGTTCCGACCGGTGACTCTGTACCCGTTCCCTACCAGGGCTCTAAATCAGGCGGCCAAGGCCGGGAAGCTGCTGGTCGTGGAGCTCAGCAACGGACAGTACCGGGACGACGTGCTCCTGCACCTGGACCGGGAACTGACCTGCGATGTGGATCTCATTAACAGAATGGGCGGGAACATGATGAAGGTGGAGGATGTTGTGCTTCGCTCGCGTAAGATGCTGGAGGTGAAAGCGTGATCAAGAAGGCCCAGGGATTCTACGAGACCTTCGACCGGAAGGAACCGGGCACCCGCGCCACGCACTACTGCCCGGGCTGCGGCCACGGGATCATACACAAGCTCATCGGCGAGGCCATGGCCGAACTGGGCATCCAAGACCGCACCGTGTTCGTATCGCCGGTGGGCTGCGCCGCCTTCTGCTTCCACTACTTCGACTGCGGCAACGTGGCCGGACCGCACGGACGGGCGTCCGCGGTGGCCACGGGTGTGGCGCGTGCTCTACCTGGAAAGGTGGTGATCTCCTATCAGGGGGATGGGGATCTGGGTGCGATAGGCTTTAACAACGCCTTCCAAGCGGCGAACCGCGGCGAGCACTTCGCCTGCTTCTTCGTGAACAACTCGATATATGCCATGACCGGCGGGCAGATGGCTCCCACCACCATGCTCGGTCAGAAGACGACCACCACCCCCTTCGGTCGCGACGCGGTGAAGGAGGGCTATCCGCTGAAGGTGTGCGAGGTGCTGAACCAGCTGGACGCCCCGGTGTTCATCGAGCGCGTTTCCGTTTCGGACACCAAGCGCATCATGCAGGCCAAGAAGGCGGTGCGCAAGGCATTGGAGATCCAGCGTGACGGAAAAGGTTACGCCTTCGTGGAGTTCCTCTCCCCCTGCCCGACCAACTGGCGCATGGACCCGGTGACCTCGGCGCAGTTCGTCAACGAGCAGATGGAGAAGGTCTTCCCGCTGGGCAACTTCCGGGACCGCAGCGCCCAGCCGGCGCCAGTGGCGAAACCCGTCCCGCAGCTGACCTTGGATGAGCTGCTTGGCCGGGGGCATGAGGGCGGCTCGGCCAAGCCGGACCTCACGTTCAAAGAGCGCAAGTTCAAGTTCTCCGGCTTCGGAGGACAGGGAGTGCTCTCTCTGGGACTGGTGATCGCGGAGGCCGCCGGAGACTCCGGCCGCTTCGTATCCTGGCTTCCCAGCTACGGGCCGGAGCAGAGGGGCGGTTACGCCTCCTGCTCGGTGGTGGTCAGCGGAAAGGAGGTAGGATCGCCCACGGTCGACGCGCCGGACGTACTTGTCGCTATGAGCCAGCAAGCGGCTGAGAAGTTCGCCATGACGGTACCGGCCGGGGGCGTGGTGATCTATGAGGCCTCCCTGCCGGAACCTGGGGCCCGTGAGGGCGTGAAGGTCATGGCCTTCCCCGCCTCGCGCATAGCTGCCGAATCGGGTACCCCCAAGGCCGCCAACACCGCGCTGCTGGGTGCGCTGACCGCGCTCGATCTGCACGGCCTGCCCGAGGACAAGGTGCTGCAGGCGCTGGACGCCAGCTTCGCCGCCAAACCGGCCCTGGTGGAGAGGAACCGCAAGGTATACCGGGCGGCCTTCGATTGGGCGAAAAACAATTTATGAGAGTGCTTCGGCACTCTGCTCATTTTTTCCAATTTATTTGGTAAAGTGAACGGGTAAAGTAAGTTTCTTAAACGTCCGGCGGTTTAGGTTACGACATTACGGACCTGGGCCTGACGCCTGGCTGACCGGAGGATGACCTGTTGACCACTCCTGACAAACTTGGTACGCGCATACGCACCTATCGCGAGAGACTGAACATGAGCGTGGAGGACCTGGCCAAGAACGCAGGCGTGGAGGCCAGCCTGGTGCGGAAGGCCGAGGAGGGGGAGGTCTATCCGCCCCTGGGCGTGCTCGTCAAGCTTTCCAGGGCGCTCGGGCAGAGGCTGGGCACCTTCATGGACGACCAGGTCCGCCCGGACCCGGTCATCACCCGCTGCAAGGAACGGGCGGAGGAGACCGCTGCCCACAAGGAGGGCGCGGTCGGCAAGTATCACTATTATCCGCTGGCCAAGGGAAAGACCGATCGCCATATGGAACCGCTGTACATAGTCGTCCAGCCTTGCGACGATTCCTGCACCTCCTCGCACGAGGGGGAGGAGTTCGTCATCGTGGTCAAGGGGCAGGTGGAGCTGGTCTACGGCAAGCAGAAGTACCTCCTGGACGAGGGCGATTCCATGCACTACAACTCGGTGGTCCCTCATCATCTGGGCGCGGCGAACGGAGAGGCGGCCGAGATCTTCGCCGTCATCTACACCCCGATCTGAGGTGAGCGGATGCCCAGGGAGAACATAACCCGGGAGGCCACCATCGGTGAGCTTCTGGACGAGACAGTGGAGAAGGTGCCGGACCAGGACGCCGTGGTGTTCGCGGACCGGGACTATCGCCAGACCTGGAAGGAGTTCCGGGACACTGTGGACCAGGCGGCCAAGGGCCTGATGGCCTTGGGCGTTAAAAAGGGCGACAAGGTGGCGGTATGGGCCACGAACGTGCCGCACTGGGTGACCCTGCAGTTCGCCACCGCCCGCATCGGGGCGATCCTGCTCACCATCAACATCAACTACCGCTCGGCGGAGATCGATTACCTGCTGAGACAATCCGATTGCGAGAACATCTTCGTGATCGACGGCTACCGCGATACGGATTACGTCAACACCCTTTACGAACTGATCCCGGAGCTCAAGGTCCAGCCCCGCGACCGGCTGCGTTCCGAACGATATCCGCACCTGCGCCGGGTGCTGTTCATGGGGCCGGAGAAGCATCGCGGAATGTACTCCTGGAACGAGCTGCTGGCCATGAGCGTGGCCGTCGGCGACGACGAGTACCGCCAGAGGCAGGGCGAACTTTCCCCGCATGACGTGGTCAACATGCAGTACACTTCCGGAACCACCGGCTTTCCGAAAGGCGTTATGCTCACTCACTTCAACATCACCAACTGCGGCTATTGGGTGGGAGTGAACGAGAACTTCACCGCCGCCGACCGGGTCTGCATCCCCGTTCCGCTCTTCCACTGCTTCGGCTGCGTGCTGGCGGTCATGGCCTGTCTCAACCACGGGGCCGCCATGGTCATCCTGGAGAGGTACGATCCGATCAACGTGATGATGTCCATAGAGAGGGAGCGGTGCACCGCCGTATACGGCGTACCGACCATGTTCATCGGCATCCTGGACCATAAGCTGTTCGATAAGTTCGATTTCTCCACGCTGCGCACGGGCATCATGGCCGGGTCGCCCTGCCCCGTGAAGACCATGGAGGAGTGCGTCGCCCGCATGAACATGCGCGAGGTGACCATCGTCTATGGCCTCACGGAGAGCAGCCCGGCCATGACCCAGAGCCGTTTCGACGAGCCGAGCCTGGAGAAGAAATGCTCCACGGTCGGAAAGGCATTCCCGGGCATAGAAGTGGCGGTCATCGACCCGGAAACCGGAGAGCACCTGGGACCGGGCAAGCATGGCGAGCTATGCTGCCGCGGCCACAACGTGATGAAAGGCTACTATAAAATGCCCGAGGAGACCGCCAAGGCCATCGACAAGGACGGCTGGCTTCATTCCGGGGACATCGGCATGATGGACGAGGACGGTTACTACGCCGTGACGGGACGTCTCAAGGACATGATCATACGCGGCGGGGAGAACATCTATCCCAAGGAGGTGGAGGACTTCATCCACCACATGGAAGGTGTGCAGGACGTGCAGGTGGTGGGGGTACCTTCCGTGAAATACGGAGAGCTTCCGGCGGCCTTCGTCATCCTTAGGCCGGGGAACAAGCTGACGGCCGAGGACATCGTCGATCACTGCCGCGGCAAGATAGCGTTCTACAAGATCCCCAAGTACGTGCACTTCCTGGACGAGTACCCCATGACCGCCAGCGGGAAGATCATGAAGGTCAAGCTGCGGGAGATGGCGGCCAAGCTTTGGCCGGAGGCCTGACCCCAAACCTTAATCTATCCCGGGCTGCCATAGTTCCGTCCACAGGTGTATTGGACATGCCCGAAAAGGACGTAACCGTGGTTCTCAACGAGAAAGGCCAGGAACTGAAGAAGTTGTTCAAGGACTTCGACGCCAACATCGAGCAGTGGAAGTTCTCTGTCGAGGAGACCAAGGAAGGGATACGCGTGGAGTTCGCGGCCAAGGCCCTCTTCAAGTCCAAGTCCAAGAAGGAGTCGGCCTAGGCCAGAAGCTCCATCAACCTTTTCCTTTTCTCCGGGGTCATCTTGAAGTCCGGACGGCGGTCGATCAGCTCGAGATAGCCTGCCGCCCTCTTCATGTCCCTCACCCCGTAATGCCCTTTGGCTAGCTTGACCAGCTTTTCTGGAGATGCCAGGTCCAGGAAGGAGGCCAGAATGCAGGCCAGGTCGTAGGAAAGCTTCTCCTTGTCCGGGGCGTCCCTTAAGAAGTTGCCGACGTCCATGATGTAGACCTTGTCCGCGAACAGGAAGTTCTCCGGCTTTATGTCCCCGTGAAATATCTCGTTCCTGTGCATCAGCCTCAGGTGCTCGAAGGCCTGGTCCAGCTGCGCCTCGCTGACCTTCTTGGTGGCGGATGACGCCGCTTCCAGGAACTCCGCCACGAAGAGCCACATCCCGCCGGGCAAGGCGAAGGTCCCCAGGGGCTTGGCGGTCGGTATTCCGAGACGATATACCTGGCTCATGATGTCGAACTGATGCGTCGCCAGGTCCTTGGCGGAACGGTTGAAGTTGAACAGCGGCGGACGGCCCTCCATCTGCAGGTAGACGTTCTTGAAGAACTGGATGGTCTTCTCGGTCATGATGTCGCTGCCGCCCAGTATCTTGGCGAAGTAGCGAACGGGGGAACCGGTGCGGTCAACTCCCTCGATCTTTATGGGTATCGACAGTCGCGAACCTTCCGATCCCAGCGGGGTGACCTTCACCTGTCGAAGCTTGAACGATTCGACCATGATGAGGTGGATGGAGCGTAGCACGTCGCGGTAATGCTCCTTCTGATCGTCCCGCACCGGGCTCATTTTTTCCCCACCTCCATCTCCTTTTCCCTGGCGGCCTCCTCGGCGGCGGCCTTCCGGGCGGCCATGCGGGCCTTGGTGGCCTTTTTTGATTTGGAACGGAGGGTCAGGAAGAGCTTCAAGGCCTGCAGGCGGTGCACCTTGAACCCCTTGTCCACCCCCCGGCCGAACTCCATGATCGGCGTTCCCTGATGCGAGTATACCACCCTCCAGACCATCAGGTCCGGCAGGTTGACGTAGAATTCGTTGGTGTTGATGTTGATGTCCTTGCCCTTGATCGTGATGTCCGCGTCCACCACGCCGGGGCGTTTTATCGGTATGTTCACGCCATAGCCGAAGACGGCTCGGAAGAGCGCGTAGGTGATGACCTCCACCGTTCCGACGTCCAGCTTGCGGTCCAGGACCGCGTCCTTGGGCGATCGCCCGGTCCTTTCGATGGGGCCGGCGGGAACGTAATCGTGCAGACCGTCCTTCTCCAGGTAAGGTGCGCCTTCCTTGTGATACTCGCTGTGGAACTTGGCCGGGCCCTTATCGCCCCATTTCTCCTCGAACCCCTGCAGGTCCTGGTCCACGTCCAGTATCTCGGAGTCGATGCCTTCCTTATGGAACTCGCTTATCACCTTGCGGCAATCGGGGTCCTTCCAGTCCGCCGCGCACATCAGCACCCTTTCCCGGGGCGCCTCCTCATCTTCAGGCATTTTCAGCACCTATTTCTTGACCAGCACCTGGAAGCGGGCGTAGATGCGCGTGCCGTCGGGGAATTCCTCCATGGACACCTTCCAGTCCTCCAGCTCGGCGTTCAAGGTGTCGAAGAACATGTCGATCTCGTCCACGATCTTCTCCACGTTCTCCGGTTTGCCGCCGACCAGATGGAGCATCGAAGCCATCTTCTCTTTCTTTCCCAAGGAACACCTCGGGCATCTATCCCAGCATGGATTAGATATCCTTTTCCATGCTCGGACGGCTGTCCCGGCTTCGGTTCGAGGTCGGTGCGAATGTTTTTAAGAAGGCCAGCCATCTTGTCCCGGGAGCATGGAACAACCTTCGGTCCTGACCTTTGAAGACAACGTCCTGGCCTTTTCCGAGGAGGCCCGCGCCGAGCTGGCCCGCCAACAGGACCTGCTGGAACTGGTGAAGGAGGAACGGAGGCATCAGTGGCGGGGGACCATCGTGCCGCTGCTGCTGATGGTGTTCACCGGCATCCTCATCTTCCAGTACCCCAAGGCCCTCTGGAGCTGGTTCATCGCCAGCCTGGTGCTCTATTCCTGGAACTTCATATTCCTGTTATTGCCGACCACCCGCAAGGGCGTTCAGAACAGCGGAAATATCGTCAAGCAGAAGAAGTCCAAGGAGCAGCGACGGATGGCCTACCGGAGGCTGCTGGGAAAGCCCAAGCTGACCCTGGAGATCGTCATCACCCTCTTCCTGGGACGCATGGTACCATTGACCATCGGTTTCACCCTGATACTGGGAACGGGGCTGGTGGTCCTGGTGGGCTTCCTCATGACCGATTATACCGCGGTGGCCGGTCTGGCCCGGCTGATCATATTCCAGGTTGTGCTCATCTTCGTCTTCTATACCCTGGTCAATTTCCTGGAGCCCCAGAGCCAGGGGGTATCCGCGATCGCACGCTCATGGGCCAGGAGGATGGGGGCGGCCAAGCTAAAAGGCAGGACCGCCTCCTTCATTGTCAAGTCGGCGGCGGTGGCGGTGCTGGTGACCGTGGCGATCATCTTCATCGGGGCGCTGGTGCTGCCGGGCATCACCTTCCTCACCCTGCTCACCTCGTTGAAGGACTATCACATATGGGACCTACTATTGTTCATCGGCATTTTCCTGGAGCAGTTCTGGATCATGCGGAGCTTCCAGAGCGTGATGAGCCTGCGCATGGCCCATCAGATGCTCAACTCCCGGATTGACAAGCTGGAGGAGCTGGTGGAAAGGGCCAACAATATCGCCAGCCTCACCGATGAGGACCTGGCCCGTTGCGACTCGCTGCAGGCGGTGACCAGGGAGTTCTACTCGCTGATGCTCTACGACATCTACCGCATGGACCTCTTCGGAAGGTCCCCGGTATACCTGGTGGGCCCCCGAAAAAAGTACGTCTTCGACGAGAAGGTGCTCTGCCACGTGCCCTAGGGCGGTCCCAAGAATAAGGACAAATATTACCAGCCTAATCCCGCCGTCCGATGCCTAAGGTCGAGATCGGGGACGCCCGCATCAATTTCGAGGTTCAGGGGGAAGGGGAACCCCTGGTCCTCATCACCGGCCTGGGCGGGGAGATAGCCTTCTGGAAGAAGTACGTGCCCTTTCTGTCCAGGTACTACGAGGTGGTCACCCTGGACAACCGGGGGGCCGGAGAGACCGATTATCCGCCGACGCTGTTCACCATGAGCACCATGGCCGACGACGTGGCCGGCCTCATGAAACACCTGGGTCACGAACGCTACCACGTCCTGGGATGGTCCATGGGCGGCAACGTGGCGCAGAGGGTGGCCATCGACCATCCATCGAACGTTGGCGCGCTGGTGCTCATGTCGACTTACACCCGGCGGCCGGAACGTTCATCTTTCGCCATCGACACCATGATCCGCACGGTGGACGAGGGGGCGACCTTCGATTCGCTCATGGAGCTTATGCAATCCTGGTGCCTGCCTGAGGATTACTTTAGAAAACTTGCTCTGGCCAAGCCGGCGCAGCGGCGCTGCAACGGGAACGGCAGAAGGGCTGCCGAGGGATTCAAGGCTCAGAAGCTGGCCCTGGACCTTTTCGACAGTCACGACCATTTGGACCGGATAACCGCGCCGACCCTCATCGTCCACGGCGACGAGGACATCATGGTCGCTCCGCACTTCGCCCACGAGCTGGCCGCTCGCATCGAGGGTTCAGAACTGATCTGGGTGCCCGAGGCCGGACACATCATACCGGCCGACCGCTGCTGCTCTCACGTCCTGAAGTTCCTCAAGGCTCACCCGCTCTGATCCAGACCGGGGATCTTGGTGTCCGCTCCATCCTCACCGAACACGGCCACCCGGCTGTCCGACTTCTCGCGGAGCATGCACATCCCCAGCTCCTCAGCCACCCGCCGGCCGAACTCCAGCACCTCGGCGTGCGAGGGCATGTTGTCCATGGACATCCTGCGGCGGGAATCGCCGACGAAGACGAAACCTTTAGGTTCCACGAAGGTCGGGTCGGCCCGGCGGTCGAGCGCGGCGTACTCCTTCTCCCAGCCCAGGTTCCAGTCCTTGACCAGGGTGTGCCTGATCACCGTCCGGGTGTTGAGCGAGGGAAGCAGGTCCAAGGTCTCCATCAGCCGTTCCCAGCCGTCGTCTATCCTAGGCACGCAAAGCTTCTTGTAAATGTCCTGGTTCGGCGCGGCGACGGTCACGTAAAGCTGGGTGGGCAGTTCGGAAAGCTGCTCCAGCACCTTCGGGAAGGTGCCGTTGGTCACCAGGAAGGTGGTCATGCCCCGCCGATGGCACAGCTCGATGAAATCCCCCAGATAGGGATAGATGGTCGGCTCTCCCGCCAGGGATATCGCCACCTGCCTTGGATCGCGGGCCTCCTCCCACATGGCCGGCGAGCAGCGGGGGTCGCCCTTGAAGCCGGTGACCAGCTGACGCTGCCCCTCGATGCAGGTGTCCAGCACTGTCTCGGGGTCCTGCCACTTGGTGACGGTGGACTCGAAACCGCGCACGCGCCAGCAGAACAGACAGTTGTGAGTGCAGTCATTGACCACCGGGGTCATCTGCAGACAGCGATGCGAACGGATGCCGTAGAAGTCCTGCTTGTAGCAGGTGCGGCCTTTGAGCAGGCTCTGCTTCATCCAATGGCACAGCTTGACGCCGGCGTGGTCGCCGCACAGCCGGTACTGCTGTTTCTGCAATATCTCCCGCAGGTCGTTCTTCATGTTCCACCTAGTACTCGAAGAGGGAGGCCTGCTTCCCCTTCGGCTCCGGCTTTCTCTCCGGCCTTTCCTCCCTCTCCTCCACCCCCTCGGGCACCGGTTTGGCGGAAGGTTCCTTGGAGGCCCTCTGCCTCTCCGACTCCAGCATCAGCTTCTTGACCTCCGCGGAATCGACCTTCTTGTCCAGCAGGAAAGCGACCTCTTCGGTGCTCAGGCGCAGGGTGCTGATCATGGACAGACGGAACTCAGGATCGGACTTGAAGATCTCCACCAGATAGGGTAGGACGTCCTGCGCCGAACGGCGGGTGGAGGTGTGGGTATGCTCCGAGATCTTGGAAGATATCCCGGTCTTCATGGAGCGGAAGCCTTTGCTGCGGGACATCTTCATGATGTAGCCGGGGAAACGGTACTGCACCCAGCCCCGGTTCGGGCGGGATTTGGCGGAGCAGACGCCTATTACATTGTGATCGTTGGCGTAAGACCAGAAGCCGAAGTACTGGCGGCGAGTGACCCGGGCCAGGAAGGTGCTGGTGCGAGCCAAATGCTGGAAGGCCCGATGCAGGTCCTGGGGGTCCTTGTACTCCAACGGAACGTTCTCGTCCAGCCACATCATGATGTGCTCCGGTGTTTCGTCCACGTCCATGGCCGTGCGCCTGGCGCGTCGGGAGTCCGATTCATGCAGAATGTCTCGCATGAGGTCGTACATGCTGCGCACGGACATGCGGCTCTCCAGCACGAAGGCGTCGTCCTCTCCCATGTCCGCGTTGCCCTCCCCCACCGCCTGAAGGTCGCGCACCGCTGCCCTCATGTCCCCGTTGGAGTTCTCGATTATGGTCTCGAACACCCTCTGCGGCACTTCCAGCCCCTGATCGATGGCTATCCGGCGCAGCACGTTGCGCATGGTGGCCGCCTGGACCTTTGATACTTTCAGCTGCAAGGTGTTGTTCTTGATGGCCGAGCTCTTCCGGCTCAGCTCGTAGAAATCGTTGACGATCAGTATAACTGGCTGTCGGGTGTTGGCCACCAGCTCCGCGATGGCTGGTATGCCACCGGAATCCTCGCGGCCGAAGATGTTGTCCGCCTCGTCCAGGATTATCAGCTTCAGATGGCCTTCCTTGCTGGACAAGAACTCCCCATCGTCGTTGAAGGTCTCGGAGCGGGAGCCGCGTATTGCCACCTTCTTTATGGCGTCAGCGTTCCTCTGGTCGGAGGCGTTCATCTCCACCACACCCCACTTGAAGTCCCTGGCGAGCGCCAGTGCGGCGCTGGTCTTGCCCACGCCGGGCGGACCCATCAGCACCACCGCCTTGAACTCGGGGCGGCCTTCCTCCCAGGAGACGGCCCACTGCTGCAGGTCCTTGATGACCTTGGGGTTGCCTACCACTTCGGAAAGTCCCTGAGGACGGTAGAGCTCGGTCCAATCGTCAGCCATCGACCTTCACAATGACCACTTTGGTTATAAAACTGAGGATTAGAAAAATGAAAATGGGAAAAGGGGAGGGGCTGGGCCCTCGTTCTCAAATCCTGCCGCTCTTCTTCAGGAAGAAGAACGCACCTACACCGACCGCGGCCAGCACGACGATGACGATCACGATGATGAGCATCATGTCCATGCCCTCCTCCGGAGTTGCGGACACGGGATCGCTCTCCGGGCCCTCACCGGCGGGATTGACCGCGGTGACGATGTAGAAGTACTCCTTGCCGTTCTCCAGGCCGGTGTCCTTGTAATAGGTCACGTCCCCGTCGATGGAGGCCAGCAGCAGGTATACCCCGCTATCGTTCTTGCGGTAGATGTTATACTTCTCGATGGCCGCTCCACCGTTGTCGGGCGCGTCCCAGTCCAG
>CAZPFU010000025.1:0-11704 GCA_964585915.1 uncultured Methanomassiliicoccus sp.
CGGAGGGATTCGAACCCTCGGCCCATCGGTTAAGAGCCGATTGCTCTACCTAGCTGAGCTACGAGCCCGAGTAAGCCCAGGAAACATATTGGTATAGATAAACGTTGCGGAATTCCGCCTATTCCGCCTTCCGCCAGAAGGGAACTATCTCCTGTGCCTTGCCTCGCTTGATCAGTGCGCAGCCGATCGGCGCCGGGAGATTAACGACATCGTTCTTCGCCAGCTTATACGGCCGGTCCATACCAGCAATCTCCGGCAGATCGTCCAAGATCCGCACCAGCACCCTTTCCGCCGGTTCCGGCGGCTGCGGTGACGGGGTCTTCCCGTTCACCATGCTGAGCGCCTGTCTGAGCTGCCCCTGATCGACCGTGGCGCATACCGAACCGGAAGGAACAGGTTCCCTGGGCACCGGCGCCTTGCCTTCCATGGCCAGTTCGCGGCACTCGTTTATTGCGCGAAGCACTTGATCGTACATCTCCCGCTCCTCGTCCGTCAGGCGCCCAAGGTCGATCTTGGCCCCCTCCGAAGCACGCGTGGCCATATTGGTTATCTTGCGCATGCGGAAGAAGAAGATCTGACTGCCCTTGGTGGAGACCTTCTTGAACTCGTTGGTCATGCTGGTGGCCTTGAAGGACAGCGGGTCCTTCTTTATCTCCTCCTCGCTCTCCTTCCTCACCTTCTCCAAATAGTCCCGGAAGGCGGGATAGAGGTCACGCCTTATCTCCACCAGATCGGGAGAGTTCTTCTCCTTGCGGTGGATCTCGGTGACCTCCTTGTAGTTGAGCTGTTCGAGCGGAGGCGCCATCGCAGACGGATTCGGTTGTTGATATAAGAAACTGACCTAGCTCATCAAAAACAGAAACGCCAGTCGTTCCAATTCTCTGAAGGATTAAGTAATCCTCCGTCCGTTCGGGGAGCGTGGACCTCTCCAAGTGCCTGCGGCCGTCGGCGGACGGGTCGGAGATGGATATCATCGTCACCCCGAACAGTACCTCGCCTGGTGTGCAGGGCGTGGACCCCTGGCGTCACCGCCTGGTGGTTAAGGTCAGAGCCCCTCCCGAGGGCGGCCGGGCCAACGAGGAGGTGGAGGAGCTTCTTTCCTCGGTGCTCGGAGCGAAGGTCACCGTTTCCAGAGGGCACACGCAGCGCATGAAGGTGGTTCGGATCCAAGCTTCTGAAGATGCTGTCAAAAAATCATTGAGTGGAGGACCATGACCCTTGGGCGGTCGCCGAAGGAACGCCTGGACGAGATCCAGGCGGTGCTGGAGGAGCTGATCTCCCGCGATCCGAAGGCGGTCATTCTCGTGGAGGGCATGAGGGACCGCGGCGCTCTGACTATCCTGGGCGTCAAGGGCGAGATGGTCCAGGTGCAGAGCAGCGACGGCATCTTCGCCATCGCGGAGCGTTTGGCCAGGGACGATAAGACCGCTATCATCATGACCGACTGGGACCGCAAGGGCGGACAGCTTGGACGATTATTGAGGAACGCGCTGCAATCCAACGCCGTGCCTTATGACGATACCTTGCGCCAAAGATTGGTGGTGGTGGCCAAGCAGGACATCAAGGACGTGCAATCCTTACCGTCGCTCTTCTCGCGCCTGGTGCAGGAAGTGCAGGCCAGGCGCAAATGATGTTTCCTTAAAAATTGCGTGTCAAGGCATGGCCAGCCAAACTATTTATTGAGATATCGGCCTAGGAGGACTCGTTACCATGCCGTTGGACCGCAGGATGCTGGATGAGCTTGGGATAGAGAACGTGGAAGAGCTGTTCTCAGACATTCCAGGGGAGGTTCGGATCGACGATATCCCGCTTCCCAAGGGCCGGAGCGAGATGGAGGTCGTTCGCCAAGTGCAGGCCATGCTGTCCGACAATCTCACCGCGGACCAAGCGCCATGCTTCCTCGGCGGTGGCTATTACCATCACTTCATTCCCTCGGCCGTGAACACCATCATCTCCCGCTCGGAGTTCATCACGTCCTATACGCCATATCAAGCGGAGATAAGCCAGGGCATGCTGCAGTCGCTGTTCGAATATCAGAGCTACATTGCCGAACTGACGGCAATGGATGCTGTGAACTCATCCAATTACGATTGGTCTACCGCCCTCGGAGAAGCGGCCACCATGTGCCACCGCATCCAACCGAAGAGGACGTTCCTTGTGCCGGAGGCAATGTCCTGGGACAAGCGCTCCGTTCTCAAGAACTACGTTTCCGGGGCCAAGCTGAACGTGGTGGAGTACAGCTATGACCCGTTCACCGGGGAACTGGACCTTGACTCGATTCGAGAAAAGATGACCGAGGACGTCTGCGGCATTTACGCTGAAGTTCCCAATCTCTTCGGCATCATCGACTCGCAGGCGCCGAAACTGAAGCAGGAGTTCCCTGACCTTCCGTTGGTCGTAGGCGTAAATCCCCTGTCCCTGGCCCTGGTCAAACCTCCGGGCGAGTACGGCGCGGACATCGTCATCGGCGAAGGCCAGCCGCTGGGACTGCCGATGAACGTCGGCGGCCCCTCGTTAGGCATTTTCGCCTGCCGCATGGAGCACGTGCGCAAGATGCCCGGGCGGCTTATCGGTATGACCAAGGACCAGGACGGCCGCCGCGCGTTCTGCATGACCCTGCAGACCAGAGAGCAGCACATCCGGAGGAGCAAAGCGACTTCTAACATCTGCACCAACGAGGCGTTATTGGCCGTGGCCGTTTCGGCCTATCTGGGCATGACCGGTTCCAAAGGCCTGCGTTCCGTCGCCAGGATCAACATGAAGAAGGCGTCGGAACTGATGGAACGCGTGGACGAGATCGAGGGATTCGACGCCCCGGTGTTCAGCGGCGCCCACTTCAATGAGTTCGTGGTAAAAACACCAGTAAGGCCGGAGAAGCTGAACAAATTGCTATTGCGGAACGGTATCATCGGCGGGCTCCCGTTACAGAGGCATGTACCTCGATTGACGGACCATATGCTGCTCACGGCCACCGAGATGACCAGCGACGACGATATGGACCGTCTGATCGCCGCACTCGAGGAGGTGGCGCAATGAGCTACCGTCAGGCGCGATACGATGAGCCGCTCATCTTCGAGCTGCGCGGTGAGAACGACTTCTGCCTCATGAGCGAGGATGACGTAAAAGTACCAGAGGGAATGGAGAGAAAGGACCTCTGCCTCCCGGACATCCCGGAGATGGATGTCGTACGTCATTACGTGAACCTATCACAGATGAACTTCGGCGTGGACAACGGAATGTATCCGCTCGGTTCGTGCACCATGAAGTACAATCCGAAGTACGCGGACAAGCTCGCGTCGCTATCGACCGTAACGTCCGTTCATCCCTGCCAGGACGAGGATTCCATGCAAGGAGCGCTACGTCTCATGCGCGAGCTGGAGAAGGCGCTGTGCGCCATCTCCTACATGGATGCTGTCACATTGCAGCCTGCGGCCGGAGCGCACGGGGAGTTCACCGGCATGCTCATCGCCAAGGCGTATCATGAGGATAGGGAGGACCCCCGCAGCGAGGTCATCGTCCCGGACTCGGCTCACGGCACGAACCCGGCCAGCGCGGCCATGGCCGGCTTCACCGTTATAGAAATACCGTCTGGACCGGACGGATGCGTGGACCTGGAAGCTTTGAAAGCTGCGCTGTCCGAACGTACGGCAGCCGTGATGGTCACCAATCCCAACACCCTCGGACTGTTCGAGAAGGATATAACGAAATTAGCGGAGATGGTGCATTCCGTCGGGGCGCTGCTTTATTACGACGGGGCGAACCTGAACGCCATCATGGGCATGACGGCGCCGGGCGTAATGAACTTCGACATCGTGCACTTCAACCTGCACAAGACGTTCGCCACGCCGCACGGCGGAGGCGGACCTGGCGCAGGTCCGGTCGGCGTCAAGGAGCTGCTGGCGCCGTACCTTCCCGTTCCGCGTATTGTGTCCGAGGAAGGAAAGTACCGCCTGGACTACGACCGCGCGGACAGCATCGGTAAAGTTCGTTCCATGTTCGGCAACTTTGCCGTTCTCGTTCGTGCGTACGCCTACATCATGGCCCAGGGCGGGGACGGCCTCCGGGAAGTTTCGCAGAAGGCCGTGCTCAACTCGAACTACCTCAAGAGCAGAGTGGTCCCCGTCTACGAGATGCCGTTCGCGCAATTGCGTAAGCATGAATTTGTAGTGTCGGCAAAAAAACTGGCCAAGGAGAAGGGGGTGCACGCCACGGACGTGGCGAAGGCGTTGCTGGACAAGGGGTTCATGTCCCCCACGATTTATTTCCCGTCATTGGTCGAGGAGGCGCTCATGATCGAGCCGACCGAATCGGAGAGCAAGGAAACCTTGGACAGGTACGCCCAAGCCCTGTTGGACATCGCCAACGGCGACCCGGCGGAGATCAAGGCATCACCGAGAACGACCTCCATCTCCCGCGTGGACGAGGTGTACGCGGCAAAGGAGCTCATACTCAGCTGGAGGATATACCAGCGAAAGGCGGGTTCGAGATGAGCGGAAAGGGCGTCTTCATCGTGCTGGAGGGCATCGACGGAACGGGTAAGAGCACGCTGTCCAGGAAGCTCAAGGCCTGGCTGGAGGAGAAGGGCCGGGAAGTTGTGCTTACGGCGGAACCGACCGACGATTGGCTCGGAAAAGCGGTCCGCCGCGCCAACCAGGAGGACCTCGACCCCCGAACGGAATCATTGCTCTTTACGGCTGACAGATGCCAGCATACGTTACGTATTGAGGAGATGCTCAAGGAAGGAAAGGTCGTCATCTGCGACCGTTACTACGGATCCACCGTGGCGTACCAAGGCGCGGCCCTGGAGAAGGAGATGGGCGACAACGCCGTGTCGTGGTTACTGAACCTCAACGGACCGGTCGTGCGTCATCCTGACGTCACCGTATTGCTGACCAGCGACCCCGGGATCGCCATGCACCGCGTTGGGAACAGGGGAGAGCTGAGCAAGTTCGAGCGCGAGGGTTATTTGGCCAAGGTCCAGAACACCTATCTCACCCTGGCCAAGGAGGCCAAGTGGACCGTCGTCGATTCCAATGGCGACATCAAGGACGTGCTGGAATCCCTCAAGAAAATAGTTCAGGCATACGTTTAAATCGAGTCGCCCGAATTTAGCAGCATGCACCCTTCCGAGGCTATCGTCGGTAGCCAGTCCTCCCTTTTGAAAGGGAAGAAGATAGTGCTGGGCATCACCGGTTCCATCGCCGCCGTGGAGTGCTTCGAGTTAGCACGAGACCTCATGCGTCACGGCGCGACGGTCATTCCGGTGCTTACGCCGGAGGCGCAGAAGCTGGTGACGCCTTACGCCATGAGCTTCGCCACCGGACAGGAGGCGATCGTGGAACTGGATGGCCGGGTGCAGCACGTGGCGCTCATGGGCGACGTGCAGGGAAGGGCTGACCTGTTATTGATCGCCCCATCCACCGCCAACACCATCTCCAAGATCGCCTGCGGCATCGACGATACGACCGTGACGACCATGGCCACCGTGGCCCTGGGTTCCGGAGTTCCCATCCTCATCGCCCCGGCCATGCACGGCGCGATGTTCAACAACCCCATGGTGGCCGAGAACATTGAAAAACTGAAGAGGGCCGGCGTTGAATTTATCGGTCCGCGCATGGAGGGGAAGAAGGCAAAGATTGCGGTGAGGGAGGAGATCGTTCACGCCGTCATACGCAAGCTTTCTGACGGAAAAATGAAAGGGCGCCGCGTCCTGATCATCGGCGGCTCCTCCGCGGAGAGCCTGGACGACATGCGCATCGTCACCAACAAGGGGACCGGCGAGACCTCGGTGGAGATGGCCAAGGCCGCCTATCATGAGGGGGCGGACGTGGAGCTTTGGATGGGACGATGCTCTGTAACGTTGCCAACATTCATCCCCACCAGGCGCTTCGAGTGCCTGGCCGACCTGGAGGCGATGATACCGGACATCGATCACGACATGGTGGTCGTTCCCGCGGCGCTATCGGACTTCACCTTCGACCGGAAGAGCGGAAAGCTCCCCTCGGAGGCCAAGGTCACCAAGCTTCAGCTGAGGTCCGTCCCGAAGATGCTTCCTCTCATCGTCAAGAAATGCGACAAGGTCGTCGGTTTCAAGGCCGAGTCCGGAGTTGACAGGGTCGATCTGGTCAAGGAGGCCATCGAATCGCTCAACCGCAACTACCTGTCGGCGGTTGTGGCGAACGATCTTAAGGACGTCAAGGCCGGCAGCACCAAGGTCATCTTCGTTCGCTCCAGATATCAGAGCGAGATCGAGGGGACCAAGTCGGAAGTGGCGCATCAGCTGATCAAGGAGATGGCGGGAATATGAGGGCCAAGGTCTTCTGCCCCGGACACATCACCGGTCTGTTCCAGGTATGCCAGCATGAGGACGTCATGACCTGCGGTTCCCGCGGCGCGGGACTGAGCATCTCACTGGGCGTAATAAGCGAGGTCGAACTAACGGACGGCATGGGAAAGGTGGACATCTGGTTGAACGGTCTGAAGGCCGACGCGCCTGTTACGGAGAAGGCCGTCCGCAACATCCTAAGAGACCGTCCTTATGACGTCAAGGTGCGCAACGAGCTGCAGCTACCGGTGGCGCAGGGCTTTGGAACGAGTGCCGCAGGTTCCATATCCGCAGCCTGGGCTTTGGCGCACCTTTTAAAATTGCCGGAGAAGGAAGCGTACGCCGCGGCGCATTCGGCGGAGATAATCAACCGCACCGGGATGGGCGATGTCTCCGGTATCATGCGCGGGGGCATCGAGCTGCGCAAACGCCCAGGGCTGCCGCCGATCGGCGAGGTCGGTAGAATGAACGGGCACATGGACCTTGCCCTTGCTGTAGTGGGACCGTCCATCCCCACGGCGGAGATGCTTTCAAAAAGAGAGATAATGGAGAAGATCAACTCCATCGGCGCGCAGAGCGTCGACAAGCTGATGAAGGAACCGACCCTGGAGAACTTCTTCCGCTTATCGAACGAGTTCATGGAAGGTTCCGGCCTGGCCACGCCCGAGGTACGCAGGGCGGTCTGGGAAGCGAAGAAATGGGGCTGGGCCAGCCAGGCCATGATCGGCAACTCCGTCTTCGCCACGGGCCCGGACATGGACCTTCTGGCCGAGACGTTATCGCAGTTCGGCGAGGTCTATCGCTGCTCCGTTGATACGAAAGGACCGCGGCTGCTCTGATCACTCGTACAGCGTGAACAGCTGGTCGTCCTGGCCCACGTCGAACAGGCCGATCCTAGCGCCACAATCAAGCCAGCCGTGGGCGTAGTTGACCGAAGCGAACGCGTTCACGTAATCCCCTTGCTCGGCGAAGTGCTTGGCGTCCGAGAAGTACGTCCGCGCCATCTCCAGGAACGAGTCCGCTAATTTACGATTGAAGGACCGCTCCGGCGCGGAGATGGTGACCTTCTCCAAAGCGCGTTTCGTTATCGATAGGTAACGGTCCAAATGCTCCTTGGAAATGGTGTCCCTCATCTCACAGCCTCTTGGAGGGGATGATCTCCACGGACTCCCCGCCGTGCCTGCTCTGCCTTGGACGAACTTCCACGAACAGAGGCATCTGGACGTTCCCGCCCATGATCAAGGCGACGCCGATAGGCAGCCTCTGGATCTCCTGGTCCATCCCTTCCTGAAGGCCTTCCACGGACGAGACGATCGCTTTCAGGTCGTTGGGGTTGGTGACCTTGAGTATCATCTGGGTGTTGCACTGCGAGAGCACGTTCTTATCGATCTTGGCCGCCCTCTGCGAGATGATCGTCAGTCCAAGACCGAACTTGCGGCCTTCCGCGGCGATGGTGCGGAATATTTTTGAGCATGAGGTGACGCCCTGCTGCGGACAGAAGTTGTGCGCCTCTTCCGCTATCATCATCATCGGCGGGACCTTGCCGAGCTTGCGCAGCTCGAACATCGCTGTAGCGAGCCTCGTTACAATAAGCTCCTGGATGTCCGGGGGCGTTCCCTTGAGATTGATGATGGTGGTCTTTCCGGTAGCGATGAGCTCGTCGATCTTGGTTCCCTGCGGGGCGAAGATGTTGACCTCGTTGAGATAAGCCAGCTCGGCGATGAGCGTCTGGTTGTTGGCGTCCTCGTCGGACTCCAGCATGGCGATTATCTCTTTTAGCCCATAATCCTTCTTTACGGCCTTGAGACCGTCTATAGCTTTTCGTAAAGCGTTCAAGTACACCTTGCCGTTCTTGATGGTGGTGAGCGCCAATAGGTCGCGAGCGTCGATGTTCGCCAGGGTGAACTTCAGGGGCTTGGCGTCCTTGTTTATCGTCGTGTCGGTCGCGAACTCCATTATCTTTTCCTTGAAGCCCATCGGTTCGATCCCAAAGTCGCGCTTCCCGGGCATCACCGAGCCTATGTCGCGCATGGCGCCGTACTCGCCGTGCGGGTCAAGGATGAGCACGGTCACGTCGTGCTTCATCAGTTCCTCGACCAGATCGCCGCACAGGAAGCTCTTGCCGCCGCCGGTCTTGGCCAGAATGCTGACATGCTTCTGGACCATGGCGTTGATGTCCACCTCGACGTTGATGTCGTAGCCGAACAGCTTGCCGAGGTAGGCGCCGGTGGGAGTTCCCTCCTTGAGGCCGATGACCTCCTTGATCAGCTGGTCCTTGGCCCGGTAGACCATGTCGCCCGCTTTGAACGGAGAACGCGGAACTTGCAGCAGCTTCCTCTCGTCCCGGTAACCTAGGACGGATATCTGGGCGATGACGATCTCGTCGATCTCCACGTCCATGCCCTCGCTGAGCTTCTTTGCACGTTCGAGCGTAAGATCGGTCTTGCGTTCCATATCCGCAACCTGACCGAGCACCCAGCCGTGCGATTGGTGCACGACCTGAACGTAATCCATCTTCTGCAGGTCCCCGAGCACCCGCAGATGGAAAGAAGTGGCTCCGACGTTGCCGTAAATGATACCGACACCGTCCAGGTGGCCGTACTTCTCGTCCTCCAGGGTGTGCTGCGAGGGCTTACGCTCCCGGTGAACTACAACTTCGTCCGGAGTGCCGACGTCCTCGACATTGTCATCCAGGACCTCTTCCTCCACGAACTCCTCCTCTTCCTCGGCAGGAAGGGCGGCCTTACCGCTGGACTCTGAAATAGAATTGGTTTGCATTCCCATCCGGCTTAGATATAAGGCGCGCACGATAAATAAGTTGGGGAGGTGCTGAATACATACGGTGGCGAGGGACCTCCGCGTCAGACAGCACCAGCCGGGCAGAATCTCTTATTTATCGGTAACCTAATCTCCGGGCGATGATAGTCATCGGCGGCTCCGCCTCATCCAATCTGGCCAAGGACCTGGCCAAGCAGCTTAACGGCGAATACGTGCAGGCCGTCACTAAGACCTTCCCTGACGGCGAGACCTACGCGCGGATCGAGCGAGAGGCGCTGCGCGGCGAGGTGGTCATCGTCCAGAACTCCTATCCGAACGACAAGCTCGTTGAACTGTTGCTTCTTCAGGACGCCGCCCTGGGACTGGGAGCGGAGAAGGTCACCTGCGTCATCCCCTACTTCGGCTATGCCCGGCAGGACGAGCGCTTCAACCGCGGCGAGCCTCTTTCGGCCAAGGTAATGGTCGAGCATATCCAGATGAACGCCGACCGGGTCATCCTGGTGGACATACACAACCCTTCCATCATGGACTGGTTCACCAAGGCCAAGGTGAAGGACGTTCACGCGGCGCCCTGCGTCGGGGACTTCTTCAAGGAGTACGGGGTGGACCTGGTCCTCGCACCGGACGAGGGCGCTCTGAAACGTGCCGGCTGGACCGCCGAGAAGCTGGGCGTGGACTGGGACTATTTGGTCAAAACAAGGCTGTCCGGCACGCACGTGCACATGACGCCCAAGAACATCGACGCCAAGGACCGCAAGGTGCTCATCGTGGACGATATCATCTCCACCGGCGGGACCATCGTGGCGGCTACGGAAGAGCTGAAGAGGCTTGGTGCCAGAACCGTTATGGCCGCCTGCACGCACGGATTGTTCGTAGGGAACGCCCTGGACAACCTCAAGAAGCACGTGGACAAGCTGGCCTGCGCCAATACCCTGGAATCGGAGGTCTCGCAGATCTCCGTGGCGCCGGAAGTGGCCAAGGCCATCCTGGAATGAGCCTAGCGGACCCTCTTCCCACAACGACCACAGAATGATGCGCCACTATCGACACGGCTGCCGCAGGCATCGCAGAAGATGAAGCCATCATTCGACGATGACGCGGGGGAGTAGGAAGCTGCTCTAACCGGTCCGGCAACGGCCCCATTGCCACTGTCGACAATCGGGACCCCTATCTTCGTCACCGCTTCTCGGAACCCTATCATTCTCTCGACGCGCCTGGCGGCGATGAACTTCTCCTTCCCTTCCCTGGTCTTGATCTTGACACTAATGAACCTAGGCCTGCCTTTGACCTGCTCCTGATCAAATTCGTGCATCTCTACGTGGGTAATAGAGGTTCTGGGGACGAAGTCTGGTATTTTTCGAATATAATCTAAACGGCCGTGGACGTGCTCGATGCCGTTAGAATAGATGATTATCGGGTTGCGCTTACCCGACAGTACATTATCAAGCACGAAGTAGGCGAACAAGGCCATGATGATTACCATGGGCATGGTGACCAATATCGTCAAGCTCCTAAGTTCAGCATCCGCCCCAGGTATGGTGAACAAAGCGGCCAGGACCACTGGAATCACTATGAATCCTAGGAAAGGATAGATTTTTGTGAACAGTCTCTTGCCCGTGTCCTCCGCCCATTCATCCGAAAATCTGGCAATCTCATAGCCTTTGCTAGCGTCCCCCACCATAATGACCGGCTTCGCATTGAATTTCCTGATATAAATATATTTTATATGTTTTTTATAACTAAGATAAGCGTCGGAAAAAAAGCGTTTTCCTTCTGCAAAACATTAAAGCGATACCATCCATTCCGATTCAATCCGAACGAGCGTGCGCACATGAGGAAGCAAGAGGATTTCAGCGAGTGGTACAACGAGATCGTGGAACTGGCCAACCTCACCGATAAGCGCTACCCGATCAAGGGCATGAACGTCTGGACGCCCTACGGCTGGAAGATCATGCGCTTCATCGACACCTACATCCGCGAGGAGTGCGACGCCACCGGGCACGACGAGGTCTGCTTCCCCCTGCTCATCCCGGAGACGGAGTTCAAGAAGGAGAAGGACCACATCAAGGGGTTCGACGCCGAGGTCTACTGGGTCACCCACGCCGGGCTGAACGAACTGGACGTTCGATTACTTTTACGCCCCACCAGCGAGACGGCCATGTACCCGATATTCGCCCTCTGGGTCCGCTCGCACACCGACCTGCCGCTTAAAACTTACCAACTGGTCAACACATTCCGTTATGAGACGAAGCAGACCAGGGCCTTCATCCGCGTCCGCGAGATACATTTCTTCGAATCGCACACCTGTCACGTGGACGAGGCGGACGCGCAGCGCCAGGTTGAGGAAGATTTTGTCATCCTCGAGAACATCATGAAGCACCTCTGCCTGCCGTACTTCCTGCTGCGCCGCACGGAATGGGACAAGTTCCCTGGTGCGTACTACACCGTGGGAGTGGACACCCTGCTTCCGGACGGACGGAGTCTGCAGCTCGGTTCCATCCACCACTACCGGGAGAACTTCTCCCGGCCGTTCAATATCACGTACGAAGATGAGAAGGGCGAGCACAAGTTCGCCCACCAGACCACCTTCGGTATGTCCGA
>CAZPFU010000025.1:11804-15012 GCA_964585915.1 uncultured Methanomassiliicoccus sp.
TGGTGCGGCGAGGAGGAGTGCGGCCGCAAGTTCGAGGAGAGGACCGGCCTCAAGATGCTGGGCTCACCTTACAACAAGGAAGAGTACCACGGCAAGTGCATTGTCTGCGGGGCACCTGTAGAGAAGCCCACCTACGCCGCCCGTTCGATGTGATCAGAAGGCCACGGCGAAGGGGATGGCCAACAGCAGGAGTATCGTGGTGATCAGCCCGAGGTCCATGTTCCATCCCTCTCGTCCCGCCACCACCGTCTGCGTGTAGTTCAGCAGCGGGGCGAGCAGGGCCAGCGCCATGGCGGCGATCAGCAGCCAGTAGTAGCTGTATATCGTCCCGTCCAGGGTCATGGAGGTGGTGATCATCAGACCGAACAGGCCGATAGCGCCGATGGCGATGCTGACGCCGAGACCGACCCAGTCCATCATCTCCAATGCTTTCTCCGATTCGCCCTCCCGCCGGCGGTTGAAGATGACCATCTCCATTATTCCTAGAGCCACGAGCACCACGCCGATGACGATCATGAGCTCCGGCCCGCTGGTCAGCTGACCGTGCACGTTGAGCTCCCCGCGCAGACCGAATATGACTATCCCTTCGGTTATCACCAGGCAGGCGGCGAACATTCCCAGCCACTCCAGCCAGGCCAGGCGGCGGTTGGCCAGCGGCTCGTAGTACATGAACACGAAAGCTAGTATCGCAAGCAGGAACAGCTGGGCGGCGGCCAGCACCACCCAGTTCTTGCCAATGCTTCCGTACCCCTCGACCTCGGCCGGGGCGGCGATGAGCAGGAATATGAGCGATATCACCAGGACGGCCACCGCGGCCGCCACCTGCATGCGCTTCATGAGCCTCTCGCTCAACTTCTGCAATTGCGGGAACACCGGTATGAACAATAACAGTCCCAGCACGATCAGGACCGCACCAAGTATCATGGTCATCATCTGGTCCATGACCAGGACGTCCACCAGCTCGATCTCCCGAGCCAGGACCACCAGGGCCACCCCTTCGAACACGATCAGGAGACCCATCAGGTACGGCACGAACCAGCTGCCCAACTTCTTCAAATATCCCGCCTCTGGACAATATTCAGCTGGACTAGATATAATAGTTCCGCCGCTCACTGCTTGTATTTGGCGAGCAACAGGCCGAAGACGCCCAGCCCGAGCAGTACGACGAAGATGGAGTAGACCCCCATGTTCTCCGCGGAGAAGATGTTCCAGCTTCCGTAGGAGACTCCCCACACCCAGTAGAACAGCACCGCTGCCACGATAAGCAGCAGGGAGAATATGCTCAGGGCCTTCTTAGGGTAGGCTTGTTCGGCCATCGGGCGTCAAACGTGGTCGGCCTATTAAAATCTTGTTCCCAGGTGAACCTAATATATTCCTGGCACCCATTGTGCTGGCATGGCGGACGGGGAGGAGAGGCGCCCGCTGGGCAACGTCATCTATTCGCTAGCTGACCGCCTTCCGTTCTTCAAGTTCTTCCGCTCCTTGAGCCCGCTGCAGCAGCGGGCCTTCAAGCTCATCCTGCCCTTCCTGACCCTGGCCATCTTTGTTCTGGCCCCAATGGACCTGGACCGCCGGGTGCAGGATTCCTTGGGAATATTTCTCTGCATCGCCATGATGTGGACCTTTGAGTCGCTGCCGCTGCCGGTCACGGCGCTGTTGGTCCCGGTGCTGCTCACGCTCTTCGGCGTCTTCCCGGCCGCGGACGCCCTGGCGCCCTACGCCGACCCGGTGGTCTTCCTGATGATCGGGGGCCTGATCCTCGCCGAAGCGCTGCGCCTGAACGGCCTGGACAAGCGTTTGGCCTACGCCATGGTCCTGAAGGCCGAAGGCAATCGCGATAAGACCCTTTTCTTCCTCATGGCAACCGCGGCCTTCCTGAGCATGTGGATATCCAACACCGCCGCGGTGGCCATCCTTATCCCGGTGGTGCTCGGCATCTCGTCGCGCCTGCAGGGGTTGGGGGAGCATGTCACGGCCCGCATGCTGCTCGGTATCGGCATAGGCTCCGCCGCCGGCGGAATGATGACCGTGACCGGTTCAGCTCCAAACGCCATCGCCGCCGGATTACTTTCAAAAGAGCAGGAGTTCACCTTCCTGGACTGGATGACCATCGGCGTGCCGGTCGGACTCATCCTTCTTTTACTGGCCTGGTTCCTTCTGACCCGGCTCTTCCCGTCGCACGGCGAGCGGCTGCAGATCGATGAGCTACGAAAGGAGGCGGAGGCGATGGGCCCCCTTTCCGATGGCGAGAGGCGGACCCTGATGGTCTTCCTGCCCACGGTGGTCCTTTGGGTGCTGGGCGCGGACATCGCCTCCTGGTTGGGATTGCCGCCATCCTTCATGAGCGCGGCGGTGGTCGCCCTGGCGGCATCGGTCTTCCTGTTCGTGGTGCGTTCGATCCAGTGGGAGAACGCCCGGTCCATATCCTGGGACGTGTTCCTGATCATCGGTTCCGGACTGGCGTTGGGCGAAGGCCTGGTGTACTCAGGAGCGGCGCAGTGGCTGGCGGACGCCCTGGGGGACGCGTTGCTGGGCGCCCAGCTGCTGGTCGTCCTGTTGGCCGTGGCCTTTGTTACGGTGACCATAACCAACTTCATAAGCAACACCGCCACCGCGGCCATGTTCATCCCCATCCTGCTCAGCTTGTCGATGGCGTTGGGCGTCCATCCGGAACTGCTGGTGCTGACCTGCGGGCTGTGCGTCTCGCTGAGCTTCATCACACCGATCGGCACCCCGCCCTTCACCCTGATCTACGCCACCAAGAAGGTCGGCCGGAGGGACATGGCCAAGGCCGGGATCGTTATAGCGGTACCTACCGCGATCGCCATATGCCTCTTCCTTTTGGCCGTGGACTACTTCGGCGTGTTCTGACGCGGCCATTTTGCGATACGCTCGGGCAGCAACGCGGCGAGGACCACCAGCATCGGACCGACCAGGTAGCCGGCCCAGGCGAGGATGGACAGAAGGCCGACGATGCCCATTCTTATCCTTCCCCCCTTGGTCAGCGGCCCCACCTTCCATCCCTTCCGCAGTACCAGTATCCCCAGCGATAACGGGATCACGAAAAGGAAAATGGATATCATCACCTCGGCGCCCAGATGGCTGTCCCTGACCGATACCAATGTCTGGAAAAGGGTCATGGCGGCAGTTCCGGTAAGGAATAACCCGGACAGCATGAAAAGGGAATGCTGGAGGTCCAGCGGCTCAG
>CAZPFU010000025.1:15112-18228 GCA_964585915.1 uncultured Methanomassiliicoccus sp.
CACCGGCGCCGGCTCGTCGGTCCTGCCCAGGTCGTAGAAGGAGCTGGGGGAGAAGCCCTCATAGGTCGCCGTCTCAGGCAAGGCGGTGTCGATCACCATATGACCGTATCCGTCGGGAACCTCCACCCAGGACGGCAGAGCGCCTTCGTCGGCTATCCCGGGGGCCATGATCGCCATCCTTGGCAGGAAACCGTCATCCCCGTCCTCCACTGGGATGATCAGATTCAGCAGCAGGCGGTCCCCCTCCTCGATCTCGAAGGTGTAATAGAGAGCCTCGCCCCGGTGCAGGTGCGAGTAGAACGCCCAGGACTTCGCCGCGTCCTCGATCACCATGGCCGTCTCCGGTGAGGTGTTCCCGTCGGCTAGCTGCGGGGAGTGCGCGGCCACCGCTCCCGCTGAGAGCAGCAGTACCAGCGGTATTATCGACAGGACCCGGGGGAAGCCCATGATGAACATACGGAAGCTCCGTGCTTATTACGCTTGCCCCGGCGGTAAATCAATTTGATATATGCCCAAATCAATCTTGCCGGACAGGAAGGGATGGAACTGGACCTTTGGATACCGATCTTGATATGGCTGGCGATAGGCGTGTTCATATCGTTCTACCTGTATCGGCTCATGGACAAGGAGGGGAAGGTGGATGTCGTATGGGTGATCATAGGGTTCTTCCTCTCCGTGCTCGGCCTGATGGCCTTCATCGGCGTCCGCTCGATGAAGGAGAAGGACCGGGACAAGGCCGTTGATCCGAAAAGCTACCAGCCTCCGGAATACAAGCTGAAGGACGAGGAGCCTAAGCAGCCCCCGAAGGAGGAGAAGAGGCCGGAGCCGGCCCCTGAGCCGAAACCGAAGAAGGAAGTGAAGCAGATCCAGGGCATCCCCCGCTGCCCGGAGTGCGGCGCGGCCATATCTTCCACGGACGTCCGCTGCCGGGACTGCGGCGCCAAGCTCAAGGAGTGAGGAAACCCTTTTTATCCCCGGGCAGGATGCCCTAGGCATGCTTCCCGAGGGCTCCCTGGTTTATCTTTTGGACGAGAAGGGCAAGAGGACCTGGCTGGTCCTCAGCAAGGGAATGCTCAAGCTGGGGGCGATGGGCGTGGTCGACGGCGACAAGCTGCTGGCGGCCGAGGACGGCTCGGAGATATCCGTTGCCGGCAAGCGGTTCTGGATACTGGTGCCTGGAGCTTCGGAGATGATGTCCTCCGTGGAAAGGGGCGCCCAGGTCATCACCCCCAAGGACGCGGCCACTATACTCATGGAATTGAACGTCAAGTCCGGGGACACCGTCCTGGAGGCGGGCGTCGGCTCGGCCGCCCTGACCATAGCGCTGCTTAACCAGGTGCGCCCGTGGGGCAAGGTGGTCTCCATGGAGATCCGCCCGGAGTTCGCTGAGAAGGGTAAAAGGAACGTGGAGAAGGCCGGCCTCTCGGACGCCTGGCGCCTGGAGATCGGTGACGTGCGCAAGGACCGCCTGGACATCCTGGCGGACGCGGCGGTCCTGGACATGCCCGACCCCTGGGACGCTTTGGACAACGTCTCCTCCATGCTGAGGAACGGCGGACGCTTCTGCGCCTACGTGCCGAACACGAACCAGCTGGAAGAGGTCGTGCGTCACCTCAACCGGAGGGGCTTCGTGGAGATACGGAGCTTTGAGAACATGCAGAGGGAGATGGTGGTGCATGAGAGGGGCGTGCGCCCGTCGTACGAGACGCTCGGCCACACCGGATACCTGGTCTTCGCCCGCAAGGTGAGGTCCGAACCGAAAGTCCAGTGAGATGAGAGCGCCTCGGTCACCTGGCGGTCATTGAAGGTTCTTCAGCGTCCGAGAGATTGTGCGGCGGAGCTTGCTCTTGGACATGAAGGTCTCGATCTTCGTCCTCAGCACCTCGATCTGAACGGTGTAGCCGCGGAAGGATGTGTTCACCTTGAAATGGCCGTGCAGGAAGATGAACGAGATTATGGACATGGCGCACAGCCCTGCGAATATGAGGAGCGTTTCTAGGAACAGGATGTCCGTTCTGTCGATCGGTATGGTGCTCATCTGCGGCCGTTCTCCAGGAGCCTAGTTCTGGTCAAGACATTTGACGAATATTTTAGTGTTGCCTTCCCGGCGGAAGGCGATATCATCGCCGCGGCGGCTCTGGAACGCTGGATAATTCAACGGGTTCGCAACGAAAAGTCTGCGTGCTCTGTTCTAGCAGACGGCATGCCAGTCATCTGCTCATGATTATATACCAATAGATTTGTTCAAGGGACATGGACTGGGCCTTCGCCATAACCGCCTTCGCCTCCATATTCGCCATCATGAACCCGGTGGGCAACATCCCGGTGTTCGTGGCCATCACCGAAGGCTACACCCCGGAGCAGAAGCGCAAGGTCCGCAACAAGGTCTGCGTAGTGGCCGGGGGGATATTGGTGATCTTCGCCCTCTTCGGCAATTATATCTTCGATCTATATGGCATCACCATCCCGGCCTTCAAGATCGCCGGTGGTGCGTTGCTCTTCTCCATCGCCTTCACCATGACCAAGGGGCAGCTCACCAAGGCCAAGATGACCGATGAGGAGGCCCAGGAGGCCACCGAGAAAGAGGAGGTGGGCGTCGTTCCGTTGGGAATCCCGCTGTTCGCCGGCCCGGGCGCCATAACCACGGTCATGATCTACGTGTCCTACGCCCTGGACTCCTCGGAGTCCACCCTCAACTTCGCCTTCATCTTCCTGGGCATCTTCACCACCGTGATCATATCGTACGTTCTGCTGAAGTACGCCGACCCCCTGTTCTCCCGCATGGGCAAGGGCGGTACCATGGCCTTCACCAGGATCATGGGCCTGCTGCTGGCGGCCATGGCCGTGGAGTTCATTCTTTCCGGCACCTTCGAGGCGGTATCCCACTATTGGAACATATGAGCTGAGGCAGAAGATTAATTACTGGAGGGCGATTCCTCAACCGGTGCATCAATGGTTGTGGCAGAGATAAGGATCGAGCTCAAACCGGGAGTGGCTGACCCGGAGGGCAAGAACACCAAGAAGGCCCTGGAACTGCTTGGTTTCAATGATATCAAAGGCGTGCGTTCGATCAAGATGTTCGATGACCGCTTCGGACTGCCCGGCCTGTAATGGAG
>CAZPFU010000026.1:0-17423 GCA_964585915.1 uncultured Methanomassiliicoccus sp.
CTGCGGGGGCTGCTGATACTGCGGCTGCTGCTGGTCCTGGTAACCCTGCGGCTGTTGGTACTGCTGCGGGGGCTGCTGGTACATCTGCTGTCCCAGGGGTGCGTTGCACCTCGGGCAGTTAGCGGCGTTGTCCGCGATGTAGTCCAATCCACAATTATTGCATCTCAAGGGAGAACCACCTTTCGGCAGGCAACGACTTGGTGATTATAATTATTATTGTGCTCGCAACGACCCAGTCAATAAATGTTTGAGCGATCTAGCGACCTATCGCCAATTTGATAGATATGTCGATATTATTATCATCCTTCGCGTTGCTTGACGCCCATATCCTCAATGGAGGATCTGGTGGGGACGATACTATGTTGAAGGATGAGAGAATATTATCATTGTTCATAATCTTGATTTTGCTGACCGCCTCATTAGCCGTTCCCGGAGCAGTGCTGGCCACGGGGCAGGACCAAAGCGATTCAGAGGTCATGACGCTGCCTGACCTGGAGACCAGCGGTGTGATCCGGGTAGACAGCGATGATGAGCTGGCGGCTGTCTCGGACAGCGGTTCGGGCACGGTCGCGGACCCATATGTCATCGAGAACAAGAGGATCGACGCGAGTGGGCAGGGGGCAGGCATCTACGTCCGCAACACCACCAAGGCCTTGATCATCAGGAACTGCTGGGTATCGAACGCGGTATACGTCGATCCAAACTGGGGACCTGGAGCGAACATCATGGTCTACTCCGACGGTCCTTGCCAGATCGAGAACAACCGCTGCGACAACAACTCCGGGGACGGATTGAAGCTGGCTGTGACGAACTCCAGAATAACCGGCAACACCATCTGGGGGACCCAGAACGGAATGAACATCGTGTCGTCGACCTACTGTTCGATCGATAACAATACCATCACCGGAACATCGTGGACAGGTATCAGCGTGATAATGGCGAGCGAGCAAAACCTCGTCGCCAACAACACCATCATCAACTGCTACCAAGGCATCAACCTCTATGCTCAAGGCAACGACAACTTCGTTCGTGACAACCAGATAACGGGAGGCGAGATAGGAATACTCGCTGATTACGGGAATCGCAACAATATCCGCGAAAATTTCATCGGCTCAGCTTCGCACGGCATCGAGATCCGCGATTCCACGGGAAACCTGGTAGAGAATAATGAGATGACCAACAACATTTTCCACCTCTTCCTCAGGAGGGCCAGCGAGAACATGGTGGTCAACAACACCTGTCGCTTTGGCGCCACCGGTCTGGAGATGTACGACGCGCCCTGCTATAACAACACCATCGAAGGCAACCTTTTCGAGGGCGGTTCGAACTTTGGGATCCTGATAGCTCCATCGGGCAGCGGGGTGCATCAGAACAACGAGTTCACCAACAATACCTTCCTGGAAGCCCATTCCCAAGGGGTCTACATAATTGCGGGCGGAAACAGCGGTAATGTGTTCCTCAACAACGCCTTCATCGGATGTAACGGAGGTGCCACCCAGGCCGCTGATTTCTCATACAACATCTGGAACAATGCCTCATCGGGAAACTATTGGCATGATCATCGCTCTCCTGATGACAACGATGATGGCATCGTCGATATCGCTTACACCATCCAGAGCAACACGTTGCTTTACGATCAATATCCCTTGACCAGTCCCCTGCATATCACCTCACCAGCCAACATGTCGGAGGTGGACACGTCATCGGTGACCTTGTCGGGCTCTTTGATCAATCACCATGACATAGCGTCGTTCACCTGGTACAACATCGCCTCCAACGAGACCGGCAATGTCTCTGGCCTCACGCTTTGGACGGCGGAGATTGGGTTGGTCCCTGGTGTGAATGACATACATGTCGGTATGACCGATAGCGATGGAAGGACCTTCGAGGATAATGTGACCTTGTCCTGCACCGCCCTGATCCTGACCGTCGATCCAGAGGAAGGTTCCACAACCTATACGTCATCGACCAAGTACAACATCACCGTCGATGCCGCTGGATACCCAGGTCTGGCCGATATCTATGTGGTCCTCAGGGCTGACTATATCGGATTTGGTTATCGGTTGGGTGCTGATCCGGTAGGGGCGAAGACCTATCACGGAACCTTCGAACTGGACCTATACGACGGCCTGAACCAGGTGTGGGTCTTCGTGAACGATACCGCTGGTCATATGGCCATGTGCTCGCTGGGCCTGTTCATGGATTTTTATCCACCGGCCATAGAGTTCACCTACCTGCCCGAGGGGTCCTACCTGAACGACGATCCGGTGGAGATCACCTGGACGTTCGTTCAAGAACCCCCCATGATACCGTATTCACCGATTTCTGAAACCTATTACAGCATGGACGGGGCGGATTGGACCAGGACCTATAACGGGTCGGTCATCTTCCCGGGGCTCACAGACGGCGGACATTACTTCCGCATCAAGGGCGTGGACATGGCCGGGAACGTGGGCGTGAATGGAGTGAACTTCACCCTGGACACCTGCAGCCCATACCTGAAGATAACCTCCCCGGCGGAAGGGACGATGTTCGGATGGAACGACATTACGGTGGAGTACACGGCATACGATGCCCTGACCGGCCTAGATTATCTCCAGTACCGTCTGGATACTGGAGCGTGGACAGATCTAGATGCCGTCAACATCACATTTGCCGACCTTCCTGATGGCCTTCACATCCTATACATGCGAACAGCGGACCTGGCCGGCAATATGAACTCCACCTCGATCTCCTTCACTGTGGACACCACCGCCCCGGTGGTCACCATAACCGCACCGAACGAGAGCGGTTATGTGAAGAACGGTCTGGTGACCTGGACCGTGAATGACGTGTCCTCTGTGGATATGACCGAGGTAAGCACTGACGGTTTGAACTGGACTGTGGTGAGCGGAACCAGCCACACCTTCACGCTGGCCGACGGAACGCACACCGTTCACGTCAGAGTCAGAGACCAAGTGGGGCTGGTGGGGAGCGACAGCGTCACCTTCACCATCGACACCACGGCGCCGGTCCTGTTGATCACGTCCCCGACCGAGGGCTCGTACAACAACACCGGTTCGGTAATTCTAAAATGGACCGCCTCGGACACCAATGGCATCGTTAAGACGGAGGTTAGCAAGGACGGGAGCGCCTGGACCACCGTTACTGGCCTGAGCTCAACCGTCTCCGGACTGACCGACGGCCCCTGGACCATACACGTGCGGGTGACCGACCCGGCCGGCAACTCCGTCACCGATTCCGTCCTGGTGAAGGTTAGCGTCTCCGGACCGTCGATCGAGATGGCGCCAGAGGATACTGTGTACACAGACGACGACAGGCTGTTCGTCACCGCGAACATCTCGGACGAGGTGCCGATGACCGACGCCGTACTGCGGGTGTTCGTAGGAGGGGAGATGGTCAGCGAGGTGGACCTGGGCGATCAGGTGCAAGGCGACCTCGCGGCTTCGTTATCCTACGAGATCGGACTGACCGAGGGTGTGAACGTCATCAAGCTGACGGTGAACGACTCTGCCGGCAATTCCGTCACCGTGGAGGTCACGGTCGTGATGGACACCATGGCGCCGACCCTGAGCATAGGATTCCCGACCGAGGGAGCTCTGCTCAACGTCACCCAGGGAATAGCGCAATGGACCGCCTCTGATGACGGCTCCGGCCTCAATAACACCTGGGTCAGGATGGATGAAGGCGATTGGATCGAGCTCGGTTCGGCCGAGGGGTGGATATTCACCTCTCTGGTGGACGGGGAACATCGGCTGTTCGTGAAGGTGGACGACCAGGCCGGGAACTCGGTGGAGAAGAATGTCACCTTCGTCGTGGACACAGCGGCGCCCACGGCCGAGGTCTCGCCGACCGGGACTGGCAATGCTCTGAATTCCACAGTGGTCATCGAGTTCTCCGAGCAGATGAACATCACCTCGGTCGATGTGGCGATCGAAGGGGCATCCGGGAACGTTACCTGGAATGGGACCGTGCTGACCTTCAACCCCTCGGCCCTGGAGTACGCCCGCGACTACCGCGTGACCGTTTCCGGAAAGGACCTGGCCGGCAACGCCATGGAAATGAACTGGTCCTTCAGCACCACCACCGGTACAGGTTCCGTCACCGGGACCCTGGTGGATGAGGACGGTGAGCCATTGGCCAACATCACCGTGCGCGTCGGGGACCGTTCCGCGGTGACCAACGAGCTGGGCCGGTTCGTGCTTAGCGACGTGCCGCCGGGCAACTACGTGCTGACGGTGGAGGCCGAGGGTTACGAGATGCTCACGGAAATGGTGTCCGTAACCGCCGGTGATTCGGAGGAGCTCGGCGAGCTGACCCTGGTGGCCGAGGATGACGGGGAGGGAACGAACGGCGGAAACGGCACGCTGCTGATCATCATCGCCGTGGTGGCCATCATAGCCTTGGCTGGAGCGGCGGCGGTGATACTGCTCAAGAGGAAACCTTGATCCGTTCTCGCGCTCAAACCCCTTCCCGTTTTCCCTTTTTATCTCGAACACCATCATTCTAACCGCGGATCATCCTCTATCCAGACAAATTTAGTATTTTACATAATACCGAAATTATGTAGTTTCAGTATTATGGATAATGCTATAAACCCTATATTTCATCATTATACAAGTGACTGTAATGGAAGAACAGCGAGAGACGCTCCTTGGGGAGTTCATACAGCGCTCCATCTCATCCGCCGAGGAACGCTTGAAGCGTTTCGTGGTTGGCCCGGACGGGGAAAGATATCCAAAACGATTCATGTTCCAGGGGCTGGCGGACAAGATCGACGCGTTCAGAGTAGGGGACGTGTCCATCAGATGGATGGTCCTGGCAGGCCTAAGGGGGATGGGCAAGACCACCATGCTGGCCCAGTCCTACCAGTATCTCCTGGATTCCGAGGTTCCGCGGAATCGTATCTTGTTCCTATCGGTGGAAGATTCGATCAGGAAATTGAACGCGCCCATCGATGAACTGATCACCGCTTACGAGAAGGTCATCGGAAGAACGATGGAATCCTTGAAGGATGACGAAAAGACGTTTATCTTCCTAGATGAGGCGCACTACGATCCGAATTGGGATGGCGCGTTGAAGAGCGTTTATGAGAGGTCGAACAACGTCTTCATTATGGTCACCGGTTCCTCCGCCCTGGCATTGACCCGTGGGCCGGATGCCGCCAGGAGGGCCCTGGTGCGCCATGTTCCTTCCCTCTCATTCACCGAGCACTTGATGCTATCCAGAGGGACCGTTGTTGACGGAGCTCTCAGAACGACCATGACCGATGCGATAATGTACTCAGCATCTGCGGAGGAATGCTACGGCAGATTGAACGAGCTGAGGGCTCGCATCTCCGAACGCATGTCCAATGTGGACCATTTCCAGTTGCAGGAGTACCTGCAGACAGGCACCATCGCCTTCTCCGTGGGAATGAACGACAGGTTCGCCTTCTATGACCTTATAGCAAGCACCTTGGACCGTATCATAAGCATAGACCTCCCGACGGTGAAGAACATCACCCCCGTGAACCAGACAAAGGCCATGAACCTGCTGACCTTCATGGCATTATCGGACCGCATGAGCCTGGAGTCGATGACCCGTAACTTAGACATTTCCAAGACCGGGCTCCTGGATATACTGAGCGCCCTGGAGGCCTCGGACGTCATTTACAGAGTTCGTCCGTTCGGCTCGGAGAGCACCAGGATGAGGAAGACCCCCAAGTACAAGTTCACCGCCCCGGCGATGCGGGCGACCATATTGCACAAGGTGGGGAGGTCCGTGGGAGACCCTGAGATCCTCGGTTGGTTGATGGAAGATGCTGTATCGATGTACCTCAGGGAGATGAGCAGGGATCGGATGGGCATGCGTTTCGATTATGACCATAAAGAGGGCGGAGCCGATTTCATCGTGCAATGGGCCGACCTTGACCCCGTGATCATAGAGGTGGGATACGGAAAAAAGGGAGGGGAGCAGGTGGAGAGGACGGCCAGGAAGGTCAAATCAAGATATTCGCTGCTGGTATCGGAGGGGGATCTCCATTTGGACCTGGAACGGAGATATGTGAGAGTGCCGAAAGAATGGTTCTTGATGATGCGCTGAACGCCATAGGAGATTGCGATCCGACGGTCGACGAGGACGGGTGCGAGATGCATTCCGACAGCGTGACCGGCGAGCTGGGCTAGCTGACCCAGATCGCTGAGGTGGCGGTGTTGCTCCTGAATGGCGATCCGTGATCGGTTCTCACGCTCAAACCACTTCCCATTTTCCCTTTTTACCCCATCCCATCCGGTTCGGGTCATCTGCTGGTTTTATGACCCCTCCCTGGCATATTTTGCCATCTTAAGGGGGTTTACGAGGTGGAACTTAAACCGAACGTTCTGACAGCGATAGCGATAGTGGCTTTGATGCTCTCAGCGATAGGGGCGGGAGCTGGAATCTTGGCTTTGACCACTCCGGGAACTGAGGGTCCGGAGGGTGCTCAGGGGCCGACGGGTGATGAAGGAGAACCTGGATACGGATTCGCCAGCTTCGTGATAGCCGCTCACGATTCCATCGACAGCGAGAATGCGGACTTCGTTTGCGACGGTACGGACGATCAGAACCAGATCAGCGCGGCGATAAGCTCGCTACCGGACCAGGGGGGTTCGGTCTACCTGCGTGAGGGAACGTTCGTCCTCAGCGGGGAGATAATCATCGCCAAGTCCAACGTGACCGTCGGCGGTTCCGGCGCGGGAACGGTGCTCAAGGTCGAGGACGGCCTGAACAGGACCATGACCGCCTTCAAAGCCATGGGCTGTGACAGCGTCATCCTGCGGGACCTGAGCATCGACGGTAACGCGGGTATGAACGTGGAGGGCAGCTACGAGGGGGTGGTCTTCGATCACTGTTCCGACTCAACGATCAGCGGTGTGCGGGTCCGCGACCTGAACGGCGTGGCATTGGAGCTCACCTTCTGCTACTTGGTGCGCGTGGAGAACAGTGGAATACGCGACTGCAGCTCGCACGGCATCCTGGTCAATTATTCCGTGGGCGTCTCCATGTCCGGAAATATAATGCAGAGCTGCGGGGACGAATCCGTGTTTCTAACCCACAGCCGTGATTGCACGGTGCAGGGGAACCAGGTCCTTTACGGCGGATTGCACGGCGTTCGCCTTGAGCTCAGCAATTACAACGTGATCGAGAGCAATGTCCTGCGAGGATCGGAGAAGAACGGACTGTTCCTGGAGGTGTCCTACTACAACGCCATCTCCGGCAACCAGGTGTTCGACTCGGGCAACTGGGGCATTTTCATGAGCTCCTCCTCGGACCACAACACGATCGCTGGGAACTCGGTCAGTTCCAGCGGATATGATGGGATCAGGGTGGATGAGTCATTGGGCAACTCCATCACCGCCAACTCGGTATTGGATTCAGGATGGGCGGGGATGATCGTTTACGACTCGGATGACACGGTGGTCAGCGGGAACGTCGTGGACTCTTGCTTCTACTCCGGCATCTCGGTCTATAACTCGAACCACGTGGTCGTGTCCGGCAACTCCTTCAAGTGGGCGGACGAGCACGGGATCCAGATACAGTCCTCCGACGACTGCTTGATCTCATCTAACGTCGTAAGCTGCAACTCCCACCGGGTGGACAACTCGTACAGCGGCATATACCTGGGCGGTGACAGCGATCAGAACCTGCTAGAGGGGAACACCGTACGAATAGGGTATACCAGCTACAGGCAGAGGTACGGCATCTACGTAGGGTTCTCCACTTGCACCAACAACGTGCTGATCAACAACGACCTCTATACCTCGGGATGGACCGTAGAGCTGCTCGACGACGGCAGCGGGACCGTGATCCATAACAACCGGTTGAACGCCGGCTGGGCGCCCTAAAACCTCTTCCCCTTTCCTTTCTTAACAGGATGAGAGAGGTCCTGGCGGACTGTCGCCGTTGCCCCCTTTTTCCTCGTGCAAAGCGGCCTTCAGGAACACGCTCTGGTCGCCCAGGGGCATCGTGGCGTCGATGGCCACCTTGGAAGTGGTCCCCTCGGTGCTCGGATCTAGAGAGGAACCGGCGGCGTTGTTAACGACCAATAGTCCGCGTGAGGCCTGGAATCGGGTGGCGACGGCCCATTCCACCTGCCGGTCATCGTAAATATCGATGTCCCTGTCCACCACGATCACCTGCTTCATGGACGGGTGCCCGGAGAAGGCGGCCATCGCGGCGTTCATGGCGTCCCCCTCCTTGTTCTTGGTGATGGAGATGACGCCGTGCAGCCAGCAGCATCCACCTTCCGTCAAACGCACAGCATGAATGCGCGGGACCACCTGCCGCACGGTCTTGAAGATGACCGGCTCGCGAGGCAGTCCCATCAGCAGATAATGCTCCAGTCCGCCCGGAAGGACCAGATGGAACACCGCGTCCTTCCTGCGGTACAGACGGTCCACCTGGAACACCGGCTGTTTGCGCACGACATCGTAAGTACCGGATATGTCCACGAACGGCCCCTCGTCGACCGTTTCAGACGTCAGGCGTCCTTCCAGCACGTAATCGGCGTCCGCCGGCACCGGCAGGCCGTACTTGGTGCGCCGGACCTTCAGACCCTCCTTCAGTCCGATGAAACGCAGGGCGCTGGCGATCTCCAGCTCGTTGACCTCGTAATCCGTGGACGTAGCGCCAGCCAAAAGCACCGACGGGCACGTTCCGATGACGAACGCCACCTTGAGGTCCTTCCCCTTTTCCTTGGCCAGCTTGTGCATGGTGAAGAGGTGCCTTGGCACTAGGCGTATGGCGAACCTGTTGCCGGGCATCACCATCAGGCGGTGGAAGGAGATGTTCAGCTTTCCTTCGTATTCCGCGATGGCCACGCCGGCCGTCACGTAACGTCCGCCGTCCTGCGGATAGTACTTGGGGATCGGCAGGTCCATGAGATCGAGCTCTTCCGTGACGATGTCCTCGAAGCCGGCCTTCTTGACCTCCTCCACTGGGCGTGGGGAAGCTAGCGCGCTGAGCAACGCCTTGGTCAATCCTCCGGACGGCAGACCCAGGGCCTGCTCCACCCTCCCCCGGTCGCTCCAGACGTTGCCCACCGCCTTGCCGCCGTTGAGGTTCTTGAAGAACAGCGGAACGCCCTGGTCCTCCAGGAGCAGCCGGGTCGGCTCCAGCTCCGCGGGCACCTTGCGGTCGACGGTCCGGACCCCGCTCATGCGGTCCAGGAGAGATTGCATCGCCATGAGCGTAGATTATCCTTCCACGATATAACCCATACGCCCCAGGTAATCGACGAAAGTTAAAAAGGGGGACTAGCATAATGCCGCTCGATGTCCGAGGACCTGGAAGCGACCATTCGGAAGTACGCCCTGCAGAACGCCGTGCTTTACGCGGGAAAGGCCAACCCCAAGGCCGTGCAGGGCAAGGTGCTGGCCGAATCTCCGGAACTGCGCTCGCGCGTCAGAGAGGTCCTCCCGCTCATCGCCTCCATAGTGGAGGAGGTGAACTCGTTGGCCCCGGAGGTCCAGCACAAGCAGCTGGAGGATATCGACGCCTCCATGCTGAAGAGGGAGAAGGCCGAGCGCCGCGTCGGACTGCCGGAACTGCCGAACATGGAGCGCGGAAAGGTGGTAATGCGCTTCGCACCCGGTCCGTCCGGACCGCTGCATCTGGGCCATACCCGCGTGGCCATCCTCAACGATGACTACTGCCGCAATTACGACGGCAAGTTCATCAACCGCATGGAGGACACCAACCCGGACAAGATCGATCCCAACGCCTACGACATGATCCCGGAGGATTTGGATTGGCTGGGCGTTAAGGTCCATGAGACGGTGGTCCAGTCGGACCGCTTCGAGCTTTATTATGATATCGCCAGGCAGCTCATCAATATGGGGAAGGCGTACGTCTGCACCTGCCCGGCCGAGGACTGGCGGGCCTTGAAGGAGAAAGGTCAGCCCTGCCCACATCACGATGAGGATGTCGCCACGACGATGGAGAAGTTCGATAAGATGCTGGCCGGGGATTATGAGGAAGAAAAGGCCATCTTCGTGGTCAAGACCGACCTGAACCATCCGAACCCGGCGATAAGGGATTTCGTCGGACTGCGCATCGTGAAGTCCACCCCGCACCCGCTGAAGGGCGACCGGTACTGCCTGTACCCCATGATGAACTTCAGCGTGGCCATAGACGACCATTTCCTTGGCCTGACGCACGTCCTTAGGGGAAAGGACCATCTCAACAACACGCAGCGCCAGGCGTATCTTTTCAAGTACTTTGGCTGGAAGGTGCCGCACTACACCCATTACGGATTGGTATCGGTCCCGGACGCCATCCTGAAGACGTCCACGGTCGGCAAGGGCATCAAGAGCGGCGAGTACTCGGGCTGGGATGACGTTCGTTTAGGAACGGTCAGAGCACTGGCCAAGAGAGGCTTCCGTCCCGAAGCGATACGCAACTACTGGGTGGATTGCGGAATAAAGGAAACGGACGTGGAGTTCTCCTGGGACAACATCTACGCTTACAACAAGGCCATAGTGGACAAGACCGCCAACCGCTACTTCTTCGTCTGGGACCCGGTGCCGCTGCAGGTCTGCGGCGTCAACGAACTGAAGGCCAGCGCGCCCAGGCATCCTGATCGCCCCGAGCTCGGAAACAGGGAGTTCCAGCTCAACTCGCCGATAATCATCCACGTGGTGGAGAAGGACCTGAACACCGCCATGGAAGCGGGCAAGGTTCGCCTGAAAGATCTGGGCAACGTGGAGTTCCGCTCCGGCAAGGCCCTGTACCAGGGTAATGACCTTTCCGTTCTCAAGGAAGGGTACCGCATCATCCACTGGGTGCCGGACAACTGTACGCCAGCCACTGTGTTCATGCCCACCGGAGAGAAGAAGGACGGGTTCGCGGAGAACCTTCCCAAGGAAGAGGAAGGCAAGGTCGTGCAGTTCGAGCGCTTCGGCTTCGTGAAGGTGGAGAAGGTCTCCCCCAAGCTCATCGCCTACTTCACCCACTGATGAAGGTGCTGTACAACAAATTAAAAGCGAAGAACAGCAGCACCAGGGCGCAGATCACGCTCAGAGCGCGGAAAAGCTTGGGCGTGATGTATCGTTTCCCGTAGCCGACGAGCGCCGAGTACGCGGTACCCCAGATGATAGCGCCGACCAGATATCCCAGGTAGAAGACCACGAAGTCCGTGAGCCCCGGGTCGGACATGATGACCGCTATGCTTGAGCTGCCGATGCCGATCCAAAAAGGTATCTGGAATGGATTGGCGAAGGACATTATCACGCCGGTGACGAAATCGGTGTGTCCTTTCGGCGCGTTGACCTCCGATATCTCCTTCTTCCGGGCGTCCTGAAAGCCCTGATAGGCCAGGTAGATGAGGAAGGCCGCCCCGATCATGGCCAGGAAGATCCGCGCGGTCAGGTTGTCCCAGATCACGGCCAAACCAGCCAAAGCGATCACCGCCCAGCTCATGTCGCCGACTATCGATCCCATCTCCACGCCGAAGGCCCGCCGGAAACCTCCGGTGACGCCGACGCGGAGCGCCTGCGTGTTGACCGCGCCGGGCGTAGCGCAGAAGATCAGCGATAGGATCACCGCGGCCAGGAAGAGTCGGTACATTCGTCCCGGGTAGCGCCGAACCTATTAATGCCCTTTCCTAGAACACATGCGTGAGCAGGAAGTTGGCCGTCCCTCCGAGGGTGAACGCCAGGGCTATGGACGCAATGGTGACCTTCAGCGAGTCCTTGACACCGTACTCCCGTATCATCGCCGCCAGGGTGGACAGGCAGGGCATGAAGGTGGCCATGATCAGGGCGAACACGAAGAACTGCTCCACGCTCATCACCGACGCGAGATCGGCGGTGCCGAACAGCACGATGAGCAGCTGGAACGACATTTCCTTGCGCAGTATGCCGAAGATGAGGGCGATGATAATGACCGCCGGCAGACCCAGGAAGCCCTCGGTGAAGAAGGCCATGGGCTCCACGATCGCCTCCAGGACGCCGTAGGCGGAGAGTATCTCCAATCCCAGGGACCCCACCAGCAATATCGGGAAGGCGATGAGGAAGAACTCCTTGACCCGCATGTACGTCTTTCGCCCGACGTTGTCCGGCCGTGGCACGGTCAGATCCGGGATCTCGATCATCAGGCTCCCGGGCTCGAACTTGATGGCCTTATGCAGCAGCAGCGCCAGCAGCACCACCAGCCCCATAAGTATCAGGAGTATCGCCGCCACGTACAGCACCCCGCCGAAGTTGCCGACGGTGCCTACGATGATGGCCATCTGCGCCGTGCAGGGCACGGCCATGACGATTATGGTGGCCACGATGAGCTTCTCCCGGCGGGACTCTATGACCCTGGTGGCAAGTATCGCGGGGACGTTGCAGCCCATTCCCACCAGCATTGGTATAAGTGCTTGGCCGTGCAGGCCGATCTTGTGCATGAGGCTGTCCAGCAGGACGACCACCCGGGGCAGGTAACCGGAGTCCTCCAGCAGCGCCAGTATGAGATAGAACAGCAGGATGTAGGGGATGACCAAGGCCAGGATGGCCTGGATGCTGAGGTCCAGCCCCATGCCAATGGCCGGGCCGATCTTGCCGCCGAGGGAAGCTCCTAGGTCCAGGAAGAGGTCGCCGACCACCTGGGCGTAGGCGTCGAGAAGCAGCCCCTCGATGAACCCGCCGATGAAGATTATGGACGCCAGCACGCCGGCCAGCACCAGTATCAGTATCGGTATGCCGGTTAATGGCCTTAATGTCAGGTCAGAGATCTTCTGGCCAAGGGTCCTTTTCCTAGGCTTGGCCCTCATGACCTCGGAGATTATCCTGCCGGCCTCGCCGTAGCGGTCCCGGTTGACGTGCACCTCCAGGTCCTCTTCGTGCTCCTCCTTGAACTCATGGCGGAGCCTCCCTACCTTTTCGATTAGGCCCTCAGGTACGCCTTCCGAAAAGTCCTGGTCCCCCTCCAGCAGCTTGATGGCCGTTCCCCGGAGCGGAAATTTCAACGGCAGGTCCTTGAGGCCGCGGGAGAGCACTTCCAGGTAGGCCTCGATGTGCGAATCGTAGCGCACCTTGAAATCGCTCTTTTTATGAACGTACGATTCCATCCCTTTCAGCAGGACGTCGATGCCCTCGCCGGTGACCGCCACGGTGGGAATGACGGGAACGCCGAGGATGTTGGACAAGGCGTCCACGTCAAGGTCCCCGCGCTTCCTGGCCACATCCATCATGTTCAGCGCGACGAGCATCGGGAACCCCAGCTCGATGAGCTGGGATATCAGTACCAGACCGGGTTCCAGGCGGGTGGCGTCAACGACGACGACGACCAGGTCCGCCTCGGACCCCTTCAGCATGCGCGAGGCCACCAGCTGATCGTCCGCGCCGGACGACAGGGAGTAGAGGCCGGGGAGATCGATTATGGTCGACGGTTTGCCGCCGATGAGCATCTCGCCCTTCAGGTACTCCACGGTGGTGCCCGGATAATTGGAGGAAATCGCCCCGATGCCGGTCAGGCGGTTGAACACCAGGCTCTTGCCGACGTTGGGGTTTCCGACCAGCAGCACCTTCATTACCGGCCACCGTGCCTGCGGCGCTTACAACAGCGCTTCTTGGTGTTGACGAAAACGAGATCGGCGTACTCCTTGGCCAGCGCCACACGGCAATCCCCGACCTGGACCAGCACCGGCCCGCCCATAGGGAGCTTCTCCTCTACCGTCAAACACCTCTCGGGAACGAAGCCCATGGCGATGATGCGGCGTATCTTCTGCGGGTCCTCGCACGAAAGGTGGGAAATGACCCCTTCATCACCCTCGGACAGGTTGCTGAGGACCGAGGAATCATCGTCCTTCTTGGCGCAGAGCTGGTCCATGGCCGGGATGGGGTCGCCGTCCGGACACGTCTTGGGGTGGTTCATCATCTCCGAGATGCGGCGCTCGCTCTCATCGGAGAGCATATGCTCCAGGCGGCAGGCCTCCTCGTGGCTCTTTTCCTTGTCGATGCCCAGTACGTCCACCAGGAAACGCTCCAGCAGGCGGTGCTTGCGCTTTATCGTCTCACCGATCTTCTTGCCGGCGTCGGTCAGCGTGACGCCCTTGTACTTCTCGTAGGTGATATAGCCCAGTGAATCCAAGCGCTGCATCATCTCGGTGACGCTGGCGGGGGACACCTTCATCTTCTTGGCGATGTCCGTGGTGCGTGCCGGAGTACCGTCCTGCGTCAGTTCCCAAATGCACTCGAGGTACTCCTCGATGTTCTCGCTGACCATGATTTAGGGTTACCTAAGGGCAAATATATAATCATTTTCTAGACTAACCTAAAAGGGGCCATTGAAGGAAAAATTTCCGGCACCTAAAAATCGAAAGAGGGAAAGGAATAACGAGAGAACGGGCTCAGCGTATGTAATACGGCCCGTAATCGATCCCGGGCTTTCCAGAAGCCTTGGGGGCCTCCCGCCTTTCCTGTTCCTTCTTGGCCTCCATCCTCTTGTCGGCCTCCTTCAGGGAAGCGAAGGCGCGGTCCTGGATGACCTGTATCAATCGGCCGAAGTCGTCGTGCACCAGCTTCAACCTCTTTTTGTCCGGGTTTTCCTTGTCCTCGCCCAGAAACTCCTTGGCGTGCTTGCGCACCAGCACCTTCATGGCGATGTGGTCGAGCAGGCCGATCTGGTAGAGAAGCGTTTCAGGCTCCACATCCTTCTCCTCGCAGAGATGGAGCATCGCCTGGGCGAGCGCGGCCAGTTCCCGGTCGGCCTCCTGGTCCTTCTTGCGCGCCTGCTCCAGCTGTTCGACCAGCTTCTTCCTGCTCCTCAGCCTCTTCCTGCTCATGCGCAGCACTCTCCTTCGACGTCCATCACATTCCCCATACCGGTGCCGAGATGGCCGGAGCGCTTCCTCTGCGGAAGACCCGGCTTTAGCCTGCGCTCGTCCAATGGCCTGATCCCCTGCTGCCAGGCGAACTCGTATATCTCCTGGTTGCTCCAGGGCATGAGGTCGCCGTTGGATAACAGGTATAGCGTCCTGCGGTCGGTTGCCATGATGTTTCCGTTCATGCAACTCAATTGTCGCTGAAAGATATCAATTTTATAACGTTATAACTGTTATATTTGTTAGAACAGTTCATCCAGCGAATTCGGGAACGGGATGAGACAAATAAGGTTCAGAGGTCCTTGAACGGGACCAGGTCGCAACAGCCGCACTCGTGGCACATGGTGTGATACGAGTTGGTGCTCAGCCCATGAGCCATGAGGATCAGCTTCGCCTCCTGGTTAAGGGTCAGAAGGCGCTCCGCGGTCACCGGTTGAAGCCTTCCCAGAGCGTTCTCGAGCGAGGAGCGGTTGGTGGGGTTGATCTTCAAGGCGCGGATGCTGGGAACGATGCCCATGCCTGCCAACGTGGCCACGCCCTCCAGGACGTTGCGGTCCGTCTCCCCCATGCCGATGATGATGTTGGACGTGACCTTTCCCCTACCGAAGACCTGCACAGCGTAACGGAGGAACTCCAGCTGCCTCTCCAGTTCCAGCTTGGGGCAGGCTATCTCGATTATACGCGGATCGAACGATTCGATGTTGATCTTGATCTCCGTCGCCCCGGCCTCGTGCAGACGCTCGATGTCCCCGAACGACTCGACGTACGGCTCGACGCCAATGGGAACGTCAGGAAGCGTTTGACGAACCTTGCGGACGACATAGACCATCCGCTCGATGGTCTCCTTTATCGAATCGACCACTGCGGACGTCAGCGCGACGGCCTTGAGATCGCCCTTGCGGTGCGCCTCCAGGATGAGGTCGACCACCTGGTCCAGGTCCAGGTCCTTGACCACGTCCTTGCTCAGCTTCCTTGAGGTGCAGAAGATGCAGTCGAATATGCATGCCTGACCAAGATTGAAGAAGGCCTGCTCTGGCGAGTGATATAGGACCGGCTTCAGTTCGATCTCATCAATGAACGGTCTTCCGTTATGAAGAAGGGAATAGCCCTCCGGCCCTCCGACCAGCTCGAAGTCGCCCTCCTCGCGGGAGATGCTCTTCTTCACCCGCAGTCCGCCGAAGGCGAGAACTATGGAAGCGGAACCGGCGCCCGGGCCGGCGGTGGAACGGCTCAGACGGAAAGGAGGGCGGAAGTCGCTCTGCACCTTGACGTTGCCGCCGCAGATCAATATCGCCTTCTTCTCCACCGGCCTCAGATCAGCTTCCATTTGGCGCCCTCGGAGGTGTCCTCGATCTTGATCCCCGCTTCCTGCAATCTGTCGCGGATAAGATCGGACAGGTCGTACATCTTGCGTTTCCTGAGCTCTTTCCGAATGTCGATGAGCAGGAGCATGACATCGTCCAGCTTGTCGTCGCCCTTGCGCTCCTCCGGGAGCACGTCGAAGATGGCGTTCATCTCGTTGAACATGCTGATGATGTTTGCTGCGCCCTCGGCGCTCAGCTCTCCGGAATCCATGAGACGATTGGCCTCCCGGGCCAGGTCGAACAGGAACGATAGAGCGCCGCGGGAGTTGAAGTCATCGTCCATCGATTCCAGGAAGCCCTGCTTGGTCTTGACCACCAGCTCCTCCGCGCCATCTTTTCCCCGGGGGGTGTAGGAGCGCAGCGATTCGTAGGTGTTGTGCAGGCGTTTCAAGGATGCGGCCGCTTCGTCCAGAGCTGCTTCTCCGTAAACAAGAGGGCCGCGATAGTGCGTATTGAGCAGATAGAACCGGACGACCTCCGGCTGGTATCTTGCGAGAATATCCTTCACAGAGAAGAAGTTCTTCAGGGACTTGGACATCTTGGCGTCCGCCACCTGGAGCATGCCGTTGTGCATCCAGTAGTTCGCCAATGGTTTGTTGGTCACGGATTCTGATTGCAGTATCTCGTTCTCGTGGTGCGGGAAGATGAGGTCGTTCCCGCCGCCGTGTATGTCTATGGTCTCCCCGAGCAGCTTGCGCACCATGGCCGAGCACTCGATGTGCCAGCCGGGACGACCTTTGCCCCAGGGGGAATCCCAGGATATCTCACCTGGTTTCGCGGCCTTCCACAGGCAGAAGTCCATGGGATTGCGCTTGATCTCGTCCACTTCGATGCGCGCCCCGGAAATCATCTCCTCCAGCTTGTTGCCGGAGAGCTTCCCGTAATCGGTTGTTCTTGATACATCGAAGTAGACGCTGCCATCCGGCGTGACGTAACCGAAACCGGCCTTTATGATGTCCTCCACCATGCCGATTATCTCGGGGATGGTCTCGCTGGCCTTGGGATACATGTTGGCACGTTTCACTCGCAGCGCGTCGGAATCCCGGAAGAAGGATTCGATGCACCTGCGGGATACGACCAAGGCGTCCACCCCTTCCTCGTTGGCGCGTTTGATGATCTTATCGTCCACGTCGGTGAAGTTTATGACCAGGGTGACGTCGAAACCGCGATAGCGCAGGTATCGGGAGACCATGTCGAAGACCACCATGAAACGGGCGTGGCCCATGTGCACG
>CAZPFU010000027.1:0-7682 GCA_964585915.1 uncultured Methanomassiliicoccus sp.
CTTCTGGGGTAGGGGTAAAATCCTGTAATCCTAGAAGGACCACCGGTGGCGAAGGCGTCTCACTAGAACGAATCCGACGGTGAGGGACGAAGCCCTGGGGCGCAAACGGGATTAGATACCCCGGTAGTCCAGGGTGTAAACGCTGCGGGCTTGGTGTTGGGGGTCCTTTGAGGGCGCCCAGTGCCGGAGAGAAGTTGTTAAGCCTGCTGCTTGGGGAGTACGTCCGCAAGGATGAAACTTAAAGGAATTGGCGGGGGAGCACCGCAACGGGAGGAGCGTGCGGTTCAATTGGATTCAACGCCGGACAACTCACCAGGAGCGACGGTTACATGAAGGCCAGGCTGATGACCTTGCCTGATTTTCCGAGAGGTGGTGCATGGCCGTCGTCAGTTCGTACCGTAAGGCGTTCTCTTAAGTGAGATAACGAACGAGACCCTCACCGCTAATTGCTAGTGTTCTCTCCGGAGGGCACGCACATTAACGGGACCGCTGTCGCTAAGACAGAGGAAGGAGAGGTCAACGGTAGGTCCGTATGCCCCGAATCTCCTGGGCTACACGCGCGCTACAAAGGTTGGGACAATGGGCTCCGACATCGAAAGGTGAAGGCAATCTCGAAACCCAATCGTAGTTCGGATTGAGGGTTGTAACTCACCCTCATGAAGCTGGATTCCGTAGTAATCGCTTGTCAACATCAAGCGGTGAATATGCCCCTGCTCCTTGCACACACCGCCCGTCAAACCACCCGAGTTGGGTTTCAGTAAGGATATCTCGTTTTGGGGTCTTCGAACTGAGATTCAGCAAGGAGGGTTAAGTCGTAACAAGGTATCTGTAGGGGAACCTGCAGATGGATCACCTCCTACGCAAGGGGAAACACTGTGAAGCTAATGGCATTACGTGTGTTTCCCCCACCAATTCCGGCAGGGTTACCAGGCACTAAAAACAACATCGAGCGTCCCCATTCTAGCTTAATTTTAATTTATCTTCTAGTCAACGCTGTTATCGTCCAGTCATTAAAAACATAAGTCATAAATATCATTCCAGGTTATCGAGAGTTCCCGTGAAGGCATGAAATACATTTTTGTCACGGGCGGAGTCATTTCTGGTTTAGGTAAGGGAATCACCGCTTCCTCCATCGGGCGTCTTCTGAAATCCCGCGGGGTCAAGGTCACGGCCATCAAGATCGACCCCTACCTCAACGTCGACGCGGGCACCATGAACCCCTTCGAGCACGGGGAGGTATTCGTTCTCGACGACGGAGGCGAAGTGGACCTGGACCTCGGCAACTACGAGAGGTTCCTGGACATCAGTCTAACAAGCGCCCACAACATAACCACCGGGAAGGTCTACAAGTCGGTCATTGAGAAGGAGCGTACCGGGGAGTACCTTGGGAAGACCGTTCAGATCATCCCGCACATCACCAACGAGATCAAGGCTCACATCGTGAACGTGGCCGAGGCCACCGGGGCGGACGTGTGCATCGTAGAGCTCGGCGGGACCGTGGGTGACATTGAGTCCATGCCCTTCCTGGAGGCGGTCAGGCAGATGAACCAGGACCTGGGGAAAGGACACAACTGCCTGTTCGTCCATACTACCCTGGTACCGGTCATGGGTACCGTAGGAGAGCAGAAGACCAAGCCCACCCAGCACTCGGTCAAGGAGCTGAGGGCCATCGGCATACAGCCTGACATTTTGGTCGCCAGGTGCAAGGAGCCTCTCGAGGAGTCGATAAGGCGCAAGATATCCCTGTTCTGTGACGTGCCCATCGAAGCGGTGGTCACCGCCGCCGATGCCCGCTCCATATATGATGTGCCTATGGCATTGGAGGAACAGGGTCTGACCGAATACGTGATGCAACGTTTTGGCTTGGTGGCTAAGACGGACGAGCTGGGCGAGTGGAAAGCTTTCGCCAACCGCATTCACGATCCTGAGCGTACGGTTCGCATAGCCTGCGTTGGGAAGTACACCAACCTGGCCGATTCCTACATCTCGCATCTGGAGGCGTTCCATCACGCCGGGGCGGAGGCTGGTGCCAAGGTCCAGGTGGTCTTCGTGGATTCGGAGGTGGTCCAGCAGTACGGCATCACCGAGGAGCTGCTCAACGCGGACGGAATACTGATCCCGGGAGGCTTCGGCACTCGCGGGATCGAGGGAAAGATCGCCACCGCCAAGTTCGGCCGGGAGAACCGCATACCGTTCCTGGGGGTCTGCCTGGGTTTCCAGATCGCCACCATCGAGTTCGCTCGTAACGTACTCGGCATGGAGGGCGCGAACAGCACCGAGTTCGATCCCGATACCCCGTTCCCGGTGGTCGACCTGCTACCGGAGCAGAAGAACGTGAAGAAGATGGGGGCAACGATGCGATTGGGCGCACAGCCGGTCGTGGTGGATGAAGGATCGAAGGCCTTCGAGCTCTACGGCAAGGCGTTGATAATGGAGAGGCACCGCCACCGGTTCGAGGTGAACCCCAAGCACATCGAGGAGCTGGAGAAGGGCGGCTGGAAGTTCACCGGTCGCTCCGCTGACGGGGTCAAGATGGAGATCGGGGAGATGTCCGGCTACGATTACTATGTAGCCTCGCAGTTCCACCCTGAGTTCAAGTCCCGGCCTCGAAAGCCGTCCCCGCTGCACTTTGGACTGGTCAGGGCGGCGGTGGCCCGCAAGTACGGCGCCACCCAATAAGCTTTATATGGCATGGTGGACTTGAAGGGCCGATAGACATGGCTGATGACGATTACCTTTCCCTTCTGGACCGGGCCAAGACGCAGCTGCCGGAGACCATCGAGAAGCATGAGCGTTTCGTGGTCCCCGAGCCTGATGTGTTCCAGGAAGGAAAGACCACCGTGTTCCGCAACTTCGGGGACGTGGTGGACACCCTGCGCCGTGAGCCGGAGCAGATCCTTCAGTACTTGTTGCGCGAGCTCGGTACGCCGGGCACCATGGAGGGCCGCCGCGTGGTCTTCAAGACGCGCCTGACCCCCCAGCAGATCGCGGACAAGATCCAGAACTATGTTGATACGTTCGTTCTGTGCTCGGAATGCGGCAGGCCGGACACGCACATCAACAAGGAGGACCGCGTCCTCATTTTAGAGTGCGAGGCTTGCGGTGCCCATCGCCCCGTGAACGTTCGCAAGGTCCAGAAGCCCAGCGAGGAGGGCCTGCGGGAAGGCGGCATCTACGAGATGATGATCGAGGACGTCGGCAAGAAGGGCGACGGTGTGGCCCGTATGTTCGACTACATCATCTACGTCCCCGGGACCGTCAAGGGTTCCCGCGTCAAGGTCAAGGTGGCCAAGATCACCGGCAAGGTCGCCTACGGCAACGTTTCCGTGGAGTGATCAGGCGAAATAGCTGCAGTTGGACCGATCGAAATCGGACACCAGCTCGATGTCCAGTTCCCCGTCCTTGTCCTTTGGAGCGCCATAGCTCACCTTCGGCAGGAACCTTGAGAGGTCCATTGCCATCATGGTTGCGATATGCGCTTCGCCCAGCGTCGCCTTGCTTATCTGATATGTCCGCCGGCGCACCTCGCCTTCGTCCATGAACCCCAGGCTGTGCAAGTATTCGTGCAGCAGTATGTGGAAGCAGTACGCCCTGTAGCGCTCCTGGTCCTTGGCCAGGAAGGCCATCGGCGCCCTGTTCATCACGATTATGTTGGTGGCCGACGGATAAAGCCCGCCCACCATGTGCATGGGCCCACCTCCCAGGTCTGCCAGACCAAGCATCAGGCCGGCCCTGGACATTCCGGTGGATGTACGGACCGCCTCCTTGACCACCTCGAATATCTCCGGCAGGCCGCGCGCACGCTGTAATAGATTCCCTATCCTTTCGTCCTTCATCTCATCCTCGTTTCATAGCGCAAGGTAATTGACCCCTTCCCGCCGTTACGGCGGCGACAACGATTTTATCCGCGGAACCGCATGGCCATGCATGCGCACCGCCAGGCAGTACCTCATGATGACCGCCATGTTCCTGGCCGTGCCGGTCCTGGCCTTGCTCATGGTGCCCGGGGTTCCCTCTGGATATCGCGCGTTCTCCGACCAGAACGACCCCACGAACCCGTTCGTGTACATCGTTCTCGTGCTGGCCATGACCGGGTTGATGCTCCTGCTCATCAAGAGGTCGAAGGTCGGTCTGCTGAAGGCCATCCTGTTCACGGCCATGGGACTGGGGCTCTTCTCCATCGGATCGCTGTTCTTGATGTTGGCCGGCGTGACGGAGGCTCCCTCGCTAGCGTTCGGCATCTTCCTGGCCGTTTTCCTGATGTTCCTTCTGCTGAAATTCCCACGGTGGTACGTGGTGAACGGGGCGGGATTGGTCCTCGGGGTGGGGGCAGCACTGGTCCTGGGTCTGTCGTTGGGCATATTACCATCGCTGATCCTGCTGACGATACTAGCGGTGTACGACGCGCTCTCGGTGTACGTCACCAAGCATATGCTGACACTTGCCGAAGGGGTCGGGAACCTTGGACTGCCCATCGTGCTCATCGTACCAGGAAAGGATGGAGAGCAGGGCAAGAAGCTGGACCTGCACGACCGCAGCAAGGACGCCGAGAGGGAATTGATGCTGATGGGACTGGGCGACGCCATAATCCCATCGGTCCTGGTGGTATCCGCCGCTGCCAACCTATCTCCGGTAAGCTCCTCTGGTTGGCAGTCGCCGGCCATGACGGTGGCGGTGCTGACCCTAGCGGCGGTCCTCATAGGGCTCCTGTCCCTGATGTTCCTGATCTCCAAGAGCCGACCCCAGGCCGGTCTGCCTTTCTTGAACGGAACCGCCATCATCGGCTTCACCGTTGCCTATCTTCTCGTGTACCAGGACCTGGGCTTCGGCTTCGCCTGAGAAAAGTGTTTATCCCATGCCTAGATATTCCGAGGCATGGGCGGCAGATACCTGGTGCTATCGGATGTGCACCGCCGGGAATGGGTCCCGGCGGCGGCCCGGGAACTGATCAAGGAGCATTCCCTGGACGCCGTGGTGCTGTTGGGGGACATCACCCATTTCGGCCCGCCGCAGTTCGCAGAGGAGTTCATCAGGGAACTAGGGGCCAGGTGCTACGCCGTCCCGGGCAACTGCGATCCCCTGGGCACCGATGCCTATATCAGGAGCGCGGGCGTCTCACTACACGGAGTTAGGACGAAGATCGAGGGACGGACCTGGGGCGGCCTGGGCGGTTCCAATCCCAGCATATTCAACACCCCCTTCGAGATGTCCGAAGAGGAGATCGCCCGACGTCTTGAGCCGATCATGGAGGAGGGGATGGTGCTGGTACTGCACAATCCTGCGTACGGTACTTTCGACACCACCTTCTCCGGGAAGCATGTGGGCAGCACCGCGGTGGCCGAGGCGATCAAAAAATGCAAGCCCTCGGTGGTGCTATCGGGACACATCCACGAGGACCGTGGCGTGGAACTTAAGGACGGCGTCTGGTACATGAACCCCGGGGCGGCCAAAGACCATTACGCCGGGATGATGGTGCTGGGCGACGAGGTCGAGCTCACCTTACTGGACCTCTAGGCCGGAAGCCAAGGTTTTTATATACATGTCCATTTAGGTGGCTCAGGATTGCTATGGCATTATGGCAAGGTAGGTCTAAGAGGAAGCCCACTGGCGGGCGTTTGACACTGTCTAGGAAGAAGCGCAGGTTCGAGATCGGTAAGGAGCCTGTCTTCACCTTCGTAGGCAATGAGAAGCGCCAGGTGTCCAGGGTGCGCGGGGCGAACGTCAAGGTGCGCCTGCTGAAGGCTCAGTTCGCCAACGTGGTCGACCCGGCCACCAACAAGACCCAGAAGGTCAAGATCGTCACCGTCAAGGAGAGCCCCTCCAACCCCAACTACGTTCAGCGCAACATCATCACCAAGGGCGCGGTCATCCAGACCGAGCTCGGCCTGGCCAAGGTCACCTCCCGGCCGGGACAGGACGGCGCCATCCACGCCATCCTGGTGAAGGAGTAGGGCTGACGGGTTTTTCATGGCCCTGGACGAAGACACCGCATGGGTGCTCTGGCCGGAGTATTTCGACCGGTCGAGGCCCCGGTCCCAGGGCCGCAAGGTGAAGAAGGGCGCGGCCATAAACGATCCCAATGTGGACCAACTGTCAGCTGCCCTACGGCAGCTGGGTCTGCAGCATAAGATAGAGCGGGAGAAGAAGTATCCCGCCAACTGGTTCTCCAGCGATGGACGGGTATTGGTCGAGAAGACCATGCCCAAGTCCCAATTGGTCAAAAAAGTGGGAGAACTGCTGATAAAATCTCAGCGGTCCTGAGGGGTCTCGACCTCTTCCACCAGCTTCTTTCCGGCGGAAACGCTGTCCACGGAGTGTATGACCGCCCCGGAGTCGATGATGACCTCTTCCACGTCCTCGTAGTTGATGGCCGCCCCTTCGATGGTGATCTTGATGCTCTCGGTCTCCTGGTCCACCTCGTCCAGGGTGCAGTTGACGCCGGAGACGCCTTCCACTACGCTGAGCCTGTTGGCCAGGTCGATTATTGACGGATGATGGGGTTTGAGCACGTCCAGCACTAGGCGTTTGATCTCGGACATTTGAATATCTTCCAGCGTTAAAATGGAATCCTGATATAAATTGGTTGTTGATTGCCAGGAAAGGATTATTCACTTCCCCGGCCATGTACTACGCATGATCGAGCGGGAGGAGGTCCGGGTGCTGGACATCAATTCGGAGTTCCTGGGGGTGCCCACGGAGGTTCTGATGGAGAACGCGGGCTGGGCCTTGGCCCAGGAGATCACTTCTCGCTTCGGAAGCGGATTGCGCATCGCCATCCTATGCGGGAAGGGGAACAACGGAGGGGATGGTTTCGTGGCCGCCAGGGCGCTCACCAAGAGCAACCGGGTAAGGGTGTTCCTGGCCCTGCCGTCGTCGGAGATAAGCACTCCCCAGTCCCGCATAAACTTCGAGAAGGTGGAGGAGCTGCACAAGGTGTACGCCGGGGAGGACCTCTCCGGTTATGATGTACTAGTGGACGCCCTTCTGGGTGTCGGTTCCAAAGGAGAACCGAAGGGTGCGTACGCCGAGATCGTCAAAGCCATCAACTCCTCGGGAAGACCGGTGGTATCGGTGGACGTCCCTTCTGGCCTGGGTAGTTCTTTGGCCGTACGGCCGAAGCTCACGATCACGTTCCATGACCGCAAGGTCGGCATGAGCGAGGAGGGTTGCGGAGAGATCGTGGTGGCCGATGTCGGGATTCCCGCCGACGCCGAGCGGTACGTGGGACCGGGCGACCTGGTGCATTACCCGGTGCCTTCACCGGACGCCCACAAGGGACAGAACGGCCGGCTGCTGGTCATCGGCGGCGGACCGTACACTGGTGCGCCCGCCCTGGCAGGCATGGCCGCGTACCGTATCGGCACCGACCTGGTGTTCTTGGCCTGCCCGGAGAGCGTGAGCGACGTGGTGGCCTCCTACTCGCCAAACCTGATCGTGCTTCCATTGAGAGGAAAGCGCCTGGGACCGGAGCATGTCGAGCATCTGGTGACCTTGACCGAGGGGGTCGACGCGGTGCTTCTGGGACCGGGCCTAGGCGACGAGCCGGCGACCCTGGAGGCGGTGCGGTCCATCATTGCCCGGTGCAACAGGCCTATGGTCCTGGACGCCGACGCCCTCAAGGCGGTCGGCGGGCATCTGGAGATCCTGCGCCACAAGACCGGCGTCCTCACCCCCCATCACCG
>CAZPFU010000027.1:7782-14848 GCA_964585915.1 uncultured Methanomassiliicoccus sp.
GGACTGGTGGCCACCGACCTGCTGGAGAGGATACCGCAGGTGCTCCGCCGCAGCCTTTCCAGGAACTGATGAGGTAAGGGACATGAAGATAGGTTTCATCTCCGACGTGCATGCCAACCTGCCCGCCCTGGAGGCGGTGTTCAGGGACATGTCCGCCCGCAACGTCGGACAGGTCTACTGCGCCGGGGACATCCTCGGCTACTACACCTATCCGGACGAGGTGGTCGATCTGCTCCGGAGGAAGGGTGTGCATTGCATAGCCGGCAACCATGACCGGGCGGTGCTGGTGGGGACCAAGGGAATGAACAGCATAGCCGCGGCGGCCATCGAATGGACCAGGGAGCATATGTCGTCTTCCACCTACGATTACATCCGCGATCTACCGAATTCCATACACCGTCCGGTGGAGGAGGTGATGGTGGCCGTGCACCACGGATCGCCGCGGCACATGTCCGAGTACATCTTCGAGGAGCATGTGAGCGACGAGCTGCTCGCGGTCGCCGGGGCCAAACTGCTGGTTCTGGGGCATACGCATCAGCCCTACCAGGTGCAGTTCCCCACCGGGCATGTCATCAACCCGGGCTCGGTCGGCCAGCCGCGAGACGGAGACCCCAGGGCGTCCTACGCCATACTGGACTCCTCGGAATGGACCTTCTCCACCATACGCGTGGTCTATGACCAGAGGCTGGTCATGGACAAGGTAAGGGAGAACCATCTCCCGGATATGCTGGCCACCCGGCTGCTCCGAGGTACCTAGATGCCGTTCGTTGCTAATCCGATACCGGACCGTCCGGTGCTGGAACTCGTCGGCGCCGAAAGGGTGCTCTGCGTCGGCGATCTGCACATCGGGATCGAGGCGGACATGCGCTTCCGCGGTGTCATCGTTCCCTCCCAGACCCATCGCATGCAGAAAGAGCTGACGGACCTGGCCGAGGGGGTCGATCGTCTCATAGTCATCGGGGACGTCAAGCACCAGGTGCCCGGTTCCACCAAGCAGGAGCACATCGAGGTCCCCCGCTTCTTCAACTCCCTGCTCAATCACTACCCACGGATAGACCTGGTCAAGGGGAACCACGATACGGACATAGAGCGAATGCTGCCTTCCCGGGTGACCGTGCATGACCAGGGGGGTTTCGTCCTGGATGACGTCGGTTTCGTTCACGGACACGCCTGGCCCTCGGAAGAGGTGATGTCCGCCCGTTTGCTGGTGATGGGGCATAACCACCCCGCGGTGATATTCGAGGATGGATTGCATCACAATCAGGTGGAGAGATGCTGGGTGCGCTGCCGCTTCAAGACCGGCGGCGATCGTTATTCCAGGGTGCCGGAGGAGGCCATCATGATCCCCGCGTTCAATCGCTCGCTGGGCGGAGGGCCGGTCAACCTGGAGGGGCCTAGGATGCTGGGGCCGCTGCTGTCCAACGAGCTGGTGGACCTGGAGAACGGGCAGGTGTACCTGATGGACGGCCTTCTGCTAGGGACGGTCTCATCGCTGAGGGTGAAGAGAAGGGGATACTTCCGCCTGGAAGACTGATCAGCGCACGAACGGCCCAAGGAAGCTCAAAGAGGGCTTGCTCGTGTCCAGTACGGCACTGCCTCCTATGGGTATGGTGAAGAGCGGATCGGTGTGGGCGAAGTCCGCCTCCGACAGCACCGGGAAGTCATATCCCCTGGTGGCCTCTTCCAGTACCATTTGCAGACTGTCATCAGGCTGGAATCCCACCTTGGACGGCGTTCTGCCGAACACCAGGCCGGATATCTGCTCGAAGACCCCCATCTGCCTCAGGTGGGTCAGGTGCCGGTCGATGGTGGCTGGCGTTTCCTCGTCGTCCTCCTCCAGGAAAAGGATCGCCCCGTCAAGGTCCGGCCAGTATCTTGTTGAGGTGAGCAGCATCAAAGTGCCCATGTTTCCCCCCAGGGCGGTGCCCTCAGCCCTTCCCTCCTTGATCACATTCCAGCCGGGGTTGGCCTTCCATTCCCTGGGCCCGAGCTCGGGCCGGCGATGCCAGGCGTCCTCGGCCCAGTTCTCTGAAGGCCGTACGTCGACCTGGGAAGCGCCTTCCATCAGCATCCGGTCGAAGCATCTCTCGGTGTATTCCGGAAGTTCCGGCTGGCAGAAGGTCACGAAGGCCGGCCCGGAGAAGTTCAGCAGCCCGGTCTGGGACCAGATGGCGTTGTTAAGTGAGGTGACGTCGCTGAAGCCGATGAAGGCCTTCTGGGAGGAGGATATGGCCTCGAAGTCCAGATGCTCCAGTAGCTGATGGGAGTTGAAACCCCCGAAGACGGGCATCACCAGGTCCACCTCATCGTCCTTGAACATGCGGTCGAGGTCCTGGACCCTTTGATCGATGGTGCCGGAACTGTGTCCGTGCCGGCCGAAGACATGCTGACCGACCTTGATGTGGAAACCTCTGGAGGTCAACCTCCGCATTCCGGACTCCCAGACCTCCTTGCGGACCAGGCTGGCGGAGACCGAGGGTGCGACCAGACCAATGGTGTCCCCTTCATTGAGGCGTTTGGGCAGGAGCATGATGGTATGATGATCGATTGAAAATAAAAAAGGGAGGGAAAAGGTTGGTGGAAAGGGGTTTAGCAGTTCCGGGTCATGGTCTTGTAGACCGAACCGTCGGCCCGCCTGATGACCGCGTCCATGGGCATCTGGCCAGGCAGGGTGTGCGTGGCGCAGCTGTTGCACGGGTCGTAGGCGCGGTAGGCCATCTCCACGGCGTTCAGCAGTCCGGGGGAGACGTTCCAGTCCTTGATCAGGGCGGTGGCGGCCTTGCGGACGCTGAGGTTCATGGGGGCGTTGTTGTTGGTGGTTCCCACGACCAGGTTCACGTCGGTGATCATGGCGTTCTCGTCCGCCTTGTAGTGGTGCACCAGGGTTCCGCGGGGAGCCTCGATGATACCTACACCCTCGCCGGGCTTGCCGACCGGGTTGCGAACGTGCTTGCCGGTGATCTCCGGGTCCTGGGACAGCTCCAGCAGCTTTTCGGCGGCGTACAGCATCTCAATGACCCTGGCCCAGTGCTGGGACATGGTGTGGTGCACCGGTCCCTTCACGCCTAGGTCGCGGAAGGTTCCGTGGTACTTCTCGAACTCGGCCTGCGCCAGCGGGGTGGTGAAGCCCTTGGAGACGTTCAGCCTGGACTGGGGAGTGGCACGGTAGATACCGCTGTCCTTCCCGTCGACCAAGCCCTTCCAGCCGACCGGCTTGAAGTAGCAGAACTTCTCGTAGGACCAGGGCAGGGTGTGCTCGGCGATGTACTTCAGGTACTCCGTTCCCCTGTCCTTGTACCGGGCGACCTCCTCTCCGGTGGGGGAGATCATCTTCTGCCATCCGTCGTAGAAGTTGATCTTGTCGTTCTTGTCGACGGTACCCAGGTAGTAGGTCTCGTGGTAGTACACGTCGGGGTTGGTGATCAGAGCAAGGTAGTCCTTGTTCTTCAGCACCACGTCCTCGAACAGCTGGCAGGTGAACTTGCCGAACTCCACGCAGGACTTGGCCATGGCCTCGATCTTCACCCTCTCGTCCTCGCTCATGACCTTGGAGAACCCTCCGGGAATGCCGCACACCGGGTGAGTGGCCTTTCCGCCGAGCATCTCCTGGATCTTCTGGGCGTAGGAACGGTGCTTGATGACCGATCCGCCGATGTCCAGACCTACAGCGCCGACGACACCGAGGATGTTCCTCTCGGCCACCGGGGCTCCGGGGCCCATGACGAAGTCGGCCGCGGCCAGCGCGTAGAAGTGAGCTATGTGGCTGTGGATGTAGTGAGCCATGTAGAACAGCTCACGCAGCTTCTTGGCGGTCTCCGGCGGTTCCACGTCGAACACCGCATCTAGCGCCTTGGTGGAGCAGATGTGGTGGGCGCCGGGGCAAACGCCGCAGAGCCTGGAGGTCAGCTTGTTCATCTCATCGGCGTTCCTGCCGATGCAGAACTTCTCGAACCCTCTCAGCTCGGGCACCTGCCAGTAGGCGTTGGCCACATTGCCGTTGTCGTCCAGGAAGATCTCGATCTTTCCGTGGCCCTCCAACCTGGTGATGGGGTCGATGGTGATCCGCTTCTCGGTGGTCTTCTCAATCTTGTCGGGTCCCTGACCCATCAATATAGGACACATTTTATTCAGGCCTCCTTGGATGCAGTGGTAGCTTTCTTCTCTTTAACCTTCCGCTTGATGATAGAGGCGGGCATGGTGAAAGCATAGAACGTTCCGAGCGGGTCCTTGACCTGGGCCATGAGCTCCAGGATGTCGTCCTCGCTCAGCAGCCCCTCGTCGTTGCCTATGGAGAATATCGAGGCCAGCGCGCTCAGCATGCTTCCGCCCTGGTCCAGCACCTCGGCGGTCGGTCCCATGCATCCGCGGCAAGGCTGGTTGGCCAGAATGCACTTCGCACCGCAGCCCGCCCTGGTGGACGGCCCGAGGCAGATGACACCCTGCTCCAGCATGCACTTCTCGGGATCGATGTCGATCTCGTAGGGCATGTAGATCTTGTCGACCTTCTTGGTGGTCCTCTTTCGGGGGCACTCGTCGCAGAGGGTCTTCTGGGAGGCGATGACCGAGCCCTTGGGGGGCAGCGCCGCGCCTTCCTTGACATGCTTCTCCACTATGCCCAGGAACTCGTTGATCAAGTTCGTGGTCGGCGGGCATCCCGGCATGTAGTAGTCGACGTCGACTACCTGGTCCAAGGTCATCACGGTGTCGTAGAGGACCGGTATCTCGACCTCTCCCTCAGGCGCTTGCCAGTGCGGGGTAGGCAGCACGTGCTCGGTGTTGTCCGAGGTCGGGGTGTGCCAGTACACGTACTCCAGGATGTCCTTCTTGTTGGTCACGTTGGCCAATCCGGGTATTCCGCCGAAGCAGGCGCAGGAACCGAAGGAGACCATGATGGCCGACTTCTGCCTGAGCAGCTTGGCCATGTGCTCGTTCTCACTGTTCCTGATGGCTCCGTTGAACAGGGTGGCGGTGATGTAGCCGTCGGGCATGGCCTCGACGTCCTTCACCTTAGCGTCCACGGCGATGGGCCAGAACGCTATGTCGGCGATCTCGGCTACGCCTAGGATCTTCTCATCTATGTCCAACAGGGCAACGTCGCATCCACCGCACCCAGCAGCCCAATACTGTGCGATCCTTATCTTTGCCATATTTGTTCCTCCTTGGGTTACTCCTCGTCGATGGGGTTCGGGCCCAGCTCGTTGATCCTCTGGTTGAACTCCTTGATGGTCTGCTGGAACTTCATCCCCTCAGATGCGGAGACCCACTCCAGCTTAAGACGGTCAGGGTTGAATCCATACTGCTCCAACAGCACGCGGAGCAGGGCGATCCTCCTCCTGGTGCGGTAGTTCCCGCCGATGTAGTGGCAGTCAGCGGGGTGGCAGCCTAGGACCAGCACGCCGTCGGCCCCCTTGGCGAAGGCCCTCAGGACGAACTCGGGGTCCACCCTGGCGGAGCACATGGTCCTGATCACGCGGAAGTTGGTGGGCATCTGCAGGCGGGACACCCCGGCCAGGTCGGCCCCGGCGTAGGAGCACCAGTTGCAGCAGAACACCAACAGGTTGGGTTCCCAGGCCCCGGCTTCCGCCGGGGCGCTCTGGGCTTGTGCTTCGTTGGACATTACTTTCCACCTCCGACCAGAGCGGCGTCGATCTGCGCCAGGATCTGGTTGTTCTTGAATCCCTTCTGCTCCAGGGCTCCGGACGGGCAGGCGGCCACACAGGTTCCGCAGCCCATGCAAAGACCCTCATTGATGACGGCCTTGCGCTTCTCCGGGTTCGACGGGTCGCCGACGATGGTGATGGCCTTGTACTCGCACACCGGCTCGCACACGCCGCAACCGTTGCACACCATCTCGTTGACCGCGGCGATGATTCCCTGGGTCTCGAGGTACTGCTTCGATATGATGGTCAGAGCCCTGGAAGCCGCACCGGAGGCCTGAGCGATGGTCTCATCGATGAACTTCGGCCAGTGGGCCAGACCGGCCAGGTAGACGCCGCTGGTGGCGAAGTCGACCGGCCTCAGCTTCATGTGCGCCTCGAGGAAGTAGTGGTCCTTGCTCAGCGGGACCTTGCACATCTTGGCCAGGTCCTCGTTGTCCTCGTTCGGGCGTATCCCTACGCTCAGCACGAGGCAGTCGGGGGACAGCTGGACCGGTGCACCGAGGACGGTGTCCTCGACCACGATCTTGCCGTCGGCGGTCATCTCGGGCATCTTGTTCTCCGGGTAGCGGATGAACTTCACGCCGAGCTCGCCGGCCTCCTTGTACAAGACCTCCCTGAACCCATAGGTCCTGATGTCCTTGTGCAGGATGTAGACCTGGGCCTTGGGGTCCTTCTTCTTGATCTCGATGGCGTTCTTGACGGCCTTGGAGCAGCACACGCGGCTGCAGTAGGGCGCCTCGGTGTTCCTGGAACCAACGCACTGGATCATGACCACGTTCTTGGCGGCGAACTTGCCCTCCACGAGGACCTTCTCCAGCTCGTTCTGGGTGACCACCTTCTTGTCCTTGCCGTAGTTGTACTCGGTGGGCACGTAGGCCTTGGCGCCGGTGGCGACCACTATGGCCCCGGTCTCCAGCTCCTTGCCGCCGGTGACCTTCACCTTGAAGTTGCCGACGAAGCCGGAAACGTCCTCGACCTTGGTGTTCAGGTGCACGCTGATCTTACCGTTGGCGCGAACCTTGGCCTCCAAGTCCTTTATGTACTGCCTGGGGGAGACGCCTCCCTCGTTGGTGTACAGGTTGACCAGGTTTCCGCCCATGGCACCAGTTGCCTCCAGTATGTCGACCTTGAATCCCTGAGCGGCCATGTCCAGGGCGGCGGTCATACCGGCCAGTCCGCCACCGACCACGACGGCGGAATGGTTGACGCCCAGCTTGGACTTGGTCAGAGGCTCGAGGAACCTGGACTTGGCGACCGCCATGCGGGTCAGGTCCTTGGCCTTCTCGGTGGCCTTCTCGGGCTCGTGCATGTGGATCCAGGAGCACTGGTCACGGATGTTGGCCATCTCGAAGAGGAACGGGTTGAGACCGGCCTCCTTGATGGTGCTCTGGAACAGGGCCTCGTGG
>CAZPFU010000028.1:0-14773 GCA_964585915.1 uncultured Methanomassiliicoccus sp.
GGTCATGGTGCCGTCGGCCTTGGCTATGGTGACGCCCTCGACGATCAACTTGCCGTTCTGGGTGTCGACGCTGGTGACCTTACCCTCGATACCGAGGATGTCCTCGTCCCCGCGGACCACCTTGACGGTGTCTCCCTTGACCACGCGCACGGTGCGGCGGCCCATCTTGCTCATCAGCTCTTCGCTGAGGTGGGAGCCGACGCTCTTGTTGCGCACGTGGTTGGGGGCGTTGTACAGCGCCTTCCTCTGCTTCCTTGCGTACTTGCTCGTCATTTCCTGCACCTCACACTATGGTCGAAGCGGTGGCGGCCACGCGCGGCCAGCGCTCGGCGGCCTCCCTGGCCACCGGTCCCTTTATGTCGCTTCCCTTGGTCTCGCCCTCTTCGGTGGTTATGACCGCGGCGTTGTCCTCGAAGTGCACCATGGTGCCGTCCGCGCGGCGGAACGGCCTCCTCTGGCGAACGATGATGGCGTAGACGACCTGCCTCCTCATCTCAGGGGTTCCCTTCTTCACGGAGGCGATCACTATGTCGCCGACCGCGGCGGCCGGGCAGCGCCCGTGCACGCCGTGGTAGTTGGGGACGGCGATGACAGCGATGGTCTTGGCGCCGGTGTTGTCCACCACGTCCAGCACGGAGCCGGTTATGATGCCCCTGGTCTGGTTTCCAGCCAATCCCTTCATGTCCTCACCTCTTCTCCACGACGACGAAGGACACCGTCTTGCTCAAGGGGCGGCATTCCATGATGCGCACCCTGTCCCCGGCCGCGATCTCCAGGCAGGGGGGGTTGTGGGCGGTGTAGCGCCTCGTCCTCTTCTCGAATCGTTCGTACTTCTTGTCATACTTCAAGTAGTTCCTCTCGACCACGGCGCTGCCGTTCATCTTTACGGAAACGACGACGCCGTCTATGATCTGCCCCCGTACCGGGAGCTGCCCGTGGAATGGACAGTGCTTGTCCTCGCAGGTGGCCGAGGGGGCCTTGACATCAATGCCAATGTCTCTGACTTCGCTCATTAGATCACCTAATTCTCTTGATCCTATCCTCTGGTCGATGCTGGATCTCGGATCCTAGGACCCTGATCCTCTCGCCCTGGTATGTGAACACGAACTCATGGCCGGACTTGGGTATCCACCTCTCCCTGCCCTGGCAGGATATGGCAAACATGTTCTTGGTCTCGTCCACCACCTTCCCGTGCAACAGGTGCCCGGGGCAGCTGGATTCCACCACCTCGATGTCCAGTCCGATGAGCTCTTGTCTCATGAAATCCCTCTTGTCCATGGCTCCTACCGAACCTCGGTCTTGAAGCCCATCTCTTCCAGGGTCTGGGCCACTTTCTTCTTGTGGTCGCCCTGGAGCTCGATCTTGCCTTCTTTGGCGGTGCCGCCGGCGGCGCATTTGTTCTTCAACTTGCGCGCCAAATCGTCTATGTCGATATCGGTTGAGTCAATTCCATCGACCACGGTGACGATCTTGCCGTAGCGCCGGCTGTCGGTGTAGATCCTTACGGACTGCTGTTCTCTGGCGATCTCCTCGCACATGCACAGCTCTTTAGGGAGCCCACATACCGAGCAAATGTCGGCCATTATTGTTCTTCCTCCTTCTGGACGGTTAGGATCCTGGCGATGTTGCTCCTTAAAGCCCTGATCTTCCCCGGGTTGTTGGGCGCCCCGCCCATGGCGGCGGCACCCTTCTCGTGCATGAGCTCATCCTGCAGCTCGTGAAGCTTGGCGGCGCGCTCATCCACGCTCATCTCTCGTATTTCAGAGGTCCTCAGCAATGCCATTTATTCGGTCACCTCCTCCTTGTCGCCCTCGGACTGCTCGTCCTCGGCGGGATGCTCGGCGATGACCGAGACCTCCTCCTGCTTCTTCAGAAGCTCGGCGAGGTCCGGGTTGGCCTGCATGGCCATCTCCATGGGCATGACGTCGATCTCGGCCGGGAGGCGTGCTCCGGGCTGCATGATCTCCACCTGTACCCCGATGACCCCGGGCTTCAGCTTGGCCACGGCGAACCCGGTGCCGACGAACAGCTCACGGGACTCTCCGCAGTACTTTATGTAGCCCTCCTTGAACTTCTCGGTGCGGTGCCTCTCCCCGGTCAGCTTGCCGGAGATGATGATCAGGCATCCGCGGGCACCGGACTCCATTATGCGGCGGACGGTCGAGTGACCGGCCCGCCTGAAGTGCCAGCCGCGCTCCAGGGCGAAGGCCAACTTCTCGGCCATGATCTGGGCGTTGAGGTTGGGATTCTCCACTTCCTGGACCTCGATCTGGGGGTTGTCATAGTGGAACTTGTCCTCTATGTCCTTGGTCAGGGTCTTGATGGCCGCTCCCCGGCGTCCGATGACTATCCCGGGGCGCTCGACGACCAGGGACACCCTGGTTCCCATGGGGGTCCTCTGAACGTCCACGCCTCCGAAGCCAGCGCGGTCGACGGTCTTCATCAGGTGCTCCTTGAGAAGCACCCTCCTGATGTTCTCCTGTGTGAACTTCCTCTCGCTGGCCATCTACTGAACCTCCTCCAATATGACCTCGATGTTGACGGTCTGCTGGTCCCAGGCGGTGCTGCGGCCGTGCGCCCTCGGCATGTAGCCGGGGATGGTCCGTCCCAGGTGGGCGGAAACGATGCGCACGCGCATGTTGTCGGCGTCCAGGCCCTTGTACTCCGCGTTGCTCTTGGCGCTCTGCAGCACCTTGATGATGGCCGCGGCGGCCTTCTTCGGGAATCGTCCCGGTCCCACGCCGGTCTTGTGCGCCACGCCGTAGTTGTAGCGGCGGATCGGCACCGGGCGGCGCAGCTCCACTACTTCTTCCAGCATGCGGATGGCGTCATCGACCTTCTTGCCCCTGATCATGCGGCAGATCTCCCTCGAGAACTTCGGTGAGATGGGCAGTTCCTTGGCGATAGCCTTGGACGTGGTGTCCGGATCGGCTTGTGCAGTGTATCCTACCATTTTTATTCACCTCACTTCAGCGGCATGAACTTGGAGCCCCTGGTCGCACCGACGCCCGGACCGGAGTGCTTTACAGATCCCCTGGTCATGGCGAACTCGCCCAGGAAGTGCCCGATCATCTCGGGCTTTATCTCCACTTCCTTGAATTCCTTACCGTTGTATACGGACACGCGGCGGCCCACGAAGGCCGGCACGATGGGTATGTCACGGCGGTGCGTGCGCACCACTTCCTGCTCTCCTTCCACTATCTTGTCGAACGTGGTCTTCTGCTCCTCGTTGAGACCGCGGCGGAAGGACCTTCTAACCCTAGACGGCAGGAGGTCCACCATTTCCTCGAAGGGCATCTCCAGGAGCTGTTCCATGGTGAAGCCGCGGTAGGTGAACTCCTTCTTCCTACGGGCGGTCATCATGCCCTTCTTCTTCCGCTGCTTCCTCCTCGAGGCCTTGGTGCCAGTTAGCTTATCTTCAGCCATCTAGAATCACTTCCTCTTCTTCTGGGGGGAAAGCCTACCTACCTTCCTTCCCGGCGGAGCGTTCCTCGAAACCGTGCTGGGCTTACCAATGTGGGGGTGACCTCCACCGCCGTGCGGGTGGTCGACGGCGTTCATCGCCACTCCCTTCACCTTGAAGTATGCCTTGCTCTTGCTGCGGTAGGCGTGGAACTTCTTACCGGCCTTGGCGAACGGCTTCTCGTCCGCACCGCCTCCCGCCACGATCCCCACGCCGGCGCGGCAGCGGGGGTCGAAGTTCTTGAATGCCCCGGAGGGCAGCTGCACGACGATGGTGTCGCCCTTGGTGACCACGGTGGCGTAGGTTCCGGCAGTTCTTACGAACTTGCCGCCGTCGCCAGGCCTGGCCTCCAGGTTGTGGACCAGGGTACCCTCGGGGATGTTGGCCAGGGGCATGATGCTCCCGGGGGTCAGGTTGACCGTCCCATCCACGTTGATGTCCTGTCCGACCATCAGCCCCTCTACGGCGATGATCTTGTCCTTCTTACCGTCTACGAACTGTACCTCGGCCACCGGGCTGTTGCGGCCCGGGGCGTGCACTATGTCCAGCACCTTGCCGGCCTTCAGCTCGGTGTGCGGGTGCTTGATCTCTCCCACGTGCCTGTGGCTCGGGGACCTGTAGGTGGAGGTTCCGCGACCTCTCCTCTGTTGTCTCAGTTGTCTTCCCATGTTCCCCCTCCTCAGAACACTCCTATCCTCATGCCGATGTCCTCGGCAGAGTATCCTTCAGCCAATTTGATGATGGCGTGCTTGCCCTCCTTGGAGATCTTGGTCCAGACCTTGTCCACCTTGACCTCGAAGTGCGCCTCGAAGGCGTCCTTGATCTCCGCCTTGGTGGCGAAGCGGTCCACGATGAACTCGATCTTGTTGCCGTCCTTGAAATCCTGGGTGGGCGTGCCGGTCATGTAGTTCATGGTCTTTTCCGTCACGTACGGGTAAAGCAGTACCTTCCTGGCCATGCTCACCACTCTCCTATCTTCTTTAGGGCGGACTCAGTGAACACGGTCAGCCGGCCGGGCATTCCGCCGGGGGCCAGGTGGCCGGGGTTCAGCATCTCCGCGAAGGCCACCTCGACGCCGGGAAGGTTCCTGGCGCCCTTGACCACCGCGGCGTCATGCGCCGAGACGACGATCAGCAGGCTGCGGGGCATCCGGTAAGGCCGTCCGCGCATCTTGCCGCGCCCGGCCCTGATCCTTATGCCGTCCTTGGCGCGGATCACGTCGTCGGATACTCCGATGCTCTTCAGGGTGTCCAGCACCTCGGAGGTGCTCTTCACGTCCTCCAGGCGGTCCTCGACGACCACTGGAAGGGTGAGCCCCTCGTTGAAGCGGTGACCCCTGGCCCTGACCTTCTCCTCGTCGGCCGTGGCGGCCAGCGCGGAGAGCTTGGCGAGGGTCTTCTCCTTCTGGTTGACCTTCATGGTCCAGACCTTCTCGACCCGGGGCGGGTGGGCGCGGCGTCCTCCCACGTTGTTGGGGGACTCGGCACCCTTGGCTCCCTGGGCCAGCCTCTGGACGCGGGCCACGCCGCGGCCCTTACCCCAGGTGGACACCGAGTGCCGGATACCGGCGCCAGGCTTCGGACCGTAGGGCTGCCTCTTGTTGGACTCCTCGGCGACAACGGCCCGGTGGATGACGTCAGGCCTGAACGCGGTGGAGAACACCTCGGGCAGGGCCTCGGTCCTCAGGACCTCGCCGTTCAATGAATACACGTTGACTTTGGACATTGCTTACGCCCCCTGCTTGGACTCGGTGGAGATGTACACCATCTCCGGAGCTTCCTTCAGGTCCGCCTGCTGCCTCCTGACCGGGTCCCTCATCCTGACCAGCCTCTTGGTGGGGCCGGGCACGGAGCCGTGGACCAGGACGAAGGGGTTCCTCACTTCGCCGTAGTGCAGGAAGCCGCCCTTGGGGCTGACCTCCTGCCCGCTCTCCCCTACCTTGAGGATGAGCTTGTTCACTTCGGTCCTCTGATGGTATCCCATCTGACCTCCCTGCGGCACGGTGGTGCGCACGTAGCCGGGCCGCTTGGGGCCCAGGTTACCGATGGCGCGGCGGTGCTTGGAGTTCTTGTGGGACATGAGCTTAAGGCCCCAGCGCTTGGTGGCGCCTTGGAAGCCCTTCCCCTTGGTGATGGCCACGACATCGATCATCGCGCCGGTCTTGGCGAAGTCGGTGATGGCGATGTCCTTGCCCAGAAGTCCCTTGGCGAAATCGATCCTGGCCTCTATGGTGCCGCCTCCGATGCGCAGCTCCATGAGCTCCGGGCGCTTCTTCGGCACTCCAGTGACCAGCTTGGGCTGGGTGAACGCGAGGACCCTGATGTCCTCGGCGTCCACTCCCTTCATCTTCTCCCAGGCCGCGTCGGCGTCGACCTTCTTGGGGATGGGCAGCAGCCTGGAGAGAGTCTCATCCAGCTGGTTCGCCCAGATCTCCCCGGCGGTCTTCAGGCCGTAGCGGGTGTTCTCGTAGATGCGGACCGCGGCCACCTTCATCGGCGGCACTTCCAGAACAGTTACCGGCACCTTGATCTCCTGACCGGAGGTGGTGCTGGTCTTGCGGTGGTCCACGATGAACGCGTGGGTCATTCCTGCCTTGTAACCGGCAAATCCCTGGACCTTCGGGCCTTCGCTGATCTCGGGCCACGAATCCAGTCTCGGTGTCTGCGTTATGGCTCTCTTTCTGGGACCGAATCCCTTGGAGCCCCTTCTCGGACGTCTAATGTTCGGCATCGTTCTCCCTCTTATCTCATGAGAGAGCACACTCTCTTTCGCTAACGCCTGTTCTCAAGAGTGTTGAGGTACAGCACCTTCGACCGTGACACCGTCATCGCCCACCAGAATGTGCGGTTGGGGGCGGCTTAGGGTTGCTTTCGCATTGCCCAAGGGGTCTGGTCGAACGTCCTCAGTGCGTTGAGCAGAGGTCCGATATTATCATTATTATTTAAACCAATCGGTCCACCCTATATAAAGAATAAAGGGGAAAAGGGATTTGCTGGACGCGCTCAGAGCTTGCCGTCCTTGGCCTTCTTCTGCAGGCGGTTGCGGCGCTCCTTGGAGGAGAAGCCGGTGGCCTGCTCAAGGAACTCGTTCCACTTCTTGATGGTGTCCGCGGCGAGGTCTACGGAAGCGGACTTGTCGGTGACGGCGCTGATGTCCATGGAGGTCTTGCTGACCACTCGCACCTCGATCCTGGTCATGGCCCCGTAAGAGGAGACCAACGCCTCCCCTTCCTCCTTGACCGTTCCGAAGGAGGCCTCCATCATCTTCTTCAGTCCGTCCCCTTCCAGCTTCCCGTAGTTCCCCTTCTTGATGTCGTAATCCATATGAATCCCTCTAAAGTGCCAGTTCGTCCTCCAGGTAGCGGTGCACGTCGACCGAGGTGCGCATGGCGTCCTCCGTTCGAAGCAATGATAGCCACTCCTCGCGGCACTGACAGTCGTGTTTCTCCAGCAGCGTAGCGTCCTGCTCGAAGTTGAATCTTTCCAGGGCGTCCAGCAGACGCTTGTCGCACTCAGGGCAGTTGTGAACTCCCCGCTGCGTTCCCGCCCCGCTGGGGGAGGAGAATATCCTCACCCCGGAGATGTCGGCCTTCAGTTTCAGGACCTCGAAAAGGGACCAGATCCAGGGCGGGCGGTAATCGCCCCGTCTCCAAAGCCCCTCGACCATTGTTTCCCTCTGCACGTTGAGCGGGTTGACCGAAACGCTCTCCGAACGAGGCGCGGCGAAGAGCACGGACGATTTGGTGTCCTCGATGGCCGCCCTCTCCGTGAGATACAGGGGTTTGAGCAGCAGATACGTTCGTACCGGAAACCCGCGATCTCTCAGAGCATCGGCCGCTCTTACGTAGTCCTTCACGCCGAACCCCTTGCGGACCGAACATCTGAGCACCATGTCATTGGCGCTCTCCAATCCCAAGGCCACCGCGGAGTGGTCCGGCAGGTCCTTCAGGACCTCAGGGGTGACGAACTCCGGGCGGCTCTCGAACAGCACCCGTTTCGCGCCGTCGAAGGCGCTCAAGATGCGGTCCCGGACCTCCAGAGGTATCTCGTTGGGGTCCAGGAAGCTTCCCGAAGTGTAGAGCTTGACCATCCGCTCTCCCTCATACCTTTCAAGTATCGCGGACAGCTGGGCGGATATCTCTTCCGAGCCTATTCCTTCCAGGCTCTCCACGTTGTAACCGCACATGGAACATCCACCCTTGCGGGACCAGTGGCAGCCGCGGGTGCGGAAGATGGCCACCAGAGCCTTCTCTCTCTTCCCGTCGACCACGTCGTCCTCCTTCCAGACCGTGACCGGCCTGTTCAGGTCCATGCTCTTCATGCGTCCTCCATGCGAACAAAGGTCAAAACGCCCCTAACTATTTGAGCGCTCCTACGGCCGATAGCAACATTTTATATTCTCACTTCAGGATTTGCGGCCTTGGAGAGGCATCATGGCCAGGAAGATCGTGGTAATCGGAGGAGGGGCGGCCGGCATGACCGCGGCCTCCACCGCCAGGGAGAACGGGGCCGGGGACATCACCCTCATCACTGAGGACGAGCACGTGGCGTACTCGCCCTGCGCCATACCCTTCGTGGTAGAAGGGAAGATAAAGGACTTTCCCAGCATCGTGATGCACACCCCCGAGTTCTATCGGCGGGAGAGAGGGATCGAGGTCCTGGTCAAGACGTCCGTGGAGAAGGTGGACGCCGAGGCGAAGAAGGTCGTCACCAAGGACGGCCGTTCCTTCGATTATGATTCATTGATAATCGCCACCGGCGGAACGGTGTTCGTCCCGCCCATCGAGGGCCGGGAGCTCAAGGGGGTCTTCCCGGTAAGATGGATAACCGACGGCCAAGCGATAATGGACTGGCTGCCGAGCACCAAGCAGGTGGTGGTGGCCGGGGCCGGCGTTATCGGTCTGGAGATGGCCTTCGCGCTGCGGGAGAGGGGCAAGGACGTGACCGTGGTGGAGATGTTCGACCAGGTGGTCCCCCGCATCATGGACAAGGACATGGCCCTTTTAGTGCAATCGCACTGCGAATCGCACGACATCAGATTCATTCTGGGTTCGCCGCTGTCCCGCATAGAGGGCGAGGACAAGGTCACCGGGGTCACCGCCGGCAAGACCCACGTCCCCTGCCAGATGGTGATCATGGCCACTGGTGTTCGTGCCAACCTGAAGATACCTGAGCAGTTGGGCCTGGAGATCGGTCCCCTGGGCGCGGTGAGGGTCAGCCCCAGCCTGCAGCCCTATCGCAAGGGGCGCCTGGTCCCCGACGTCTATCTGGCCGGGGACGTGGTCATGTGCCAGAGCGCGGTCCTGGCCGGACCGACCATGAGCCAGCTGGGCTCCACCGCCGTGCGGCAGGGAAGGGTGGCAGGGATAAGGGCCGTCGGAGGCAATGCCACCTTCCCCGGCACCGCCAGCCCGTACATCAGCGTGATCGGGGGACTGCACGCTGGAGGAACCGGAATGTCCCGCTCCCTCGCCGAGTACTATGGCGTCAAGGTGGCGGAGGCGGTGGCGAAAGGTTCGTCCAGGGCCAGGTACTATCCCGGTGGAAAGGAGATGACGGTGAAGCTGTTGGCGGACGCGGAGAGCGGCCGCCTCATCGGCGGCCAGATCGTGGGCTGGGAGGACGTCACCGGGCGGGTGAACTGGATCACCGCCGCCATACTGGAAGATGTGACAGTATCGGCCTTCGTGGAGAGGATGGAGAACGCTTACTGCCCCCCGACCTCCATGGTCAGCGATACGGTTAACGCGGCGGCCGAGAAGCTGGCCAGGGTGCTGCGGGGTTGAAGGCAAATCTGTTTAATATTCCGTTCCGCATTCGACACCGGTTACCATGGACGTCGATGAGCGGTACGCACTAATAGCCCGGAACACCGAGGAGATCATCACCCCGGAGGACCTGATGGAGGTCCTGCGGAACAACAGCTCCCCGACCGGCTATATCGGCTTCGAGCCGTCAGGACTGGTGCACATCGGCTGGATGGTCACCGTCCAGAAGGTCAAGGACTTCGTGGACGCCGGCTTCACCTTCATTGTGTTCCTGGCCGACTGGCACGCCTACATCAACGACAAGCTGGGCGGGGACATCAAAAACATCCGGGTCTGCGCCGAGTACATGAAGGACTGTTTCGAGGCGCTAGGGCTCCCGAGGGAAAGGGTGGAGTACCGCCTGGCGTCCGAGATCATGGACGACATCGATTACTGGGAGACGGTCATGAAGGTCGGCAAGGCCTCCTCCCTTCAAAGGGTGAAGAGGGCCATGACCATCATGGGCCGCAACGAGGACGAGGCCGAGGTGGACTCCAGCAAGATGATCTACCCGCTGATGCAGGCGGCCGACCTAATATTCATGGACGTTGACGTGGCCTACGGTGGCCTAGACCAGAGACGGGCCCACATGATCGCCAGGGAGGCCGCGGAAAAGATGGGGGTGAAGAAGGCGGTTGCGCTTCATACCCCCCTGCTGCCTGGACTGAAGGGCGGCAACCGCATGGACCCGGTCAGCGCAAAGATGTCCAAGAGCGACCCCGAGGGCAGCCTGCTCATACACGACTCGCCGGAGGACATCAAGCACAAACTTGGCAAGGCCTTCTGTCCTCCGGAGGCGGAGGGCAACCCGGTGCTGGGCATCTGCAAGTACGTCATCTTCCAGAGGACCAACGTCATGAGGTTCGAGCGCCCGGAGAAGTTCGGCGGTAACCTGGAGTTCACCAGCTACGATGAGCTGGAACGGACGTACCTGGCGGGAAAGCTGCACCCCATGGACCTGAAGAACGGTACCGCAGCGGCGCTCGCCGAGGCATTGGCGCCGGCCAGGGAATACTTCCAGAAAAAGCCGGAGAACCTGGAGCGGATCAGGCAGGTGCTGTCCGAGGTAAAGAAGCTGCGCTGAGCTCATTTCAGCTTGCGCAGGAAGGCCATGGACTTCTGCATGCAGATGTTCAGTATGGCCTCCGCGTCGCCAACGCCGACCAGCCCGGCCGCGCCGCCGTGGCCGCCGCCGTCGTTGTCCGTTTCATTACCGACATCGCCTAAGAATTGGCCGAGGTGCAGCCCCTTGCGCACCAGGTCCTGGCGGGCCCTGGCGCTCAGGCGGAACTCCTCGCCGCGCTGCGATGCGACGAACGCGATGTCCGCACCCAGGGACAGCATGGACTTGCATACCGAGGATTCGAAGGAGCTGCCCTGCGATATGGCCACGATGTAATCGCCGATGCGCTCGAAGCGCATGCGCTGCCCTCCCTTCATCTGCGCCACGCGCTCGGAGATGTCGGTGGGTGAATCGGTCAGGGACAGGATGTCCTCCATGTTCACCCCGGCCGTCTCCATGAGGCGGGCGAAGGCGCGCAGCGAGGCGGGATTGGCGAAGCGGAAGTGCCCGGTGTCCGTCAGAATACCGGCGCAAAGCCCCAGGGCCATCTCCCGGCTCACGTCCTTGCTGGCGCGGTCTATTATGTCCAGGACCACCTCGGCGCAGCTGCGCTTGCTGTCGTCGCAAAGATACGTACCGCGTTCAGCCCATTTGTTGGTAGGACAGTGATGGTCGATGATGATCATATCGCCCTGCATCTGGCTGTAGCTTCCCAGCTGCTCCGGCGAGGAGGTGTCCAGCACGACGATCAGGGGATAGCTGCGGTCCGGACGGGTCAGAAGCTCCATGCCCAGGCGGGACGAGACGTTCTTGGAGGTGCGGTCCAGCCCCTCCACGGGAAGTATGTCCGCCGGCGGGAAGGCCTTGGCCAGAGCGTAGGCGCTTCCCAGGGCGTCAGGGTCAGCGTTTCCGTGCACCAGGATGATCTTGTCCGTCGAGGAAAGCCTGGTGATTATATCGTCAAGCATCCAAGGCAGCGAACGTGTCCTGGCTATATCCAATTTATCGTAGAATAAGGTTAATGGGAAGCGGTTTGGGAAGGAAGCTCAGTTCTCATCCTGGTCCAGTTTGAGCGGGGCGCCCTGCTGCTGGCCGATGGCCCGGTTGAGCTGCTCCTGCACGCTCTGGAACTTCTCCTTGAGCATCTTCTCCTGGCGGTCCAGGCTCTTCACCCTGATCTCGGTGGTCTCCTTGTCGTCCTCGATCTCTTTGAGGAGGGCAGGGGTGTCCGCCACCTTGATCATCAGGGAACCGACGCTCTTATAGACCGTCGCCTCCGCCGGAGCCTTCTTGAGCTCCTCAATGGTCATCTCCATCTCTTTCAGCATGGCGTCCATCCTGATCTTCTGGCTCATGACCGTCTGAAGCTGCTGCTGGAGCTGCTGGAACTGGGCGATCTGATTCTGAAGCTTGGGGCTGATCTCATCCATCGTTTTCACCGACCGTTTCACTCATCTTTTCCGCTATGCTCATCCATCGGATGTAGGAATTTAAAGCTGCCCTGAGGGCTGACAGGTCATCAGCGTCCAGGACCAGGGTCATGGACCCCGCGGACGACCTGACCTCGGCCTTCGTGCGCGGTATCTCTCTTCCGGCCTCCGGGCTGATCGCCCTCGCCACGTTGGAGGCGAAGGTCGAGGTCACCGCCAGGGTGGCCCGGAACATGTCTACCGACCCTTAATGACCTTCTTGACGTTGGGCCGCTCCTTGTAGAACAGCTTGGAGCCGCAGCTCTCGCACTGTATACCTACCTGGTTAAGGTTGGAGCGGGTGGTCTTCTCGCACTGGGCGCACTTGTAGTTCAATTCATTCACTCCTTGGCGTGGGCGGCCATTATCTCCTTGGAGACGGCCTCCCTGGTCTTGGGGGAATAGCAGGCGGCGGCGAACTTGGCCTCGCAGTGCCTGCAGGCCCAGATCCCCGACGCTACCCTCTTCACGCTCATGTGGTGGCAGCTGGGGCACTCGAAGTTGGACCTCTGGCTCTTCTCGATGTCCCTGGTCAACTTCCTGACGACCACACCATATCTGGTTCCGTACCTTCCGGAGCTACCGGCCTTCACAGTTCTCTTTGCCATTGCAATCACCCGATCAGCTTTCTAATTTCGATGCCCAATCTGCGGGAGGTCTCGATCGCCGTCTTGACCTGCTCCAACGTGAGCGCCCCGCTGAGCCCTTTTTGCATGGCCCGCAGGTCTCCATTGTCATCAGTGGTAACGGTCAGCCTAGCCGCCGCGACCTTTTCTTCGTCGAGAGTCGGGTCAACTAATATAGAGTTTTCTATCTGCACCGAGGTCACCGATATGGGCGTGCAGGTGATTGGCATGGGGTAGTCCTCCCCCAGGCCGTTGGCCTTGGCGGGCACTATGGCGCTCTTGATAGCGGTGACGGCGCCCAGATTGCAGGCGTCGAACAGGTTGCCGTCGAAGTCCAGGACGTATATGTCCACGAAGTTGATCCAGACCTTCTTGCCCGGCTCGATGCACAGCTTTTCCAGGTCGATCATCTGGGATTCCCTGATGCCCCGGTCCACGACACGAGCGAGCTCGATGGAGTTCTCGTCCGGGGGTCCGGACTCGAAGTTGGGGGAGGCCATGGGGATGAGCTCGGCGTTGGTGGAGAGCACTCCCTTGTTGGGGGTGTCCGCGAACGGTTCGCCCACGGTCATCTTCACTCCCACGATGACCTCGGTGTTGCCGATCCTGACGCGGGAGGAACCTTCGGCGGTCTCCACCACGTTGGTCTGCACGGATATCTCGCGGACCTGGTCCCACGCTCGGCCATCAACGCGCTTTCCGTCGGCGATCAGCTTGTGGATGTGGTCCCTCTTGATCTCGGAAACTATGGATCTTGCCATCTTCAGGCCTCCTCAGTTACGTCCTCGGCAGGGTCCTTGGGCTCTTCCTCCGCCTCGCCGTTCACGATGGCGTAGCGGCGGCGCAGGGCGTCCTTCTGCAGCTCGTAGATCTCCTGGCAGGCCTTGACGCCCATCTCCAGGGCCCGGTCGAACTCCTCCTGGGTGAGGTGCCCGTCCATCTGCATCAGCAGCACCTCTCCGGTGCGGGGTATCATGGCGATAGGCAGGTCTGCCTGACCGTAGTTGTCCTCCTCCTTGTTGAGGTCCAGGACCACCTGGTCGTTGACCTTTCCGACGGCGACCGCGGGAACGATGTCCTTCATGGGGATGCCCGCGTCAGCCAGAGCGACGGCGGCCGCGACCAGCCCGGCGCACCTGGTGCCGGCGTTGGCCTGTAGCACCTCGATGTAGACATCGATGGAGGTGCGGGGGTAGTTCTCCGTGAAGACGACATACTCCATGGCCTCGGAGATCAGCTTGGATATCTCCACCGAGCGGCGGTCCGGTCCGGGCCTCTTGCGGTCCGAAACGGAGAACGATATCATGTTATACTTGCACTGGACAATGGCCTTGGCCGGGTTCTGCATGTGCCGGGGGTGGCACTCCCTTGGTCCGTAAACCGCTGCCAAGACCTTGTTCTTCCCTATCTCCACGTATGCAGAGCCGTCGGCGCTCTTGAGCACCCCGGCCTCGATCTTTATCGGCCGGAGCTCATCAACCTTCCGGCCGTCTATCCTTATACCATTTTCATCGATGAGCTTCATATCAGAATTTCCACCCATTTAAAACACCTCACTCTTCCTTGCGATATACCGATTCCAGGAATTCCTTCACCCGCTCGGTCAGCTTCAGGGTCTGCGCTCCCTCGTCTATCATCTTTATGGCCTGCATGGCGTGCACCATGTCCTCCATGTTGCCGTCCATCCATATCCTGCCGTTCTGTCCGATGAATATGCGGCAGTTGGTGTAGGTCTTGATCATCTGGATCATGGAGCCGTTCTTGCCTATCACCCTGGGCACCTTGCTGTGGGATATCTCCACTATCTGTCCTCCCTGCAGCTTGCGCAGCCCCTGCTCCTTCATGGTCACCTGCACCCGCTTGGTCTCGTCCACGGAAAGGACCTTGGCCAGTAGCGTGTCGCCGACCGCCAGGTAGCGGGCGGTATCACCAAACTCGACGCGCCACGGGACCTCGTTCACATGCAGGGGCGCCGGGTAGGGCGAATAGATGTCCACCAGCCAGTTAGAAGGTCCGATGTCGATGACCTTGCCGATGATCATGTCCCCGGGAGCCGGGATGTACCTGCCGCCCAGGGGGATGACGTTCACGAAATTCGACTTGACGCTCTTGATGCCCAGCATCGCGGCGAAGATCTTGCCGTCGTGGACATAGGTCCCCTCGCCGGGCTTCATGGTCCCGGCGTCCAATAGGTCCCCGGGTAGCACCAGTTCTCTGGTCATGCTCTCTTTGTTCATTTTATCACTCTTGGAACGTTATATGTCATTACTTCAGCTGCTTGGTCTCCGCATTGCCATGGGTCTGTGAGTTAAGACGGTTGAACAGGTCGTCGCGGAGTCCGGCCGG
>CAZPFU010000029.1:0-2236 GCA_964585915.1 uncultured Methanomassiliicoccus sp.
TGGGCCCGGTCGGATTTGAACCGACGACCAAGCGGTTATGAGCCGCTCGCTCCACCGGACTAAGCTACGGACCCGTTGTGCGGATGAACTGAAAGATAGGACGGATATTAAAAATATATGCCCTGGGACCATGCACGCCGTCTCCCGTCCGATTCTTTGGTACAGGCGCGGACAACGGTCAAAGCAAAATTACGTTCCATTCTCCCATATTCAACTGGATGGCGAGCTTTGAGTTCATCATCTTTTCCAAGTGCGGCTCTAGAAATAGAGGAAGATCCCGATCAAAGAGAAGGAGAACGCGATTAGGCCGTACAATATCACCACGGCCAGTTTGTGCCCGGTTGCCCACCAGATCAGGTCGAAATACTTGAACCACAGTGCGCCGTTGATAGTTTCCTCCTCGAGCGCTTTCTTGGTCTCGAAGGCGTATACCGAGGTGCGCATTAGAAACGCCAGCATCAACAACGCCCAGAAAGTGATGAATATTGATAGGAATAGGATGAGACGATGCGGTTCCTCTGAATCCTGGTACGCCGGGTCTTTGTCAACGTAACCGCCATCCTCAATGATGAAAGTGACCGGGAACGTCTGACTGTAAACGGTCTCGTTCGCTCCCTCGCACTCCAGGAAACTCACCGTGACCAGCACGTCCATGAGGCCGGAAACGGCCCCCGTCCACGACTCCTTTTGAAAGGTGACCTTCTCCCCCGGAGATACTGTACTATTCCCGCTGAACAGCACCACCCGGTCGGATTCGAACGGGAACATCCAGTCGTTTCCTTGAACGTCGATCGCCACCCTGGTTATGATCACGTCCGAATCACCATCGTTGGTCACGTTCGACCAGAAGGTGCACGTCGACCCTGTCTCGACGCGCGAAGGGAACTCCACCAGCAGTGCGTCCTCCGCCGTGGCGTTGCCTGGAACCATCGATAACAACAGCATCACGCCTACTATCAGCGCGCACGCTCCCCCACCACGCATGCTTTTAGAATCAGCGATTTTCAGGGCATAAATCTGTCGCACATATTTTCACTTCTGACAGTCGGTCACGTCTCAGGTTCCCGCTCCTGCGGTACTCAATAAGATAAATAGGACGCAATGCGCTCCCATTCCAGATGATTACTATGAAGAGGCTGTTCACCGGGATATCCACCAACGTTCTGGTGCTCGGCCTGGTCTCGTTGCTCACAGACGTCAGCAGCGAGATGATCTATCCTATACTGCCCCTCTTTCTGGTGGGTATCGGCGCCACCGGCGCGGTCATCGGTCTCATCGAGGGGGCGGCGGAGACCACCGCCTCCCTGCTCAAGGTCGTCTCCGGGCGGCTATCGGACCGCTTTGGAAAGAGGAAGCCTTTCCTCACCTCCGGTTACGGGCTGAGCACTTTGGCCAAGCCTCTGCTCTTCCTCGCCACGTCCTACTGGCACGTGTTCGCCGTCCGCGTGACCGAAAGGGTCGGGAAGGGCTTGAGGAGCGCCCCGCGAGATGCGCTCATAGCCGATTCCACGCCCAGGGAGCACATCGGGAAGGCGTATGGGTTGCACAAGGCCATGGACTCCACCGGCGCGGTGATCGGACCGCTGCTGGTGCTGCCGATGCTATTCGCCGCGGCCACCGTCACCACCGACACCTATCGTCAGGTCTTCATCCTCGCCACCATCCCCGCCGCCCTGGCGGTTCTTGTGCTATTCATCTTCGTCAAGGAGCCGCCGAACAAGGCGCCCCGGGCCAACGGCCGTATGCTGAAGGATGCGCGTCGTCTCGGCCGGAGGTTCTGGGCCCTGACCCTGGTGGTCCTCATATTCTTCGCCGGGGAGATCAGCTACTCCTTCTTCGTCCTGCAGTCGCAGGCGCAGGGAATGAGCACCGTCACCACAATCCTGCTTTACGCCCTCTTCAACGTGATCTTCGTCATCGTATCGCTGCCTTCCGGAGTGCTCTCCGACCGAGTCGGGCGCAGGCCGGTTCTCATCGTCTCCTTCGTTCTGTTCGCTATGACGTCGTTGGTCATGGCCTCGGCCACCGGCCTGGTGCTTCTCGCCATTGGTTTCGCTCTCTATGGTGTGTACAAAGGCACCAGCGAGGGGGCGTTCAAGGCCTTCGTCATCGACCTGGTGCCGAAGGACCTGCGCGGCACCGCTTTAGGGGTCTATCACACGGCTGTCGGCCTGGTCATGCTCCCCGGGGGTTTGGTAGCCGGCCTGCTCTGGGACGCCGCGGGTCCTTGGGGGAC
>CAZPFU010000029.1:2336-6723 GCA_964585915.1 uncultured Methanomassiliicoccus sp.
TCCCCGGGGGTTTGGTAGCCGGCCTGCTCTGGGACGCCGCGGGTCCTTGGGGGACGTTCGGCTACGGCATCGTCATGAGCCTCGTCGCCCTGGCGCTGATGCTTTTCCTGACCCGCCGCGGTGACCGCGTCACTGCCTAGTCCGGTGCTCCAGGACCTCCTTGACCTTCAGGTAGGTCAGGGTGGTCCAGCCTATGCCGAATACGCCGCCGATGATCCCGATGACCAGGACCACCTTGGCGATGTCCTCGGTCACCCAGTCGATCAGGAACCGCATGCCTGCAGGCAGGGGGACGGCGAAGAACGCCATGTCGAACGGGAAGGCGCACAGAAAGTATGCGGACGATAGAACGAACAGTATCGAACCGAAGATGTCCCACGGCCTTGCAACGTTCTTGCGGCCCCTCAGCGTTCGTACCAACGGCGGCAGCACCCCGAAGAGCAGGGGGCCGAACAGCAACACAGCGTCCAGCTGATCGAACTCGGAGGTATAGAATCCGGTGTCCTCCGTCCAATGCGCCAGCAGGAACCAGGCGGCGATGGCGGTGAATATCCAGCTCACCAGCTGCGAGGCTCGCTCCGCATCCTTCAGCCTGTCCTTCTCAGCCTCCTTCTTCCAGGTGGACTCCAACATCTTCTTCCCCGTGAATACTACAGAATCCGAATATTAAATCATGAGCATAGGCAACCGTTTTTACGTCCCCTCCTCGTTATAGGGGCAGGGATACCATGGAGATAGGGGAGCATCTTCAGGCGCTGTGCGCCAACGCGGCCGTGTACGGGGCGAGCAAGGTGGCGCCGGTGCCGGTGCAGAACATCGTGGTCGATCCGAGGGTCAACTTCAAGTGCCAGGTGCCGCTGTGCAAGTACTACGGCCGCAGCCACATCTGCCCGCCTCTGGTGATGAGCGCCGAGGAGTTCTCCAAGGTGCTGGCCAGATATAGTTACGGCATAATGGTCCAGATATCGTTGCCGGCGAAGGACCTGGGCGAGGACCGGGAGAAGACCGCCCGCGACCAGGTGAAGAAGCTCAACGAGATAGTGGCGAAACTGGAGAGGGACGCCTTCCTCTTCGGCTGCCGTTTCGCCGCCGGTCTCGGTGGCGGTCCATGTCCGTTATGCGAGGAGTGCAGCGCCGTCGAGGGCGAGGACTGCCGCATCCCCTTCCAGGCCAGGCCGTCCATGGAGTCGTTGGGAATAGACGTCATCAAGACCGCGGAGAACGCCGGCATGCCCATCGACCTGCCGCCCAAGGACACCTACCTGTGGACCGGGCTGGTGCTGCTGGACTGATCTTTTCTACTTTCCTTTCCAAAAGGATTTATACTTCTCTCTATCATGTTAGTTAGTGATAACTAATAAGGTATGCACATGGTCAGAATGAAAGGGGATGCCCGGAGGTCGCAGATATTGGACACAGCCCTGAACATCGTCCACACCAAGGGCATCCAATCCCTGACCCTGAGGGAGATAGCCGACCGGGTGGGGGTCAGCGAGGCGGCGCTGTTCAGGCACTTCAGGGGCAAGGAGGATATCGTGGACTCCCTGGCCAGCATGGTCTTCGAGGAGAACCAGTTCTTTCCGCTCGGCGAGGGGCCGTGGGAGGCCCTGGAGAACATGCTGAAATGGCAGCTGGAGAACTTTCAGAACAATCCCCTGCACACCTCTATCCTCTTCCAGGAGGACATATTCAGGGAGTTCCCCTCGGTCAAGGAGCGCTTCGATCTCAGGCGTTCCTCGCGTTCCTCGCTCATCGCCCAGCTGATACGGGAGGGAAAGGCCTCCGGCGCTTTCTCGTCCAACGTTGACGCCGAGGCGTTCTCATTGCTCTTCATGGGCGGGCTTCGCCTGGCCGTACTGGAATGGCGGCACGCCAACTTCTCCTACGACCTGAGGGAGAAGGCCCCGTCAATGCTGAGGATGCTGAGGAAATGTCTGGAGGCTGAAGGATGAAACTGGAAATGGCGATGGTGCTGGGGATCATCTACACCGCGATAATGGTCCCGGCGGTCACGTATCTGTTGTACAAGGGAAAGCTGCGCAAGGAGCTCGGCTGGGTGGTGCTGATCATATCGACCCTGCTGGGCTTCGCCTACTTCGCCCCGATGTTCCCCTGGCAGCTGCAGCTGCTCATGCTCGGCAAGCTGCCGCAGGCCAACCTGCCCATGGTGGTCCTGGTGGCATCGGTGGTCATCCTCTCCTCCCTGCTGGTCGGCCGGGTGTTCTGCGGCTACGTCTGCCCGCCGGGCGCCCTGCAGGAGCTGGCCTATCTGGCCCCCATCAAGAAGATAAAGGTTCCCAGCTCGATCACCGTCAAGGTGCGCCTCGTCGCGTTCGTGGCGATGGTGGCGTTGGCCGTGGCGTTCTCCTTCAACCTGACCAAGGCGTTGGGCCTTCCGGACCTCTTCCAGCTGGTCCTCGGTCCCGGCCTGTTGATCTTCCTGGTAATCATCATCGCGTCCACCGTCGTCTACCGGCCCTTCTGCCGTTTCGTTTGCCCCTTCGGGGCGCTGTCGTCCCTGCTGTCCTGGAGGAGCGTTCTCGGGGTCAGAAGGAACTCCAACTGCGTGGAGTGCGGCAGGTGCGAGAAGGTCTGCCCGCCCCAGGTGCTGAAGGAAAGGGCGGGATCGGAGTGCTACCTGTGCGGCAGGTGCCTAGCGACATGTCATAAGGACGCATTGGAATACTCAAAGGCAGAGGTGAAGAAATGAAAGCGGCCAAGTACACGGACTTCCCGGAGAAGGACACCCCCCACAAGGTGAGCGTACGCATGATCTACGACCACGACCACGGACAGGCCGTGGTGATATCCCTGAAGAAGGGCGAGACCCTGAAGAAGCACGTCACCCCGGTGGACGTCATGTTCTACATCCTGGAAGGCACCGGGAAGGTGGAGGTGGGGGACGAGGTCAAGGAGGTAAGCAGGGACATGGTCATCGAATCTCCGGCACGCATCCCGCACCGCCTGTTCAACGAGTCCTCGCCGGAGTTCCGCTTCCTCGTGGTCAAGATGCCCAAGCCGGTCGAGTCGACCAAGGTGCTCTGAGGGTCGACATGGCAATGGAAATGATGAACCCGGACGGGGTCAAGAAGGACGACCTGCGCAGTAAGGTGATGGTCTCCAAGGACCTCGTGTCGTACCAGGACGGGGCCGTGGTGAGCAGGACGCTGATAAGCAAGAGCGTCGGTACCGTGACGGTCTTCTCCTTCGACCAGGGCCAGGGACTGAGCGAGCATACGGCGCCCTACGACGCCATGGTGGAGATCCTGGACGGAGAGGCGGACATCACCATCTCCGGCAACACGCAGCGCGTCAAGGCCGGGGAGATGCTGATCATGCCGGCCAACCAGCCGCACGCCTTGCACGGGGTAAAGGCCTTCAAGATGATGCTGATCATGATCAGGGCCTGAGGCCGGGGGACATGGGCTTATAGGCACAGCCGAGAATTACCGTACCATGAGGAAACGGACCATCCTCCTCATGGCGGTCGTCGGTGCCGTGGCCATAACATTGTTGTTCATCGGGCTGATCCTCAGCACCGGCTTCGTTCCGGAGGAGGACGCATACCCCGACACCACCCGGGCCGAGGCCATTCCCGATGGGGCGGTCAAGATGACCCCGGGGACGGACATCTACCCGCCCGTCCTGCATCTGGACCTATGGGAGGAGCCGGTGCCTCTGGAAGGTCCCATAAACACCGCCGGGGCGGAGGACTCCGCGTTCATCACCCCTGACGGGAACACAATGTACTTCTTCTTCACCCCTGACGCCAGCGTCCCGGCGAACGAGCAGCTGTTCGACGAGGTGACGGGAATATGGCGCTCCGACTGGAACGGCACCGGCTGGGACGAGCCCACCAGGGTGTGGCTGCAGAACCCCGGCAAATTGGCGCTGGACGGCGCTCCTTTCGTGCTCGGCGACACCATGTGGTTCGCCTCGGCCAGGGAAGGCTACACGGACATGAACCTTTTCACCGCCTCCTATCGCGACCAGACATGGAAGGACTGGACGTACGCCGGGGACCTGATCAATGAGGATTACCAGGTAGGGGAGATGCACATCAGCGCCGACGGGACCGAGCTGTTCTTCCACTCCGATCGTCCGGGAACCAAGGGCCAATATGACCTTTGGGTATCGGAGCTGGAGGATGGCCAATGGCAGGAGCCTGTCAACCTGGCGTCCTTGAACACCCCGGAGAACGAGGGATGGCCGTTCCTCACTGAGGACGGCCATGAGCTATGGTTCACCAGGACCTACATGGGATCTCCTTCGGTATGGCGGTCCACCAATGTCAATGGGACATGGGGCGCTCCGGAGCTGGTGGTCTCGACATTCGCCGCCGAGCCCACCCTGGACCGGGAAGGCAACCTCTACTTCATCCACCATT
>CAZPFU010000029.1:6823-14722 GCA_964585915.1 uncultured Methanomassiliicoccus sp.
TTCGCCGCCGAGCCCACCCTGGACCGGGAAGGCAACCTCTACTTCATCCACCATTTCGTGGTGGACGGGCAGATGATCGAGGCGGACGTTTACGTGGCTTACAGAAAATGAGCGCGGGACGAGAAGAGGTTAATACGAGGCGCCGTCGAGCGGGATCGAACCGCTGACCTTGTGATTAACAGTCACACGCTCTACCGACTGAGCTACGACGGCCTGTTGAGGCTGTAGAACAGAGGTCGCATATTAATCTTTTATGTTCTTCTTGGACTCCTCTTCCAGCTCGCCTTTCAGCTTGCCAACGGTGACCTCCATGCGGTCCAGGATGTCCACGACCCGCTCGTAGAACTCGTTGAGCTTCTCGGTGGTTATGGCGCCCTCGGGAGAGGGGTTGATGAGCCCCTCCTGCTCCAATATGCGCAAGGAATAACGGACCTTGTGCTGCGGGATGTCCAGGAGTTCCGACAGGCGGATGATGCCGATGGGCTCGTGCTTCTTGATGGCGTTCAGCATGACCACGTGCCTTTCCAGTAGCTCGACCTCGGCCTCTATCTTGCTGGTGAGAACGCTGTGACCCTTCATGATGGCAACTTCCTAGCGCTAGACACGTGATAACATTTGGTATAGTTAAATCCGTTTCGCCTCAACCTTCGTCCCCCTAGCCCAGCGCGCACCTCTTAAATACGCCGCTTTGCATGGTTTCCCGCATGCCGGCGATCGTGGTGGAGGGGCTCACAAAAACTTACGGTGATTTCGTGGCCCTGGACCAGGCGTCGTTCACCGTGAACGAAGGGTCCTTCTTCGGCTGCTTCGGGCCCAACGGCGCCGGCAAGTCCACACTTCTGAAGATACTCACTGGGCAGATCCCGGCGACGAACGGCAGGGCGGAGGTGCTTGGGCTCGACCCGACCATCAACTCCATGGAGGTCAAGCGCAGGATAGGCATAGTCCCGGAGGTGGAAAGTCCGCCATCGTACCTCACCGCCTCGGAGTTCCTGCGTTTCGCCGGAACCCTGCACGAGGTGCAGTCGCTGGACGGCAGGATCGATCGTTGGCTTACGTTCTTCGACCTCAAGGGGGCGGAGGGAACTCTATGCCGCGACCTCTCCAAGGGCATGCGGCAGAAGGTAATGCTGGCGGCGGCCTTCATCCACGAGCCGAAGCTGCTGTTCCTGGACGAGCCGTTCATCAATCTCGACCCTATCTACCAGCGCAAGCTGCGCGACTATCTTCTGGAGCTAAGGGACGAAGGGCGCACGGTGTTCCTGTGCTCGCACATCCTGGACGTGGCGCAGCGCATCGTCCAGGAGATGATCATCCTGGACCACGGCAAGGTGGTGCTCAAGGACAGGGTCTCCAACGCCCTGGTGGGCGGGGAGGACCTGGAAACCCTCTTCCTCAGGCTGGTGGGCGGGGGGAACGGCCTCGCTCCTTAGGCTGATGCTCACCGAGGAGTACCGCATGCACGTGAAGTACTCCTCGCGGCGGCTGTTCCTGTCGCTGCCGTTGTACATCTTCTTCTTCACCACCCTCTTCACCTACGGTCTGGACATCCTCACCGGTGATCTGCGCCTGTGGGACCTGATGCTCATGACCTACGGGGGTATCTACATCTACGGACTGAGCGTGGGGGCGTTCGGGGTGCTCGGGCAGACGTACCTGGAGCGTAGGTACGGCAAGGACAACTTCCTGATCAGCATGCCCTTCCTTCTGCCGGTGACCTTCCGCAGGGTGTTCCTGGGCATGTACCTGCGGGACGTGATATTCTATTCGGCGCTCATGCTGCTCCCCGCGTTCGGCGGCGTGGCGCTGGGCGCGGCGCTGTCATCACATTCACTGCTCTCCGTCCTAGTGATATTCGTGGGGCTGCTGGTGACCTTCCTTTACGGGATGTCGACCAGCTTCCTGATCTCGGTGCTCTTCGGCATCGACCGGCGGATCTTCCTGCTGGCCGTGGGAGCGCTCATCGCCTTGGTGGCCGGTTACGGCCTGACCGGGCTTTACGGTCTGGAGCTCATAATCCCCAGTCTGGGATATCAGCTGAACGCCCTGCCCTTCCCGGCGGACTGGATGTCGGCCTTGGGCTATCTGGCGGTGTGCACGGCGCTGAGCGTCGTGTTCCTGGCCATGTCGCTGCTGCTGGTCCGACCGGGGAGGAGCGTACTGGCTGGAACGCACCGGGAGATGTTCCTGCAGCACCTGAGGTATTTTTCCAGATTCCCTTCGAGCACCCTCCTGGCCAAGGAGTTCGTGGACATCCGGCGCTCTGGACTGACGGTCAGAATGATCTTCGCCTACATCGTGCCGCTGGTCTTTCTGAGCTTCACCACCTATTACGTCAATCACGGCCTGAACATCCCGGTGGGCTTCAACGCCGTGTTCTACGGGGCGATGGTCGGTTTCTTCGGCGTTCTCCTCTACAGCTGGATGACCAACACCGATCTCAACGACTATTACGAGACATTGCCGGTGAAGGTGCCCCAGGTGATCAGGTCCAAGCTGATGGCCTTCTTCCTGCTCACCACCGGCGTCTCCACCCTGTTCGTTATCGGTATCTCTACGCTCAACGACGAATGGCAGCTTCTTTGGCTGGCGTTGCTGGTGCTCTACTGCACCTCGGCCTACATGATATTGGCCACGGCGTATCTGACGGGATTGAACACCAACTCCTTCTTCTTCAACCCCACCGTCCTGACCAAGTTCACCGCTATCTCCCTGCTGCCGGACCTGCTGCTGACCATTCTTTCCTTCAGTCTGCAGAGCGGGGCCTGGTGGGCCCTGGCCGGCATCCTGGGGGTGTGCGGCCTCCTCCTGGTCCTGAGCCTTTACTTCTATCGCGGGATCGAGAGGAAGTGGGGCGGGGCCAGTTTTCTTTGAGCCCCGTCCTTTTCAGATATCTCATTATGTATGAGAACCCATTACCAAGGACATGGATTGGCACCGGGTCAGGCGCTTCGTGCACATACTAGCGCCGCTCCTGTGCATCTACTACATCGTTCCCGATCCGGTGTTCCCAGGCGCCCCCAAGGACCAGGTGCTCATACTGCTGATGCTGATCATCCTGGGCACCGACACCGTACGCCTCATAGCCCGGGTCAAGGTCCCCGTGCTGCGTTCGTACGAGGATGAGCGTCCGTCCGCCCCGGCCTTCTTCGCCGTCTCGGTGACCATAGCCCTGCTGTACTTCCCGGTGGAGATCACCCTGCCGGTGCTGCTGGGCATGGGCTGGGTCGATCCCCTGGTGGGCGAGCTCCGGCATCGCAAGAGCGACCTGAACCCCATGCTTCCCATGGTGGTCTATTTCTTCATCCTGCTGATCGGCCTGGGCTACTTCTACGGAATGACCTTCCCGGTGCTGCTCTCGGCGGTGCTGGGGGCGCCGGTGGCCCTGTTCCTGGAGTCACGACGCTTTCCCTACATCGATGACGACATGATACTGATACTGGTGCCGGTGTTCCTAGTGGCACTGGTGCTCGGCGAGCTTCCCTTCTAGGAAAAAAAGAAAGGGCTCAGTTTCCGATGAGGCCCTTGCGCTTGCTGAAGCCGGTGAGACCCTGCTCAACGGTCTGGGTAGGTCCCTTGTGGCAGTTCTCCGCCGCTTCAAGGGTCTGGTGCACCTTGTTGCACACCAAGCACTGGTAGATGATCTTGGTCATTGGGGAGAAGAAATCGAGAGGAGGCATATAATGTTATTCCCTTGACCTTCGTTTCGGCCATGGCGCGCCGTGTAAAGGCGGATATCCTAGTACCGTAATAACTTCTGGCGCAGCGCTTACAAAAGCTCCCCTTCGATTCAAGCGAATTATCGGGTGAATCCGCAGGGTTTTTATTTTCTAAGAGCGATTAGTGGAGGTATGAACAAAATCAAGGTCATCAACGAACCCTCCGAGTTGGTATCTATGCTGAGGGCCGTAGATACCCCGGTGAAGAGGGATGTCCTGAAGGAGGTGACCTTGGAATGGCGCACCGTCAAGGAGATCGAGGAGAAGTACGGGGCCGAGGGCAGGGAGGCCTTGGCCTTCTTCGAGAAGATGAAGTTGGTGGAGACCAGATGGCAGCCCTCCGGGGGCAACCGCCCGGACAAGGCCTATCACACTTATTACAACTCCTTCCATATCAACGCCCAATGGCCCGTTTATGAGATTTCTGACGTCCTCTATGCGGCCATGATGCCCGAGGACGAGTTCAAGGAGATCGAGGACAACATCCTGGAGCAGGTCGGGAAGGAAGGCCGCTTCGCCGGGGATGTCGCCGAGAACCTGGGAATGACGGCCACCATGTTAAAGAGCCTGGTGAAGCGCTCGGTGAAGATGGACTACCGCGGCCACCGTCTGGAAAGGGTGAAGGAGTAAGGTGCCAGAGATAACCGTCCTCCGTCTCGGCCACCGGCCGGAGAGGGATAAAAGGATAACCACCCACGTGGCGCTCACCGCCCGCGCTTTCGGAGCGAGGCGCATCATCGTTTCCACCAAGGATGCGGTGCTCGAGGAAAGCGTGACCGACGTGGTCAAACGCTTCGGCGGTGATTTCGAGATAACCACCGGGGTCAACTGGCGCAAGTTCCTTCAGGACTTTCAGGGAACGGTCGTTCATCTCACCATGTACGGTCTTCCGGTGGACGAGGCCGCCCCGAAGGTGCCGGACGGCAACGTCCTGGTCGTGGTGGGAGCGGAGAAGGTCCCCCCGGAGGTCTACCAGAGGGCGGACCTGAACGTGGCGGTGGGCAACCAGCCCCATTCCGAGGTGGCTGCGTTGGCCATTCTCCTGGACCGGGTGTTCCAGGGCCGCATGCTGCAGAGGGACTACCAGGATGCGCAGATCAAGGTGCTGCCCTGCGAGAGGGGGAAGAACGTTGTCGAGCTATCCAAGCACTGACGACTGCTACCGCATCATGCGCGAGGAGGGATTGTCCCTGGCGGTCATCCGACACTGCTGCGTGGTGAACCTGGTGGCCATGGCCATCGCCCGACGCTGCGGCGCCGACCTCGAACTGGTGAACGCAGCGTCCCTTCTGCACGACATCGGACGCTCGGCGACGCACGGGGTGAACCACGTGGCGGAGAGCGTTCTGATAGCCAGGAAGAGAGGTCTCCCCGAGGAGCTGGTCAACTGCATCGGCCGTCACATCGCCTCCGGGTTCACCGCGGAAGAGGCGGAGGCGCTGGGCCTCCCGAAAGGCGACTACATGCCGGTGTCCCTGGAGGACAAGGTGGTGAACTTCGCCGACAACCTGGTCAGCGACCGTTCCATCAAGACCGTGGCGCAAGCCGCGGAACGGATGCGCAGCAAGGGCTTCGAGCTGACCGCCACCCGGATGCTGGCCATGGGCGAGGATATCGCCAGGTTGTGCGGCCAGGACATAGACTCGTTGCTGGAGCGGGCCAAGGTAAGGGAGGCCGTCGCCGGCTGCGACAGGCTGGCCTAGTTTTCACCGTTCGCTAGATAATTCACAAAGGTTTTATCCGTGTCACTACTTACCAAGGCGCACGCCCCCGGCCTCAGCCGGGGAGTTCGCTATCACGGGAGATTTGGCATGTCCGAGAAGAAGATCATGATGTGGATGAACGGCAAGTTGATCGAACAGGAGAAGGTGCTTCTGCCCTTCATGACCCACGCCCTGCACTATGGCAGCGGTGTCTTCGAAGGCATCCGCATCTATGAGACGCCGAAGGGCAAGGCGGTGTTCCGTCTGCGGGAGCACATGCTGCGCTTCATGGACTCGGCGAAGGTAATGTGCATGGCCCACCCCTACACGGTGGACGAGCTGGTGGAGGCCACCAGGCTGGCCGTGCGCAACGCCGCTGACAACTCCGATTACATCCGCCCGCTGATGTGGTACGGGGAGAACGACGAGAACAAGATCGTGCTGAACCCCTTCAAGTTCAAGGTCAACGTGGCCATAGCCTGCGCCCACATGGGTGCGTATCTCGGAAAGGAGAACATGGAGAAGGGCGCCAAGCTCATCACCTCCTCCTGGACCAAGCCGGCCAATACCTCCACCTCGCTGCAGGCCAAGATCTGCGGCAACTACGTGAACTCCATTCTGGCCAAGATCGAGTCCAACCAGCTGGGTGTGGACGAGGCGCTCATGTTGAACACCAATGGCACAGTCGCCGAAGGACCTGGGGAGAACATCTTCATGATCAAGAACGGCAAGATCTACACCCCGCCGCTGGCGTCGGGCGTTCTGGAAGGCATCACCAAGGACTCGGTGTCCACCATCGCCCGGGACAAAGGCTACCAGCTCATCGAGAAGGAGATCACCCGTTCCGAGATATACATGTGCGACGAGTTCTTCATGACCGGGACGGCGGCGGAGGTCACTCCGATACGTTCGCTGGACCAGAGGGTCATCGGCGAGGGCAAGCGCGGGCCGATAACCAAGGACCTGCAGGAGGCCTTCTTCGAGGCCGCCCGCGGCAACGACCCGAAGTACCAGCACTGGCTGACCCCGGTGAACTGATCGGCGAAACGCCTTCCACAACCTTCTTATCACTTCAGCTGGCAAACCAAGGTTCGCAGGGATGAACATGTACGAGATCAGATTTCACGGGCGGGGAGGCCAAGGGGCGGTCATGGCCGCTCAGACCATAGCGGAAGCGGCTATCCTGGAAGGGAAGCAGGCCCAGGCCTTCCCGTTCTTCGGCGCGGAGCGCCGCGGCGCCCCGGTCATGGCCTTCGCCCGCATCGATGATAAGCGCATCTGCGATCGAACGCAAGTGTCCGAACCGGACATGCTGGTGGTCATGGACGAGTCCCTGCTGGAGATCGAGCCGGTGGCCTCCGGCCTCAAGAAGGGCGGATGCGCCGTGGTCAACAGCGCCCTGGCGCCCTCGGAGATCGATCTGGGCGTGGTCACCCGCTGCGTAAGCGTGGACGCCACCAGCATCGCCCTGGAGATGCTCAGGGCGCCGATAGTGAACACCTCGATATTGGGAGCTATGGCGCGGGCGGACGGCTTCGTGAAGCTGGAATCGATACAGCAGGCCATCATGAACCGCTTCGGGGAGAAGCTGGGGGAGAAGGCCGGACGATTGAACGCGGAGGCGGCCAAGGCCGCCTACGACCGTTCCGTCGAAGGAACCTGCAAAGGGGAACGGAAGATACAGAAGAGGAACGCCTGGCTGCCCACCTGGCAGGAGACCCCGCCCGGCGTGGCGCTGCCGAAGACCACCAAGGCCGGGATGGCCGTGGGCCCGGGAAGCATGACCCAGAACCTCACCGGCAGCTGGGGGGTGTCCATCCCCGTCTATGACGATTCAAAGTGCATAAAATGCCAGAGGTGCTGGTTCATCTGCCCCGAGGGGTGCATACGCCGTTCCGACGACGGGGCGTTACAGTTCGACATCCGCTACTGCAAGGGCTGCGGGCTGTGTGCCAAGGTCTGTCCAAAGGATGCCATCACGATGAAGAGAAAGGGGGCGAACGTATGAGGTCCGTTAAAGCGCTGACAGGGAACGCCGCCGCGGCCTACGGCGTCAAGCTATGCAGGCCGGAAGTAATACCGAACTATCCCATCACCCCGCAGACCATCATCATCGAGCAGATCGCCGATTTCATCAACGATGGCGATCTGGACGCTGATTTCATTCCGGCCGACAGCGAGCACTCGGCCATGAGCATGGCCATTGGCGCCTCGGCCACCGGCGTAAGGACGTTCACCGCCACCGCCTCGCACGGGCTGGCGCTCATGCATGAGATGCTTTACGTGCCGCCCCAGGTCCGCTTGCCGATATTGCTGGTGAACGTGAACCGCTCCCTTGGCGCCGGGTCGGGCATCTGGGTGGAGTACAACGACTCCATGGCCGAACGCGACTCGGGCTGGATGCAGGCGTACGCGGAGGATAGCCAGGAGGTACTGGACATGGTGATCCAGGCCTATCGCATCGCTGAGGATCCGAG
>CAZPFU010000030.1:0-14357 GCA_964585915.1 uncultured Methanomassiliicoccus sp.
TTATAAATAATCCTTTCTTTACCGGATGAAGTCCACCGCCATCCCCTTGGGCATGACGTTCTCCTTCGGTCCGAGTATGTACTTGGACTTCACTCCAGTCACCACGACCATGACCCTGATCTTGTTCTCCAGGGCCGGATCGACCGACGCACCCCAGATGATCCTGGCGTTGGGGTTGACCTTGCTCTGGATGACCTCCGCCACCTTCTCGGCCTCGCTGACGCTCATGTCCTCGCCGCCTATGACGTTGATCAGCACGCCGTTCGCTCCACTGATGTCCACGTCGATCAGAGGTGAGTTTATTGCTTCGTTTATCGCCTGCTCGACCTTGTCGTCGTCCTCGCCCTCGCCCATGCCTATCATGGCCACGCCGCCGCCCTTCATGATGGTCTTCAGGTCATTGAAGTCCAGGTTCACCAGCCCGGGGCGGGTGATCAGTTCGGTGATGCCCTTTATGGCCCGCATCAGCACCTCATCGGCCACCTTGAATGCGGCGTTTATGGAGTAGCGGGGCACAAGGTCCAGCAGCTTGTCGTTCGGGATCACTATCACTGTGTCGGCGACCGACCGCAGCCTCTCCATGCCCCATTCGGCGTTCTCTGCGCGTATCGAACCCTCGGCCTTGAACGGCGAGGTGACGATAGCGATGGTAAGGGCGCCCATCTCCTTGGCCAGCTGGGCGATGTATGGTGCGGAACCGGTGCCGGTGCCTCCTCCCAGGCCGGCGGTGACGAAGACTATATCGGCTCCCATGAGCACCTTGCGCAGGTCCTCCTCCGCTTCGCGAGCGGCCTCCTCTCCGACCTGCGGGAGCGCTCCGGCGCCCAATCCCTTGGTGCTCCTGCGACCCAGCAGGATCTTCTTGTGCGCCCTGGTGATGAGAAGGTGCTGCGCGTCGGTGTTCACCGCGTACAGCTCAGCGTCCTTGATGTTGGTCTGGTAGAGGCGGTCGATGGTGTTCGATCCCCCGCCGCCGCAGCCCAGGATCTTGATGTTGGTCTTCAGGCTCAGCAGGATCTTCTCCAGCTCCTCATCCTCGGCCGTCTGCGCCTTGAAGCTGGACATGCTCGTTTCGTTCGCCGGACCGGCTCTTGACATCGCGTCGCTGATGAATGATTTCATGGAGGGGCCTCGGACGGGTGCCGCTGGCGCTCAAGCCCTTAGCTGCCACTCGTCTGAGAACGATGACGTAATGTGAACTTTAAAACATTTCGGTGCCAACAGCTCATTACAATAATATATATCAAATAAATGTAACGTTCATCAAGAGCACCCACATGAAATTATTTTCTAATTATTGATTCTAAATGGAATATTTAATTTGTTTGATGTATATATTAATTTACAAAATGTATTGTTTACTTTACAAAAAGTAAAGTATAATATTCAAAATGTAACTATAGCTTTACATAAGTGAGGGCCGTGAAGAACCGATTAAGGGTCTACCGCACCATGACCAACCTTACGCAGGGCGAATTAGCCGAAAAACTGGGGATAACCCGGCAGACGGTCATCGCCATCGAGAAGGAGAGGTACGACCCCTCTCTGGACCTGGCCTTCAAGCTGGCCAAGTTCTTCCGGGTGTCGATCGAGGACATTTTTCAATATGAAGAGAATTAGGCCCGATAAGGCACCCCGGGCCATCAGATCAATTTCCCCAGGTATACCTCGGTGCGGTAGAGCATCGAAACGGTCTCATTGCTCTGATGCGCATGGAATAGCGTTTCCAAATCGCGCATGAGCGGGGCGAAGGCCGGATCGTCCGGTCTAGGGCAATAGGACGAAGATCGCAATCGGCCGCTGAGGCCTTCGAGGTCCAGGTATTGACAATTGTCGAAATCGATCCGCCCGAATTCGCCCGAGAAAAGATGATCGATCCTGCGGTCAAGCTCATCGTCGGACATACCGCGTGAATCGTCCGCGTAGTGATCCCTCAGCAGGCGCTGGTATGCGATGTTGAAATCTCCTTGATCTTCCAGCCTGTTGTTCCAGACCAGCATCACCGATCCTCCGGGACGGAGTATCCGCTTGAACTCCCGCCTGCAGCTCAGCGGCTCGAACCAGTGGAAGGACTGCGCAGCGGTGACCAGGTCCACGCTGCCGTCAGGAAGTCCCGTTTCCTCGGCCTTGGCTGACACGCTCACGAACCTCGGTTCATTCTTGAACCTGGCCTCAGCCTTGGACCGCATGCGGGCGTTCGGTTCCACCGCGTAAACCATGGCGCCCTGGCTTAGAAGCATGGCGGTCAGGATGCCCGTCCCGGAGCCGATGTCCGCCACGACGGTGCCGGCCGAGAGGATGCCCCTGTCCCGCAGTAAACGGACCACCTCCTCAGGATATCCTGGGCGATAGCGATCGTAGTCGTCCTCTCGCCCGTCGAAACGGACGGTAGGGTCCTGGTCCGAGGAGATCACCTGATGAAGTCCAGATCGGCCTTCTTCAGCTTCTCCGCCTCGTTGGTCGCTCCCAGGATCTGCTTGGACTTCACGCCGGCCACCACGACCATCACGCGTATGGTCTTCTCCAGAGTGGGATCGACCGCCGCACCCCAGATGATCCTGGCGCTCGGGCTGACCCGTCTCTGGACCTCTTCGGCGATGAACTCCGCGTCGGATATGGTCATGTCCGGTCCGCCGATGACGTTGACCAGGACGCCATTGGCGCCAGTGATGTCCACTTCGAGAAGCGGGGAGCTGAGGGCGCGCTCGATCGCTTCCTTCGCCCGGTCCTCTGCATGGCCGTCGCTCTCTCCCAGACCGATCATGGCTACGCCGGCACCCTTCATGATAGTGCGGACGTCATTGAAATCCAGGTTTACCAGGCCAGGCTTGGTGATGAGCTCGGTGATGCCCTTTATCGCCTTGGTAAGAACCTCATCGGCCATCTTGAAGGCCTGGTTCAGTCCGAGGCGTGGGTACAGCTCGATCAGCTTGTCGTTAGGGATGACGATGACCGTGTCGGCGGTGCTGCGCAGGCGTTGCAGTCCCCATTCCGCGTTCTCCATGCGCATCCTGCCCTCGCCCTTGAACGGGGTGGTGGTGACCGCTATGGTCAGGGCGCCCATCTCCTTGGCGATGTTGGCCACCACGGACGCGGAACCGGTCCCGGTGCCGCCGCCCATTCCAGCTGTGACGAAAACTATGTGAGCGTCGGTGACCGCCTTCCTTATCTCCTCCTCGGCCTCGCGCGCGGCCTGTTCTCCCACCTGCGGCAGAGCGCCGGCGCCAAGGCCCCTGGTGCTCCGGCGTCCCAGTAGGATCTTGTGCTGAGCCCTCGTCGCCAGCAGATGCTGCGCGTCGGTGTTGGCGGCGTAGGTCTCCAGTCCGGAGATGTTCTCCTCAGAGATCCGGTTGATGGTGTTGGAGCCCCCGCCCCCGCAGCCCACGATCTTGATGTTGGTCTTCAGTTTCTGTAAAAGCTCGATGAGCTCGGCGTCGGTGGAGTCCAACTGCTGGTATCCGAAATTTGGAGCCAGTTCCATCTTGGCTGGAGCGGCATCCTTAGCTAAAGCTTCCTCAACAAGTGATCTCATGAATCATCCCATCCTTTGGCCACGGCCATCTTCCGATTTATGCACCCCATATGATATTTCTATTAAATATTCTTACTCCCCAGCGGTAACGAGATAATGAAATACTCCGACCGCCCAATGCTATCAACATGGTCTACCGTGTCTCAGTCACTTTCAAGGGCAAGGTGCAAGGCGTCTACTTCCGCCAATACACCCGCCGCTGGGCCGAGATGCTGTCCCTGAGCGGCTACGTGAAGAACATGCCGGACGGGACAGTGCTGGCCGTGTTCGAGGGACAGAGGCAAGCGATCCAGGAGATCATCCGAAGGCTTAAGGACGAACATCCCGAGTCGAAGGTGACCTCGGTGGACATCAAGGTGGAAGAACCTCAGGGGCTCGTGGGGTTCCAGATCGTTTCCTAGACATCGATGTCGTACACCCTCTCTGGGTTGGTCTTGTTGATCTTCCAGAGCTTTTCCGCGGCGCATCCTTTCTCAACAAGCTGGCGCATCCTTTTCGGGACGGTGGTGATGGCCAGGACCGCACCCGGCCTTTGCAGGTCGTCCATGAAATCGGTCTCCAGAAGGAAGCGGTCACCCTTGGATAGCGCCTCCTGGACCATGTCCCGGGAGGCCAGGACGGACGGGAAGACCCCGTGGTTCTCTTCCGGCCTCACCAGCGGGCCGCAGTAATGCTTGACCACTTTCTCCCTGGGAAGACCTACCCTGTCGGCCATCTGCGCCAGGTTCTCCATGCTGGACGGGGTGGCGCTCTCAGCGTGGATGACCACTGGGCAGGAGCATTCCTTGGCCAGGCTCATTCCGTACGATAGGATATCGTTCGAAGCGGCCATGATCTCGTCAGAAACGGGGAAATGTGGACGGCCTATCTCGCCCAGGGCGATGGCCTTGCCGTCCCTGACCAGTTGGGCGGCGATGTCCATCCCGCCCTTCATGACCTCCGTTGCTTTTTCCAAAGACATGATCTCGGCCAGCTCCAGCAGCTGCACCGGGTATGGTCCCATCGTGCAATAAGTGACCGCGCCAACGGAACGGGCCAGCTCGGTCATCTTCAACGTGATGTCATACGCCTTCCGGAAATCCTCAGCCCTACGGACCGGTGTCTCATAATAAGGCATATGGCTGACGATGAGGTGGGTACCCCCGGCCTTTAAAAAATCCTTTACGGCCTCGGCATTGCGTCCGTTCGGCTGAAGATGGACGTGGTTGTCGAGGACCGGGAACTCGAACATCACCTAAGAAGGCCCGCGGCCTTCAGCTCTTCCGTGATCTTATCGACGGCCACGCTGACGTCCTCCACGTGCTTGGCGCCTGTGCAGACCAGCTTTCCAGAGCCGAACAGCAGGACGACTACCTTGGGGGAGTCCAGGCGGTATACCAGCCCAGGGAACTGCTCCGGCTCGTACTCCACTCTTTCCAGTCCAAGGGATATGGCTATCGCGTTCAGATTGATCTCCTGGCCCAGGTCGGACGACGCCACTATGTTCTGGACCTCGATCTTCGGCTTGACCTTGATCTTGATACCCGCCTTCTCGATCTGCTTGGCCACCTTGGTTATGGCCACCTCGACATGAGGCAGTGACTTGGCACCGGTGCACACGACCTTTCCGCTGCGGAAGAGCAGCGTCGCGGTCTTGGGGTCCTTCAACCGATAGATGAGGCCGGGGAACTGCTCCGGCTCGTACTCCGCGCCGTCCAGGGCAAGGGCGATAGATTGCAGGTCCAACTCTTCACCGAGGGTGGTGGAAGCGACGACGTTCTCGATCTGAATCTTGGCCAACAGGGTCACCTTGCCGTCCTTATTTATATACCCATTTATAAACGTTTTCGGTAATGACTTATATTAGAAACCCTGAGTACCTAGTACTTATTGAACCGCCGTTCCGGACGGTCCAGTAAAACCTCCGTACCTGGCCAACCGCCAACTTTTATATATCTACAGAGATATCATCTAAACGTCAGACAAATATCGAAGTTTTGTCGGACATAAGATGGTCAGGGCTGGGTCATGAGCGACAGCGAGAGGATAACCGTAAGGATCCAAGCGGACAAGCTGGGAGCACTGCAGGCGCTCGTGGATGGCGGCAAGTTCCCGACCATATCCGACGCCATCCGAGCGGCCATCGACTCCTTCATCGAGACGAACTTCACTCCCGAGCACATCCAGAGGGTCACGGTGGAACTCCCCAAGGTGAAGGTGGTGGAGCTTGAGTCATTGATAAAGGACGGCGACTCGGTCTCCATCGACGATGCCATTCGCAACGCGGTACGCGAGTATGTCCGCATGAGACTGGACAAGGCCATGGGCGAGATGCGGTGACCTCCCGCCCGTCGCAGGAGCTATGGGATGGGGTCGCGCTTCGAGGGGCTGGATGAGCCGGAGGTCGAGCTGCACGAGCTCAACATTCTGGTCGTGGGTTGCGGCGGAGGCGGGTGCAACAGCATCCACCGCCTGAACCTTCTGGGTATAGAGGCAGCCACGACCATTGCCATCAACACCGACCAGAAGTCCCTCAAGGCCACCCAATGCCCCAACCGTCTGTTGTTAGGGGTGGAGTACACCAAGGGGCTGGGTACCGGCGGTCGGCCGGACATAGGAGAGGAATGCGCTCTGAACGCAGCGCCGATGCTGTCCAAGATCTTCCAGAACGTCGACCTGGTCTTCATTGTCACCGGGCTTGGCGGAGGAACCGGTACCGGCGCGTCCCCGGTCGTCGCCGACATCGCCCGACGCTCTGGCTCCATGGTCATATCCATAGCCACCACCCCCTTCTCGTTCGAAGGGGCCAACCGGCGGAACATCGCCATGAAAGGTCTGAAACGCCTCAGGGAGGCCTCGAACAGCCTCCTGGTGCTGGACAACGATAAGCTGCTGGAGATAGTGGAGAACCTGCCGGTGGATCACGGTCTCGCCATCATCGACCAGCTGATCTCCGAGCTGATCAAGGGCACGGTCGACATATTGACCACGCCGTCCCTGATCAACCTGGACTTCGCCGATCTGAAGACAATAATGGAACAGGGCGGGATATCCACCATACTCTACGGGGAGAACGCCGATCCCGAAGGGGTCGTCCGTGACGCCATAGGCAGTCCGCTGCTGGATGTGGACATAAAGGGCGGCACCGGGGCGCTGATCCACATCTCGGGAGGAAGCAACCTCACCATGAGGCGGGCCAACAAGATCGTCTCCAGTATAACCAAGATGCTGGACGACGAAGCTACCGTGAAGTTCGGCGTGAGGGTGGAGGAGGAGATGGAGGGGAACATAAGGATGATAGCCATAGTCACCGGCATATCCGAAGTGGCGGAGGGCTTCCCGCCGACCGTGGCGCCCGGCGACGATCTCGGCAAGGTCTTAGGAAAGTACGGCCCGTGATCACTTCTTCCTGATGAGCTTGGCCGCGTCCCCGAAGACGCCCATGATGGTGTGGAACTCCCATCGGCTGGGCATGGCCCTGCCCATCATCCTTCTGAACATGATGGAGGTGCGCTCCCTTCTGAAATCCGGGTAGTTGATGGCGTCCAGCAGGTCATCGAAGAACTCCAGCAGCTTCTCCCGCTCATGCTCACTTGCTTTTTTAGGAGAACCCACGTGGATCTGCTTCTGATAGAGCTCGTAAAGAACGATGGTGACCGCATGAGATAAGTTCAGCACCGGGTAGTCCTCGTGCGACGGTATGCTGACCAGCAGGTCGCATCTGGCCAGCTCCTCCTGCCGCAGGCCGGTGTCCTCCGGTCCGAAGACCACGGCCACCTTGTCCTCCACGTCCTCCAGCCGCTCAGCGAACTCCCTGGGCGTCAACGGGATCCGGATGTAGTGCTTCTCCCCGGCGGTCACTATGCCGCTGGTCCCGACCACATGGAAACAGTCCGCGATGGCCTCCTCGAAACTGCCGACCACCTGCGCCTCTTTAAGTATGTAACCGGCATGCTTGGCCCGCTTGAACGCCTCGTCGGTGAGCTCGCAGGGCTTGACCATGCACAGCTCGGTGAAGCCGAAGTTGGCCATGGACCTGGCCACCGCTCCCACGTTCCCGTCAACTCTCGGTTCGACAAGCACGACCTTGACCTGAGGCATCACATCCGGGACGGGAGCCTCGTTTATTTATTTATCCTCGCCCACCGGAAAAGAATTTAGTCAACTGTCCAGATATGACTCCCGTGGGCAGGGTTGCGGTCAAGTTCGCTTATGATGGTACCCGATTCATGGGCTCCCAGAGGCAGCCCGGCGAACGTACCGCGGAAAGCGAGCTTCTCAGTGCTCTGATCAAGATCGGAGCGATAACCTCAGCCGACGAGAACCGATTCCGAGTGGCCAGCCGCACCGACCGGGGCGTGAGCGCGCTGGGAAACGTCTTCGCGGTGGACACCGGTTTTCGCCGCCAGGAACTGCTGGCCGCCTTGAACGCTTCCTGTGAGGACGTGCACTGCTATGCGCTCGCCGAGGTGCCCAAGAACTTCTCCCCCCGCCGTGCGCAAGGCCGCTGGTACCGCTATCATCTACCCTACCGCGGACAGGACCTGGAGCTGATGGCCCGGGGCGCCAAGGAGTTCGAGGGGGAACGCGAGTTCCGCCTGTTCTGCAAGCCTGACGGCAAGGTCACGTTGCGTACGTTAAGCTCGGTCACCCTCCGCCGGGAGGGCGAACTGATAGTCATCGACATCCGAGCCAGGGAGTTCCTGCGCAACATGGTCCGCCGGGTCGTCTCCGCCCTGGACCAGCTGGGGCAGGGAAGGGTAAAATTGGAGGATATCCAGTCCGCCCTCGAGGGTCAGGGGAGCTCGATGGGTCTGGCGGAGGCCGAAGGACTGGTCCTGATGGAGGTCGACCTCGGCCTGGACTGGAAATTCCCCCCGACCGGCAGAATGCCCGCAGTGGCCAGGGAAAGGGCGCACCGGGCGAGGGTGAGCCTGCGCTTCGAGGAAGGATTGCTGGAAAAAAGTGAGCTGGCCTCAAAATTCCGGAATAATGATATTTAACCGTGACGGTAGCATGCTCTAACCCGATTCATATACCCCGGCGTCGCTCGGCGATATGTCCCCAAAGGCTAGGAGAAGGTCCGCGGGGGACGGGGGGACGGTGGGGTCCCTTCGGCATCCCTTTTTATGCGGTAGACGATGGCCTAGGGATGTTGATCGCTTTGACCGGCACTCCCGGTACAGGCAAGAGCACCGTGGCGCTCGGATTGCAGGACAAGGGCTGGCATGTGTTGGAGGTCAACGACCTGGCCAGGCGGCACGGCCTGCTCCGCAGCAAGGACCCGACCCGGGACAGCTACGACCTGGACCTGGACGAGCTCCAGGACGCTCTAGAAAAGGAGGGGTTCAAGGATGGGATCATGGTCGGGCATCTCTCGCACCTTCTGGACGTGGACAAGATCATCGTCCTGAGATGCCATCCGGATGCCCTGGCGAAAAGGCTGGAAGCAAGGAGATGGGCTCCGGCCAAGGTAAGGGAGAACGCCCTGGCCGAATCGCTGGACATCATCCTGGCCGAAGCGGTGGATTCCGGCCTGCCGGTGTTCGAGGTCAACACCACGGAGCTGTCCCCCGCGGAGACGGAGGCGGCGGTGCTCGAGATACTGGCCGGGGAAAAGGAAAAGTACGCCGTGGGAAATATCGACTGGAGCGAGGAGGCATTGAGATGGTCCTAGATTCCCACCGCGGCAAGGTCGACTTCATAATGGACCCGGTGGCCAAGGCCATGGTCAAGGTCCATCCGAACTACATCTCCTTCATGGCCATCATCCTGGCCGCGGTGGCCGGGGTGATGTTGTACTTCTCGTTCGACCACTGGGTCCTTCTTCCCATATCCGCCGTGGTGGTCCTGGTCAGCGGCTTCCTGGATGGACTGGACGGCAAGGTGGCAAGACTGGCCGGCATAGCCGACCGCCGCGGCGATTTCCTGGACCACGTGCTGGACCGGTACGCGGACATGCTGATGATCGGCGGTGTCGCGGTAAGCGCCTGGTGCTCTCCCTACCTGGGTATGATGGCCTTGATCGGCGTGCTACTGACGAGCTACATGGGCACCCAGGCCCAGGCCGTAGGAGCCAAGCGGATGTACGCCGGTCTGCTGGGAAGGGCGGACCGCATCGTTCTTTCCTTCCTCATCCCGCTGGTGCAGATGGTCATGGTGCTGCTCGGTCACACGGACATCGAACTTTTAGGCATCGAGTTCAACGCCTTCGAGGTCATGATGCTGTGGTTCGCGGTGGTTGGGAACTTGACAGCCATCCAGAGGGCGGCGGTCACCTACAACTGGCTCAGGAAGGCTTAGATCCCTTCTCCGGCTTCTTGTCCCGGCTCTTGTCGTAGGAGCGGATGCGGTAGTAGGTCAAAGGGTGATTCACCCGTCTCCCGTTGCACAGCTCGTCCGGTTCGAAGCAGATGCCGTTGGTGCGCATGGTGGCACATTCCGGCGGGGTGTACTTCTTACCGTAGCCGTCGCCGGTGATGTGCCGCACCTGGTAAGCGGTCTTGGATTGATCGAAGTCCGGGGAGGAGCAGAACAGCTTGATGATATCGTCCACTGGCATCCCGATGAAGCTCAGGAAGCTGGCCAGGGCGAAGCGCCCGGCGTGGGGCATGTTCTGTCCCGCCTGAGCCATGGCCACCAGCTTCTTCATGCAGGGGGGGAACTTGAGTATGCTGACCTCCCCGAATCCCTCATCCCGGTACTTCTCCTTATACGCCTCCAGGGCGGCGATGACCTCCTCCAGGTCGATACGGACAGCTTCCAGCAGCTCGTCGTTCACCGGCAACGGCAGCTCGTCCTCGATCCTCTCGTCCAGGGCCTGTTCCAACACCCGCACGAACTTGTTCTTCTCCAAGAGCACGAACCCTTTGCGCAGGTCCTGGTTGACCAGCTTCCATTCCGGTCCGCGCAGTCCCGAGGTGTAGCTCAGAAAATCGGTGAAATGCATGCGTAGGACGCCTTCCTCCAGCGACGCCTCCACCTCCAGCTCGCTGGCCAGACCGACGATGGTGTCCAGGTCCTCCTTCTTCAGGCGTTCGTTGAACGTTTTCGCCTCGGCAAGAGCGTAACGGCGGACCAACGCCTCGTCGCCAATGCAGGACACCAGGATGCGGGCGTACGGATAGCTGAGGATCTCCTGTACCGCCTCGTCCTCGGAGGTGACTGGGTTGTTCGGTACGCACAGATCGCTCAGGGCGGTGAGCACTCTGGCCTTCCCTCTCCTTCGGGCCTCGGCGGTCATGGTGTGGCCGATCAGGTCGTCCAGGCCCAGCTGCCGCTCCTTGACGAACTGGGTGGCCTCCCTCAGGAAAGGGTACAGGGCTAGGTCGCGGAACTCCATCGGCAACACCGCATCCGCTTGTCCGATAATTAGTGTTCGGGACGGTCGAAGATCAGGAAGGGAAGCACGCCATCGGCCACCTCAGGGTCATCCAGAGCCTTCCGTAGGTCGTCACGACCCTCCATCGGCCGAGCCCTGAACAAGCGTATGGCCCTCTTCCTGCCCAGGCCGGGCAGAGCCTCCAGGGCGGTTATGTGGCAGCTGTTCGCCTTCAACGGGTATTCCACCGCGCTGATGCTCCGGAAGCCGTGCCCGACCACAGCCACGTCTAGGAACCGCTCCAGCTCGACCGGGTGAGGGATGCCGATAAGCAGCGGATAGGTACCGATCTGCCTTCCGAAGGTGACCTTGCCCTCGCGCATCTCGGTGTAGACGGAACGCAGGACCGTCCCCACCGGTACCAGTCGTTCCAGCAAAGGCCGGTCGATCTCCTGCCTTATCTTGTCCTTGAAGTGCAGGAACTCGGAATGGCTTACCGTCTGCGGGAACTCCCTGCGGACCGGCATGACCTGACGGATGTTTATTCGACGCAGTAGCAATCCCTCGTCCAATATGCCCTTCAGGAAGCGGTAGTTGATCTCCAGCGTTTCCCGCTTCTCCCCCTCCAGCCCCACCAGGACATTGATCCCCGGCAGAAGGCAGGGAAGCCCGCTTTCTCCCCTTCCTCCGCCTACCCGGTTTATAGCCCGGACCGACCACAGCACCTCCTCCGGGGTGGCGTTCAGGTTGTTGATCCTTCCGACCTCCGGATCGGCCGTCTCCATGCCCAGGGCCAGAACGTTACCGGAGGTGCAGTGCTTCACCAGCGATCCCAGTATCTTCTCGGTCTCCTCCGGGTGCCTGGCCATCACCGCCGGGTTGGCGTTGTCCACATGCAGGACGTTCGGCAGGAGCGATGACATTCCGGAGAGCAGTTCCTCCAACGCATCCGGGTTCGGCCGCGGGCAATCGGTGCCGTCCAGTTCGGCCTTGTAGGATATGATGCAGGTCTGCGAGCCCAGGCGGAAGTTGACCACGCCCCTCTCGCGCAGGGCGCGGGCCTCGGCCACGATGGCCTCCGGCTCCCGGAAGACCGGGCGGCCCTTGAGCGGTTCGACGCAGAAGGAGCATCCTCCGTTCACGTAGCGGACGCAGCCGCGGTAGGTCTCCAGCTCCGCCGTCAACGGCTGGGGGTGGTCCGGGTGCGAAAGCACGCAATCAGCCCCGAGCAGCATCCAGCGGTCCCATTCCTCGCTCGAGCGCCAGCGGTCCCCTGCCTTACCTTCAGTCATCAGGTCGTGGACGGCCGCGGCGGCGTCCAGATAATGGGAATGATGGAACCTTTCCTTGAGCGCGGGGTCCAGGGCCGCCGGTCCTCCGACAACGGTCTCGCCGCGATAGCCTTCGGTCAACTGCAGAAGTTCGCGGCGGGAGGCCGGCATCCCTCGGAGATACCTTCCGGGGACGGACATGCCCGAGAGCACGACCAGCAGGTCCGAGGGCGGAACCTTTCTTCCTTTCCTCCACTGGTCCACGGTGAGGTAATGAGGCGTCCCCCCTGCGTCCCGCACCGCGCCGAAGACCGCCCTGGGCAGGGGATGGATGTATGGAGGGACTCCCAATGATCCCGGCTCGTCTATGTAGCCGTCGAAGATGACAACTTCAGGCACGGTCACTCCGCCTAAAACAGGAAAGGGATGGCCTTGGTAGGCCTTTAAGGTGATTTCAGAGCAGGCTGACCTGCTCGGTCTCTACGTTCTGGATGCCGGGCACCGCGCGAAGGGCCTCTTCCAGCTTGTCCACCAGACCGGGGGCGTCCTCCATGACGAAGGCCGCCTCCAGCTTCTTGAGGCCGAAGGCCAGGGGCTTGATCTCGGCCTTGGCGACCTTGACGTTCGCCGGTACCAAAGAAGACAGCTTGGCGATGAGGGCCGGGAAGTCGAACTCGGTGTCCTCGGGCATCAACGCGTAGGTGGCGGCGACGGTTCCCATGTCAACCACCTTACGGGCCGATGAAGCCGCACTTCTTGCATTCGTACTTAACGCTCTGGTCCCGGCACTTGGCGCAGCGACCGATCTCCTCAGCGCCGCAAATCGGGCACTTGAAGAAGGTGATGCCATTGCCCACCAGCCGGACCCCGCATGAGTTGCAGATCTTTTCATTCTCCATAGGACATCGCTTTGTGCGTGATTATAGTCCTCATATAAAAACGTGATTGGCCGGTGCGCCGGCCATTTATCGCTTCTGGGTCCCCTTTTACGTTATTATACTGATTATACGGGATGCATGGACGGTATTTTATATGCATAGCAATCGAATAATAATTCGTCCCGGCACATGTTCTTATACATTGCTTTCAATACCCTGAAAACGGCAGGAACATCCGGCGGGTCCATGTTGATCGGCGTGCCAACAGGACTAATGTTCCTTGGTGGATGGGAAATGTTAAATAGAACAAGGATTTACTCTCCCGTTCACACGCCGGCACTTACTTACCAATGGGCCCGTAGCTCAGCTAGGTAGGACCTTCGGAGACGAAGGGTCCCTAGAGAGAGCATCTGGCTTTTAACCAGGTGGTCCGGGGTTCGAATGGTACGCGGTACTTCCGTGTATGCGGAAATCCCCGCGGGCCCGCTTGGGTAGGTGAAACAAATATGCAGACCGAAGTATCCAAACCCGATTCCCGAATCGTTTTTATAAAGCCAATACTTAGTGGAGGAACGCCCCGGTTTCTGCATGGTATGAGGTGATTCGTTTGGAGGATTCCGTACCATTTAACGTATTAAAGCACAAGATGGTGCCAGTACACGAGCTTTTGACCGATGAGGAGACCGACAAGGTCCTCAAGCGGCTCAAGATAACCCGCGACCAGCTGCCCAAGATCAAGGACAGCGACGCGGCGATCAAGACGCTCAAGGCGGCCATGAACAGGGACATCCCTGAGAAGAGCGTGGTCAGGATCATCAGGGACAGTCAGACGTCCGAGACGGCGGAAGTCTACCGCCTCGTCATAAGAGGGTGAACTTATTGAGGGACCTCGTCGAACTCTACTTTAAAGAGAGCAGCATAGTCAACCATCACATAGCCAGCTTCAACGACTTTCTGTCATCCCAGAGCAACCCGAACAGCCGGATGCAGAAGATCGTCGACAACGTGAGGGTGTCCGCCGAGGACCCCGAGCGGGGAATGATCACGCTGGACCCCGAGAAGACCAACGGCCGCATCATCCAGATCCGCGTCGGCCGCCGGCGGGACGACAAGACCGGGCAGGTCGACCAGCACCTACCGCCGACCCTGAAGATCGGCGAGCCTATGGTCCGCGAGGCCAACGGTTACGTTCACAACATCACACCCATGGAGGCCAGGCTCAGGAACCTGAACTATGTGGCCCCCATGCATCTTGATTTCACTATAATCGAGGACGGGATAGAGAGGGAGGAGAAGGACGTCCTTATCGGCGACCTCCCCATCATGGTCAAGTCCCGCAAGTGCAACATCTACAAGGAGAACATGGAGAAGGAGTA
>CAZPFU010000031.1:0-13536 GCA_964585915.1 uncultured Methanomassiliicoccus sp.
GGGTAGTCCACGATCTTGAACTCCGGTACCGCTAACGGCAGACCCCGGGCCTCCCAATCGTCCTTTATGACGTACACGTCCTGCACCGCGGACAGCAGCTCCTTGCCCCTTTTGGCGTTGGCGGCGAAGATCACCGCGTCCTCGAAGAGGAGCAGGGCGCTCTTGGCCCCCTTGGCCGAGGCGCGCACCAGCTCCAGTCCGCCGAACTCGTGCGGTGATTTCAACGTAATGAACAGCTTGGACCTCACGTCATCACCTTCAGCCGATGAACAGCTGCATGTCTGAATCAGTGCCAATGTCCAGGAACGCCGCCGCGCCGAGCACGGTGATGCCGTCGATGAGGTCCTCCTTCTTGATGCCCATCATTTCCATGGAGGTGCTGCAGGCGTAGATCTTGATCCCCAGCTCCTTGGCCATATCCAGCTGCTGCTGGTAGCCTTCGATCCCGATGCCCTTCATCTTCTTCTCCATCATGCCGGTGAAGAAGCGGAACATGCCCGGCATCTTTGGCTTGGCCTTCTTCTTCAGAAGGTTCAGCCCGAAGAAGGTGTAGAATATGTGCGTCTCTATCCCCATGCTCGCGGCCGTATTGCCCATCATCATGGCCATCATGGCCTTGTCGAAGGTGCCTTCGGACACCACCATTGCGAACTTCTTGGTCTCTGCCATTTGTGTCACCTCGTTAAGGTAAGGCCCTCACTGGACCTTCTTGATGTAGAAATAGAACACCGAGCCCTCGTCCTTCTGGCCTACGAGCTCGTTCCCGGTCCTCTTGCACCAGGCCGGCACGTCCTCCTTGGAGCCCACGTCGTCCGCGATCAGCTCGAGGACCTCTCCGACCTTCAGGTCCTTCATCTTCTTGGCCAGCTTCACGATCGGCATGGGGCACATCAGGCCCTTGGCGTCAAGCGTATCGTTCTTGTCCATCATGATCACCATATCGGTTTTGCACGGTTGTGCAACAATTATATATAACTGTTAGTTTATAAGCTTTTCTTAGAGAGGAACGGGAGACCATGCCGGAGTCCATCAAGGACGTCAACAGCTGCCAGGACCTGGTCCAGTGCGCCTACAGCCTCAACGGTTTCGAGGTGGAGGTATACGAACGGTTGCTGGAGACCGGGCCGGTGAACGCCAACGACCTGGCGGACCAGATGGGCAAGGACCGCTCCACCGTTTATCGCGCATTGCAGAAGATGCTCACCTGCGGGATGGTGCTCAGGGAGACGCGCAGCATACCCCGGGGCGGATACTTCCATGTTTACCGGGCGATCGGGCCATAAGCCGCAAGGAGCTAAGGGAGAAGCTGGAGAGCTGCGTGGAGAGCTGGTACCGGAAGATGCAGGATGCCCTGGAGCAGTTCGGCTCCACCGACGCCGACTGAGCTCTTTCGCTTCCTCGGCATATGAAGCCGTATCCCTTTCAGGGGGTCCGAGGCCAAGCCATGCCAAGAGTCAAATATGGTCTTGAGGATTCAACACTGAGAGCATGAGCTTCGAAGGAATGGACATCGTGTCGATCCGCGATCTGACGAGAGAGCAGATCGAGCAGGTTTTGGAACGTTCCGAGAGAATGATACCTTATGCCCGGGGGGAGATGAGCTCCAAGGCATTGGACGGGAAGATCCTGGCCACGCTGTTCTTCGAGCCGTCTACCCGGACCAGGATGTCCTTCGAGAGCGCCATGATGCGCCTCGGCGACCTGGGCGTGCCGTCCATGAGCTCCATATCCAAAGGAGAGTCGCTGGCCGACACCATCCGCATGGTGGAGGTCTACTCCGACATCATTGTTATCAGGCACCCGAGGGAAGGCGCCGCCAGGCTGGCCGCGCGGTTCTCCTCCAAGCCGGTCATCAACGCCGGGGACGGAGCGGGACAGCATCCGACCCAGACGCTCCTGGACCTTTTCACCATCAAGCGCATAAAGAAGGACTTCGACCGGCTCAAGGTGGTCATGGTGGGGGACCTGAAGTACGGCCGCACCGTTCATTCCCTGGCCGAGGCGCTCAGCTCCTTCGGCGTCGATCTGACCTTCGTGGCGCCGACGGCGCTGCAGATGCCCAAGGAGACCGTCAAGCAGGTAGAGAAGGCCGGCGGCAAACCGAAGTTGACCAATCATCTCGAGGAGACCATCGCCGATGCTGATGTTCTGTACGTCACGCGGATCCAGAAGGAGCGGTTCCCCGATCTGGCGGAGTATCAGAAGGTGGCCGGCATGTACCGGGTGGACCGCGAACTACTGCGCGAGGCCAAGAGCGACCTGATAATCATGCATCCCCTGCCCCGGGTGGACGAGATCGATCCTGAAGTTGATGAAACGCCGCATGCCAAGTACTTCGAGCAGGCCTTCAACGGAGTGCCGGTAAGGATGGCGCTGCTGAACCTGGTCCTGGGAGGCGAGCTGTGATGAAGGAGTTCAAGGTCACCCCGATCCGCAATGGGACGGTGATAGATCACATCGACTGCGGCATGGCCCTGAAGGTGCTGAGGATCATAGGCATGACCGACGGCGGGCAGGTGCAATCCCCGGTCAGCGTTCTCATGCACGTCCCTTCCAAGAAGGAGGGATGGAAGGACGTGGTCAAGGTGGAGGACCGGGAGCTGGACCCGAAGGAAGTGGACAAGATAGCGTTGATAGCTCCGAAGGCAACCATCAACATCATCCGGGACTTCAACGTGGCGGAGAAGTACAGCGTGAGGATGCCAGAGCGGGTGGTCGGGAAAGCAAAATGCAGCAATCCCAACTGCATCACCAACCAGAGCGAGCCGGTGGAACCCGAGTTCATCGTGGAGTCGAAGAACCCGCCGGTGCTGCGCTGCGTTTATTGCGACAGGCAGCTGGACGACATCGCCGGGAACCTGCTCTGAACATGGGCGTTCTCATATTGACGGGAATGCCCGGGGCGGGCAAGGAGGAGCTGGTTTCCGTAGCCCTTGAGCTGGGATACCAGGTCCGGAGGATGGGCGACGTCGTAAGGGCGGAGGCCTCAAAGAACGGCGTCCCGCCTCAGGACGTAGGCAAGTTCGCCCATGAGGAAAGGCAGCGCCACGGTTACGATATCTGGGCCAAGCGGATCGTTCCTTTGGTCGGGGACGACGATACGCTCATCGACGGCTGCCGCGGCATGTCCGAGGTGAATGTTTTTCGTCAGGCCTTCGGAGAGCATGTCAAGATCGTAGCGGTGCATAGCGCGCCTTCGACCAGATATCCCCGTTTGGTGAGCAGGGCTCGTTCCGACGCCCCTAGCGACCGCCAGGAGTTCGACGAGCGGGATAAACGGGAATTGAGCTGGGGATTGGGGGAGACCATAGCGCTCGCCGACGCCATGATAGTCAACGAGGGTACCCTGGATGACTTCCGCAAGGACGCTCTCGCCCTGCTCAAGGAGCTGAGGGGATGAGGTTCCGAGTGGAACGGATATGCCGCAGCGACTCCATGTCGGCGATACCGCTGGAGAAGGTGAGGTTCGATCTCGTCCGTTCATGCGATTCCTTAAGGTCCAAGGGTTACGAGGTGCAATCGCACGAGCTATACCTGGTCACCAAGGTCGGACCGTTGGACCTGACCATCTACGGAAGCGGGAGAGTGCTGGTGCATCCCCTGAACGATAAGAAGAAGGCCAAGGAACTAGCGGAAACGATCTTCGGATCACTGGTACCGGAATGACCTCTCCTTTTTTTAGGGAAGTATAAAGCCGAAATGACCGTCCAGCCTTAGCCAAATTATTTATCCGCATAGATGAATATCTATAGAATCGGGATGGGTATGAAACGTTCAGCGGTAGCCGTGCTGTTATTCCTGTTTATTCTCAGCTCGGCTGTCCCCATAACCCTGGCCGCCCCAGAAGCAAGTTCGGTCGAGTCATCCCTAGCGTACAATCCGGGTTTGGATGGGGGTGAAGCCGTTTTCGATATCTTCACCCAGACCGTGACCTTGAGGGCGAATCCGATCAAGCAAGCTGTCGCCGACCTAAACAACGACAGCAGGATAGATATGGCTGTCATCTACCAGGGTTCGACGGTCCTGGATATCTTCTTTTCTGGTCCATCCTATAATTTCCCATCCTCTCCATCTATGAGCGTGTCCTTCGACCATCAGCCGACGGGGATTGCCGCGGGGGATATGGACAATGACGGCATGGTTGACCTCGTCGTGAGTCTGGACTACGACGGCGAGAACAACATCGCCATATGTTACCAGAAGAGCTCGTTCTCCTCCTTGGAGCCATCCGCTAAATTCTTCGACGCCTCATTGCGACAGAAGGAGGTCCTATTGCACGACCTGAATGTGGATGGCTATCTGGATGTGATAGCTCTGCACTCCATGGACGACGAGATGTATGAGGCTGGTTTCTCCGTCTATCGTTCCACCGGCCCGAACACCTATAGTCTCACCTTAAAATCTCTGCCTGCGGGCATCTACAGCCCCAACCTGATCACCATGGGTGACTTCAGCGGAGAAGGCCGGCAGGACCTGGTCATCAGCGATCCGGTCGCCAAGAAGGTAATCGCCTACCGGAACGACGCCACGACCGGGGCCACCTGGACCCAAATCGGTCCGATCAACGATGTGGTCGCCACGGCAATAATGGTCCAGAAGGCCACTGGAAACGTGATGGAGGAATTGTTCATGGCCCTGGAATCCGATCCTCCTCTGGTGAACGCACCGGTCATAAGGGTGCTGAGATACTCGCCCGCCACGGTTTCCTTCAGCGTGCTGGTGGACGAGGTCCCTGCTCAATCCCAGGTAACGGACCTGACCATGGTGATGAACAGCCTGGACGGTAGGATGGACCTGGTGAGGACGTCGTCGAATCAGCATAACCTGACGATATTCAATACTCCATCCACCACTCCCATGTGGAGATACACCGATTCGATGTCCTCCCCTACCCCGGCCGATCCTGTTTCGGTCCTGCCTTCAGACATGAACGCGGACGGCATGAGCGACCTGGTGGTGCTGTGCAACTCCTCCGCGGGTTACGGGACACTGACCATTTACTATCACTCGGGGACGGCGATATCCAACGCCAATGACAACCTGTTCATGAGCGAGACGGACCTGGAGATGGGCACCGTCGGCGATTTCAACGGGGATCATGCCCAAGAATTGGCCTATTACGATGGGAACGCGGACAAGATCTTCTTCTACAACTTCACCGCCTCCCGATTCGACTTCCTTGCGGCCTCGGACGGGGCGGTCGCCCTGGACGCCGTGGACCTCAACGGGGACGGCAGGGACGACCTCCTCCTGGCCAACTCTACCGGCCTAAAGGTGTGGTGGGGCTCGAACGACTTCTTCACCACCGAGGCCTCCACCTTCCTCGCTGCCAGCTTAGCCCCACGCTCGATCGGTTTCGGAGATCTGGACGGGGATGGCGACCAGGAGCTGGTCATCGGTTGCCTGGGCGGCCTGGAGGTATATTGGAACGACGGCACCGTCTCACCTTACGAGGTCGGCGACCGTTACGTTCTGGAGTTGCCAGGAAGCGAGGCCACCGCGGTTCGAACGGGATTGTTCTCCGGGGACGGGGACATGCTGGCGGACATCGCCATCGTCAACGCCACCTCCAGCCGGGTGGAGATCTACTACCAGCAGTCCGCCCCCCGGTTCTCGAGCTCTTCGCGTCTTATATTGACGGCGGTGCACGACGTCGATGACCTGGTATGCGCTGATCTCAACGGGGACGGCCGGGCGGACCTGGTCACCCATTCCAATGACACCCTTTATCTGTTCCTGCAGTTCCCGGGCGGGTACTTTGGAGCTCCGCAGTTCCCTACGAAGATCGTGCCTGGACAGGGAGTGGACGGTCTGGCGATCGGGGATCTGGATGATGATGGAACAGAGGAACTGGCCCTGCTGAGCGAAAACTCCACCGTGATGGCCCTGCGGTACGATGCTGATGACGTCACCTTCGTTCCGCTGACCGTTCAGACCGCGGGAGCCGCCCCGGGCGTGCTGATGATCGCAGACCTGGACGGAGACGGCAAGGACGACCTTGTCGCCCATTCGTATCCATCACGTTCCACCTCGGTCTTCTATCAGAACAACTTCCCTCCGATCGCGCAGGCGAACATGGAGGGCACAGGACATCTGGAAGGGAGCGAGGTATGGTTCAACGCCGACGGCACCACTGATGGTCTGTCGGACCAGGACCATCTCGAATATTATTGGGACTTCGACGATGGTGAGACCGGAAGCGGGAACCGGACCAGCCACGTTTTCTGGGATGACGGGACCTACGATGTCGTCCTGAACGTCAGCGATGGCTCGGGAGCTTATGCCGTTGACACGATCCAGGTGACGATCGGGGACCGGGGGCCCGAAGCGGACTTCAGTTATTCCGGAACGCTGGTTGAAGGAAACCCCATCCAGTTCACCGACCAGAGCTTCTCCCCCGCCGATGACATACGATATTGGAACTGGTCCTTCGGGGACGGGGAGTGGTCCAATGAGACCACCAACGCGGCGGTGCAGCATACCTATGGCTGGAATGACACCTTCACCGTCACCTTGATCGTTACCGACGAGGACGGCAGCTCGAACTCCACGTCCCTGACCATCGTAGTAGGGGACTCCGCGCCCTTAGCCGACTTCTCCGTTTCGACATCCACACCAGTGGAGGGTCAGGCCATAACCTTCACCGACCAGAGCGATTTCACCGCCGATGGGATCGAGAACTGGTATTGGGACCTTGGTGACGGCACACATATGAACCGGAGCAGCGCCGCTCCGTTCGAGCATACCTATGCCTACAACGGCACGTACCAGGTCACTCTGGTGGTACGGGATATCGACGGCAGCGAGGATTCTTTCACCAGGACGATCATGGTGCAGGACTCCGCCCCGGCGGCGGGATTCTCCTTATCGATCATCTCTCCGTTCGAGGGACAGCAGGTCACCTTCACTGACAACAGCTCCGCCCCTTACAACCACATCGAGAGCTGGTTCTGGGAATTCGGCGACGGGACCACCTTCAACGGCCAGGGACCGGTGTTCCACACATATTCTGACGATAGAACGTACCTTGTCAACTTGACAGTTATCGACGTGGACGGCAATGCCAACACCTACTCGCGGTCGGTGGTGGTCAAGGACACCGGCCCGGTCATCTCCAAACTGTACGTTGTCGGCGGAGGGAGCTCCTTCAGGGAATGGGACGAAATAGTTTTTGAGGTGCTGGCGACCGCCCAGTGGGACCCAATCACCAACTATACGTGGAGCTTCGAGACGATCACTTTCCAGAAGGTCGCGGAGACGCAGTTCAACTCCACCAGCTGGCAGTACAACTATTCCGGCACCTATCGCATATTCGTCCGGGTCTGGGACAGTGACAGTTACTCAGAGGCGAACATCCAGGTCACCATCACCGATCCGGCGCCTATACCGGACTTCACCGCGTCCACCAATACGAGCAATCGCACAGTGAGCTTCTCGGCGGCACTTACCCAGGACACATGGAACGACCAGGAATGGCAACTGAGGTACCGCTGGTTCTTCGGGGACGGGCAGCAGACCGACTGGTCATCTTCCTACGTGGTCGAACACACCTACCAGCAGGACGGCGTTTTCTCCGTTCGATTGGAGGTCAAGGACGATCGGAATCCGGCGATCATCAAGACCAGGAACGTGACCATCGACCTCCTTCCGCCGGTCATATCCATGGACGACCCGGTGCTGAAGGCCGTGGTCGGCGAACCCACCCTGATCAGGGTCAACGTCACCGACCTGGTGGGCATCGGCTCGGTCAAACTAGAGTATACCATCGACAATGTCACCCGCACCGTCGTCATGACCCATGAGGGCGGCGGCATCTACTTCGCCCAGATACCGGCGCAGAACCGGACCATGGAACTGACGTACCGTATCGTGACCGAGGACACCGCCGGCCATTCCGCTTCCACGGAAGAGTTCACCCTGGTGCTGGAATATGAGGACCCCTCGCTGTTCATCTACACGTCTCTGGCGCTGCTTATAGCCTTCCTGGTCATCATCATCTACCTCTTCCTTTCCCGGCCGATAGTGGACGAGGTGTTCGTCATGTACCACGACGGAACGCTGCTAGCGCATCAGACCAGGCGCCTGAAGCCAGGGATGGATGATGAGATACTCGGTGGCATGCTCATCGCCTTGCAGAACTTCGTCCGCGACTCGTTCAAGGACGAGAGCTCTACGGTACTAAGAAGGATGGACTTCGGAGAACGCAAGTTGCTCGTGGAGCGCAAGGAAGAATTCTTCATGGCCGTGGTGCTCAGCGGCAAGCGCGCCGGGAACGCCGCGCAACGCATGCTCAAGGTGTTGGACAACATCGAGGAGGGCTACGCCCCGGTGCTGAAGGAGTGGGACGGCGACCTGGAGAAGGTGCGCGGGATCCGTGACGAGACGAAGCCGATGTTCTCGCGCGCCAACCCCCTGGACCGCCTGAAGCGCAAGGAAGGGGAAGACGATTCGGTTTAAATATCATGTAATTCTAGGGTGGGCGGAATGATCACCATAGAGCAGGCGGTCATGGTCCTGGTGCTTTGCGCGGCGCTGTCCGCGCTTTCCTGGAAGCTGGGGCTTCTGACCGCCGACGGCAGCTTGGCCTCGTTCGGCGTAGGCTTGGTCCTGGGTCTTTTCGGAGGCATCGGATGGCTGCTTTTACTGGTGCTGTTCGCCTTCATCGGCTTCCTGGTCACCAAGTACAAGATGGACCTGAAGATCAAGAAGGGGGTGCAGGAGGGGAGGAAGGGCGAGAGGAACTACCGCAACGTCCTGGCCAACGGAGCGGTGCCTATGGCCATCGCTATCCTCACGTTCCTGGTGGGCTGGGAAGGAGAGCTTGCCGCCCTGGTCTACATTAGCGCTGTGTGCGTCGCCGCCGCGGATACCACGGCAAGCGAGCTTGGTGTTCTTTCCGACCGCACATACATGATCACCACCTTCAAGCGCGTGCCGACGGGAGTGGACGGTGGAGTATCCCTTTATGGTACGGCGTGGGCCATCGCCGCCTCGGCCTTCGCCGCCCTGGTGGGATGGGTCGTGATCATGGGAACGGTACCTTCGGTGATTATGCTCATACCGATATCCATGGGGGTCCTGGGTTGCTTCATCGACAGCGTGATCGGCGCAACGCTGGAGACCAAGGGCTGGGTCACCAAGCTCTGGAACAACATCACGTCCATGGCCTTGGGGGCGGCAATCGCCCTGCTTGTCCTTTTATAAAGAAACCATTAATAGAGCCAGGTCACCTATTATCTAAAGGGGCGGTTTGGTGGAGAAGGAGACCTTCGGCGCGTACCTGGTTTTGAAAGGCAACCCCTATCTCGCTTCCGACTACGTGCGCGAGCTGATCAGGCAGGACTTCGATCCCCTGTTCATATCGCCAGAGGATTCGGAGCTTCCATCCGATCCGGAGATAGAGGTCCTGGAACCGGAGAAGGCCGACCGCTATGTGCAGACGGATAATCTGCTGTATCTCCTGAGAACGCTCATCGCCCACTTGCAGAAGGGGGACAGAAGGGCAGTGGTCATCACTGACCTGCAGGTGCTGAAAACAGGCAGTTCCTTCCATGATCTCTCAGACTTCATCGGTCGGCTCTATGAGGAGGCTTGCGTGAACCGCGGGCTGCTCCTATTGTTTGCCGATCCCAATGGGTTCACGCACCAGGAGATGGCCTTCCTGGAAAGGGAGACGTCCGTCATCGAGAGACCGGAGCAGCTTTCCTAGATGCTGAGAAACAGTTATATACGATGTTCATTTTCACTGGGCTCAAGGATGGTTTGACGGCCATCGCGGCGGGGATACGCCTGGTCTCGTCCGATCCCAGAAGCTAAGCCCGCCCGCGTTCCACTCTGTACTGTGGTGCGCGAGCCCACGGGAAGCCCGGAACGCTGTCAGCCTCCTTACTTATCATTTCACTCAGAACGGGGCATTCTATAAAAAAATTAAGGCAGGGGGTTTCCCCCCTGGTTTTGGACGCCTACTCCTCGTCGGTCTCGGAAACCTCCGTTCCCTCCTTGCCCCGGCGTTCCTCCTCGCAGGAACCGTAGCCGTTCCAGACGTGGCAGCCTCCGATCATTCCGTCGTTGAACATGCCAGACCATCTGAAGCAGCCGAAGTTGAGGTACTGGTATTTCATGCAGCCGCCCCAGTTCCAGCCCTGGTCGCAATCCCAATCGTCGCCGCAGCCGCCCCAGGACCAATCGTTTCCACAGCCCCAGTCATCGCCGCAGCCCCAGTCGTGGTCCCAGCAGCCGCCCCAGTTCCAGCTCCAGTTCCAGCCCCAGTTCCAATGCCAATTGCCGCAGCCGCAGTCGTCATCGTCGTCGATCGGCTCCTGCTGCTGCAGCTCGAAGTCCACCTGGGCCACGTCGCTCACCCACCATCCCTCCGCCTCAGGGCCCCATTGGCCGTAGGCGGTGGCGATGTTGGTCACGACGCAGGTCTCGGTCGGTTCCTCATCGTCGTCGCAGCAGCATCCGCAGCGGTGCTGCCAGTTCCAGTTCCACTGCCAGCCGCCGCAACCGCTGCCGTACCCGTGGCGCCAGTTCCAGCCGCCGCATCCTCCGTCGGTGCGTCCCTCATGGTCACCGCAGCCCCAGGACCAGCTCCAGCCGTCGTCGTTCTCGTCACCGTCGTGGCAGCCTCCGCCGCAGCCGTGTTCCCAGTTCCAGGTCCAGCCGCCGCAACCTCCGTCGTGGCATCCGTCGTGGTCACCGCAGGTATCCTCCTCATCATCGCAGTAGTCCGCCGGGACTATGTAGGTGTAGGAGAAGGTCCACCACTCGTCGACCCCGAGAATTTCGTCGCCATCGCCGAAGTCGCAGAGGAAGAACCACTGGTCGAGCAGGGAGTCGTACACCTTGACGTTGTACAGCTCCACGTTGCCGCAGTTGGTCACCACCACGGTGTAGGTGAGCACGGTCATGCTGCTGTCCTCGCCCTCGTTGTAGGCGGTAAGCATATCGGCCAGATCGGTGGCCTGGTCCCGCTCGTCATCGCTCAGGGAGCAGCCTATGGGGTGGTCGGCCAGGAACGCCTCGGCATCGGATATCAGCTGAGCGTACATGGCCGGCGCACCGTACTTGAGGTCGTTGAGCTTGGCCGCCAGATACTGGTGCGCGAGTATCAGCGTGGCGTCACCAGCCGGCGGGGTGTTGAACACCTGCAGGTTGGTGAGACCGTCGGGATAGGCGCAGGAGCAGACCCAGGGGAACGCCCAGTTCGGCCCGATGCCCTCCCAAGAGCACTCGTGGTTCTTCCAGTAGCCCTGGGTATGCGACTCGTACTCTATGGTGTCGCTGCACACCCTCTTCTCGATATCGATGCAGGGGTTCAGCTCCATGTTGAAGAAGTTCACGCCGCATACCAGCTGGCCGGAGGTCTCGATGGTCACCGGCAGGTCAGTGGCGCTGGTGGCCATCCATCCCTCCTGCTGTCCCTCCCTGACCTCGTACTCGCCCAGGCGCAGGCCGCAGAAGGCATAGTGCCCGCTGCAGTCGGTGACGGTCCAGGAGATCGGTCTACCGTCCTGGTACAGCCATATCTCCCATTCGGGTATGCCCGCCTCGGTGGTGGGGTCCCAGATGCCGTCCCCGTCCAGGTCGTTGTACTTGAAGCCGCCGATGCAGCCGTACCTGGTGTTCAGGAAGGTAACCGTGGCGTCCTGCCCGGTCATGACCACCTGCTGCATGACGCCGGTGGTGGAGTACCAGTTGCAGGGTATCTCCTCCACCACCACGTACGTTCCGACCCTGAGGTCCTCGAAGCAGTAGTTCCCGTACTCGTCGGTCACTCCCTCCCCGACCTTCACGTCATCCTTGTACAGGAGAACGTGGATACCGGGCACCGCCGGTTCGCCATCGTCCAGGTCACCGTCGCCGTTCAGGTCCTCGTACTTAAAGACGCATATCTTCCCACACATGGCGTTCAGGAAGTAGACGTCCTCGCGGTCGCCGGATACGTCGATGGTGACGTTCCAGGAGGTCGGCCCAGTGGCGTACCAGCCGTCTTGCATGACCTCCACCACGGTGTACTCACCGAACTCCAGGCCGGCGAAGCAGAAGTGCCCGCGGCTGTCGGTGTGGGTCATGGCGAACAGCTCGCCGTCAAGCCACAGCTCGATCTCCCAGCCGGCTATGCCCGACTCGGTGCACGGATCGTACTGACCGTTCTCGTTGGCGTCGAAGTACTTCCAGCCACATATCTTGCCGTACATGACGTTGCCGAAGACGACCAGCTCGCACCGGTCCTCGCCGGATAGCGTCACCTGGACCCGGTCCGGGGTGGACGGGTACCAGCAGCAATCCATGTCGCTGGCGGCCAGGTTCTCCCTAACACAGTAGGTGCCGAAGAGCAGGAGGTCGAAGCATATCCAGCCGCACTCATTGGTCTCGCCGCTGCGTATGACCACGCAGTCCTGGACCAGCTCGATGACCACACCTCCCAGCCCGGGCTCGCCCTCCTGCCATACGCCGTCGCCGTTCAGGTCCTCGAACTTGAAGACGCAGATCTTGCCGTAGCGTATGTTCAGGAACGACTCGCTCACGCTCTCACCGGACTCGTCGATGACCACCTGCTTGAGCGTGGGGCCCTGGGCGTACCATTCGTCGCTCAGGGTCTCCATCACGTAGTAGGTGCCCAGCTCCAGTCCGCAGAAGCATATCCGGCCATCGTCGCCGGTGGTGCCGTTGGCTATCTCGCACATCTGCGCGTCGTACAGGGTTATGAGCACGCCTGGAACGATGGTGTCGCCGTCGTCCAGCTGGCCGTTGCCGTTGACATCCTCATACTTCCAGACGCAGATCTCGCCGTAGCGTATGTTCAGGAAGGTCACGCACACGCGGTCGCCGGACCCTTCGATCTCCGCGTCCTGTATCAGCAGGCCGTCGGTGTACCATCCGCTCGGCAGGACCTCCTGCACCTGGTAGGCACCCAGCCTCAGCATGTGGAAGCAGGCGATACCGTCGCAGTCGGTCACGTTCGTGGCGATGATCTTGCCGTCCAGCCAGAGATTGATGGTGACCTCGGACACCGGCTTGTCGCCATCGTCCACCTCACCGTTGCCGTTGACATCCTCGTACTTCTGCACGCAGATATCGCCGTACTCGGTGTTCAGGAAGGTCACGCACAGGCTCTGTCCGGAACCGTCGATGACCCTGACGACCTCCGTCGAGGTGGTGTTGTACCATCCATCGGGTACTGTCTCCCGCACCGTGTATTCGCCGATCTCGAGCTCGGTGAAGCAGATCATGCCGTAGCAGTCAGTGCATCCGGAGGCGATGACCTCGCCGTCGAGCAGCAGCTCGATGAACACGCCGCTTATCGGGGTGTCCTCGCCGTCGTCGCGTATGCCGTTTCCGTTCTCATCCTCGAACTTCTGTACGCATATCTTGGAGTACTTCAGGTTCGGGAACTCCACCCAGACGGTCTCCCCGGAGTGGTCCAGTATGGCGAACTGGTTGGTCTCGTGGGCATACCAGCCATCGGGCACCAGCTCGATCACCACATAGGAGCCCAGCATCAGGCCGCAGAAGCAGGCTATGCCTTCCTCG
>CAZPFU010000032.1:0-13348 GCA_964585915.1 uncultured Methanomassiliicoccus sp.
GTCCATGACGTCCTCGAGAACCTCGCGGTACGTCTCCTCGATCACCGGGACGGATTCCAGCGAGGCGAGGTAGTCCAGCAGGTACTGCGAGCGCACCTGTTGGCGATTTACCGACACCTCGCGGCCCTTGTAGTTCCGCAGGATCATGAAGGAGCGGGCGGCCACGTGCCGGAAGCGCTGCTTGAAGATCTCCGAGTCCTTGACGGCCCGGCGCAGTATGCCCCGCATCTCCCCGGAACGGATGAGCCCGGGGATCAGGTTCAGGTCGATGCGCTTGGGGGCGACCAACAGGAAGGCGTCGTCCGAGATCGAAACGGAAACGTTGCAGCCCATGCGCTGCGTCAGCAGGAAAGCGTACGTCCGCGACAGGGCGTCGTTCACCCGCCGCCCGAAGGGGAAGTGGAATATCAGGCCGCTGTTGCCCTGGCGGTCCAGGTAGCCCTCCACCAGAAGCCGCCTCTGATTGGGCACCCCGGCCGCGGCCTGCTGCTCCTTGAAGTAATGCAATAAGGATAACGCAGAGCCGTGGTCGATGGAGAAGTTGTCCATCAGCCACTGTACCACTTCCATCTCCGGCTCTGTGAGCTTGGACTCCATCTCCCCGCGGAAGCGGGCGATCTCCATGGACAGGTCGAAGGAGCGGGGGAGCATCTCCCCGGTCCACGAGGGCACGGTCGGCTTGCGCCCCGGCGCCGAACGGACGTAGACGCGCATGCCCTTGGCCCGGACGTACTCGTACGGACGCCCGCCCAGAATGAAGACGTCCCTGGTGCTCAGGCGCTCCACGAACTTTTCCGACAGGTCCCCGACCAGGCCGCCGCGCTCGTTGAACACCTTGTACGAGGCCTCCTCCGGGATCGTTCCCAAATTCAGGAAGTAGATCATCCGGGCGCCCTTCTTCTTTCCGAAGACGCCCTCCTCCGGGTCGTACCAGAGCTTGGAGTAGACGCCCTCGAAGGCGTCCTTGCTGCCCAGGTATCGCAACGTCTGCAGCAGCTCCTCGCGGGAGAGGCTGCGATAGCAGTACGAGCCGCGCACCATGCGCAGCGCCTCGTCCACCGTCCATCGCCTCTCCAGGGACATGCCGACCAGTGTCTGCGCCAGAACGTCCAGAGCGTTCTCCGGTATCGTGACGCGGTCTATGTTGCGGAGGTGCGCCGCCCGGCAGAGCACGGCGCACTCCACCAGGTCGTCCAGGTCCAGGACCATCATGCGGCCCTTGGGCGTTTTCCCTACGGAATGCCCGGAGCGCCCGATGCGCTGCAGGCCTTTAGCAACGCTCTTGGGGGAACCTATCTGACAGACCAGGTCCACCGAGCCGATGTCGATCCCCAGCTCCAGGGAGGTGGACGACACCACGCAGCGCAGCTCGCCCCGCTTCAATCGGTCCTCCACGTCCAGGCGCGTCTCCTTGGCCAGGGAGCCGTGGTGGGCCTCGATGCTCTCGATCCCCCTTTCCCTCAGCTTGTAGACCACCTGCTCCGTGCCGGACCGGGTGTTGGTGAAGATCAGCGTGGTCTGATGCGCGTTGACCATGTCCCGCAGACCGTCGTACATTCTGGCGTTGACGATCTCGTAAGGCAGCGCGGTCATGTCCTCGGTGGGGCAGACCACCTCCAGGTCCAGGTTCCGTTTGGTGAGGACCTCGATCAGCTCGACCGGGCGCACCTCCCCGTCCTGGCAGCCGACCAGGTAGGAGGCGATCTCCTCGATGGGCGCCAGGGTGGCCGAGAGGCCGATGCGCGTTATCGGGCGTTGGCAGAGGTCCTGCAACCGCTCCAGGGTGATCGACAGGTGAACCCCGCGCTTGGAGTCGCAGATCTCGTGGATCTCGTCCACGATGATGTACTCCACCTGGGAGAACTTCTCCCGGAACTTCGGCGCCGCGAGGACCAGCGCCAGCGACTCGGGGGTGGTGATGAAGATGTGCGGCGGTTTCCGCAGCTGCTTCTGCCTTTCCGATTGCGAGGTGTCGCCGGAGCGCACGCCGACGCGCACTTTTGGGAACTCATACCCTTTCTGCTTCGCAAGCTCGTGCATCTGGGCCAGGGGTTCCTCGAGGTTCTTGTTGATGTCGTTGGCCAAGGCCTTCAGCGGCGATACGTAGACGGCGTAGATGCGGTCCTCCAGCTTGCCGTCCTTGGCGTACTTGAACAGCTCGTTGATTATGGATGTGAAAGCAGTAAGCGTCTTCCCGGAGCCGGTGGGCGAGGACACCAGCACGCTCTTCCGCTCGTGTATCAGCGGGATGGCGTAGGACTGCGGTTCCGTAAGACCGTCGAACCGCGAGTCGAACCATTCCGCGATGAGCGGATCGAGCAGGGAGAGCACTTCCTGCTTGCTAGCCTTCCTCTTTACCCTCTGCATGCGCCGACCTTCGAAAAGCGGATTCTATCTATTGCCGGGTTATAATTAACTTACCCTCTGACCATCGAAAGTGAGGAAAGGGCACAGGTATTAAGTCGGCACAAATGGAAATCAGGTGAGGTGTGACGATGAGGTGGTTCGTTCAGGGGAAGGAGGGGGCCAGGCTGCCCTGGAAGGAATGGGAGAAGGCCGCGGGGGACCCGGAGGACATGCTGGCCAGCATGGCCCTGGGCGAGAAGGCCTATAGAACCTGCATGAGACTGGCCAAGCTCCCGCCGCAGAAGGAAGCTGCGAAGACCATCACCGTCTTCGCCCACATCCTGCACCACATGCTCGACGAGATCGGGGAGGACCGCATGCTCGAGCTGCGCTACATCCTGCAGGAGGACTGGATGGAGGTATGGACCGGACTGTGGGAACCCCCCACGGAGGTGATCTGGCCCATAGGCGGCGACCTGCGCTTCGAGCTCCTGTCGCTGCGGCACGGGCTGGAAAGGACCGTCGCCCCGGAGCTGCTCAGGCTGTTCTGGGCGGGGATGACCGCCGCCGGGCACGGCATCCCGGTTCGTTCGACCGAGGCCGGGACCAGGGTGTACTTTCCGCTGCTGATGCTGGACAAGATGCGCGCCGAGAACATCCCGCCCTTCCTGGATGAGGAGGAGAGGGAGGGGCTGGCGTTCCTGCGCTCCGAGCTGACGCTCAGCAACTGGACCTCCACCGACGACCTGGAATCGGCCCTCTCGCGCCAGCGGCAGTTCGTCCGCCAAGGGAGATTGTACATCGACGGATACATGAGCGGGGGCCGGTGGTACGAGATGAAGGACGTCCGGGACTGGCGCGAAAAGGCCTTGCGCTCCTGCTCGCTGCTCATCGCGTTCCGCATAATGTTCCTGGCCTCGGTGACCGGGGAGAGCGGTCCGCTGCGGCCCTCCTACCCTGATTAATGTTAAATCCATGCTTCGACCTTGCACTATCCGCATGCGTAAGTTTCCCGTGTTACTGCTGGCCTTGGCATTGGTCCTGTGTTCCGCCTACGTTCCGGACCGGGCGTCATCGGCTAGCATCAGCGGGACCGATGTCTTCGGACATGTGGTCAACGAGACCGGGGCGCCTTTCCCGGGAGTGGAGATACGGGTGGTCAACACCACCAAGCCCACCACCTCGTTCACCGTGGTCAGCGACCAGAACGGTAATTACACCATGCCCAGCAATTTCTTTGCCGGGACGTACAACGTGACGGCGAGCTTGGTCAACCATACCGCGAACATCACCTATACCAATGTGCTGGTCAAGAGCGGGCAGGCCGTCCGCCTCAACTTCACCATGCAGGAGGTCCTGTGCAAGCTGACCGGGTTCGTCACCAACGGCACCACGCCCATCTACGGGGCCACGGTGACCCTGATCAACGAGCAGCGCAGCTACTCCAACGTTTCGATCAACCCCCTGGGCAAGTACGAGATAACCAAGGTCCAGCCGGGAACGTACACCGTGGTGGCCAGCAAGGTCGGCTACTATTCCTCCGACCCCATGCCGCCGGTGGTCCTGGTCCGTAACGAGACCAAGAACATCGACTTCGTCCTGCAGGAACAGCCGGCGGAGCTGGGCGGCCGGGTGGAGTATGACGGCAGGGGCTTGAAGGGCGTGACCGTAAAGCTCACCAGCACCCTGTTCACCGCGGAAACGGTGACCGACGAGAACGGCAACTACACCTTCTCCCAGGTCCCTTCTGGATCGTACACCATCATCTTCAGCAAGGAGTCCTTCCTGAGCCGGTCGCTCAGCGTGGGGCTGACGCCCTTCGAGGTCAGGGAGCTGGACGTGGAGATGTCGTACGACAACGCCAACAACACCCAGACCTTCCTACTGGGCTTGGACCTGGCGCACTCCTTGATGATCATCGGACTGACCGTCTCGATAATAGTGCTGGTGGTCGGGATATACGTCAATTATAAGATCCGACGCAAGCCTGAGCTGCTGGACCGGGACGACTCAGAGAAGGAGTGAGCGCTTCTTTACCGCGTCCTCTACCTCTTTGAAGAGCGACCGGCCATGAGAATCCATGGCCACCACCAGGGGGCCGAGGTTCTCCGCGCGGAGATGCCAGACCGCCTCCGGCATGCCCAGGTCCTGCCAGTGGACGTTCAGCACCTCGGGCAGCGCCTCGGCGGCCAGCACCGCCGCCCCGCCCGGGAAGGCCAGGTACGCGCATCCCACCTCCCTCATCGCCTCCTGCGTCTCCGAGGACATCCCGCCTTTTCCGACGATGAGCCGGGGCCGGCATTTCCTTATGACATCGGGAGCCAGGAGGTCCAGCCGGGCGCTGGTGGTCGGCCCGGCCGCCACCACCTTCCATTGGCCGTCCTTCCGCATGATGGGCCCGCAATGGTACACGGCCATGCCCTCCAGGCGGAAGGGCAGCTCCTTCCCGGCCCTCAAAAGTTCAAGGATGCGCAGGTGCGCCTCGTCCCTGGCGGTGAGCAGCTCCCCGTTCAAGGATACTAGGTCCCCGGCCTTGAGCGAGCGGACGTCCGCCTCGCTGATCGGGCTGGTTATGTTCCTGACCATCAATCGAAGCCCTCCTGAGAGAACCTCACGCGGCCGTCCGGGTACACCCGGGCGAAAGCTTTGCGCGCCGCCCAGCAGTTCAGCGAGACGGCGACGGGCAAGCTCGCGGTATGGCAGTGCGCCTTCTCCATCAGCACGCCGAGGCAGGTGGTATTTCCGCCCAGACCCATGGGGCCCAGGCCGAGCGAGTTGATCTGCGAGAACAATTTGGATTCCATTTCCGCCAGGACCGCGTCCCCGCTCGGGGTGCCGAGCTTCCGGAGCAGTGCCTTTTTGGCAAGGAGGCAGGCCATGTCCGCCGTTCCCCCCACACCGACGCCGACCACCGTGGGTGGGCAGGGACGGGAGCCCGCCTTCACCACGCATTCAATGACGAAGCGGCGCACCCCCTCCATACCCTCCGCGGGGTTGAGCATGCGCAGGGCGCTCCAGTTCTCCGAACCGGCGCCTTTGGGAAGCACCGCTATATCCAGATGGTCCTGGTCGGCCGGTTCGACGTGCACCGGGGGCATCGTCTCGCCGAGGTTGGAGCCGAAGTTCTCCCGCGACACGGGGTCCACGGTGTTGGGTCGGAGCGGGACCTCCTCGGTCGCCCGGGCAACTCCCTTGCGTATCCCCTCTATGACCCGGTGATCGCAGCGCCCACGGATGAAGAAGATCGGAAGCCCGGTGTCCTGGCACATGGGCACGGAGCGCTCGGCCGCCTGGTCCACGTTGCTAAGTATGGCCATAAGCTGGGAGCGCGCCAGCTCCTGCTCTTCGAGATCGAGCGCCTGGCGCAGGGCGGCGTGCACGTCCGGCGGCAATCGGCATTCGGAATCGCGCAGCAGCCTGAGAACGGTCTCCTCGATCAGCGACGACGGGTACATCTCGCCGTCTGGATTGGCGCAGGGGGAATTAATCCTTGGCCTTGGGTCTCAGGATTAACATATTATAGCCAGTCGGGAATGATGCCCCGATCCACATGGACGCACCCATCCAGGTCCACGGTCTGACCAAGGTGTACGGAGGAGGCTTCCGGGCGGTGGACGCCCTGGAGCTGAACGTTCCCAAGCGCTCGTTCATGGGCTTCCTCGGCCCCAACGGTGCGGGGAAGACCACCAGCATAAAGATCATCACCAACATGCTCACCGCGACCTCCGGCGAGGCGTACATCAACGGGGTCAGCGTCATGCAGGACCCCAAGACCGCTTTGGCCGATGTGGGCGCGGTGGTGGAGACGCCGGAGTTCTACCCTTACCTCACGCCGATGGAGACGCTGCATTATCTTGGAGCGCTGCGCGGAATGCCCATCTGCGAGACGACCAACCGGGGGAGGGACCTCCTGGAGATGGTCAAGCTGACCGAGTGGAAGGACCAACGGGTGGGAAAGTTCTCCAAGGGCATGAAGCAGCGCCTGGCCATCGCTCAGGCGCTTCTTCCTCAGCCGTCCGTGATAATATTGGACGAGCCGACGTCGGGACTGGACCCCAGGGGGATGGTGGAGGTGCGCGACATACTCAAGCAGCTGAGGAAGATGGAGGTGACCGTGCTGATGTCCTCGCACCTGCTGAACGAGGTGCAGGAGGTCTGCACTGACGTTTCCCTCATAAACCGCGGCAAGCTCCTCCGGTCGGGAAGCGTGGCCGACCTGCTGGACGAGGTGAAGGCCAGGAAGATAGAGGTGCGCACCATGCGCCCGCTGACGCCGGACATGTTCGACCGCCTGCGCTCGGTGCCTGGGGTGAAAGGCTTCGGTATCACCGGTGAACTGTCCTTCGCCATCGACTTCGAGGGGGAGGAGGACGCTCAGGCCCGATTGCTCATCGAGCTGCAGAACCTGGGCCTGATGGTCGTGTCGTTCAAGGAGTCCGGCCTGGCCCTGGAATCGCTGTACATGTCCCTGATCATGGAGTCGAGGTGATAAAATGGAGAACGCCAACGTGGTCAACAACAGGGAAAGGCTCCCATCGGACCTGCAGCAGATGATCACCGTCGCCAAGTACGATGTGCTGAAGCACCTGCGCTCCAAGCGGCTGCTCGGCCTGATCGTATTGGAAGCGCTGCTTCTGGGCTTGACCTTCGGGCTGCCGATCGCCCTGGGCGCGGAGGCCGCGGAGGACCCGACCGACTACATGTCGGCCTTCGTGGGCTGGGCGGACATCCTCATCATCATCGGCGCGACCATGTTCGCCGGGGATGCCATTGTCTCCGAGTTCCAGTCCCGCACCGGCTACTTACTCTTCCCCAACCCGGTGAAGCGCTCCTCGATATTCATCGGGAAGTACCTGTCCACCCTGGGCATCATAGTGCTTATGCTGCTGGTGTACTACGGTATCGCGACGCTGCTGACCCTGGTCATGACCGGCGGGGGCACCGTGCTTGCGTTATATTCAATGCTCTTCGCCTGCGCCTACGGGGCGGCCGCGGCCGCCCTGGGTTTCCTGATCTCCACCATCTTCAAGGGCTCCACCGGCTCCCTGGTGCTGACCTTCTTCACCCTGCTGATGATACTGCCGCTCATCACCCAGCTTCTCCCGATAGGCGAGATCAAGCCCTGGTTCATGCTGACCTTCTGCGGTTCCGTGATAAGCTACATCATGATCGAACCGTACCCGGTGGACAGCATGGAGTCGATACCGATGGGCAACGGGGAGTTCATGGACTACTGGAGCTACTATCCGGAGGTCGGCGTTTCCCTGGCGGTGCTGGCCGTATACGTGATAGTGTGCATCGGCCTGGGCATGTACCTCTTCAAGAGAAGGGAGATGGTGTCCTAAGAAAAGTTCAACCTTGCAGCGGAAGCAGGAAATACTCCTCGTCCAGCTGGAAGACCTTTACGGTGTCGCCCTTGCGCTCGAACTTCGGCGGCTTCCTCAGATCGAACACCTTGAAGCTGGTGGGGTGCATGACCTGCACTTCGCGGTCGGTCTCGGTGACCACGACCATGTCCAGGATGTCCTCCTTGCGGCCGACGACCTTGGCGGAGATCATGTCGCTGTTGCTGACCATCAGCCCTTGCGAGGTCTTCAGGTTGGTCAGCTTGGTGGAGTTGGCGCGTAACGCTCCGACCAGATGAAGCTTGTTCTCGTAACGGACGATATCCCCGAAGCGGTAGGCCGGCAAACGCACCAGGAACGTCACCCGGTAGAGGTCCTTGCCCTGCTTCTGGGTGACCAGCTTGGCCGTCTCCTTCACTTCGGCGGCGTACTGGTCAGCCAGGTCGTGCGCTATGTTCTTGCCTACAACGGAGGAGGATAGAATGACATCGACCCCGCCCTCCTTGGTGGTGAGCCGGTTGACCTTGGAGATGAAGAGCTCCCGGTTGTCCTTGGAGTGCTCCTGCATCATCTTGTAGATGCGCTCGATTATCTCTTCCCTCTGGTCCTCGGGCATCTTGCGGTCGCGCGTCCGTATCTGCAAGGTGCCTTCGTAATAATTGCCCATCAGCTTGTTGCATCTCGGACACGAGGTGTTCTTGAAGCGGACGATGGTGGTCCTGGCCTCGTTGACCTCCAATCCCTCCACGCTCATGGCGATGGTCATGCCCACGTGGTAGTTCGCCTCGTCGATCTTCTCCCCGTGCAACCCCACGTTCAGAGGCTCGGCGTCCTTGCTGATCTGCAACGCAAGCTCGGTGGCCTTTTCCGAAACCTCCTCGCGGGCCTCGATGTCCACCCACTTCCCGTCCAGAAGATAATCGCCGCAGTGGCCGCACTGGAAGACGTCCACATGGTCCGGGAGCGAGGTGAAGACCTTCCCCTCCAGGAAGCAGGATTCGCACAGCGAGCGGTACGTCGGACCGTCCGCCCCACACTTGACGCAGAAGGACATCTCAATACCTTACCATCTGGGCATGCGGAACGCCCTCGATGGTCATCACGCACTCCCGGTCAATGAAATCATGCTCGGCGGCGATGCGGCATACGTTCACGCCGACCAGGTTGGCCATGGTGGCCATCGCCAGCCGGTTCAACAGCATCTCCTCGTTCCCGCGGTCGCCCCCGTAGAACTCGTCGCTAACTTCCAGGCGAAGCTCCCCTTCCATGAGCTTGCGACCTACCAGATCGCTGTCGCAGGCCGCGATCAGCACGTCGCCTCCGCGCCTGTGCACCTTCACCCGGATATCGCTCATGTTCCCTGAGTCAAAGGGCATGATGATAAACCTTTCCTCAGTTGAAGGAGGTCAGCTTGTAATGGCCGGGCTTCGGCTCGTAGATGTCCCCGCTCTGCTTCAGCTTGCTGATGGCCGACTTCAGCTCCGCCTCGGTGAGGTTGCGATCGGCGGCCCTCTGGATGAGCGTCACCTCCGCCGCTCCCGTGCCGGGGTCGGAGTGCTCGTGGATGAGCTGCCTGACCAGGGAGATGCGGTTCCTTTCATTACGGGTGGTGCCGGTCATCAGCTTGTCCACGTCTATGGTCCCCTCGTCCGAGGCCATCTTCTTCAGGTAGTGCTCCACGATCTTGATGGCCCGGTCGGCGTCCTCCGCTTCCACGACCGGAGACAGCCTTATTCGGGCGGACGCTTCCGAGAGACGGATGAAGGCCTCCAGCTGCCTAGCCGTTATTGGAACGGAGGAACCGGCCTTCTCCCCCAGCTTCCTGATGGAGAGGTACTTGTCGATGATCATCTGCCTCGCCTCGTCCGTCAGCACCGGCGTGTAACGTTTCGCGTACGCAACGAACTTGCGCATGAACTCCCGGTCGTATATCGGCCGCAGAGTGCCGGTCTCCTCCATTATGCGCTGATAATCGATCCCCTTGATGTTCTCAGGATTGGGCACGTTTCGCAGTTCCCCGCGCACATGCCCTTTCAGAATGTGCTCGGCGATCTTCAGGTCCTTGGCCGCGTTCGGCTTGTCCGTTAAGGCGAATATCAGGTCGAAACGGGAGAGAAGTGCCGGGGGCATGTCGATCTGGCTCGCCAACGGCTCCGCATCGTCGAAACGCCCGAGCTTGGGGTTCGCCGCCCCGAGCATGGAGCAGCGGCATTGCAGAGATGCCGTAATGCCGGCCTTGGCCACGCTGACCCTCTGCGATTCCATCGCCTCGTGCATGGACGAGCGGTCCTGGTCGGTCATCTTATCCAATTCGTCAATGGCCGCCAATCCTTTATCGGCGAGCACGAGCGCCCCGGCCTCCAGGGTCCAGCGCCCGTCGCCGAACTCGTCCTTCACCGCGGCGGCGGTGTTGTGCACCAGAAATCCGTTGGCGACGAAGCTGTGCGCTCCCTCGACCGTCAGATCGTAAACGTGCGGGGGCAGCTCGCCGCGCACTTCCTTGACGCTGACGATGCGGCTCAGCGATACCTCTTTTTTCGATGATCCAGATGGTGCGGTGAGCACCGTATCGCCGACGGCGGTGTCTGACGCTTTGACCCACCGGTCCTGATGTCCGTTTCGCACCCGGACCATGGTTTCCGGTGTCACTCGAATGCTGTTACCAGCATCGGTGGAAAGTTCCACAAGAAATGAAGGGGTTCGCAGACGGAAAAGCGAAACCACCGGTCGGACGTCCATATGACGATCGGCCGACACGGTGGTAACTCCGTTCACCCGGGTCTCCTGCCTCCACACCCCCGGCTCGATCTCCATGGGGGAGCGCATTCTGGACTCCACGAAATCACCGATGGCCTGGGTCTTCCCGTCCAACTCGATGAGGGATTCGGGGGAAACACAGAGACCGGCGGCGGAGGAGCTCTTTCCGGAGGCGTAGATCCCGCGGGGGGCCATATCCGACATGTAACGCAGGATCTGACTGTTGTGCGAGATTATCTCGTTGGCCACGAAGATGTGCGTGTCGGCCACCTCGATGTCGTAGACGAACTCCTCCTCCCGCCTCACCTCTTCCCGCTTGACGATCTGGTCCCAGCTGAAGCCGCGGTCGTAGCCGCAGACCTTGCCCTCCGGGGCCTGGTCGGAGACCACCGCCAGATAGTTGCCCTCGACGATCTTGGTGGCCGGGCGCTGGGCCATGAAGTAGGCGTTCTGGACGAACAGGGGATGCGTGGGCGTGACCGTTATGGTCCTTCCGTGCTCGGTGGTGAACCGGATCAGCCGGCGAGGCGAGTCCCTCTTCCAGACCCTAACGGCCTTACCTTTTTCAATGCGGCCGCGGGGGGTGAAGGTCATTACCTCGAATTCGGCATCGGCGTACTCGCCGTCGTCCACCTCCTTGACCTCGTTCACCGAGAGCCAGTGGTCGACGAGTTCCTTAATGTTCTTCTTGGAGCAGTCGCCCATCAGCACCCAGGCGTCGCCGGTGACGCACTTGGCCACACCGGGGTCGCCCACCAGCAGGATATGGATATCGCCCCTGATCTTGGTGCCGTCCTCCAGCTGCTTGGCGGTCCCGCCGAAGAGTTGCAACGCAATGCTCTCCTTGACCTCGTCGTAGCCGTGGATGGCCGGCGCGATGGAGCCAACGATCTTCCGGAACACCTCGGGGTCCTTGGCCTCCTTCTTGATCAGCTCCTCGTCCTCGTCCGAGATCACCACTTCCTCATACTCGTGCTGCTCGAACTCCATGGAGACGACCGCCAGGTCGATGTCGAAGAGCGTGGACTTGATACGGTCTCCCTTCTGCTGACTGCGCAATATCCCGTTCAGAACGACCCGGTCGCCGGGTGAGATTATTCCCGCCAGGTCGTCCTCTAGGAAGGCGGCCAGACGTTCAGGCTGCGCTCCTCCGCGGAGGCCTTCGGGCGATTCCTGCATCTCCACCTTCTGAGTATCGATGTAGACCGATTCCTCGGTGAGCAGTTGGAACTTGGTGCTTCCGGCCGTGCGGCCGCAGCCTTCCTGCTCCTTGTAGCACTCCATCGGTTCCCGGAAGTACAGACCCTCCTGCGGTTCCAGTATCCGGGCGGGGCAGCGCATGCATCTGAAAACGCCAAGCACCAGGCGGGGGCGCACCTCGGTCGCCTTGCGCACCAGCCCTTCCACCGATATCAGCTTGCCGAGGTCCTCGCTCCTCAGATCGCGTATATCGATGCGGCTGTCCCTCGGCAGCTCCTTGATGCGCAGGTGGACGTTGGCAGTGGACCGTGCGGAGTTGGTCAGACGTTTGATTATGTCCTCTCCCTTGCCCAGGGCTCGGTCCGGGTGGTTGAGAATGAAGCTTGCGAAGTCGGGGTCGAAACGGTCGATCTCCGAATAGGTGACGGTCAGGCTCCTCAGGTCGGGAAGCCTGTCGGTGAGCTCCAGCAGCTTGAGGCGGTTCTCCTCGGCCTCCAGGAACTCCTCCCATCGCGCGACTATATCCTCATCAGTGTAATCGATAGGCAAAACCATCACTCCGTGGTCCTAAGGCGTTTCATGTAATGGAACGCGGGAAACAAGGTATCTTATCGGACGGATTTACAAATATCGTTGCCTTACCTTTACTCTTGCCCGTCCGGCTCGGGTTTCTCACAGTAGTCCCATTGGATGGCCACCACCTCCTGACTGGTCTCCACGGAAGAGTAACGCTCCAGCAGCTCCTGGTTCAGGATGAGGAACTGCTCCCCCCAGTTGAACTTGGCGAGAACCTGATGCGCCTGCTCCTTCTCTCCGACGATGTAGAGCGTAGCCGCCACCGCCTCCGCGCTCGTCAGCCGCATGGGCTTCCCCCAGTTCACCGGGTTGGCCGCTAGCAGATACGGCAAAGCGCGGTGCGCGGCGTCCTTGCGAACCGTGGGGAAGTGCTCGATGTTCTCCCAGGAGAGGTCCATGACCAGCACCCCGTGCGCCTTCACTCGTTCCGTGTCCTCGCGGGACACGGCCTTCTGGGCGAAGGGGTCCAGGACGACGACGCCGTAGGGCACGGCCTTGAGGTTCGGAACCTCCTTCGCCAGCTGGAACTTCACCATCTTGCGGGAGGTGCATTTCTTGGGGTCGCAATCCCTCTCGTCGTAAACGTAGACCGTGCTCATGCGTCGGAACCGAATATCTTGTCGATCCACTTGATGATGTCGTCCCGGGTCTTGCGGTAGACGCTGAGGAGTTCATCGTCAGTACCCCGCGCCTTGCAGGGGTCCGGGAAGCCCTTGTGGATGTAGTCCTTGCCGTTCAGGAAGTGCGGGCACTCGTCCTCCGCCTCGTCGCATAGCGTGACCACATAATCGAACTCCTTGCCGTAGAACTCCTCTACGCTCTTGGAGCGGTGCTCCGATATGTCTATGCCGATCTCGTTCATGACCGCTATGGCCTTGCGGCTCACCCTTTCCGGGTTCAGGCCAGCGCTGCTCGCTTGATACCTATCGCCCATCTTGGCGTTCACATAACCTTCCGCCATCTGCGAACGGGAGGCGTTCCCGATGCAGATGAAGAGGATGGTCCTCTTGTTGGCGTTGTCCCTAAACCTTCTCCTTCCCATATGATCGTGACTCCTTGGCCTTGGTTACCGCCCTGCAGTGAGGGCAGCGGGAGATGGCCCAGCTCCCGTTGGCGTCCCGTCC
>CAZPFU010000033.1:0-12765 GCA_964585915.1 uncultured Methanomassiliicoccus sp.
GATCGAGATGGACGCCGACCCGGCCGTCGCCCGCAAGGAGTGCGAAGAGATGTGCCGCAAGCTGCTAGCGAATCCAGTAATCCAGAAGTTCAGGGTCGACCTCAGGTGAAGGTCATGCCTTTGGACCACTTATTCTTCAAGCGCGACGTGCCCTTCCGCCTGGTGGAGATCGACCTGGCCAAGGCCACGGACGATGAGCTGAAGGTGCTGAGCAAGGATATGGGGCTGTCCCTCTCCCTGGACGAGATGAGGCGCATACGCGATCATTTCGTTTCCCTCGGACGCCGACCGACGGACGTGGAGCTGGAGTCCATCGCCCAAGCCTGGAGCGAGCACTGCTGTTACAAATCATCCAAGGTCATCCTGCGCGAGCATATCTTCGGCATCGACAACGGTAAAGTACTTTCAAGAGGGGACGCCGGGGTCATGGAGTTCGATGACGAATACGGCTACGCGCTGAGGATCGAGAGCCACAATCATCCTTCAGCGATCGAACCGTACGGCGGCGCGGCCACCGGAATCGGCGGCATCGTCCGAGACGTGCTGTGCATGGGCGCCCAGCCGATAGCGCTCGTCGATCCGCTGTTCTTCGGCCCCATCGATCACAAAGGAGAACTTCCGGCTGGCGCTAAAACGCCCAAGTACCTGGTGTCCGGCGTTGTCGCCGGCATTAGAGATTACGGCAACCGCATCGGCATCCCGACCGTCTGCGGCGGCCTTTACTTTGATGAATCGTACTTGGGCAACTGCCTGGTGAACGTCGGCTGCGTCGGCATCGTTAAAAAGAAGGACCTGCGCGACAACGCCGTGGGCGGCGTTGGTGATTATTTAATATTGTGCGGCGGGCGCACCGGCCGCGACGGAATACACGGTGTCACGTTCGCTTCCGCGGAACTGAGCTCTAAATCGGAAGATGAGAGCCGCGGTGCCGTTCAATTGGGAGATCCGATAACCAAGGAACCGCTCATCCACGCCTGCCTGGAAGTGAACTCGTTAGGCCTCATCAACGGAATGAAGGACCTGGGCGGCGGCGGGCTGTCCTGCGTGGTCGGAGAGATGGCCCTTTCCGGCGGATGCGGGGCCGAGGTCGATCTGGACAAGGTACCGTTGAAGGAGAGCGGACTGGCCCCCTGGGAGGTCTGGGTCTCCGAATCGCAAGAGCGCATGATGCTCGCCGCGTCCGAGCATAACGTAAAACGCATCCTGGACCTGTTCGCCATGTGGGACGTGGACGCCACGGTCATCGGCAGGGTCGTACCGGGAAAGCATGTGACGCTGAAATGGCTTGGCGTGCAGGTGTTCCAGGTGGACCTGGACTTTTTGACCAAAGGACCAGAGTACTGCCGCCCCTGCAAGATCGAGACACCCTCCAAGATCATCAAGGAAGAGAGACCGCTGCTTCCGGACACTAAAACGGTGTTGCTTGAACTGCTGGCCGACCCGAACATCGCCAGCAAGGAATGGGTGTTCCGCATGTACGACCATGAGGTGCGCGGCGGAACGGTCATCAAGCCGGCCTCGGGCATAATGAACCAAGGCGGACCGTCGGACGCCACGGTCATCAAGCCCCTTCCCGACAGGGAGAGAGGTCTGGCCTTGGCGTTGGGAGTGAATCCATGGTTCTGCGGGCTGGACGCCTACCGCGGAGGCATGGCCTCCATCGACGAGGCGTGCCGCAACATCATCGCCGTCGGCGGTTATCCCGATTCGTTCACCGATTGCCTGAACTTCGGCAATCCAGAGAAGCCTGAGCGTCTCGGCGAACTGAAGCAGGCCGTGGCCGGCATGGGCGACCTTGCGCGGTTCCTCAACCTGCCGGTCCCGTCCGGCAACGTCTCACTTTACAACGAGACCGCCAAGGGTTCCGTGCTGCCCACGCCGACCGTGCTCGGTCTGGGCATAGTGGAGGACGTGCGCAAGTGCATCACCACCGACCTGAAGGAAGAGGGTAACCTCCTCTTCCTGGTCGGGGAGACCAAAGAGGAGTTCGGCGGCTCCGCCGTCTACCGCCGCTACGGCGGGAAGGGAGGCGTGGTGCCGGAAGTGGTCCCGGAGCGCCTCAAGAAATCCATGGACGAGATGCACACCGCAATGAAGAAAGGACTGATCAGGTCCTGCCATGACGTGTCCGACGGAGGCATTGCTGTGGCCGTAGCAGAAATGTGCCTGGGCGGCAACATCGGCGCTTACGTGAGCACCGGTTACGACCGTTGGTACCTGTTCTCGGAGAGCAGCACCCGCTGGATCGTGGAGGTCGAGCCGTCCAAGAAGAAGGAGTTCCTGGCCAGCATGACCGTGCCTGTGATGGAACTGGGCAAGGTAGGCGGCAGGTCCCTGCGCATCAAGGACCGTTGCATGCTTGTGAATGTAAGCCTGAACCAGATGAGAAAGGCCTGGAGCGGCGCTCTCCCGAAGCTGATGGGGTGAACTCATGAAACACGTCAAGGTCTGCGTGCTGAGGATAGAGGGTACGAACTGCGAGGACGAGGCCGCTCAGGCCTTCGCTTCCCTAGGCGCTGCCCCGGAGAAGGTTCACCTGAAGCAGCTGCTGGGGCAGTGCCCTTCCGATCTGAAACGAGATCTGGGAAGCTACGATATCCTTATGCTTCCGGGCGGTTTCTCCGCCGGCGATTATGTGCGAGCAGGAGCGATCTTCGCCGCCCGCATGAAGAGCGGTCTCAAGAAAGAGGTCGTTCGCTTCGTGGAGGATGGGAAACCGGTCATAGGCGTATGTAACGGGTTCCAGATACTGGTCGAACTGGGATTGCTCCCGGCCATGGACGGCACCATGTCCGAGGCGCCTGAGGCTGCGCTCTATACGAACGACTCAGGTCGCTTCGAATGCCGCCCGACCCTGCTGAAGCAGGAAAAGAAGGGCAAGAGCGTCTTCACGTCCGAGATCCCTAAAGGCTCCGTGGTCATGTACCCCTCCGCCCACGCCGAGGGCAAGCTGATGTTCCCCCGTGCCCAGCAGAAGAAGATGCTGGAAAGGCTGCTGGAGAACGATCAGGTCATGTTCCGCTATGTCGATCCTGATGGCGAATACGCCGGATATCCCTGGTGCCCCAACGGTTCGTTATACAACATCGCCGGGATATGCAACCCCGCCGGGAACGTCCTGGGCATGATGCCCCATCCGGAACGCGTTCTGAAAAGGGAAACGCACCCGGATTGGACCAGGGTGAAGTGGAAGGAGGACGGCGACGGGCTGTCCATCTTCCGTTCCGCTGTGAACAGCGTAAGATGATCAGAAGTTGAGGTGGATGCGGACCTCGATCTGGTCTCCATCTTCCAGACCAAGCGTCCGGCGCAGGTGGAACTTGCAGATCACTTCCAGTACGTCCTCGTAGTGAGAACGCCTCGGCAGAACGACAGCGCACTCGATGTTCTGGATGCTGGCCGGGATGCAGTGCACATCACCGAAGGTGCGGCCGTTGCGCTCGAACCCTTTGATGTCTATCGTACGACCATTGCGCAGGGTGTCCAGCTTATGATGCTCCGTCGGAAGCAGCTTGACGTTGAGCGTGCCCTCGTATGGCTTGAAACCTAACTTTTCTACGAACTGCTCCATGTAGCCTGGTTGGGTGACGTAATACTGACCTTCGCCCATGCCCTCGATGACGGTGCCCTTGATCACCAGCTCGTCCTTCATCTCGAAGATCTTCTGGTACTCGATGTACTCCTTGCGCAGCATGTCCGAACCTTTGGACGTTATTCGTATGCGCTGCCGGCGGGCGCCAAGGTCGCGCTCGATGAGCTTTCCGTCCAGAAGCTCCAGGATGCGTTTCGAGGCGGACTGCTGTGACATGTCCAGCATATCCCCGAGTTCCCGTGACGAAAGGGCGACGTAATCGTGCAATCCCCCCATCAGCGCGATGCGCCGGAGGGCGGTAACGAACTTCTCGTCGTTCTCTGGCTCCAAAGGTAACAACTCCCCGACCTGCTACTCCGTAATCCGTAACGGATTACTTTCCTGGTTATCCGTTATCTCCATTAATAGATTACTAGAGGGGGCGCAGGGTTGATATTGGCATATCCCTTTACTCCCGGTGATGAAGGACCATCATGTGATGGAAGTGCTGGGGCTTTCCAGGGTGGTGGTGGAGAACGGCGTTGTCGTTGACGTAAGCGAACCGCGCGTGGAGTTCTGCCCCCTGTTCTACAAGCACCGGGGCATCGAGAAGCTCACCAAGGAGAGCATCCGCGAGAACGTGGAGTTCCGCATCAAGGACTTCGGAATATTCACCGAGCGCCGCGAGATGCGCATGAAGGACTTCCTGAGCTTCGGCATATCCGAACTGATGAGCATGTGCGTGACCAAGGGAATGATCGACTGCTCGGTCTGCGTGTGCGACGGTTCCGGGACGGCCGTAGTGGACGACCCGGAGCTCATCCAGGGAATCGGCGGCCGCATATCCGGCATCGTGGAGACCTCCCCCCTGCAGAGCGTGATCAAAGCCATCGGCCGCGACCGGGTGCTCGATCCGGAGACGGCCAGGATAGACCAGGTCGCCGGGACCAGGAAAGCTTGGGACATGGGCTACCGGAAGATAGGCGTCACCGTGGTCCGGGGAAACGAGGCTGCCCTGCTGAGAAAGGAGTTCGGAGACCGTGTCATATTGTTCGCGGTGCATACCTCGGGTGTCACCGAGGCGGATGCCAAGGTGCTCTATGAGAACTGTGACATCGTGACCGCCTGCGCCTCCAAACCGATGTGGGAGCTGGGAAAGAAGCTGGGGGCGGAACAGATAGGCACCAAGGTGCCGGTGTTCGCCATAACCCCGCTTGGAAAGAAGATCTGCGAGATCAGGCTGAAGCAGATAAACAAGGAAGCGAGGAGCGGACCGGACGATCCCGCCAGGCCGCTGATCTGATCATTCCTCGATGACCAGGCGCTTGCGCGAGCGCAGGAAAATCGCGCGAACACCTTCCTTTCTCATTTTCCGGCGCAGGATGTAGTCGTTGGTGACCACCATGGCACCGAGGGCCTTCGCGACCTCCAGCACACCGGCGTCGCCCTGAGTGGACGTCTCATAACGAATGTACTTGCCGGCCAGCATCAGCGCCGCCTTGGCGTGCTTGCTTTCCGAACGTTTAAGTTCGCCGATGACCGGCCCGGGAACGTAGGCCTCGAACTCCCCGAAAAGGTTCGCCAGCTCCAGGTCCAGGTTCATCTTGAACTCGAAGGGCATGAGCAGCGCGTTGGTGTCCAGGACCACCTTCTGCATGAAGCCTCACTCTACGATGCCGTAGCCGATGAGGCGCCACTTGTTGGCGATCTTGCGGGAGATGGCCACACGCTGACCTTCCTCGGCGCAGACCGGGATCTTCAAGGCGACCTCCGACTGGTCGCCGCGGGCGCTGGTGACCAATCCGACCGTGGTCGCCGTCCCGATGCTCAGCATCAGCGGCTCGTTGGTCTTGATGTTATCGACGACCAGGTCATCGCTGGTGCCGACCACGCGCTCTAAAAGGTGCGTGTTCATCTTGAACTTGAAATGGACCTGCGGCAGCGTTCCAGGTTTCCCTACGACGCGGCCGGTGAGCCCGTCGGATTTGGTTAGAGATGGATCGAGCTTGGTGCCTATGGCCACCAGTCCGCCGGGGCGGATCTTGTTGACCGGGCCTCCGCCGGTGTGCAATGACTCGATGGTGGTGGTTATGGTCTCCCAGGTGAACTTGCCGCCGGGCTGCTCGACCTTCCTTCCGGGAGATATCTCGATCTCGTCGCCGACCTTCAGGATGCCCTGCATCAACGTTCCGCCGAGGACGCCGCCCTTGAGCTCATCGAGGGACATGCCCGGCTGGTTGATGTCGAAGGAGCGGGCCACGAACATCTTGGCCGCCTTCTTCTCGTCGTGCTTCCTGGTCGGGATGTACTTCTGGATGGCGTTTATGAGCTTGTCGATGTTGACGTCGTGATGAGCGGAGACCGGGATGATCGGCGCATTTTCCGCGATAGTGCCCTTGACGAACTTCTTGATCTGATTGTAGTTCTCAAGCGCCTCCTCGCGGGTGACGATGTCGATCTTGTTCTGGACGATGATGATGTTCTCCACCCCGATGATGGAGAGCGCCATGAGGTGCTCCTTGGTCTGCGGCTGCGGGCATTCCTCGTTGGCGGCGACCAATAACAGGGCGCCGTCCATCATGGCCGCCCCGGAGAGCATGGTGGCCATGAGCGTCTCGTGCCCGGGAGCGTCGACGAAGGATACGGAGCGAACGAACTCCGCCTCGCCACCGCAAACCTTGCAGGAGGTGCTGTTGGAGTAGGCCTCCTCGCACTTCTTGCACTTGTAGAAAGATACGTCCGCGTATCCCAGCCTGATGGAGATGCCCCTCTTGATCTCCTCGGAGTGGCGGTCGGTCCAGTCACCGGAAAGGGCCTTGGTCAGCGTGGTCTTGCCGTGGTCCACGTGGCCGATCATCCCGATGTTGACCTCAGGCTGGCGGGACACCTTCATTATTTCTTCTCCTCTTTCTTCGGGACCAGTTCCTCGACCGGCTTGGGGCCCTGAGAAACGATCTTCATGTTTATCTGGACGGTGTCGGTGGCGACCGCATGGCCGCGAACCGACTTCCTCTTCCTCAGGCCGCCCTCGGTGGTGTAGAAGCCGGTGCTGGTGGTCAGCAGGAGCTTCTTCCGGCGCGGTCCGGGCAGGTCCTTCCTCATGGCGAAGCCGTCCTTGTCGCTTCCGCCAGTGATCGTGAGCTTGTAGCCAGGCAGTCCGACGAATATGCCATCTATGGTGTCGCCTATCTTCTTCCCGATCAGGGAGTTGGCGTGATGTCCAGACACCGGGACATTGTAGGACTTGCCGGATTTCATGTCGTTAACAACGGCCTTGAATTCAACCATTACAAACACCTTTTGAGCGTTATGAGTATTGCGCCCTAATGTAGTACCGCTTAAATAATTATTGGTCAGGCGCAGGTATGTGTGGCAGGCCTTCAGCAGCGCTTGACCTTGATGCTCCTGCCACTATCCTTGATGAGCCCTTTAAAGGCGCCCAATGGGTCCTTCCCCAGGGCGCTCAGGGAACGCGTCAGGTCGTCCGGCGAGACCAGCTCGTTCATTACCGCACCGGAGAGCAGCGAGCGCATCCTCCCGTCCAGGCCGTCCGTGGACCAGAGCTCGACCAGGGTGTCTCTCAGCACCGCGCCCATCATCAGCTGGTCGGCCATGTTCTCCACCAGGTCCTCCTCGTATTTTTGTTCCTTGCCTTGCGATAACAGGGCGGCGTGCTTTCCGGCCAGGCCGCCGCAGATGTAGGAGGGCATTATCCCTTCCCCCACGAAGGCCAGGGTCTGGCCGGCGGCGTCCCCGCAGAACAGCACGTTCCCGCGGACCGGTCCGCCCAGGAAACCGGGCACCGGGGCGTCGCCCATCTTGACCTCCAGCACCTTGTCCACGTCGAAGTAGCGGGAGACCACCGGATGGTTGGTGATCCAATCCTCCAGGAAGGAGCGGCGGGAGGCGTTGACCCCGACGAGACCTAGCCCAACGTTCGCCCGCCTCTTGCCCTTGGGTATGATCCAACCGTAGCCGAGCCCTATCTCCGGCTCGATGAAGATCTGCATGCACTGCGGGATCTCTTTCTTGGCCACCAGTTCGAACTCCACGCCGCGAGCGACGTCCTTTGGCGAGAAAAATTCCGCCTTGAGCTCCTTGGCCAGGGTGGAATGCACCCCGTCCGCGGCCACGATGGCCTTTGGTGAAAGCTCCACCTCGTCCCCCTGGTGGCTCAGCACACACGCCCTCACCGTCCCCCCGTCCATCTTGACCGAGAGGAGCTTGGTGTCCGCCTGAACGGCGGCTCCGGCCGACGCCGCCCTGAACGCGAGATGCTTGTCGAATATCTTGCGCTCGACGGTTACGCCTCGCCAGTAGGGCTCGGAATTGTCTATGGTAAGCTCCCGGCCGAGGACGAAGCGGGTGAACCCTTGTCGGGACACGATGGCGTTCGCCGGGATGCGGATCCCGGCGCGCTTGACCAGGTCCAGCCCGATCACCTCGCCGCACTGCACCGGCGTCCCGATCTCCTTCTTCTTGTCGACCATCAATGTTTTTACGCCAGCAAGCGCCGAGGCGCGGGCCGCCCCGCTTCCGGCCGGGCCCGCGCCAACCACCAGAACGTCACAATCCTTCATGTCACCAGCCCCATTTCGCACCAAGGTCGTATGCTCGATAGAGTTCCCGATATTTTTTACCGTTCAGTAGCGCCCGTATGCCGGAGAGCGTGCCGTACCCTTTGCGGAACGGTTTCACCGAACGGAACAGTTCGGCGTTGTCCATCCCCCTCAGGGAATCGAACGCTTTAACGTAGCTAGGTGAAGCGTATGGAGAGCGCGGCCAGGAAAGAGCGTATTCCTCCAGCTTTCCATTCGAGATCGCCTCCGCGGCCATCTTGGCCGCTACCATCCCGATGCGTATGCCGCCGAATGTTATGGGATTGGCCTGCCCGGCGGCGTCCCCAATAAGGCAGGCGTTGCCGTTGACCATCTGGTCGTAGCCGTACGGGATCGGCCGCCCCTGCCTTTCCAGGTACGTCGGCCTCTCGTCCGCTCCGCGGGTGAAGCCGATTCGCTTTCCGGCGGGATGGGGGAACTCCCAGCGGTACCCGCCCCGGTACCTCTGGTCGTAATAGAAGTGCATGGTGTCCTTTTCCGCCGCTTCGTCCGTGATGAACTGCTCCGCCCACAGCAGCCTCGGGCCTCCCGGGAAAAGCGTGCGCCGGACCAGCGAGTTCCAGCCGTCCGCCCCCACCAGGTATTTGGCAGAAAATTCACGTCCGTCCCCGGTCCTCACCCGATAACCGTCCGGCAACTTGGATATCTCCACGGCGGACGCATTCTCGGTGTGGCAGCCCTCCTCCCTGGCCTTGTGGAGAACGTGCCGGATGAACCTCGGGCGGTCAACGATCATACCGCCCGCCTCCGTCTCGATCACCACCTCGCCAGGCCAATGCTCCACCGCCCGGCGGATACGGAACTCCACCGCCTGCGGCTCCAGGGGCGCCAGGTCCTCGAAGGCCTTGTTGCTCATGGCCTCCCCGCACATGTGATGATACTTATCGAAATTCTTCTCCAGCTTCTCCAGGGACAGCACGCTGAGCTTTCCTCTGCTCAGATAAGGTAAAAAGAACGCCGCGGCGGCCCCGGCCGGCCCGGCACCAATGACTATGACGTCATGCTTCTCGACGGCCGATCCCCCCTGAGAGGCTGATCTGTTCCACGAAAGAGTAACCTGAGTCGAACCCTAAGAACGCTATGAAGTAAAGCAGGGTGGGCAGCGCTCCCACCAGGCACAGGACCAGTACCGCCACCTTGAGCACCGGCCTCTCCTTCAGGAGCAAGGCGATCTTCCCTCCCTCCATGCGGTCCCCCCGGTCGCTGAGCACCTCGTCGGCGAAGGCGGCTATCATGACCGCCAGTGCCCCGACCAGATGGAAGGGGTTGCCGTTGAGAACCGAGAGCACGGCGATGGAGCCGGCCACCACGAAGCCGAGCTTGAAGGCGATGTTGTCGTACTTGGAGGCGATCAGCAGAGCCAGAAGCAGACCGATGAATATGGTCGCCGAGCCCTCGTCGAGAAAGATCAGGGCGCCCATGAGCAGGCCGATCGGAACTGAAAGGAGGATCGCCTTGCGCTTGCTCCCGATGTTCAGGTCGAACACCTGGTCGCCGTACTTTATGGCCATGCCCAGGGTGACGAAGGCGAAAGGAACGAGAAGATGATGGTGCAGCGGCACCTCCCGGGAGAACCAGGTGTATGTCCAGGCCACCAGGATGAGGATGACCGTCAGGGAGAAGTAGAGTTTCGCCCTGCGGTTCCATCCCCTGCTCCTCATCATCCCGGCCTCCGTTCACCAACGCGAGCTGGCTATAAATATCGTACGTTCTCAGCGGCGCATCAGGCGCCTGGCCTTCAGCAGCTTCTGCAGCAGCCCGTCCCGCTCCCCGTTGAACGCAAGTCCGGTGAAATCGTGCATGGCCTCCATGCCTTCCCTTCCGTAAGGGGGCCACCAGATCTCCGAGGAGAACTTGCCGCGGTCCAGGTGCACGTGCTGCCTCTCGATCAGTTCTTCGAAACCGGCGTCGCCGTGCGTCCGTCCGAAACCGCTGTCGCCCCGTCCGCCCCATGGAGTGGCCCCCAGCCCATAGGTATAGGCCACGTTGTTGATCGTGATTGTTCCGGAACGCAGTTGGGCGGCGATCTCCCGGCCCTTTTCCACGTCGGACGTCCACACGCTTCCGTTGAGGGCGAACGGGCTGTCGTTGGCCAGGGCTACCGCTTCCTCCTCGGTCTTGAAGGTCATCAGCGAGACGATCGGACCGAACGTCTCCTTGCGCACGATGTCCATGTGCTGCTCCGCCCTAAGAACTGTAGGCTGGAAGAAGCTGCCCTTGAGCTGCGGCCGCTTTCCGCCCGCGAGGACCGTGGCACCCTGCTCCTCCGCCCGAGCGAGCTGGGCCTCCATCTCCTTGACCGCCGCCTCGGATATCATGGAGCCTAGGGAGATCGTCGGGTCCTTCAGGTCGAACCCCTGCTTTAACGCCGACACTTCCTTGAGCAGGAGCGGGGTGAACCTCTTCTCCACGCTCTCATCAATGTACACGCGTTTTACGGCCACGCAGGTCTGTCCGCTGTTCACGAACGCACCCCAGCAGGCCGCGCGGGCCGCCCGCTTGAGATCGGCGTCCTTCAGGATGATCATGGCGTCCTTGCCGCCCAGTTCCAATGTGACGGGGACCAGTCTTTGAGAGGCCAGGGTCATGATGCGCCGCCCCACGTCGGCGTGCCCTGTGAATACGATGCGGTCGACGCCGGACGTGGCGAGCGCCTCCCCCACCTTGGAACCTGAACCGATCGCCAGCTGCAGAAGCCCTTCCGGAAGCCCGGCCTCCTTGAACAGCTCCGCCATGCGCATGGCGGTGAGTGGAGTATGCGATGAGGGTTTCAGCACCACCCCGTTCCCGGCGGCCAGGGACATCATTACCTGGGAGTACGGTATGGCCAGGGGATAGTTCCAGGGGGCGATGATCCCGATAACGCCCAGGGGACGCGGGATCAGATGCGAGGTCCGTCCCATGTAACGCATCATTGATGATAAAGGACCGAAGTCCACCTTTGATTCGCGGAAGACGTGCTCCACCCGGCTGGCGGCGAAATCACCGACGCTCAGTGCGTTCATCACGTCGGTGGCCAGGGATTCCATGAAGGGCTTGCCGGTCTCCCGGGAGACCAGCTCGGCGAACTCGTCCGTTCGCTCGGCGAGGATGCTCTGCACCCTGCGCAGCAGCAGGGACCTTTTCAACGGAGTCTCGTTGCCCCAGGCGGCCTGGGCTTTACGGGCGGCCTCCACAATCTGTGGAACTTCCTCGGGAAAAGCGCATTCCACCTCACCCAACGGCTCGAGGGTGGCCGGGTTCGACTTGTGGATGACCGGTCTGCGGCTCATCGTCTCCCTGGAACGTCGTCAGCGTAGATGAACCTGACCATGATTTATCTACGTAGAAGGGGATATTTCGGGCATGCCCAAGTCCGCCGTGCTGCTTTTGGCCTTGTTGGTGATGATGGCCGCTTTGATCCCGGCACCTGCCGCGGCCGAGTCCGGGGACGGCGCGGTGACCATATCGGCCGACGGGCACCTGGTGCTGCTGAACTTCACGGTCACGGAGAACCACTGGGACGACCCGGCTAACGCCGGCAACGTACGTTGGCTGGTGTACCTGGACGATGCCTCGGCGCAGGATTCGTTCGACGTGTTCGTGATGACCGCCGACACCTACCAGGAATACATCTCCGGCGGGACGTACCAGCTGGTCATAGGCTGGGGCTCGGATTACGCCGGGGCGGTCCCGGCCTACAACCTGGTGTATCTCTTCGAGGAGGGGGATTACGTCCTGCTGATCGATAACACCGACGTCGGCATGGGTCCCTACGCGCCAGCGGAGCTGAAGGTCCATTACGAGTATGACGCGCAGAACGTGGAGGTCCCCAAGGAAACGCGCTGGGACCTGTTCATCGCCCTGATGGTGCTCATCGCGCTCATAGGAGCGGTGTTCCTTCTGCTTCTGAACATGTGGGTCAAGCACCGCCTGAACCGGGTGGACGAGGAGCGGAGGAAGAGGTGTTCCAACTGCGGCAAGGTGTCCATTTCCGACGGGGAGTTCTGCCCTTACTGCGGAAAGGAGAGATGAATCACATTCCCCAGAAGGGGTCCGTCTTCCGCTTGATCTCCAGGAGCTGCTCCAGGGTCTCCTTCTCATCAAGGTTGAGGTCGTAGTCCTGGAGGTTCTTTATCTCCGATTCCAGAATGTCCACGTACAGGATGTCCTCCACGTCCAGCTGCCTGCCGACCGTGGCGCCCTCGATGGCCACAGCGATCTCCTGGCCGACGATCGCCTCCTTTAGCACATCCTCCCCGGTGCGCAGGGAACGGATACGACCTATTTCCCTACCGTCGGCGGCTACAAGCTTCTGATTGTTGCGAATTCGTCCGGCTAGAACGCGAACGCCCACGATGGCCGGTTTGCTGGCCCGGAACACGCAGTTCGGCAGCACCCGTATCTTTCCGGGGAAGGCGACCAACGAACGTTTCTCCGCCTCGGCCAGGCGCTTCTGCTCCTCCACCCACTTCTGGTAATCGTCGATGAGGCCGTACACCACGGCGTTCAGGAAGACCTTGGATTCGTGCGTGGTGAGCGCATCCTTGGCGTCCGGCAGCATGCTTACGTTGAAACCGAGCACCACCTTGTGCA
>CAZPFU010000034.1:0-11376 GCA_964585915.1 uncultured Methanomassiliicoccus sp.
TAAGCTGATTTTCTCCATCACCATGGAACGACCTCCGCGATAATCGACCAATCTGGCCTGTTATCCAGTATGTAATGGAAATACTCTATATATAAAATTTATCGCATAAAGGACGGTGACCAGCGTTTATTTCTCTTATATAGTAAAGGCCGTTAACCCTTTTCCGCACCCAGATTTTTATCCCCCGATGGACTATGCGGAAACGATGCTGGCCGAATCACTGGCCATGTCTGGAAGGGCAGGGATTAAATGCCTTCGCAGGGATTACCTGCGGATAACATGGGCCTCTTCGGTTCCTCCGGCATACGCGGTCTGATAGGGAAGGACATCGACGCCGAGCTTGGCGTGCGGATAGGCCGGGCGGTCGGCAGTCTTTTCGGAACGGTTGTTCTGGGAAAGGACCCTAGGACGAGCGGGGACCTTTTGGTGAACGCCCTGACCGCCGGGCTCATCGAGGCCGGGGCGGAGCCCTACCGTGCAGGCATGGTGCCCACGCCGACCTTGGCGTGCGCGGCGTCCCATTTTGACTGCGGGCTCATGGTCACCGCCTCCCACAACCCCCCGGAGTACAACGGGGTGAAGATGTGGAACCAGGACGGGAGCGCCTTCGATGGTGAGCAGACCAGGGAGGTGGAAAGGCTGATCACCGAGGGCGGGCGGAAGGCTGAATGGGACCAGATGTTCTCAGAAAGGCCCTGGGAGGGCGCCATCGACGAGCACATCCTGACCATAATCGAGGAGGTCGGAGCGGTGGAGCGCTCCATGGTCCTGGACTGCGGTTGCGGTGCCACCGGCCCGGTCAGCCCCCGCCTGTTCCGGGACCTGGGCTGCCAGGTCGTCACTCTGAACGCCAATCCCGATGGGCGCTTCCCCGGACGGCCGTCCGAACCGTCCGAGGCCAACCTGAGGGACCTTATGTGCCTCTGCAGGTCGAAAGGCGTGGCGGGCATCGCCCACGACGGGGACGGGGACCGCATGGTGGCCGTGGACGAGGGCGGCCGCTACGTGAGCGGGGACCGCCTCCTGGCGCTGTTCGCTTCGCTGCTGGGGGTCAAGGACATGGCCGCCCCGGTGGACGCCTCCATGGTCCTGGACGATATCGTGGGAAGGCCGATCGCGCGCACCAGGGTGGGGGACATGTTCGTATCCGAGGTGCTGAAGAAGAGGGGGCTGCCGTTCGGCGGCGAGCCGTCCGGCACCTTCATCTTCCCCTCGGTCAACTACTGCCCGGACGGCATGCTGGCCGGGGCGTACTTGCTGAAACTGCTGGACGGACGGCCGCTGAAGGACGTGGTGGCCTCCCTGCCGACCTATCCCTCGGTCCGGGACTCCTTCTCCTTCGATCCCTCCGAACGAAAAAAGGTCGAGGAGAGGCTGGCCGAGGAGATGTCCTCCCTGGATGGCGAACTGACCACCGTGGACGGTTACCGTGTCGACCTGGGGCACGGTTGGCTTCTGGTCCGCCTGTCGGGAACCGAGCCCAAGGTGCGCCTTACCGCCGAGGCACGGAACAAGAAGGACCTGGAGGACATCGCCGAAATGGCCAGGTCCAGGGTCCGCAAGGCCCTGGGCTGAGCAGGCATTTAATAGCTGACCACCGATTTCAATGGTAGGGATAGAAATGAAAGCGCTCATACTGGCCGCCGGGGAGGGCACCCGCCTAAGGCCGCTCACCACCAACATCCCCAAGCCGCTGCTCACCGTGGCCGGAAGACCGTACCTGGCCCACCTGGTGCAGGCGCTGGGCGACGCCGGGATCAAGGAGCAGGTCATCCTGGTGGGCTGGAAGGCCAACCGGGTCCAGGAGTTCTTCGGCGACGGGAAGCGGCTGGGCGTCGAGCTCAGCTACCTGGAGCAGAAGGAGCGATTGGGGACCGCCAACGCCATAGGGGTGGCGGAAGGGGTCATGGACGGCGACTTCGTCTGCGTGAACGGGGACGTGGTAATGGCCCCGGAGGCGGTGGCCGAGATGGTCTCGGCGTTCCGCAAGGACCGCATGCCCTTCATGGGCGCCGTGGAGGTCCCGGACCCGCAGCGGTTCGGGGTGATACAGCATGAGAACGGCAGGCTGATCAGGATCATCGAGAAGCCGGCCGATCCCCCGTCGAAGCTGATCAACGGCGGGTTCTTCGGCCTCACCCAAGACGTTTTCGAGCACATCAGGAAGACTGGACGATCACCCCGCGGAGAGTACGAGTTCACCGACACCCTGAACATGATGGCCGCCCAGACACAGGTCGCCGTCAGAAAGATAAAGGGGGAATGGATGGACGTCGGCTATCCCTGGGAGCTGCTGAGGGCGAACGAATTCCTCATGGGCCGGCTGAAGCGCGATATTAGAGGCACGGTCGAGGAGGGGGCGGTGCTCAAGGGCGAGGTGGTGGTGGAGGAAGGAGCGTTAGTTAGAAGCGGCAGCTATGTCGAAGGCCCGGTGTACATATCCAAAGGATGCGACATCGGCCCGAACTGCTACATCCGGCCGTATACCTGCCTTGGCGAAGGGGTGCGCATCGGAAGCGCGGTGGAGGTCAAGAACTCCATAGTGATGAAGAGAACGCACGTACCCCATCACAACTACGTCGGCGACAGTATAATCGGCGAGAGGTGCAACTTCGGTGCCGGGACCAAGGTGGCCAACCTGCGCTTCAACGACCGTATGGTGCGCGTTACCATGAAAGGGCAGATGCTCAGCACCGGAAGGCGCAAGCTGGGAGTGGTCATGGGTGATGACGTGAAAACGGGCATCAATGCCATGATAGAACCGGGAACGGTCATCTGGGAGGGCACCGTGGTCGGAATGGGCGCGCGGGCCCGCGGGAACATCGGTCCCAACAGCAAGGTGTTCTAGAGCTCGACCACCGGAAGCTGCATGCGCCTTCCGCGACCGTCGTAGGCGCGCCAGCTGCCCTCGTCGTACGGCAGGCAGGTGATTATATGTATGTATCCGTAGCGGCGGAAGAGCTCCAGGTCCTGCTGTGAAGGCCGGTTGCTGTAGCCGGGATGCGAATGCACCGTGCCTACTACGGTGTAATCGATGGGCATCATGTGCATCATCAGGGTGGCGGAGTCCTCGCCCTGCAGGGTGCCCGGGAGGAGCAATAGTTCCTGGACGATCCCCTCCTCAGCCCGCAGCATGGCCACGAACTCGTTGGGAAGCGAGTCGCGCGCGGCCTGGTTGATCATCTCCAGAAGCCCGCGGTCGATGCCCCGGACCTTCAGCATAGGGTCCCCATCAGCTTCTCCCTGGTCCTGGCATAGAAGCCCTTGCCGAAGCTGACGAACCTGGCCCGCTCCGGGGAGGCCTTGAACTCCACCGTCTCGTTTCCGGCCATGAGAAGCTCCTGCTGGCCGTCGACCACGACCACGCATTCCTTGGGACGGACGACCTGCACAGTGATGCGACTGCTGGCCGGTACCACCACCGGCCGGGCGGAGAACTTGAAAGGCGCCATGGGAGCTATGACCAGCGCCTCCACCCGCGGGTCGATTAGAGGCGCTCCCAGGCTCATGGCGTAGCAGGTGGAGCCGGTGGGCGTGGCGACCACGATGCCGTCCGCCCTCACGTTCATGGCCATCTCCCCGTCCACGAACACCTGGAAGTGGCGTATCTTGGCCACATGGGCGGTGTGCAGCACCGCCTCGTTCATGGCGTCCATCATGCGCTTATCGCCCACGGTGGTCTGCAGCTTGATGCGCTCCTCCAGTTCGTAGCTGCCGCGGAGAACGTTCTCGATGCCTTCCTCCAGCTCCTCCTCGGAAACCACGGTCAGGAAGCCGAGGTCCCCGGCATTGATGCCGAAGATCGGCGCATTGTTGTGCTGTAGCGCCCGCAGGATGGTGCCGTCCCCGCCCACGGTCACCATCATGTCCACCTCCATGTCCTCCAGGCGATGGCCCTTGGTCTTGAACCTCTCGGCCATCTCCTTCTCCAGCAGCACCTCGTGCCCCTTGAGCAGTTCCAAGGTCCTCTTGGCCATGCGCGGGGCGTCGGGTATGTTCATGTTGACGCTCATCCCGAATCTCATAGCAGCCACCTCAGCAAGGACGGGTCTCCCGCGGCCAGGCAGTTGGCCCGTACCTCCAGGTCCAGGCTCATGTCCAGGACCTTCCCGTCAAGATCGTAAAGCTCCCCGCCCGCCTCCCGCAGGATGAGGGAGCTGGCGGCGATGTCCACCACCCTCAACGCCCTCTGGTACACTTCCGAATGTAGATAGAACCCGTCGGCCAGTCCCGCCGCCACCAGGCACATCTCCAGAGAAGAGCAGCCCATGGAGCGGGTCCGGCGGGCCTTGCGCAGAACCCCGTTCGCGGTGGCCGCGGAGAATTTTCCTAGATATACGAAGAGCACCGAGCTGTCCCGGTCGCACTTACGAACGTGGATCGGCCGTCCGTTCCATGTGGCCCCCTTGCCCTTCTCGGCGTAGAACTTGTCCCCGGTGACCAGGTTCCGTACGATGCCGTGGGTGGCGTCGTTCATGCTCCTGGTGCATACGGCGAGCGACACACTGTAGAACGGTATGCCCATCAGGGCGTTGTACGTCCCGTCCACGGGGTCCATGACCAGGGTGCGTTCGTACCCCCGGTCTATGAAACCCGCCTCCTCGCTCAGGACGTTCAAGGGGACCTTTCTCTCGTCCATCAGTCGGAGGAGAAGGTCCTCGGCGGCCTGGTCAATACGGCAGGTCGGCGTCCCGTCCGCACCCATGCCCACCTCGGCGGCCCTGTCGCTGAAGGCGCACTCCTGATCGATCCCGTCGGCCACCGCGGCAGCCAGCCATTCCAGCGTTTCCCTCATCCCTCTGGATATTGACGGGGTGTTATTCATAATTGCGCCAGTGAAAAGCTATGGAAACGGTTTATACGGAACAAGGCGTTCCCTTCACGCCCCACGTGGCAGAGGGATCGTTTGGGAGAGCAAGTCATCTCGTTGGCGGCGAAGGGAGAGATCGAGAAGATAGGCGGGAAGGCCCGCAACCTGATGGACCTGATGGCCGCAGGATTCCCGGTGCCGGAGGGATGGGTGGTCAGCACCATCGCCTACGAACGATTCCTGGACCGGAACGGGCTGCGGCAGCGCATCTCGGACGCCCTCGAGGACCTGGACTATAAGGACGCGGTCAAGGTGGTACGCTGCGCCGAAAGCGTCCGCGGCTGGATGAGAGTCGGGGAGATGGACCCTGAGGTGACGGAGCGATTGCTCAAGGAGACCGAATCGTACGGCCCTTCTGGACTGTGGGCGGTGCGTTCCTCGGCCATCGCCGAGGACCTCGAAGAGGCTTCCTTCGCCGGGCAGCAGGACACCTACCTGAACGTCACCCGCGAGAAGCTGGCGGAAAGCGTAAAAAAATGCTGGGCCTCCTATTGGAACGATAGGGCGATCGAATACCGCCATGACAAGGGGATGGACCACCTCGCCTCGGGCATGGCGGTGGTCGTGCAGCGCATGGTGAACGCCGATTCTTCCGGGATCATGTTCACCTCCGACCCTATAACCGGTGAGGAGAAGATCATGATCGAATCCAGCTGGGGCCTGGGCGAATCGATAGCCTCCGGCCTGGTCACGCCGGACCGCTTCGTCTGCGACCCCGCCAGCGGGGAGGTAAAGGAATCCAAGATAAACAGCAAGGCCCAGGCGATATTCCTCTCCCCGGAGGGGGAGAAGGTGGTGGATGTGCCGGAAGCGGAACGCAACCGGCCGTCCCTGACCAAAGGCAAGGTGGAGCTGGTCGCGAAGCTCGGTATACAGCTGCATCAGCGCATGGGCTCCCCGCAGGACATCGAGTGGGCGGCGGAGGGCGACAAGATCTATCTGCTGCAGTCCCGGCCGATAACCACCATAGGCGGGGACCTCACGCTTTGGACGCGCGGGTACGGGGACGAGTACTGGGCTGACGTCACGTCACCGCTGTTCTTCTCCCTGCTCGGTCCGTGGCTGACCAAGTACGTCAACTGGGAGGGCAGCGCGATCATGGGCTACAAGGAGCTGACCAACAAGCCCCTGCTGAAGATACACAAGGGCCATGTCTACTTCAACGCCGAGGTGCTGGAGGGCATGCTGATGTACAACCCCAAGTTCTCCCGCACCAAGGAACTGCTGAACTACTTCCCGGAGCGGGACCATCAGCGCATCGTCAACGCGGACTTCCGGACCGGGAAGAGGGTTCTCGCCATGCTCCGGACGGCCATCCTGGACTGGGACGGCAACATCCTGAGGACGGACAAGGCCTACAAGCGTTGGGCCAAACGTTACATGAAATGGGCGGAGGAGTTCGACGCCCGGGACCTGACGGCAGTTCCGGACGATAAGCTGGAGGACGTCGTCTGGGAGATGGAGGACCAGCTGGTGAAGCATTACCGGCTCATCCGCTATGGCATGGTCGGCCATTCCATCGGCATGAACATGATCATGAAGCGCTGGCTTCAGGATTGGATAGGGGATGACAAGGGCGTCCTCTACTCCAAGGTCATCAGCGGGCTGAAGGGCAACAAGACCATCGAGACCAACATCGCCCTGAATCGGCTGGCCAATGCCGCCCGCTCGGACGCTTACGTCCAGGGTAAGGTGCTGTCCTTGAGCTCCGCTGACATCCTGGCGCAGATGCGCTCGGACCAGAGGATGACCGACTACGCCAAGGAGTTCGGATCGTTCCTGAAGGCCTACGGCCACCGCTCCCATACCCGCGAGATCTACTTCCCCCGCTGGGGCGAGGACCCCCGGCTGGTGGCGGACATCGTGCGTTCCCTGGTCTCCTCCCCGCCGGTGGACCTGGAGGAGCTGGAAAGGCGTAAGATCCGGGAGAGGGAGGAGGTGGAGAAAGAGATCGTCTCTAAGATACGCCAGATCAAGCGGGGATGGCTCAAGGCCCGCATGTTCAAGACCATCAAGGGTTTTGCCCAGACCTACCTGATGTTCCGGGAGAACCAGCGCTATTACCTCGACCACATCCTCTACCGGCAGCGCCGGGTGTACATGGAGTTCGCCCGCCGCTTCCTGGAGAAAGGGACCATCGCCAAGGAGGAGGACATCTTCTTCCTGACCAAGGAGGAGATCTTCGCCCTGGCCAAGGGCGAGGGGAAGGGCGCTTTGGGCAAGATATCGGAGCGGCGCAAGGAGTTCGTGGACTGGCGCGGCGAACTTCCTCCGAAGTTCCTCAAGGGGGCGGTGGAGTTCGACGACACGGTGAAGATGGTGGATAACTCCGCCCAGCTTACCGGAACGTCAGCGAGCCCGGGCGTGGCCACCGGGCCTGTTCGCGTCGTCGATTCCATCGAGCAGTTGTCCGAGGTCCGGGAGGGGGAGATCCTGGTCACCTCCAACACCGACCCCGGTTGGACGGCGGTGTTCTCCAAGATCGCCGGCCTGATCACAGAGACTGGCGGCATCCTTTCGCACGGGGCTGTGGTGTCCAGGGAATACGGTATTCCGGCGGTCACCGCGGTGAAGGGAGCAACGAAAATCTTCATAACGGGTCAGAGGATAACCCTTGACGGCAACGAAGGCCTGATCTATATCAGGGAAGGATGATTCCAGTGGAAACCGACATTATTCACGAGCAGGGCGAACAGAAGAACTGGAACGAAAGTTTCTATTTCAGCTTCTATGACCGCGGAAACGATATCTGCGGATTCATGCGCCTAGGCCTGAAACCCAACAAGAACGAGAAGATGCTGTTCTGCTTCTTCATGATGCCTGACGGCACCTTGGTCGGCACCAAGGAGAGCCTGGAGTTCGACGGGGCGACCTTGACCGCCAAGGGCGTCACCTTCACCAAGGTGGAGGACGAGAAGGTCTGGAACTTGACCTTTGACGGCGAGCTTCCGGCCCACAAGAAGGGCGAGGACACCGTGGCCAAGGTCAAGTTCGATCTGCGCTTCGAAGGCACCAACCCCATGTTCAACTACCGCGACTGCGTGACCTCTGACAAGGAAGCGTTGGCCGCCTCCGTCGCCTCCGAGCACTTGGAGCAGATGGGCAAGGTATTGGGCAGCCTGAAGGTCGACGACCGCGATTACTACGTCAAGGGACTGGGCGAGAGGGACCACTCCTGGGGCGAGAGGGACTGGACCGCGCCTCGCGCTTGGGTATGGCTCACCTGCCAGGTCAGCGAGGACTTCGGCTTCAACGTCACCAAGCTGTACATGGACAAGGGCGACATCGACGCCGGCTTCCTGTACGTGGACGGGGAGAACCTTCCCTTGGTCAAGGTGGACATGGTCACCGAGTACGACGCTGACGGAAGCCCGAACACGTTGTTCATGGCCATGTACGACAAGGACGGCGTGGTCTACGGCGTCAAGGGAGAGGTCAAGAAGAAGGCCATCATGGAGTTCAAGGGCGAGAACGACCGCGGCTCTATAATGTTCGAGACCCTGACCAAGTGGCGCATCGACGACGGCGAGGACGCCGGCTACGGTATCGCCGAGTACCTGTTCAGGAAGTGAACGGGCCCATCCCCCTGATCATCTCGGTCAGGGAGATGCTGGAGACGTAGATGTCCGCTAATTCCTTAGCCTCCGGGACGGGAACGCCGTCCCGGACCAAGGCCTGGAAGAACCGGCGTCCCTCCTGCCTGGCCCGCTTGCGCATGCGCAGGTACGCGAACCCCAGGCCGATCAGCAGCCCGGGAACGGCCGCGGCGATGTAAATTATCGCCTGGCCATTTTCTTTCTGTTTTTGTGTTCTGACCATCGATACCCTCAGTCGTCCCTATGCGACGCGCCGCCGACTATGTTCTTGAGCATTCCCCCCAGGCTGAGGTTGGACATGTAGTCCTTGGTCAGCTCGAAGGCCTGCTCGTTGCTCATCCCCGCGTCCCGCAGCGCCTTGTAGAAGGCGGCCACGGACTCCCCGAACTTGGTACCCTCCTGTGCCCCGTATAGCACCTTGGTAACGCTGTCCAGGAGCTTGGGCACCTGCTCGGAGAGCACGGTGAACATCTGTCTCAACTGTTCCGGGTCCGGCATATCGTTGTCGCTCATGTTTTCACCTTATCATCGTTCTGATCTGCATCATTCCCTGCGCTTCGACCATCGACTTGTTCCACGTTCCGCATGGTTTCATGCACCTTCGTATGAGTGGTCACCCTACTTGGTCAGACCGAGCACCTGTGACCACCTCTTCACCACGTCCTCGGAGAGGCGGTACGACCTCTCGTTCTTGCCCGCCTCCTCCACCACCAGCTTCATCTCCGCAAGTTCTTTGAGCTTATCCCGCACGATGCGCCTGGACGAACTGCCCCTCCTTCCCTTGAGCTCGTCGGTGAGCTGCGAGATGTTCAGGCCAGGGCGGTCCAGGAGTATGCGAAGTATGTCCTTGGATATGGGGTCCTTGACCTCCGGCAGGATGGTGTCGATGGACACCACGCCGTAGCGCTGGTAGAGGTCCATCAGCCGGAAGTACTTGCCCACGGTGTCCTGGAAGGTAGCCAGCTGGGCGGCCAGCTGCGAGTATGGGACGGAGACCTGGCGGATGGCCTCCTCCAGCTGAGCGATGCGCTCAGTGAGCTCCTGGATCCGTTTCGCCTCTTCGTCCCCCGCCACGGGGAAATGATGACGGTGAAACGCTTAATATTTTGTCGGTCATGGCAGGGACATGGGCGAGGCCAAGCTGCGCATAGAACCATCACCGTTCCAGGGAGTGTTCCGCTCCGGGGACATGGTCCTGACGAAGAACCTCGCCCCCGGCAAACGCGTCTACGGAGAGCGCCTTTTCTCGCAGGATGGCCAGGAGTACCGGGAATGGTCCCCGGACCGCAGCAAGCTGGGCGCCTTCATCCGCAAGGGCGGGGCCGCTTTCCCGTTCAGACCGGACTCGCACGTGCTTTACCTGGGCGCCTCGAGCGGAACCACCCCCAGCCACGTTTCGGACCTCGTGCCGCAGGGCAGGGTGTACGCGGTGGAGATCTCGCCCCGCATGTTCCGCGATCTGGTCGGGGTGTGCGAGGACCGTCCGAACATGATGCCCATCCTGGGCGACGCGACCAAGCCGGACGACCTGGCCTTCCTGGTGGAGAAGGCGGACGTGGTGTATCAGGACGTGGCGCAGAAGAACCAGGCGGGGATGTTCGCCAAGGCCATGAAGCGCTTCTCCGCGCCGTACGGAATGCTTGCGGTAAAAGCGCGCTCGGAGGACGTGACCAGGGAGCCTCGGGACGTCTTCCAGGACGCCGCCGCCTACCTGCGGAAGGAAGGGTTCAAGGTCCTGGAGATCACCGACCTGGAGCCCTTCGAGAGGGACCACGCCATGATAGTGGTACAGAGGTAGTGATCATATCTTCTTCTCGAAGCATATGCTCTGCTCCGCGCAGGGAACCCGGCCGGCGCACGGAACGCGTTGGTATCCCAGCGATGTGTACATGCTTATGGCCTCCTGCTGCTTGTCGGCCGTTTCCAGGAAGAGCACGGTGTAGCCGAGCTCGGCGGCCTTTTCCTCCAACGCCTTCATGACCTGCCGCCCGAAGCCGTGGCCTCGGAACCCCGGGCGAACGAACACCCGCTTGAAGTGCGCGGTGCTTTCGTCCAAGGTGGTTATTGCCCCGCAGCCGATCGGTATCCCGTCCAGCCAGGCCACTAGGAACGCCGCCCGGGGCAGCCGGAACTGCTCCAGCGGTGGCGGGTCGATGGTCGTCTCGTCATACATGGCGTCCAGCTCCCGGCGCATCTCCCATTGCAGGTCGATGGACTCCTGGCAGCCTGGCTCGACCGCCCTGATGACCAATCTATCCACCGCATCATCCCCATTTCCGCCCATGCCACGGAATACGGGAATCGGATAAATAGGGATAATCCCTCTACCTGGACGTTTGAAATGAAGCGGTGATCCAACTGCCCAACGTCTACGCCATAGGTTTCCGGGGAGACCGCTATCTCATGGTCTACAACCCCAAGAGGGGAGGGTGGGAGATGCCCGGCGGCAAGCTGGAGGAGTTCGAGACCCCCCTGGACGGGATCAAGCGCGAGTACCGGGAGGAATGCGGCTTCGAGCTGGAGGTGCTGGACTGCCGGCCCATGGGGGCGGTGGTGATCTTTGCTGGAATCCTCGGTAAAGAGATGGGAGAGGGGGAGATGGGCTGGGAGCTGATGGACGACCTGCCGCAGAACCTGGCCTTCCCGGAATGCGAGTACCGGGAGCAGATCGCCTGGGCCAGGGAGGCCGTGCGGAACAGGCTGGGAAAGGGTCTAACTCTTAAATAGTAGGAGTGAAATAGACGGTCACTTCGCCGCCACCAACGAAGTAAATCATTTACGATATCAACATAGGATGATGTTCACATGGCAAGAATGCACGCCAGGAGAAGGGGCTCTTCCCGTTCCAGGAGGCCCCTGCTGACCGAGAACCCCGAGTGGGTCCCGCTGTCAAACGAAGAGGTAGTCGAA
>CAZPFU010000035.1:0-10870 GCA_964585915.1 uncultured Methanomassiliicoccus sp.
AGGAAGTCGCAGGTGATGTGCACCACCACGAAGAAGGGCAGCATCCACCATCCGAACGTTACGGCCGTGGCGGTGAGCGCCGCCCCCACCGTAGCCCACCACAGCAGCCAACCGGGGTTGAAGGCGGTGGTGGTGACGCCCGCCAAAAAGGGGCTCTGTGTCTTGGTGCTGCAGCTGGCCAGGATATCCTTGCGGGTGCGGAACACATCATAACCCATGTACAGAAGGATGACCCCGCCCAGCAGGCCTATCGCCCCCAGCACCATGTCGTCCTTCAGGAAAACGCTCAGCCCCAGGAAGATCGCCGCGATGGTCGGTACCTCCACGACAGCGTGTCCGAGGGCGATCTTCCAGCCGGACCAGCGGTCCTGGAACCCGCAGGCGATGGTCATGGCGAACACGGGACCGGGCATCAGCACTCCGGACAAGGAGATGACGGCCACCGATCCTAAAAAGAGCAGAGCGGAATCCACGTTCACACCTCACAGGTACCAGTCGACGGTCAGGTTGATGTAGTCGTCCGGGGCCATGTCGCGCAGGGTCCCGCTCTCCACTTCGATGATGGAGACGCTGTGGATGCGGGAGTTCATGATCTCGTCCATGCTCACCGGCGGGCTCTTGTAGTACAGGTCGCAGTAATGCTTGACCAGCCATGCCTCCTTCTCGTCCCGGTCCCGCGGCGGCTTGGTGAAGAAGGGCATAACCGGCATGACGTAGTGCGGGGGCGCGGCCAAAGAGAACTTGTGGCAGTGGTTGCTGTACCGTGCAATTTTTGAAGCGATCCTGGCGCGAATGTAGTCCATGGGGTCCAGGGCGTGCGCCGGCGGAACGTAGCCGGTCTCCACCTCCACGATCATGACCCCGTCGCCCTTCTTGGCGTACACATCGCAGCTCAGCCCGGCGTCGATCATGTGCTCCAGGTCGACATCGTAGCCATCCTGCACCAGGTACTTGGCGACTATCATCTCCAGGACCGAGTGGTTGATCTTCAGCAGGTTCTTCTCCTTGAGGTCGAGAAGGCGCTGCTCCAGTTTGCGGAGGGCCTCCTCGCATAGCGGGTCGCAGCCGGCGATCAGCTTGTTCATCAGCGATTCCAGGTCCTGGGCGAACTTATCCAAAAGGATGCCTCTGTTCCGGTAAACAACAACCTAATGCTTACTTTTTATGCTCCTTGCACACCACCAGGGTGAGGGTGGAGCGAACCCCCGCGAGATCGCGAATGGCGATGATGCCCGCGCTCATCTCATCCTCCGATGGGGCGTGCACCTTCACCAGGATATCGTACACCCCGTACACCATGTAGCACTCCATGACGGAAGGCATCTGGCAGAGGGATTCCATCACCCGCCCCTCGGCGCCGATCTCGGTGGTTATGGCCACGATGGCGCTGTTCATGGATATGCTATGGAGCTAACTAAAAAATAAGGTTACCGTCTGATGAAGAAGGTGGACGGCAATGACACTATTCTCACTCCTCCGCGGAGGGGGCGAACACGTCGGTGACGGTCCCGGTCTCGCAGGATACGCAGAAGCCGTATCCCTCGGAGGTTATCTCGTGGGCCACGCGCAGGGAGTAGGGAACTCCCACATAGCTGTTCTTCGCGTCTTCTAAAGCCATCTGCTCCATCTTATACCTCTTTTAGGGAATTGATGATTATTGCGGAACAGCACATAACCATGTTGTTCGGCAATCTGCAGGGTTAACGGGACTATGTCCGATTTTAGACAAATACCAAGGGAGCAAACGTTTAATTCGTGTCAGGGAGTAACCGCAAGCGTCATTGGACCACTTATCGGATCGATGAAGAGAAGAGGGTCAGCTGATCTTCGCGGAAATGATGAACCCTATGAGTGCAGAGATCCCGGTCCAGGACTCAATCCAGGCGGCGTATGGTCAGGTGCAGCCCAGGTGACCGGTCGCAGTCCCCGTAGCACTTGCCGGCGGTGATGCGCACCACCTGCGAATCGTCCGGTATCAGGACGTTGGTTATGCCGTCCAACACAGCCCGCACCAGCTTGTCCAGGTCCGGTCGCTTGGTGTTCTGCTTCCAGCGTTTCGGGGTGCTCTTGGGACGGGTGAAAACGAACTCCATGGTCACCTCGTAACCGAGGCGGCGATCGTCCGAGAAATAGCTCTGAGGTCTCAGCTCATTAACGTGCTGCGCCTCCGTGGCGATCCTGTTCCGCCACGCTTCGGTGTTGGCGTTGGTGTGGGTCGTCACGACCCGCTCCAGCTTCTTGATGTAGAACGCTTTGGTGGAACCCTGCGGAACCGGCTCGCCGGCCACGAAGAACTCTATGAAGTCGGGATCGAACTCCTCGTAGGTCATGAAGTCCACCGGTCCCGCCTCATGCTCCTCAGCGTCCGCTGCCTGATCATTCACGTGCATCCCAGAGGGGATATGAATACCCCAGGTAATATAATTTTACCTGCTGAACGCGATCTCAGGGAACCAGTCGGTTGCGGTCCCTAGGGAACAATATCGTCTCGCGAATGTTGCTCAGGCCGAGCATCTTCTGCACCATCCTCTCGACGCCCAAGCCCCAGCCGCCGTGGGACGGCATGCCGTAGGCGAAGGCGTTCAGGTAGAACTCGAACGATTTCGGATCGAGCTGCATCTTCTCCATCCTCTGCACCAGGCGGTCGTAGCGATGCTCGCGCTGCCCGCCGGAGGATATCTCCTGTCCCTTGTAGTCCAGGTCGAAGGAGAAGGAGTACGGGGTGCCATCCTTCTCCATGATATAGAAAGGCTTGGCCGCTTCCGGATATTCAGCGATCCAGTACATCTCATGTCCGTCCTGGGTCATCAGCTCGCCGAGCAGCTTCTCCCCCTCGGTGCCCAGGTCCTCGCCAAGCTCGATCTTGAAGGCGGCGCCCTGCACCATTCCGATCGCTTTTTCGTACGAGACGATGGGGTACGGCGCCTTGGGCACCACCACCTCGCAACCCAGGGCCTGCAAAGCCCAGCCGCCGCGCTCCTTGACCTCGGAGATGACATACTGGGTGCATCCCTCGATCATGGCCATGACGTCAAGCTGCGAGTCGATGTGGGCCATCTCCCCATCGAACGAAATGAACTCGGAGACGTGGCGGGCGGTATCGGACGGCTCGGCCCGGAACGCGGGACCGATCTCGAACACCCGGTCCAGGCCGGTGGACATCAGCATCTGCTTGTAGAGCTGCGGGGATTGGGCCAGATAGGCCTGCTTTCCGAAGTAGTCGACCTTGAAAAGGGTGGAGCCGCCCTCGGCGCCGGACGCCACCAACTTGGGCGTGAAAACCTCCACGAAGCCGTTGTCGGCCAGGTATTCGTCGATAAGCCTCATGGTCAGCGACTTTATCTCGAAGACCGCACGCACCTCCGGCTTGCGCAGGTCCATGTAGCGGTGGTTGAACCTGGTCTCCGCTTCCACGTCCACCTTGTCCACCACGCCCATGGGCAGCGGTGTTTGCGCTACGCCTGTGACGATGACCGAGGAGGGAATGATCTCGTAACCGGCCTTGACCTGGGCGCTCTGCTTCACCGTCCCGGTGACGCGGACCACCGACTCCCTGGCCAAGGAGGTTATGGCCTGCATGACCTCCGGGGCGATCTTCTTCTTGGGGGCGGTGACCTGCACCACGCCATAACGGTCCCGCAGGATCAGGAAAGAGATACCGCCGAGGTTGCGGACCTCCTGGGCCCAGCCCTCCACCGTTACTTCCTTCTCGAACTCGTTGGCGGTTATGGAACGGGAATCGTAAAGCATGATAACTCCTCTATGTGGAACGCCTCGATATCTCCCATTCTGCTTATAAGCATTGGCGGTCCAGGCATCCGTTCGTGCTTATCGGGCGGTCAGGCGAAAATTTAAAGGTCTACGGGCAAGGTGATGACATTCATGCCCGTTAAAGTCAACATCGACCAGAAAGAGTGCACCGGCTGCGGAATCTGCTACAACGACGAATGCCCCGACTTCTTCATGGAAGGGGACGACGGCAACTCCAACGTGAAACCGATGTACCAGAAGGGGGACAAGTCCGTAGGCGAGGCGCCGGACAACCTGATCAACTGCGTGAAGAACGCCGAGTCCTCCTGCCCCGCGTCCGCGATATCCGTGAAATAAGGAGGCCTGGCCTCCCCTTTTTCAAGGACCAAATCTCGTCATTCAGCGATATTGGTTCATCAAACATTATATATCGTTGCAGTAATTCTGAGAGCCAAGGTATGGGATTCTAATGTCTCAGAAGGTTACTGTCTCTGTTATCAAAGCTGATGTTGGATCGGTCGCCGGGCACTCCAAGCCGCACCCGAAGATGATGCGCAAGTGCGAAGAGGTGCTGGTCGAGGGAGTGAAGTCCGGGGTCATCAACGATTTCTACGTGACCAGGGTCGGCGACGACATAAACCTGTTCATGACCCACTACAAGGGCGAGAACCATAAGGACGTCCACGCCCTGGCCTGGACCGCTTTCCAGGCGGCTGCCAAGCTGGCCAAGGAAATGAAGATGTACGCCGCCGGGCAGGACATACTCTCCGACGCCTTCAGCGGCAACATCCGGGGCATGGGCCCCGGGGCGGCCGAGGTGGAGTTCACCGAGAGGGGCGCCGAGCCCATGATCTTCTTCATGGCCGACAAGACCGAGCCCTCCTCTTACTCGATGCCACTTTCCCGCATATTCATGGATCCCTTCACCACCACCGGATTGGTCATCGACCCCCGGGCGCACGAAGGCTTCCGCTTCGAGATCGTGGATGTCATGGACTCCAAGAAGATCGTGATGTCCGCTCCGGAGGAGACCTATGACATCCTGAGCTTGATAGGCGACACCACCAGGTATGCCATCAAGAGGATCATGAGCAAGGACAAGAACATCGGCACCGCCTGCGTTGTGAGCACGGAGAAGCTGAACATCTGCGCCGGGAAGTACGTGGGGAAGGACGACCCCGTGGCGGTCGTCAGATGCCAGAGCGGCCTGCCCGCCGTGGGCGAGGTACTTCAGCCGTTCATGTTCCCCGCGCTTGTGGCCGGATGGATGCGCGGCTCCCATTACGGCGCCTGGTACCCCTGCTCGGTGGAGGATTCCGACCCCACCTACTTCGACGGTCCTCCGCGGATCTGCGCCCTGGGGTTCCAGATCAGCAACGGCCGCTTCCAGGGCTGTGAGGAGCCCGACGCCCCGCTGGGCAAGAAGATGCCGGTGGACTATTTCGCGGGAAGCGTCTGGGACGAGGCCAGGAGAAAGGCCGTCCGGGCCAGCGTTTACATGCGCCAGCATGGGCCGTTCATGCCCTCGATACTCGGTCCGGAGGAGATGGAGTACACCACCCGCCCGGCCGTCCTGGCAAAGCTGAAGGACAGGATGGAGAAGATTGACTGAGCTGCGCACTCCGGTGATCATCGTCAACTTCAAGGTCTACTCCGAGGTGGAGGGGCCTGGGGCAGTTCGACTGGCCAAGGAATGCGAGTCGGTCGCGCTGGTCAAGAAGGCGAACATCGTCGTCTGCCCCCCGATGGTCGAGCTCTCCAAGGTGGCCTCCGCGGTCACCATACCCGTTCTTTCTCAGCACACCGACAACAAGAACCCCGGTTCCATCACCGGCTACATCTCTCCGCAGAGCGTGAAGGCGTCGGGAGCCAAGGGTACGCTCATAAACCACGCCGAGCACCGTATGGCCCTGCAGGACATCGCGGCCACCGTGGAAGCTTGCCGCAAGCTCGGACTGATCAGCGTGGTCTGCACTGACACCGCCGAAACGTCCGCCGCCATGGCCGCGTTCTCGCCGGAGTTCATCGCCGTGGAGCCGCCGGAGCTCATCGGCGGGGACATCTCGGTAACCACCGCCGATCCGATGATCGTCTCGCGCACCGTGGAGATGGTGCGGGCCGTCGATCCCAAGGTCAAGGTGCTGTGCGGTGCCGGAGTAAAGAACGGCAAGGACGTCAGGGCGGCCCTGGACCTGGGCGCATCAGGGGTGCTGCTCGCCTCAGGCGTGGTCAAGGCCAAGGACGTCAAGGCCGCGCTGCAGGACCTGGTCTCCGCGCTCTGAAGCCTGATTGCATCGATTAACCGTTTTTCTTTCTCCTCTATTTCATCAGCGTGCGCTTCATCCATCTGTTCATTCTTTTCGTGATCATGCTCCTGGCGGTCCCCTCCTTCCCCGTGCAGGCTTCGGACCCAGATGTCGATTATGGTTTGCTGATATCCCGGGTATGCGCGTCCTATCCCGGCGAGTTCATCTCGCTGACCAATCAAGGTCCCCCGCTGAATGCGAAAGGCTGGCGGATCAGCGACGGGGAGGGAAGCGTCACCATCAATTCATCATTGATAGTCCCTACCGGGGGCGGCCTGACCTGGGTGGCCCCGGGTTCCTCGTTCCAGGGACTCTATCCCGATGAGGAACGCATATCTTGTGATGATTCAGTGGTCTCGAAGGGCAGCCTGAAGCTCGCCGATTCCGGCGATCAGGTCTACTTGTTCGACCCAGCGGGTGAGCTTATGGACCTGGTCTGTTATGGCAACGTGGAGCCGCAGTCCCCCTGGGACGGTCCGCCGGCGGCGCTCAAGAAAGGAAGCGCGATGATCAGGACCAGTCCCGGAGCGGGTCCGGGGAACTGGGAGATGACCGTTCCCGGGCTATTTTCCGCATCCTCCCCGACCTTCCAGGCGGAGGTGGTCCCGCTCCTCCATCCGGAGAATGCGCTGCAGGAACTGGTCCGGCAGATAGACCGGTCCCGGAACAGCATCGAGCTGGCCTGCTATCTGATGGAGAATTGGACCCTGGCAAGGCATTTGGCCGGCGCCTCCGCCCGCGGGGTGGAGGTGACGGTGCTGCTGGAAGGCCGACCGGTCGGCGGGGTCTCCGAGAACGGGGCGGCTTTGGCCTACTATCTGAAGGACGCCGGGGCGGAGGTCTGGGTCATGCGGTCCGGCGAATCGTTCCGGCGCTACGACTATCTGCACGCCAAATACGCCATATTCGATCGGGAGCGGCTTTTAGTTTCCTCGGAGAACATGGCCGATTCCAGCTTCGGCAGCAATCGCGGATGGGCGGCGATCGTGGACAGCAGGGAGATATGCTCCTATGCCGAGGGCATGTTCCAAAGGGACCTCGCTGCCAGGAGCGTCGACGTTTTTCCGCTGAACACCAGCCTGGTCCGGTCCGAAGGAGGCCCGGGAAGGCTGCTCGGCACGCTGCCGCCTGCTCCGGTTGACTACCAGGCCGAGGTGTCCTTGTTGACGTCCCCCTTCAACATCCAGGACGGCCTGGTGAAGATCATATCCGGAGCTCAGGAACGCATCGTGGTGCAGCAGATGCGCATCGAGGAGGATTGGCTCGAAGGCTCGGACCTCATCGACGCCCTGCTCTCGGCGGCCGATCGCGGTGTGAGCGTCCGCATCCAGCTGGATTCCGGCCTGGGCACCGAAGAAGGGAACGCCCAGGTGGCCAAGGCCCTCAACATGTTATCCGAAAACAACCACTGGGACCTGGAGTGCCGTTTGACCGATGAGCGCTCCTCCTTCGGCAGGCTGCACAACAAGGGCGTGATCGTTGACGATGCGGTGCTGGTGGGAAGCGCCAACTGGGTGGACGGTTCTATGGAACGCAACCGGGAGATGGCCCTGGTCCTTCGTTCCACGGAACTGGCCGAGGTTTTCATCCAATGGTTCGAGGAGGATTGGAGGGGTGACGCCCTTCCTCCGATGATAGCGCTGCCGTGGCATTTCGTCGAGGCCGAAGCCGGTCAGCCGGTCTTACTGGACGCCACGGGATGCTATGACGCGTCGGGAGTGGCGAACATAACCTGGGACCTGGACGGGGACGGCTTGGCCGATCTCCGGGGCCCGATGCATCTGGTGAACTTGAAGGAAGGGGAGCACCATATCACCCTTCGGGCGGAGGATGCGCTGGGGAATGCAGCCACGGACAACATCATCGTGATAGTGAGAAAGCGCTCATCCTCCGAGGTTCCGTGGCTCCTTTATTCCCCTATACCAGTGCTCCTGGCCTTACTGATCTTCCGGATTAGGAACAGAAGGCTTTAGTTAGGCGAACGGGATTCGGCGGCGTTGCAACTACGCCACTACCAGAACCGGGACCTGGCCGACGTCTGGCTGGTCGCCTCGGAGTCGCTCCGGGAGCGCTACGACCCCACCCTCTTCACCCAGCTGGTGCCCTTCTGGCCCGACGGCCTGCTGGTCATCGAGGACCTGGGCAGGGTGGTAGCTTTCGTCTTCGGGGTCATGAGCGGGGCGCAGCAGGCGCGCGTGCTTATGCTGGCCGTGGACCGCAGATACCGGGGCGCCGGTCTCGGTACTCTGCTCACGCAGGAGTTCTTCCGGGAATGCGGCAAGAAGGGCGTAAGGCAGGTGTCTCTGGAGGTCAGGGCCAGCAACATCGGGGCGCAGCGCTTCTACCAGAGGTTGGGGTTCTTCACCGTGCGCCGGGTCTCAAAATACTACTCGGACGGAGAGGATGGAATACTCCTTCTCCGCTATCTCTAATGGAACATGGAGTCCTTGGTCTCGTTCCAGAAGTAGTAGGGCGACTTCTCCTTCTGGGCGGAGGATATGTCCGTCCCCAGCCCCTTGGTGTAGGAACCGTAGCGGTCCTTGATCTGCTCCTCGGCGCTCTTGCTCCTCTCCACCGCCTTGGCGATGTGCGCCGCGGTGATGAACGGGGCGCTGTCCACCATGGCCAGGTCCCCGGCCGCTCGTATAAGTCCGCCGAGCTCCCTCAGCCGGAGCGTGAGGCCGTTGTTGATGTTGTCGACCTTGACCGCCCTGGCCCTGGCCTCCCTGATTATGGCCTCGATGGCCGAGGCGTCGGCGTGCGGGATCCGCCCATCGGAAACGATCTCCTGGGCGATGAACTGCACCAGCCGGTTTCGGTTCTCTTCCGTATCGGGCATGGCGGTGTTGACCAGGACCTCGTAACCGTTGCCGCAGACGCGGGAGCGCAGCGGCGAAAGCACCTGCTCCAGGTCCTGGATGTTGCAGGCGCCTACGAAGATGAAGTTGCAGGGCACGTTCTCCACTTTCACGCTCGCCCCGGCGCTCTGCGGATTGCGCCCAGAGATGGGGAAACGGCGCTCCTGCATGGCGGTGAGTATGAACCTTTGGAGATGCCCGAGGTGCGGCAGTTCGTCTATGAACAGCACCCCCTCGTGCGCTTCGTGGATCGCCCCGGGAACAACGCGGTCGTACGGTTGGGTCCCAAGCTGGGCGTGCCCGCCGTACGGATCGTGCCGTACGTCACCTAAAAGCTCGGTCTCCGATGACCCGGTGGCGAGGACGAACGGATTGCGGTCCAGGCGGACGATGACCTTGCGGGGGGATTGCTTCTCCCAGTCCCGGCGCTTCTCCAGGGCGTCCTGGTCAAGAAGCCGTATCATCTCGCCGCATCTTTCGAAGACGACCACCTCCTCCTTCCCGAAGCGGGTGCGGGTGGTGGTCACTCGTTCCTTACCGGCGGTCCCGGTCATACCAGCAGCGTTCATCTGCTCGAACAGGCCGGTCATGAGGTCCCCGAAGGGATTGTTGGCTACGGCATCCGAACCCTTGCCCTTCTGGCACTTGGGGCAGATGCGCTCCTTGGGAGAGGAATAGGCGCCGCAGTTGCGGCAGCGGTAGCCCAGACGTTCCGCCACGTTGACGGGAGCGTTCTTGGGCTCGATGAGCTCGCCCTCGGCGAACTCCCTGGTCTTGGACTCGGAACGGACCTCGTCCTCGTTCTTCACTTCGACAAAAGGCCGTTCCGGGTTCTCCGGGTTGTGCACCACTCGTATCTCCTGAGTGGGGCGGGAAAGGTGCAACGCAAGCGCCTGGGCGATCATGGACTTGCCCGTTCCCGGGGGCCCGACCAGCAGCAGGTGCCGGCGCTGCTTGGCGGCTATGCGGGCCAGGGTGACGGCCTCCTCCTGCCCGATCACCCGCAGAAGGGGATCGGAGGGTATGGAGACCTGGGCGGTGCTCTCGACGCTCCGCCAATCCACCCTGTCCGCGCCGCTCATGTTCAGTTCAGGTCGTCCTTGGACCAGACGTCGGTCCCGGCCGGCTGCTTGGTGATGTTGCCCATCTTGGTGCCGACTATGGTACCGATCTTCAGGTCGGAGGCCAGGTCCAGTATCCTCTGGGTTATGATGCCGTCGAAGACGACCGCGGACACCGGGTCCTTCTCCTCCTTCAAGGTGTTGACCAGCTCCTTCACCGCCACTTCCTTCATGATCCCGCCCATGGCGTCGATTATGCGGGCCTTGGAGGTCGAGGACAGCTCGTTTATCATGCCCTTGAACTTCTCCTGCGCGCCGGAGAGCTGCTTGCGGGAAACGGGTTTCCGCTCCTCAAGCTCCTTCTCCTCCACGGGAGGGCGTTCCTGGCGGTCTGCCCGGGGCTCGCGCTCCTGGCGCTGCTCCCTCGGCTCCCTCTCCGGCTTGGGCTCCTCGCGCTCCCTGCGCTCCTGGCGGGGTTCGCGCTCGCGGCGCTCCTGCCTTTCCTGGCGGGGTTCCGGCCTCGGTTCCCTCTCCGGCCTGGGCTCCTCGCGCTCCCTGCGCTCCTGGCGGGGTTCGCGCTCGGCCCGGGCGGGCTCCTCGTCCTTCTCCTTCTCGCGGTCCGCCTTCTCGGCCTTCTCGAAACGTTCCAGCTTCTCGGCCTTGTTGGCACTGGGCTCCAGCCTCTTCTCCTTGTCCTTGCCGTTGCCCTCGCCGACGTCCAGGTTGAACATCTCGATGAACTGGTCGCCGGGGATCTTGTTCCGCAGGCACTTCATGATCTGCTTTTGGGTCAGTTCCTCGACCTCGTGGGCGCGTGGCGCTCGAGCAACGAAGTCAACCTCGGCCACCTGGAACAGCTCGCGCAGGATAAGTTCCCCGCCGCGATCGCCGTCGA
>CAZPFU010000036.1:0-10089 GCA_964585915.1 uncultured Methanomassiliicoccus sp.
GTCGGCTCCAGGAATATGACCGGGTCCGGATCGCGTATGGACGATGCCAGCAGACCCTTGGCCTCCAAGGGGGTGGAGGGCACCACGACCTGGAGCCCAGGTATCTGGGCATACAGCGCCTCAGTGCTCTCGGAATGGTGCTCCAGCGCTTTCACTCCCGCGCCGTAAGGCATGCGCAGGACCATCGGCACGGTCAACCTTCCCCGGGTGCGGTTGCGCATTCGTGCGGCGTGGTTAATCATCTGATTGAGCGTCAGGTAGGAGAAGCCCATGAACTGGACCTCGGCCACCGGCCGAAGGCCGTTGAAGGCCATTCCGATGGCCACCCCGGCTATCCCCGACTCCGCCAGAGGGGTGTCCATCACCCGCTTCTCGCCGAAACGGTCCATGAGCCCGTCGGTCACCCGGAAGACCCCGCCGTCCAAACCGACGTCCTCGCCCAGGACGACCACTGAAGGATCGCGCTCCATCTCCTCGGCCAGGGCGGCGTTGATGGCCTGCACCATGTTCATCATCATGCCCCGTCACCTCCCATCTGACGGCGGAGATAGGGCGGCATTTCGGAGTAGGTGTGCACGAACACCTCGGAACGGCTGGGCGCCGGTACCGCCTCGGCCTGCGCGGCGGCCTTCTCCACCAGTTCGCTCAGTTCCTTGGTCAAGGCGTCCGGGTCCTTGAGGATGCCCTGCGCGGTGAGGTACGTCCCGAACCTCTTCAGGGGGTCCTTCCTCTCCCACTCGGCCACCTCCTCCTTGCTGCGGTACTTCCGCCAATCGTCCGAGGTGGTATGGTCGCTCAGACGGTAGGTGAAGGATTCGATCAGAGTAGGGCCATCTCCTTTCCGAGCGCGTTCAACCGCCTCCCTGGAAGCGGCGTACATGGCCAGGACGTCGTTACCGTCCACCAGTATGCCCGGGAACCCATAGGCGATGGCCTTCTGGGCGATGGTGGGGGAAGCGGTCTGCTTGGCCCTCCGGGTGGAGATGGCGAACTGGTTGTTCTGACAGACGAACACGTTGGGGGTCCTGTATACTCCGGCGAAATTGAGCCCCTCGTGGAAATCGCCTTCCGAGGTCGCACCGTCGCCGAAGTAGGCCAGGGCCACGCTCTTCTCCCCCCGATACTTGCTGGCGTAGGCTATCCCGACCGCGTGGGGCACCTGTGAGCCGACCGGCACCACGGACGGCGTGGCCTTGACCCCGTCCGGATAGACGTTGCCCAGCTCGTTGCCCATCCAGTAAAGGTAGAGCGTGTTCAGCGGCACGCCCTTCCACAGCAGCGCCCCCATCTCCCGGAAGGCCCAGACCAGCCAGTCCTCATCCTTCAAGGCCATGGCCGGTCCCAGCTGGCTGGCCTCCTGCCCCTTGCTCGGGGGGTACGCGCCCAGTCGGCCCTGCCTCTGCAGCTTCACTGCCTTATCGTCCGCCAGCCGGGTGAGCAGCATGGTGCGGTAGGCCTTCAGCATAAGGTTCTTGGGCATCTTGGGCATCAGTCCCTTCTCTACGTTCCCCTCTTCGTCCAGGATCCGCAGCATCTCCCCCTTGAGGGGGTCAAAGTCCTCTGTCAGCATTTTCCAGCACCTGCCTCGAGATACAAAGCGTGAGCGTCATATGAGGAACGGACCAGCGGACCGGAGCGAACCCCTCGGAACCCCATTTCCCTGGCCGTCCTTTCCAGTTCCTCGAACTCCTCCGGCGGTACGTACCTACGTAGAGGAAGCTCGCTCCCCCGGGGCGGAAGGTACTGACCCAAGGTCAGCAGGTCAACGCCCGCCCTCAATAGATCTTCGAAGGCCTCCGCCACCTCGTCCGCTCCCTCTCCCAGCCCCAGCATGAGCGAGCTCTTGGTCACGGTCGGGGGAGATATCTCCTTGATCGCGGTCAGAACGCCCAGGGAACGGTCGTAGGAGGCCCGGCGGTCCCTTATCCACTGCAATGACCTGACGGTCTCCAGGTTATGTCCCAGCACGTCCGGGGCGGCCTCCAGGACCGTTTCCAGCGCCTTACGGTCTCCCTGAAGATCGGGTATGAGAAGCTCCACGGTGGTCCCCGGATGGTCCCATCTGATCTGGCGAACGGTATCGGCGAACATTTCGGCCCCGCCATCGGGCAGGTCGTCCCTGGTGACCGAGGTGATCACCGCATGCCGGAGCCCCAGGCGTCCGACGGTCTCTGATACCCGTGCTGGTTCGCCTGGATCGGCCTCGAACGGTCTCCCGGAAGGAACGGCGCAGAACTTGCAGGAGCGGGTGCACCTTCCGCCCAGGATCATGAACGTGGCATGGCCCTTTCCCCAGCATTCGCCCAGGTTGGGGCAGCGGGAGGAGTCGCATACCGTGCGCAGGCCGCAGGAGTCCAAGGCGCCTCGTACTCCCATGCCCGAAGGCATGACCACCTTGGTCCTCAGCCAAGGCGGTTTTTCAGAAACGTCCGGCGGGGCCATACATCTGACATATGGCAGCCCGTGGTTCATATGTCTTTCTTAGCGAACCCCAGGACACTGTCCATCATGGCGTCCACGTGGGCCAGGGGCATGCCCCGGTGCAGGGAGCAGGAGCACATGAACACGTAACGGTCCCAGGGACGGAAGTCGTTCAGGAAGCCCTCCGTCTCCTTCACGACCCTTTCCACCGGTCCCAAGAGCAGGGTGGAGAAGGCATCGATGCCGCCCATGAGCGCGATCCTCTTCCCGAAGGCCTTCCTCAAGGCCAGATGGTCGTTCCTCTCCGCGAACTGGAATCCCTCCACGCCGGTGGCGATTATGTCCTCCACCAGCGGCAGGTTCTCCGGGGCGCTCAGGTCGCCGTGCGGATGGAAGACCGTTGGAAGCCCTAGGTCGGCCGAGGCGCCCCTCAAACGGCGAAGGTTGGGCACGGTGAATCGCAGGAAGGCTTCCGTGCCGAAGATGTCCGGATTGTCGGACGCCGAGGCCAGGAATGTGCAGTCCAGGTCGGCCTGCGAATCGATGACCTTGAGATATTCAATGGAAATGTCCGTGGCGTAATCCACGTATCTCGCGGCCAGGTCCTTATTGAAGAACATGTCCAAAGCCAAATTCTCCATTCCCCGCAGGAGCGCCGCCTTGGTCACCGGTCCTTCGATGTTGCAGACCAGGGCGGCCGATCCCTTCAGTCCCTCTCCCACCAGGCGGTAGCTTCGAGCTACGTTCGGGAAAGGATGGTCCCTGCGCATGTCCAGAATTACGAACTCAGGGTCGGCCGTGTCCTGGAAGGGATGCCGCACCACGCTCGGTATCCCACGCTCAGGGTACTTGACCAGTCCCCCCAGAGCTTCGATCTCCAGACCGACGTAATGGATGCAGCCGACCACCGCGTCCTGTCCCAACCGTCGATGGAGCGCCAGGACGGACTCGGCCGACCTGTCCGCGTCGTAAGCACCGGCGCAGACCTCCGGAGTAGTAAACCCCGTCTCATCGAGACCCAGGGTGAGGTCCCGCAGGAACACCGGCGGGACCTCGGGGATCTCACCACTGAGCGCGCCCATGAACAGCTGGCGGCCGTTCCTCCTCACTTCTTCACTCCTCCGGCAGATGGCTCAGGTCCACATGGTCCATTATCACCGGCACCGCGGTGATCTTGCCGAAGTCCATCAAGCCCATGGCGGTCATGGTCATGCTCTGCACATCGGTGGCGTTGAACCCCAGCTCGAAGAACTGCAGGCCGCTGCCCTTGGACTGGTCCTCAACGCTCAGGCCAGTGTGCGAGGCGCATATGGCCATGGAGTCGTTCCAATCGTCGTTGATGTGGTCATTGGCCAGGTCCAGGGCTTTCATCAATCGGCTTAGGGCCTCTCCCTTCTCCGCGAGGGCCTTCTGGGATGCCACCAGCACTATCGGGAAGGAACTGCCCAGGCCGGACGAGTTGCCCAGCTCGTGAACCGAGTCGCCGCACAAGTTCTCGGTGTTGATCGCCCAGGGCTCGCTGCCCACCATGGCATCGATCTCACCGGAGTACATCGCTTCCGCCAGGTAGCTGGGGTTGAGGTATCTGAACGTAACGTTGTCGGTGTTCACGTCATTCGCCTCGCACCACTGCAGGAACGCCCCGTGCGAGCTGGAGCTCTGCTGCATTCCCACCTTCTTTCCATTTAGGTCCTCAGGCGCGGAGATGTTGACATCGGATATGATACGGTGCATCCCCTCGGCGCCGGCTATGCGACCGATGATCTTGGCGCCAATGCCCTTGGTTATGAGCTGCACGGCTGGCGCGTCCCCCATGGCCGCCACGTCGGCCGAGCCGGTGACGATGGCCTCAGCGGCCTGAATTCCTCCGGTCACGATGGCCGGGGTGACGTTCAACCCCACGTCATCGAAGTACCCCTTGTCGTTCGCCACCATGAGCGTCTCGTAGTTCATCTTCTCCGAGTAAACCACGGTCAGGTCCATCTCGTCCTCTTCCGAGGGCATCAACAGGAACGCCACGCCGATCGCGGCGATCACTACAACGACCACCAGGACGATCGCCAATAATTTCTTGTTCATTCCCCACTCCTCCTTTGTTTCTCATTCATCCAAACCATTGATCGTTATGAAACCGCCCTTGGGCGCGCCGTTCGCGCAGGAACATACCTGCAGGCTCTTGACCACGTCCTTCTTCAACGCGGTCATCTCCGCCGAGAGCGGATCGCGGGGCCAGGGCATGTCTATCCTCCACTCCTTGTTTATCCTGCCCGGAGAGGCGGACATCAGCACCACCCTTGTGCCCAGCATCAACGCCTCCTCGATGCAGTGCGTGACGAACACCACGGTCTTTTCCTGTCCCTCCCATAATCTGAGCACCTCGTTGTCCAGCTTGCGTCTTGTCTGCTCGTCCAGGGAACCGAACGGCTCGTCCATCAGCAGCAGGTCGGGGTCCATGGCCAGCGTCCGGGCGATGGCCACCCGCTGCTTCATGCCTCCCGAGAGCTCGTTGGGCATGGCGTGGGCGAAGTCCAGGAGGCCTACCATTCCCAGGTGCTTCCTGGCGATCTCCTCCCTTTCCGACCTGCTGCCCGTCCTGACCGAGAAGGCCACGTTCTGCAGCACGTTCATCCATGGATAGAGGCTGAACTCTTGGAAGACCACCCCCCGCTCCGGGGACGGCCCAGTAATGGGCTTACTCTTGAACATCAGCTCGCCCTCGCTGGGAAGCTCGAACCCGGCCAACAGGTTCAGGGTGGTGCTCTTCCCGCACCCGCTGGGGCCTATCAAACAAAGAAAATCACCCTTCTCGACCTGGATGCTCACGTCGTTCAGGGCCACCAATCCCTTTCCCGTGCGGGGATTGGCGAACACCTTTGACACGTTCTTCAGGGAAGCGAGCATCTCAGACCTCCTTGTCCAGACCCAGACGGTTCCTCACCGCGTTCTCCAGGCCGGCGAAGAACAGTTTCTCGATCGCCAGTCCGATGAAGCATATCACGATGATGCAGATGAATGCGGAGATGAAATCCAGGCTGTATCGGGAATCGTATATGGTGGCGCCGAGACCGACCATGGCGCCCAGGACCATCTCTGCGGCGATGAGGACCCTCCAACCGTTGGCCAGGCCGATGCGCATCCCGTCGATTATGGAGAGCGAGGCGGCAGGGATCAGCACGCTGGTGAAAAGAGAGATCCTGTCCTTGCCGGACATCAGCGCCACCCTGCTGTAGACCGGGGGGACCTGGCGTATGCCGCCGGCGGTGTTGATGATGATGGGGGGCATGGCGGTCATAAGAATGATGAAGACCGTCGCCGACTCGCCCAGCCCAAAAATGAGCATGGCGATGGGGACCCAGGCCAGGCCAGGGATCATCTGTATGACGTAAACGGACACCATGCCCGTATCGTACAGGCGGCTCAAGGTCCCGAAGGATATCCCAACCACGATACCGATGACCAGGGCGATGGCGTATCCGGTTCCCCAGCGGAGCATGGAGGACCAGGTGTGGAAGTAGATGGTCTCTCCGTTCAACGCCGCCCCGTTCAGGGCTTTCCATAAGGCCGAGAAGGTCTCCGGGGGGGTGGGGAACAGCGCGCCGCGGGTGTATATCATCGCCTCCGCGACGATCCACCAGACCGCGATCACCAGGGCGATACCGATGAGGATGTTGATCGAATTGGACAGCAGGAATCTGCGGGTCTCCGGCCGGAACTCGAAGTGCGAACGGCCCTCCCGCAAAGCCTTCTCCATGGCCTCCCTCCTTGTCGCCGGCCTGTTCTTATCCATCTCGCTGCCTCTTTGACATTGTTTTAAATTATTTGATTTTAAACTCTATTGATTGATGTAGAACACAAATAAACTATTTAAGAATTGATGGACCGCATGTGGCTCATCTTACGCACTCGTCCTCGATGGTAAATTTATAAATAGGCTGCATGAATAAGACCACCCGCTAGGCTTGACCGGGACGTTCGGCGTGTCCTTGTACACCGTAATCGTCGATATGCGGGGGTGACAGCGGGGGACGTCGTATCCGGAGCGCTAGAGGCCCAATCATTGGCGCTGAGGCCCTGTCCTACGGGGTCGGTGGCAGCATCGCGGTGCAGCTGGAGGGCGGCACCCCTTGCTCTGATCGTGGGGAACGGGTCAGGCCCTGACGGGAACAGCCTTACCACGGACTACCTACGCTCGAAGGGGAGCGGGGCTGAGTCGGTGATTGGTCAACCTCTATCGGTTCGGGCGGCAACCCCCGTGGCCTAGCACTTCTCACTTTCCAAGCTCGATCGACTCCCAGCCAACGGTGGAAGTAGGCTTGCAGCCGGTTATGATCTCTTTGTCGAAATCGAACATGACCACCTGGTCCTTTCCATGCCCGACGATGAGCTTGGGCACCTCGGTGATCTTGCCGACGTTCGCTGCCGTTATGCCCACGGAGGAGAACATCTCAATTACCTTCTGGGAATTGGCGGGATCGCAGGTGACCACATAACCAAATCCCTGATATGACTTCAGCCACTGTACCAGGTCAACGTTCTGCGGGCGCGGGATGCGGTCGATCTCCACCGTAGCGCCCTTCCCGCTGGTCTCCAGGAGCATTCCCAGGGTCCCAAGGGTCCCAGGGTTGCTGATGTCCTTGCCCGATCGCACCAATCCCTGTTTGGCGATCTTGTTCATGATGAGCATCTGCCTGCGCAGGATGGGGGCTTCCTTCCTCGAGGTGGTGTCCCAGGCGTACGGTAGGGCATCTGGATAATAGCCGTCCAGGTCCATGCCTATGATGATATCGTCTCCAACCTGGGCGGTGTGACTGAAAATGGCCTGCCCGGGCTCGGCAGTGCCGATGATCGCGATGTCGATGGCGTCGTAATCGCAATCGGGATGGGTGTGGCCACCGATGATGGGCACACCGAACTTCTTGACCGCCGATTCCATGCCTTTCATGACCTGGGAACAGATCCGGTTGTCCTTTACCGATAGGATGTCAAGCATCGCGATCGGCACTCCGCCCATGGCCGAGATGTCGTGTATATTGACCAGTACGGCATAGTAGCCGGCGAAGAATGGGTTCGCCCTCATCAAAGCGGGCATGATCCCATCGGCCGCCAGCAACAGCAGTTTGCCATCCTGTTCCACGACCGCGGCGTCCTCTCCGTAAGAAGCGAGGACCTTGGAGCACGCTTGTTTTGGGAAGAAATTGATGACCGATGATATGCTCTTCTTCCTGGTCACGCCCGGAAAGTTTCTCAGGGATTCGACCAGGTCATTAAGTTCCATGCGGGCCAAAAGGCCTTCAGGGGATTTATACGTTATTCGCGCAGGTTCACAAATCCAGTTTGGCCTGTTTGGTCTCCTTCACCAAGTATGAGCACTCGGAATCACTGATAAGCATTTGCAGCAGGAGCCCTTGGAAAACGGCCTCGAGGTCCTCGTTCGCGGGAACGTACGCCTTGCTGCTGGTCGGTATCTTGAACCCGGTCTTCTGCATGAACTTTCGGACGTCCGCTATCTCGTCCTCCTTGGCCAGGATCCCAGGCGAGAACTCGAATACACCAGCCCTTTCCAATTCCTCTTTGAATATCGGACGCTTGAACAGCTTAAAGAGAGTGTAAAGGGCGAGATCAGGATACTTATCGGGCGCCGCTATCTTTGCCTGTTCGGCGACCTTTAGATAGATGTCCCTCTCCTTCCCCTTAACTGGGGTGTAGATCTTGGCGGGCGGTACGTCCTTCTCTTTGAGGACGTTCATGTCGCTCAAAGCCCGGAGATATCCGGTGAGGGTGAGCCGGTGCATGTCAAAGCCCTGCTTCTTCAATTCTCTAGAGAGATAACTTATAGACCTACCGTCCTCCGTCAGTAAAGAGATGATTATCTGCTTAAGGTCCCTCTCTGGATGGAACATATGTTAACAGATATGGTAACAAATATGGTAATAATATAGGTTTGCATGACTGGTTAATATCCGTTAATTGTTAACAGATTCAGTTCAGAAATTCATTTAAACCTGTGTGCCGAATGTCATATTCCCTGAGTTGGATGGGTGCAATGGGACCTTCTAAATAGGCCCTCCTTACTAATTCAATATTGAACAAGAGATCTGAAAGAACGTGAGTGAAATGAAAAGCGCAGAATCCCCCCGGAACACCAGCCCAAATAGTGAGAGAGAATCGACCGAGATATCCCTGTTCGTCCGCACCTCGGATGAAGAGATCAAGAAGTGGGACAAGAGCAGGATATTCGACGCCCTGATGAGGGAGACCGACATCAGCGAGGACGCCGCGGCCATCGTGGCCCGTGAGGTCGAGAAGATGATAGGGGAGCTGCAACTCGACGTCATAACCGCCCCGCTGATCCGTGAACTGACCAACGCCAAACTGGTCGAGTATGGCCTGGCAAAGATCCGCCGCCAGCACACCCGTCTAGGCGTACCGCTCTACGACGCCCGGCAGATCATCATGAGCCCGAACAAGGAGAACGCCAACGTTCCCCACGGCCCCGAGGCCACCAATCTCACCCTGGCCGAGCAGATCAAGAAGGAGTTCGCTCTGCTCGAGGTGTTCAGTCAGGACCTGGCCGACGCTCACATGCGCGGTGATATACACCTGCATGACCTGGGAATGGTCGACCGCCCCTATTGCAGCGGTCAGTCCATTGAGTACGTCAAGAAGTTCGGTCTGAACCTGCCCAATGCCATATCCATCGCCAAACCCGCCAAGCATCCCGAGGTGCTCATCGAGCAGGTGGTCAAGTTCTCCGCTGCGCTTCAGGGGAACTTCGCCGGGGCCATCGGCTGGGATGCGTTCAACCTTTTCCTCGCACCCTATCTGACTAACGTTGACGACGCACGCATGAAGCAGCTGGCCCAGATCCTGGTGTTCGAGTTCGCCCAGCAAGCCGTCGCTCGGGGCGGGCAGTCCATATTCAGTGACCTTAACCTGTACTGGGAGGTGCCTGATCACTTCCAGAACGTGGAAGCCATCGGCCCCAACGGCAAGTTCACCGGCAAGGTCTACGGGGATTACGCCGAGGAGAGCCAGAGGTTCGTCAACGCCCTGTTCGATGTCTATCTCGAAGGGGACGCCATGGGCCGACCGTTCTTCTTCCCCAAGCCGAACGTGCACATGACCGAGAAGTTCTTCAAGACCGACGGTCACCAGGAGTTCCTGCACAAGATCTGCCAGACCGCCACCGAGAAGGGCAATACGTACTTCGTCTTCGACCGGGGCGGAACCGCCAAGATCTCCGAGTGCTGCCGCCTGACCTTCAAGTTGGACGACAACGACCTCAACGACGCCAAGACGCCGTGGAAGATGAGGTACTCCGCCATGCAGAACGTCACCATCAACCTGCCGCGCATAGCCTACGAGGCGCACCAGGACGATGAGAAGCTGTTCCGCCTGCTGGAAGAGAAGATCGAGCTGGTCGCCCAGGCGCACCTGCAGAAGAAGGAGTTCATAGGTAAGCTGCTGGGCATGGGCAAGTACGGGCCGCTGGCCCTGCTGACCATGAACCTGGACGGAGAGCCCTACTACCGCTTCAACAAGGCCTCTTTCCTGATCGGGATGGTCGGCCTTAACGAACTGGTGCAGTACCACACCGGCCAGCAGATGCACGAGAGCAAGGAGGCCACCAAGTTCGGCCTCAGGGTCATCTCGGTCATGAAGAAGCAC
>CAZPFU010000037.1:0-9752 GCA_964585915.1 uncultured Methanomassiliicoccus sp.
TTTCAACAACCTTTAACTAATCACTTAATAATCAGCCAAAAAGTCAGGTGCGACAGATGTCCGTGAGGTCCAGTGAGATAGAGGCGAAGTGGCAGGAGCGTTGGTACGCCGCGCGCATCAACGAGGTCGAGAACGACGGCCGGCCCAAGTTCATGTTGATCTTCGCTTACCCCGGGGTCACAGGATATCTGCACGTCGGGCACATGCGCGGCTTCACCTATGTTGACGCCATCGCCCGCTTCAAGCGCCTGGAAGGTTACAACGTGATGTTCCCGGTGGGCACCCATGCCACCGGGAACGGCGCGATAAGCCTGGCTGCCCGCATCGCCCGGCGCGACCAGAGGACGATCGAATACCTATGCGGCAACACCTGCCCGGTTGACATGCTCGACGCGCTGAAGGACCCGGTAAAGGTGGTGGAGTTCTTCAACGAGGTGTACGTAAACCAATACTGGAAGCGCTTCGGTTTTATGTGCGACTGGAGGCGCTTCACCTCCACGGTCCGGCCGGACTACCAGATGTTCATCCAGTGGCAGTTCCGCAAGCTGATGGAGAAGGGGCTGCTCATCCAGAAGCCGTACTACGCGCCGGCCTGCGTAGCCCACGGCCCGGTGGCCATCGACGCGTCGGAAACGGACATCCAGTGCGGCGGTGGCGCCGAAACTGTGGAATACACGCTTCTCAAGTTCAGGTGCGGCGACATGAACCTGGTGGCCGCCACCCTGAGGCCGGAGACCGTGTTCGGGCAGACCAACTTCTGGGTGAACCCGAACGCGAATTACGTCAAGGTGCGGGTCGGAAAGGAGGTCTGGGTGGTCAGCGAGGACGCCTACTTCAAGCTGACCTATCAGATGGACGGCGTCGAGCGGATGGAGGCGGTCAAAGGATCCGACCTCATCGGGCTCAAGTGCCTGGCCCCGATGGTCCACCGTGAGATACTGACGCTTCCCGCGGACTTCGTCGATCCCGGCGTCGGAACAGGCCTGGTCACTTCCGTCCCATCGGACTCCCCGGACGACTGGATATCCCTCAGGGCGGTGCAGCAGGATGACGCGCTGCTAGACCGGTTCGGGCTGGACAAGACCGCCGTGAAGGCGATAAGGCCGATCGCGATCATCGAGATGAAGGGCTGGTCCGACCTTCCTGCCGTGGAGGTCACGGAGAAGATGGGAATAACCGCCCCGGGCGATCCCAGGCTGGAGGAGGCCAAGAAGCTGGTCTACAAGGACGGTTTCCACACCGGCAAGATGAACGCCACCGCCGGGGATTACGCCGGACTTCCGGTGATGGAAGCGAAAGAACGCATGAAGCAGACCATGATAGCCTCCGGAGAGGCGGCCGTGATGTACGACCTCTCGGAGAACGTGATCTGTCGCTGCGGGGAACGCGTGGTCATACGAAAGGTCGATGACCAGTGGTTCATCGATTACGCTAACGCCGAGGCCACCGCCGCCTCCAAGGAGCAGGCCAAGAACATGGAGATATTCCCGATAGAGTACTACCAGAACATCCATGGCGTTCTGGACTGGTTCCGGGAGCGCGCCTGCGTCAGGCAGGGCAACTGGATCGGTACGAGATTCCCCTTCGACGAGAAGTGGATAATCGAGGCCATCTCCGATTCCACCCTCTATCCGATATACTATACGATTTCCAAGTTCGCCAACGACGGTTCCATAAAGGCCGAGCAGATGAACGAGGCGTTCTTCGACCACGTCATACTGGACAAGGGCGATGCCTCACAGGTCGCCGCTTCCACCGGGATCGACCCATCCCTGCTGAAGGAGATCAGGGACGACGTACATTACTGGTACCCCTTAGACCTCAACCTCGGTGGGAAGGAGCACCTCACCGTCCACTTCCCGGCCTTCCTGATGAACCATGTGGCGCTGCTTCCCAGGGACATGTGGCCCCGCGGGATATTCGTCAACTGGTGGGTCATGGGCAAAGGTGGAAAGATCTCCAAGTCCAAGGGCGGCGCCCAGCCCATCCCGGGCGCGGCGGAGGAGTACGGGGTGGACGCCCTGCGTCTCTATTACGCGCACATCGCCTCCCCGTTCGCCGACGTGGACTGGGACAATGAGGCGGTGGAAGGCTACACCGCCCGCACGGAGAAGATGGAGCGGACTCTGCTTGACCTCATGGCCCTGAACGGGCCGCAGAGCGAGGTGGACGGCTGGATGATCTCCCGAATGGCCTCAAGGATACTCAGGGTGAGGGAGATGATGCGCACCTACGACCTGCGCTCCATGGCCAACGAGGTCTACTTCGAGGCGTTCAACGACCTGCGCTGGTACCAGAGGAGGGGTGGCTGCCACGCCCCCACCATCGGCCGCGTCCTGGACCTGCTCATCCCGTTGATGATGCCCATCACCCCGCACACCGCCGAGGAGCTGTGGGAAGCGTCCGGTCATAAGGACCTGGTGTCCGCGTCCCTGCTCCCCGAGGTCCGGGAAGGGGAGGTGGACGTGTCAAAGGAGAGGGCCGAGGACTACCTGCGGGCGATGATGGACGACGCCAACGAGATCCTCAAGGTCACCGGCATCAAGCCGACAAGGATGACGCTTTTCACCACCGCCCCCTGGAAGAGGGAGGTGGTCTCCATGGCCGCCGACCTTCACGAGAAGGGCGAGCTCAGGGTCCCCGCGCTGACCAAGATGGCCATGGCCCACGAGGCGGTACGCGTCAAGGGCAAAGAGGCCTCCGACTTCGCGAGGAAGACGGCCGAGGACCTGATGAAGAGGTCTCCCTCCGAGGCCAGAAAACTGGCTCAGAGCTTCGACGAGCTCTCCTTCCTCAGCGCCAGCAGGGAGTTCCTGGAGAGGGAGTACGGCTGCGCGGTGGCGGTGCACGAAGCAGGGGAACCCGGTATCGCGGACCCGCAGAACAAATCGAGGCAGGCCGCCCCCTGGCGCCCGGCGATACTGGTGGAGTGATCAATCGCCCCAGCGCTTGAACAGCTGGTGCGGCTGACCGAGCTGGTCCAATATCTTGCCGACCAGGAAGTTGACCAGGTCGTCCACCGTCTGCGGCTTGGGGTAGAACCCAGGACTGGCGGGCAGTACGGTCGCTCCGTCCTCAGCCAGGCGCAAGGAGTTCCTTAGCATGATGGCGCTCTGCGGGGTTTCCCTCGGCACCAGCACCAACTTGCGGCGCTCCTTCATGCACACCGCCGCCGCCCTGGTGACCAGGTTGTCGGCGATGCCAGTGGCGATCTTGGCCAAGGTGGATTCAGAGCAGGGGCAGATGATCATGGCGTCGAAGCGGTGGCTGCCGGAGGCGACCGGGGCGAACAGCTCGTCCTCGTGGTAGACCTCGTCGGCCATCTGAAGCACCTGCTCGACGGAATATTCGGTCTCCGCCTCCAGTATGCGCTTCGCCGTCTCGGTGATTATGAGCGCCTTCTCCCCGTTCAACTCCTCGAGCAATCTTATTCCGTAGACGATGCCCGAGGCCCCGGTGATAGCCACGACGGTCTTCACGATGCCAATTAAGCACTGACCCGTATTTCAAATCTTACGCTTGGCGCCCCGAAACGTTATTTAGAGGCGGCGATTTAGCCTTCATTGTCAAAACCAAAATCGGCCCGGCCCCGAGGCGACATGCTTCTGGTGCAGGTACCAGAAGGGGTTTGGATAACAAGAATCCTTATATAGGGGTACCATATTAGTGGCCGAACATACCATTTGGTCTAGTCTATATCTGAAGTTCATTGAGGTTGGTTAAGATGGTTACGGTCTATGATGTGCCCTCCGAGAAGCTGATCGCAAACGTGGCCCAGAAGTTGAAGGACTCTGGGGCAGTGAACCCTCCCGAGTGGGCGGAGTTCGCTAAGACCGGCGTTCACACGGAGAAGGCGCCGATCCAAGCCGACTGGTGGTACACCAGGGCGGCCTCTGTGCTGAGAAAGGTCTATGTGAAGGGCCCCATCGGAACGTCCAAGCTCGCCGCGGAGTACGGCGGCTTCAACGACCGGGGGTCCAAGCCGAACAGGGCCGTAAAGGGAAGCCGCTCCATCATCAGGAGGTCCCTGATGCAGCTGGAGTCCGCCGGCCTGGTCGCCAAGAACAAGAACAATGGCCGCGTGGTCACCCCCAAGGGCCAGGCCCTTCTGGACAACGCCGCCAAGGAAGTCAACGACTCCAACTGAAAGAGGTGATGTCCGTGGACGATGCTGAGCTCATGGAACTGCGGCGGCGGAAGATGGCCGAGATGCAGCGCCAGGGGGAGCAGCAGGCGGTCATGGAGCAGCAGGCCCAGGCCATGGAGGCCCAGCGGCAGGCGATCCTTCGCCAGCTTCTGACCCCCGAGGCAAGGGACCGGCTGGCCAACGTCCGCATGGCCTACCCGGACATAGCCCGCTCGGTCGAGGACCAGCTCATCAGGCTGGCCCAGAACGGGCAGATAAACTCCCAGATAGACGAACCTACCCTGAAGCAGATACTCAGGAAGGTCTCCCCTCAGAAGAGGGAAATTAACATTGAGAGGAAGTAATATGGCACGCAACAAGCCCGCCGCCATGAAGGCGCGATTGATGAAGAAGCTGAAACAGAACCGCCGGGTGCCGGCCTGGGTCATGATGAGGACCGACCGCGCCTTCCTGCGCCACCCGATGAGAAGGAACTGGCGCCACAGCAAGTTGAAGGAGTGAGCAAGATGGCTGAGAACGAGTCCGTTTACATAATTCCCCTTATCAAGACCAAGACGGTTCCGACCACCGAGCGCTCCAACCGTGCCATAAAGGAGATCCGCGCCTACGTCGCCCGCCACATGAAGGCCGAGGAGGACAGCGTGTGGATCGACCCGAAGGTCAACGAGGCCATCTGGGCCCGCGGCATAACCGCCCCTCCGAGCAAGGTGCGGGTAAAGGCCGTCCGTTTCGAGGACGGGCTGGTCGAGGTCTCTCTTCCCATCGAGTGAGCGCTAGGACATGTTGCGGGTCTCGAACTACAACGGCGTAGAGTTCATCGGCGTTTACGCCGTGGCGAACGAGGCCATGGCACTTCTGCCCATGGACTCCGACGACCGATTCCAGGACGACATCTCCACCGCCCTGGAGGTCAACTGTAAAAGAGGGACCATAGCCAGCACCAACCTCATCGGCTCACTGGTGGCCATGAACTCCTACGGGGTGGCGGTGAACAGCTTCGCCACCGAAACGGAGATTGGCGTTTTTTCAGGACTCAACATCGCCAAGCTGGAGGACCGGCTCAACGCCTGCGGCAACAACATACTGGTCAACGACCGGGGATGCCTGGTCAACCCGGAGATGGATGACCGCAGCCTGCAAGCCCTGGAGGAGATCTTCAATGTCGAGGTCATCCGCGGCACCGTGGCCGGGCAGAACACCGTGGGATCGGTATGCAAGGTCACCAACAAGGGACTGATCTGTCATCCCGCTTCCTCCGCCTCCGACCTGAAGATGCTCAGGGACCTCTTCAAGGTCGAACCCAAGATAACCACCCTGAACTATGGCTCGCCTTACGTGGGCGCCAGCATCGTGGCCAACAGCAAGGGCGGTGTGGTCGGTTCCAGAAGCACCCCGATAGAACAGGGTCGCGTGGAAGAGGCCCTGGACATAATCAGCTGATCACTGCGAGAACACCCAGTATTCCGTCTCTTCCGGCAGGTCCTCGGCCTCGAACTCCACTTCGTTGCCTACGCGGACCACCTTATCCTCGGGCAGGCCCTTGAGGAAACCATCGGCGTTCTGTATGGACATGGAGAGGCCGCCGACCCGGAAGTGCATGGGTATGGCCACCTTGGGGCCGATCATCCGTACCAGGCTCTGCGCCTGAGCGCCGTCGATGGTGAACACCCCGCCCACTGGCACGAACAGTATGTCCACCTCTCCCAGCTCCCTGACCTGAGCTTCCGATAACATATGACCCAGGTCGCCCAGGTGGCAGAAGCGCACGCCGTCCAAGGTGAGATGGAAGATGTTCATTTTTCCCCGCTTATCTCCGTTGACGTCGTCGTGAAAGCCGGTGATGCCCCGTATCGCCACGCCCTTGGCGTTCTTGGGCGTTACGTCCTTGACCACCACGTAATCACCCTTGATGACCCGCACCGCGTTATGATCGAAATGGTCGTGACTTATGGTCACCACGTCAGCCTTGAGCGAGGGCGGCTTCACCCCGATCGAGCGGCCATCGTGCGGGTCCATGACCACGGTCGCCTGATCGTTGATCTCAAAGCATGAATGCATGTGCCAGACCAGCCTCATGTGCTCACCTAGTCCTCGGTTTCGAACTCGGCGCCGCAGGCGGGGCACCCTTCCGAGCTCTCTCCCACCTTCTCATGGCATTTCGGACATATGTAGACCTCGTCCTCCTTCTTCCGGCGAAGCGAAGGATAGATCACGGCCGCGCCGTAGATGATCATCAAGGAACTGACCGCTCCGCCGCTGAGACCGGCCACGGTCTCCAGGGTTCCGAGGGCGATCAGCGACAGGACCGCGAGATAAGCGACCGACCCCACCGCGAGCACCGCGATGGCCGCAGTTCCCCGAGGGCCGAGGCTAGGCTTGAGGATAATCGGCGCCAGCTTCTCCCCAGGCCTTTCGACCTTGACCAGCTTGAGCTTGATGGTCTCGTGCGAATCGGTGGTGGACATGGCCACCTCTCCGTTCCCGTCCCCCACGTTCTGTTCGGTGGCGACATCTTCCTGGGGAGGTTGGACGACCTCCACGGTCACCTCCATGGCCGGCACTTGTTCAGAGGCCTCGGGGGCGGCTGTGATCGCGGGCCCCTCATGGATATCGATCGATGCCGGTTCGGTGTCCGAGGATGGGGGAGCATCCGCTTTTTCCGGTTCGGGAGCCCCCTCGGTCGTGGGAATCGGTTGCTCCTCGGCCTCCTTGGCCGGTGCTACCGCCGCCACGGGCGTCGGCTCGGTCGGAGGGACTTGCTCCAGCACGGGCGTTTCCGCGGGCGGTTCCTTCATCTCGGTTTCCTTGGCCGGCTCCTTCAGAATGTCAGCGATGGTCACGCCCTCGCTTACCGGGGTATCCTCAGGGCCTTTCTCCACCGATGTGATGGAGTCGGCCTCATTGATCCTGAGCTTGTCCTGAATCGAGAGCTGGCGGGGCTTCTCCGCCTTGGTGTCCTTGACCAAGTCCGTGGCCGGAGGCGCGTCCAGTTCTCTGAGGACCTTCCCGATGTTCCCGGCCTCCTTTATCTCCACGTTCCTGATGGCCGGTGCGTCCTTGCGGATGATGGTGGACTCGATGCGCTTGGAGGTGCGGTCGTCCAGTGGCTTGCGCAGCTCCATCTTGTTAAGCGATTCTAGGTCCTTGATGTGCTGTTGCCAATCGTCGGAGGACCCTAAGTTCTGCCCGCAGAAGTCGCACTGGGTTGCGCCAGGCTTATTGCGCAGACCGCACTTCGGGCATTCCTTATAACCGGTTTTCCTTTCCATTTCAACGCCCTATACCAAAATCCCCCATTATACCTTTTTTCCCCTCGATACATAAATAAGTGCGAGCTGAGGCGCCTTTTTCAATAGTCATTGCATTATTTTTATATAGAAGATTGCTGGATTGATAACGAGATGAAGGTCCTCGTCCTGAGCGTCGATCGCGACGACGATTTTGGCAAGAAGGCCGGGCTGAACAGCCCGTTCATAGGTCGCGAGGAGAACGCCAATGCCGTGATGGCCTTGGGTCTAAAGGACGCGGAGGACAGCGATGTCAACACCGTCATGGCCGCCCTGAGCATATACGACGAGATGCTGAAGAAGGGAGAGGACGTGGAGATCGCCACCATATGCGGTGATGTGAAGGTGGGATACGAATCGGATCTCGTTCTCACCACCCAGCTGGAGAACGTCCTGGAACTGGTCAAGCCGGACCGGGTCATCCTGGTCAGCGATGGGGCGGAGGACGAGTTCATCTATCCCATGGTGTTCTCCCGGGTCAAGGTGGATTCCGTCCGCAGGGTCTGGGTCAAGCAGGCGCCGACCGTGGAAGGGACGTACTACATCATCACCAAGATGATGGCCGATGACAAGATGAGGAAAAGGATATTCACCCCCCTCGGCCTGGTCCTTTCCGTACTGGGGCTTTTCAATATCCTCCCGCAGCTCATCAAGCTCTTAGCTCAAGAAGCGAGCATCGAGACAGTTGCAAGCATGGGCTGGGGCATGATCGCGCTCGTTCTCGGTCTGTACATGATATTCTTCGCCTATCGCGTCGCTGAACGGGTAGACCAGTCCATAAGGAACACCGGAACCGCGATCAGGAACGGCAGCCAGATGATACCTTTCGTTATAGTATCGGCCCTCTTATTCCTGGCCGGGATAATATTCGCCGCGGACACCACCGCCTCTATGAAGGAGGCAGGTTACTTCATTCAATCCTTCGGGGTGCTCAGTATCCTGCTCTGGATGTGGACCTTCTCCCTCTTCTCCTACCAGATGGGAAAGCTGGTGAACCACTATCTCACCTTCAACAAGCTCTACGTGACCAGCCTGGTGGTCAGCGTCAGCCTCTTCGCCATCGCCTTCATCCTGCAGTCGGCCTTCGACCTTATCGCCCTGGTGTTCGATTATCCTCATCCGGGTGAGCAATACATCATGTTCATGGTGGTGGTCGGTTTCCTTCTGGCCGGGTTCAGCGGATTGATCAACATGAACATGAGGAACTTCACCCGCATGGCCAAGGCCAAGGAGTCCGAGCCTGAGCCGCAGAACTATCCCGAGGCCTAAGATGGAATGGGCGGATTGGAGACCGATCTACCTAGAAATACTGAACGACTTAGGCTTCGATATCCGGGCAGATGTGGAATCCGCAGAAAAACTTTCGAGGCTAGTAGCAAGCAAACGGTCTCCGGATTATAGTACGATTGTCGAAAAGATAGGTCAACGTGTGTCGATTGCTGGGGCGGGTGCATCGTTGGAGGACGATATTGGCACATTGTCGGCCGCGAATAGAATAATCTCGGCCGGTTCGGCCACGGCTAGATTGATGAAGATGGGGATCGTCCCCGAGGTCATCGTCACTGATCTGGATGGTGATGTTCGCTATGAGCTCGAGGCCATCGAGAAGGGTGCATTAGCTTTCATCCACGCCCACGGTGATAACATGTCCAAGATCGACCAGGTCGTACCCAGATTGACCAGGCCTTTCGTTCCCACGGTCCAATGCAAGCCCTTCGGGAACGTATACAATTTCGGGGGTTTCACCGATGGCGACCGGGCGGTGCTCATCGCAGAACATTTCGGATCTAAACATATCAGCACCATAGGATGGGACCTGGAGCATCCTTATCCCAAGGAAGGCAGCGATCCGAACATGAAATCTAGAAAGCTGCGATGGGCTCGTGAGATCTTGTCACGAACCATCGACAAACAGTGAGATGGCCCCATCTCATCGAAAAATCGAGTATTTTTTTCATTGATATATCCAAAAACATATTGTACGGATAATTTACAAAAATGTTGTCATTATGCCAAAAATGTTGGATAATTGTTGGACGATTAAAGGTGTTTTTCTAGTGATAATAGGACCTATATTTCGTACTGCTGGATAGTAATTTCGTACGGGGATAATCGACAAAGGTATATATAGCAACAAATTGTTTAAAGAAGTCAATCTCCCAACCATTTGTGGAGTGGGAGGAAGGAGGATTGAGAATGGAAGGAAGTGCTGATACCTCTGCAGATGCTGGGAAAGGCAAGTCCAAGATGAAGATAATCGCTATCGTGGTTGTCGCCGTCTTGATCATCGCCGCACTTGGCGCTGCACTGTTAATGTC
>CAZPFU010000038.1:0-9225 GCA_964585915.1 uncultured Methanomassiliicoccus sp.
CGTCCAAAGCCCTCATGGCCCTGGTGACGTCCCCGCCGAAGTCGACGTGACCGGGAGTGTCGATGAGGTTGATCAGGTAGTCCTTTCCGTGATAGGTGTGGACCATCGAGGCGTTGGCCGCGTTGATGGTAATGCCACGGGCCTGCTCCTGTTCGTCGAAGTCCAGCATAAGCTGCTTGCCGGCGAGGTTCTCCGACATCATACCGGCCCCGGCGATGAGGTTATCGCTCAGGGTGGTCTTCCCGTGGTCGATGTGCGCGGCGGTCCCGATGTTCCTGATGAACTCAGGAGTCATCATGATGTCCTGAGCCTTCTTGATGTTGTCCTCTTTTCTGCCCATTTTCCCCACCTGGTTTAACGAGCGGAGGAAGCGACCCTTTCGATCTCTTCCTTCTTGGCCACGGAGAAGCTGTTCATGTCGCCCTTAGAGGCCAGGATGAGCTCCTCAGCCAGGCACTGCTCGATGGGCTTGGTGTTCTTGAACGAGGCGTTGACCGAGCCCTTGGAGATGTTGCGCAGGGCGATGTCCAGCCGGCGGGAGGGAGCCACGTCAACGGCCTTCGGAACGGATATGCCTCCGAACTGCAGGCGGGTGATCTCCTCACGCGGGGCGGCGTTCTCGAGAGCCTCGACCAGAACCTGTATGGGGTTCTTCTTGGTGCGCTGCTCGATGATCTCGAAGGCCTTCTTGGTGACGTTGTAGGCCTTGAGCTTCTTGCCGGTGAACACCTCGGTCCTCATCATGTTGTTGATCAGGCGCTCGACGATGTTGACCTTGGACTTGCCGAACCACTTGTTGGCGTGCCGGGCGGTGGTGTGGGGCACGGCGGTGGGGGTCAAGTTGATGTACTTGGCCAAACCCCCGTCCTTCACTACGACCTCGCCGCTGGCGTACTTGCCGAACAGCAGGATGTTGTCAAACTTGAAACTGCTCTCTTCCACAGAAATCACCTAACCGGCTTCTCCTTCCTCCCCCTGACCAGTTCGTTCAGGGAGACGTTGTTCACCTGGATGACCTTGTATCTGACCCCGGGAATGTCACCGTAGGAACGACCCATCCTACCTCCGATGCCTTCCACAAGGACCTCGTCGTGTTCATCGATGAAGTTGATCGCGCCGTCGCCGACCGCGAAAGCGGTGATCTGGCGGCCGTTCTTGATCAACTGGACCTTTACGCACTTTCTGATGGCGGAGTTAGGCTGCTTGGCCTCGATACCTACCTTCTCCAGCACGATGCCTTTCGCCTGAGCTGCACCCTCGAGCGGATCGGAGCGTTCCTTGAGCTTCAACAGGCGTCTCTTGTAAGACCTGTCGCTCCACCTGGACTTCTGCCGATCGTTCCTCAGCTTTCTGGCAGTGAATAATCCTTTTGCCAAATATTTCACCTCTAAATCAGGAGCACCGCACCTATTACCGATTTTGTATATAAGAATATGGGACTATGGACGCCGGTCAAATCATGATGCTGGACGATATTGGGGCCCCGCGGTTTGCTACGGTTTTCAGCCTAGGAGATGTAGGGCGTTTCAGACGCCTTCCGGTCCGGAGGGATCGGCTTCAGCACCCGGAGCAGGCGGCCGGCGCTGTCGTAGCCGTAGACCATGTAGTAGAACAACCACCAGTTATTTAGCTCCAACATCATGTAGCGGACCCTCATCGCCTCCGAACGGGGGGCCATCACCACCAAACGGACCTTCTTCTTCAGAACCGCCCGATATGCGAGTAGGCGGTCCTTCTCCTTCCAAGAGTCGGAGGTCTCGATGATTTCCTGTCCGATCAGCGAGCCCTGATAGAATATGTCGATCAGCCCGCGCCCCTTTTCGTCCATCGAGAAATGAGTGATTGTGTCGGGATTCGGCAGCTCGTCCCCGATCTCCTTAAGGCGCCTCTTGGCCACCTTGAACACCAGGTCGTCGGCCACACATGGAGATGAGGGGTCGCTCGCAGATAATGTTTTCCAGAGGCTCAAGCCCTGCCTCGGGACTCCCCTCGGACCAGGGCGGTGGCCACCAGGTGGGCCAGCCTGACCGGCTCCGGCAGGCATCCCCGTACGGTGCAGCGGCGGACCATGGCGTCGGCCTCCCGTTCATCGATGCCCTCCGAGGTCACGAAGACGCGGCCGTCAGGAACCTCCACCGGACGGACATGGTTGCGCGAGATGATCTCAAAACGGCGCTCCCAGTCCGGGAAATGCATCTTCAAGGCTGAGCGGATGGCCTCCATGTCCGGTACGTCCCGTGAGACGGTCATCACCGGAACGCCGAGGTCCTCGCTGAGCGCTCGGACGTCCACCACATTGAAGCCCCCTAAGGCCGCTCCGTCCACCATGACCATGCGGACCTGCTCGGAGAAGCGGGAATCCTGGACCATGCTGATTATCGCCTGGTTGGCATCCTCGCCGTCCACCTGGCATGATGAAACGATGACGCCCTCCACATAGCCGGGAGGGCAGACCAGCACGCCGGCCAACGCCGCCCGCCCGATCCCTTTGACGAACGGCCCATCATCGATGCCCAGTACCCGGGCCTGGTCCTTCAACTACATCAGCCCCAGGTGTCCGGTCACCCGGTCCACCTCCGCGTTCGGCGCAGGACCGATGCCCAGGCAGGCGGTGGTGTTCGGAGGCAGCTCGGTCATCCCGGCATCGGTGATGAGGGAGGTGACCAGCCCGAGGTCCTCGGCGGCCTGCTTGACCTTGAACAGCTCGGCCAGGTCCTGTACCTTTACCACCACCTTCTTCTGTCCCTCGTTATACCATCGTTCGAAGTACACCGGCTTTCGCTTCTTGCTTACCAGGGCACAGTTTACCGCGGCGTGGGCCACCTGCGCCGCCATCTTGCCAGGGGATATCTTGAGGTCCTTACGGACCACGATGACCATCTTGAGCTCGAAGTCCATGGGAGGTTCACACATCCCCGAAGGCCAGCGGGAACTGCCGGCGGAGCGCCCGCTCCTGGTTCTTCCTGGCCAGCTCCATCTTCTGCTCCACCTCTTCGGGGGTGAACTTGAAGCTGACCGGCTTCCCGCATATGGGGCAGGGGAACTCCCGGCCGTCTATACAGTCCTGTATCAGCACTGTGATCAGGATCTCACATTCCGGGCAGCACATCACGAGGGATTCCATGTTATCCGTCTAGCCCATTTCCTGCCGCGGATATATCCCTTTGCCGTCGGACCCGCATATTACCTTTAATACAACGAGAGGAAATGGGGCGCTCATGTTGGAGCTAGTGAGACGCGACGGATTGGCCCGGATATGCCGGCTGCACACCCGCCAGGGCGAGCTGGAGACGCCCTGCCTGCTGCCGGTCATCAATCCCAGGCTCATCACCATCAGCCCCCGGGAGCTTTACGACGTGTTCGGCTTCCGGGCCCTCATCACCAATTCATACATCATACGGAACGACCCTAAGATCAAAGAGGATGCCCTTAGCAGGGGTTTGCACGAGGTCCTCGATTTTCCAGGGGTCGTCATGACCGACTCCGGGACGTTCCAATCGCACATGTATGGCGAGGTGGACCTGGTCAACAAGGAGATCGTGGAATTCCAGAGAGACATCGGCTCCGACATCGGCACGGTGCTGGACATCTTCGCCGAACCTGACTGGAGCAAGGAGCGCACGGCGGAATCCATCGAGGTCACATTGGAAAGGACGATGGAAGCGGCGGGGCTCAAGGGAGAGATGCTGCTGGCCGGGGTGGTGCAGGGCTCGATCTATCCCGACCTCCGGGAGATGTGCGCCCGGCGACTGTCGGAGATGGGAGTGGATGTGAACCCGGTGGGCGGCGTGGTTCCGTTGATGGAGACCTATCGATTCGCAGAGCTGGTCGATGTCATCGTCGCCGCCAAGAAGGGTCTGAGGCCGGACCGGCCGGTCCATCTCTTCGGCGCCGGGCACCCCATGCTGTTCGCTCTGGCGGTGCTGCTCGGCTGCGACATGTTCGATTCGGCCTCCTACGCCAAGTTCGCCCGGGACGACCGCTTCATGTTCCTGGAGGGAACTTTCCGTCTGGCGGACATGAAAGCGCTCGAATGCAACTGCCCGGCCTGCCAGGGACACGACCTGGAGGAGATCAAGAAGATGACGCCGGCCAGGCGCATGGCGCTCATCGCCAGACACAATCTCTGGATCTCCAAGATGGAGCTGGAAAGGGTGAAACGTGCCATCCTGGAGGGAGACCTCTGGGAGCTGGTGGAGAGACGCTGCCGTTCCCACCCGGCGCTGCTGGACGCGCTGAGAGCGCTGGGCAAGCACCAGGAGTTCCTGGAGAGGTACGAACCGCTGTCCAGGGAGCATGCGTTGTTCTATACGGGTCCGGAGACGCTGAACCGCCCCGCCTTCCTGCGGTACCGGAAGAGGCTGAGGGAGAGATACGAACATCCCATGACCGAGGTGGGCATGACCTTCGAGGAACCGGAAAAGCCTTACTCGAGAACGCTCCGCCCGGCCATAGATTCCATTCTGGAGATAAGCGACGCGCATTTCCATGTGATCTCGCCGTTCGGACCGGTGCCCATCGAGCTGGACGAGATATATCCGATATCCCAATCCCTTTTCCCGAAGAACCAGGACCTGCAGACCATCGAGCGCACCAAGGAGCTGATGGAGGAACTGGGCCACACTCATAACTACAAGATGGGCGCCATCTGGGATGGCGAGCAGACCCTGGAGTTCCTGAAGATGTTCTCGCAAGGAGAGGGTAATTTCGACATCGACATGGCGCGAGTACGGGCCGTGGCCGATTACCAGTTCGGGAAGGGCGCCGCCGACGCGCTACTGTCAGGGAACGTCGGCCTGGTCAAATCGAAGAACGTGGACCGCATCCGCAACGTGCTGGTGGACGGTGAGCATGTGTTCTCCATGCGCGCGGAGGACGGCTTCCTGACCCTCCGCCCGGCCGGGGCCAGACGATTGCTGAAGGGCATCCCGACGCCAAGGATGAGGGTCACCATTCAGGACGACGCGGTGGAGTTCAACAAGCAGGGCAAGAACGTCTTCTGCTCCTTCGTCACTGATGCTGACCCAGGGATCCGCCTTCAGGACGAGGTGATGGTGGTGGACAAGAACGACAACCTGGTAGCCATAGGAAGAGCGCAGCTCACCCGCGAGGAGATGCTGAGCTTCAAGAAGGGCGTGGCCGTCAAGGTCCGGGAAGGCGCCTAGTCCTCGACGTCGGTTATCTCCTTGGCCACCTTCAGACAGGCCATCAGGTCTTCGATGGTGTGGAGCAAGGACATCAGGCTCTTGGCCTGGCATTCCACCTTGAGAACGGAGCCCTCCACCCAGGACCTGGCGTGATCGCCGTTGTCCATCTCCAGAGAGCGGTTGACGTTGCAGGCGCGTTCCTCGCTTCCCAGGTCCAGCTCTAGAAGGCAGCTCGCTTCCACGGACCGCTCATGTCCGAGAGGGGATAAAATCCCTTTGCTCTAGGCGGATGAGAGAAGTGGTAGCCCCGTCCAGATTCGAACTGGAGTCACCGGCTCCAAAGGCCAGCATGATTGACCACTACACTACGGGGCTCTAATCCCCTCGATGCGATATCCCATATTTAATTTTCCATCTCTGGAACGGTGACCCCGTAGAGGTGGGTGGAGGCGTGGGCAGTGATCTTGACCCTCACCCTCCGCCACAGCTCGTGGTCGCCCTTGATGACCACCGGAAGATAATCGTCGGTGCGGGCCATGACGCTGCTGCCCTTGCCCTTCTCGTTGATAAGCACCGAATAGATGCGGCCGACCTTGGACGCGTTTATCTCGGAGGATATGCGGAATCGTAAAAGGGTAAGTTCCCGGGAGCGCTCCTTGGAAACCCATCCGGGGACCTGCCCCTTCATCGTGTCTGCAACTGTGCCAGGACGGCGGGAGAATCGGGTGACGTTGATTATGTTGGGCCTGAGCTGCTCCATCAGCTCGACCGTGTGGCGGTGATCGTCCTCGGTCTCCCGGGGGAAGCCTGTTATAACGTCCGTGGACAACGTAAGCTCAGGGATCGAGGAACGAATACTGCGGACCATTTCCATATATCCCCGGGAGGTGTAGGCGCGTCCCATGTCCTTTATGATGCGGTCGCTGCCGCTCTGTACCGGCAGATGGAGGAACTTGTAGACCTTGGGATGCCGGTAAGCCTCGATCATCCTGTCCAGTATCTCCACCAGATTGTCGGGGTTCATCATACCCACGCGGATGCGGAACTCGCCGGGGATATCGCATATGGCCTTGAGCAGGTCCGGTAAACGGTCATCCCCGTCCATTCCGTAAGCGGCGGTGTCCTGGGAGGTGACCAGGACCTCCTTGGCCCCCAGGTTCAACGCCTGCTCGACCCGGCTTACCAGACCATTCAGCGGGTAGCTGACCAGGTCCCCCCTGGCCAGCTTGGTGATGCAGTACGAGCACGAACCGTTGCACCCCTGGGCGATGGGAAGGACCAGCTGTTCTTGCTCCTTGAGCGGTGTAGCAACACCGCACCCAGGGAACTCGTTCTCCAAGACACTCATGAAGCGCGGATATTCCGAAGTTCCGCTGATCAGGGCGTCCGGAAACTCCTCCCTCAGACCCTCTGGGCTGACGGAGGCCATGCACCCCACTATGATGAGCTTCTTGCCCGAGTCCCGAAGGTAGCGCAGACGCCGGAGTATCTTTCTCTCCGTGGGCTCGATGACCACGCAGGTGTTGATGAGCGCCACGTCCGCCTGGTTCTCGTCGAACACCTGCAGATGCCCTAGTGAACTGAGACGGGCGGCGAGCTCGGCCGATTCCCCCTGGTTCATGGTGCACCCGTACGTTTCGACGAGGAACTTCACGGCGGCTGATACGCCATCTATTTATTATAGATAGTCCGAAAGGCCTTCGGTCCTTGACGCATGCTTATCGACATCCTGTATCTCCTGGGCGGGCTCGCGCTCCTTGTCGTGGGAGCCAACCGGCTTGTGAAAGGAGCGTCCGCTTTGGCCGCCTCGCTGGGTGTCAGCACCTTCGTCATCGGGCTGACGGTGGTGGCCATGGGTACATCGGCCCCGGAAGCCTCCCTGGCGATAATTTCAAGCCTGGAGGGTGATGCCTCCATCTCCTTCGGGAACATCGTGGGGGCCAACGTCGCCAATATCGGGGTGGTGCTGGCGGCGGCCTGCATTATTTGCCCGATCGCCTCCGGGATGACCTTGCTGCGTAGGGAGTCGGTCTTCCTGATCATCTCGATCTTGGCCGTGGCCGCCTTGGGCTTCAACGGCGTCATCGAACTGAGCGATGCCTTTGTGCTCATTACCGCCGCGGCGGCCTTCAACTACTTCGTCCTCAGGTCGGCCAAGGTGGAACGGGCCGCCAAGAGGATAGAACAGGTGGAGGAGAAGCCCACGATGGAGAGATGGAGGATGCTGTTCTACATCGTGGGCGGGCTTGCCCTACTGATAATCGGCTCAGAGCTGGTCATGCGCGGTGGCGTGGGACTGGCAACAGATCTGGGCGTGGACGAGTTCACTATCGGTCTCACGATAGTGGCCATAGGCACCACCATGCCGGAGCTCGCCGTTTCCATATCCTCCGCCTGCCGCCTGGAGACCAACCTGCTTCTCGGAAACGTACTGGGAAGCAACATATCCAACAGCCTCTTGATTGTGGGATTGGCTGGATCGTTCTCCCCTATCGTCATCCCAGGCAGCTTTTTCACCCTGGCCTTGCCGATGACCTTGCTCATGTACACCGCCCTAGTGGCTTTCATGTACAAGGGCAGAAAACTGAACCGCAGCACCGGGATCCTTCTGATGAGCATCTATACAGCGTATCTTGCCCTGGTGATGCTTTCCTGATCCGACGAGACGTCGGGACTTCGCGGAGACCTTTATGACCGCTGGTTCTTGTTCGCAGCCTCTTTCTTCAGTTCCGCGTCGTACAGGGCGTCGATCATGGCCCCGAAGAAGCAGCATGGTTTATACTCACCTTCAGGCGCCTCGGCCGCCTTCTCGTTCGCCCCCATCAATGTGACGTTGGGATGACCGTCCATAAGGACCTTGAGGAGCCATTCCTTGTCCTGCTCGCATTCGTAATGTATCGAGCCGACCTCGTGCTCTCCGTCCATGTCCACCTTGGCCAGGTGTATGTGCCCGCCCTGGGCCTCGTTCTTGACCGTCAGAGTGATGAGCACGTTTTCACCTCGGGATCGGGCCGCGCTGTGGCCATTTGTAATAATTGTCCACGAAGCATCCAGTGGGATAGTCCTTTTCCATGAAGCTGACCTCGGGATGCCCCTTCATCAGCATGTCCAAGAGCACGTCCCTCTCGTCGCTGTTGGCGAACTTCAAAGTTCCAAGGATGTGGGTGCAAGTGATGGAACCCCTCTTCCAAAGTTCGAGACTCCCGCTCCCATCCTCGTTCTCCAGCACCTTCATGTTGATGTACAGAGCCATAGAGAGAACCCCTATTTCGACCGAACACTAATAATGGGAGAAGGAGAAAGGACCGTATAAGCAATTGTTGGTTTTTTTCTGATACATTAGTTATGTGGCGTACGAGGAAATTATCAAAAAATATGAGGAGAATGGCGCGAAGGGGGGGATTTGAACCCCCGGGTCCTTGCGGACAATGGATTAGCAATCCATCGCCTTGCCGGGCTGGGCCACCTCCGCTTTTCGGCCTCAAAAGCAAGAGTCGTTATTAATAGCTTTTGCATGGTCATCCTGGTCGTCCAGCACCAGCATGGACGAATGCCACGAGGAGTTCACATCGCAAAATTACTGCACGCAGGACCTAGCGAGATCATTTATCCCGTGGGTTCTAGGCAGACCCGGTTTTTTTCAGCTCCAGGACGGAAAAGGTGATATACCCCGGGTGAATAGGTGTTGATGGAAGCGTTGAAACCGCTTCGTCCGAGGCGCTTTAGCCGCTTCGAAAAGGGTGAACCCCGAAACGGTTATATATAAGACCGAAGTTAAGGGGATTCTGCGCTCAAACACAGCGCAAAAAACGCCGAACTGGATGCTTGCATCTAGGGGGGCGAAAGGAATGGGAATGGAGAAACAAGATCTCCGTCGAAATGCGTCGACGTGCTCTCTTGTTTCTGACGCTCGATGGCAGTAACATTTCTTCGGAAGTGGTACTGCTGGTGAAACTTGGTAACTCTGCCAATTTCTACAAGATATACATCCTAGGCGATCAATTAATGGTTGTCGAAGGATCAATTCCGGTTGATCCTGCCGGCGGCCACCGCTATTGGAATTCGATTAAGACATGCG
>CAZPFU010000039.1:0-8658 GCA_964585915.1 uncultured Methanomassiliicoccus sp.
AAAACTTATTAATAGGGTTACTTGTTTCCGAGTTCATCTCACGATTGGAGGCTATTAATTGGCTGCTACTAAAAAAGCGTCTACGAAGGCCGCCTCAAGGAAGGTCAAGGACCGGTGGAAGGCCAAGGAGTGGTACAAGATCTACGCTCCCCGCATGTTCAACCAGGCCCAGCTGGGCGAAACCCCCAGCGCCGATGCCACTAACCTGATCGGCAGGACCACCGAGGCAACCGTCCACGACATAAACGGCGACTTCTCGAAGATGCACGTTAAGCTAAAGTTCAAGGTTCAGGACATCAACGGGTTCGATGCGCACACCGTGTTCATCGGCCAGGACCTGACCAGTGATTACATTCGGCGGCTCACTCGCCGCAAGCGGACCAAGACCGACCACGTCATCGATGTCCGCACCAAGGACGGATACCTCATCCGCGTGAAGCCCATGAGCATCACCGAGAAGCGCATCCAGTCCTCCCAGGAGACCGCTCTGCGCACCATGATGGACGCCGAGATGGCCAAGATGGGCGAGGAGAAGACCATCTCCGAGATAGTCAAGGCCATAATCGACGGCGAGATGGCTCACCGCCTGGGCACCGTCTGCAAGGTCATCGTCCCCATCAAGAGGGTCGAGATCCGCAAGACCGAGGTGCTGGAGATGGGCGCCGGTCCGCAGGACCAGCCCGTGTTCGCTCCTGAGGCCCCTGCCGAGCCAGAGGTCGCTGCCGAAGCTCCGGCCGAGAAAGCCCCCGAGGCCCCGGCCGAGGCCGAACAGTAAACCACTTCCCCGAATGCCGGGGTGGCTCAGCCTGGTGGAGCGTCGGACTCATAGGGATTAGGAACAAGACCCTCTCCAGGGAAATCCGAAGGTCAGGGGTTCGAACCCCCTCCCCGGCACTCCCCTGCCACTCTCTTATTCTTATCAAAAACGCGTGGCGAGGCAATCATTCAAGTAGGTCCGCTTATCTTGCATCTTCCCGGTGAGAGAACGAGGGTAATCATCTACACTGGCAAGGGCGGCGTGGGTAAGACATCGGTATCCGCGGCTACCGCAATACGCTGCGCCAAGCTGGGCTACCGCACCATTGCCATAAGCACCGATGCCGCTCATTCGCTGGCCGATTCCCTGGACGTTCCGCTGTCGGGCGAGATAAAGAAGGTCAGCAAGAACCTGGACGCCATCGAGGTGGACGTCATCCATGAGATGGAAACACGTTGGCAGGAGATCGGGAAGTACCTCAGCGACTTCATGGTCTCGCAGGGGCTCGATCCGATATCATCCAAGGAGATGACCGTGTGGCCGGGCATGGAGCTGATGTCCGCCCTATTCTACATCGAGGAGTTCAAGAACAGCGGGGAGTACGACGTGGTGGTGATGGACACTGCCCCTACGGCCGAAACGCTCCGGCTGCTGAGCTTCCCGGACACCGCCGACTGGTACTTCGACAAGATGTACAAGATATTCAGGAACACCGTGCGCCTGGCCCGGGCCACCGTCGGCAAGGTCATGAGCATGCCCATGCCCACCGACGCCTTCCTGAACGACCTCGACCACCTCAAGGACCGCATGAAGACCGTCCGGCAGATCCTACTGGACTCAGAGACCACCTCCGTACGACTGGTGCTCAACCCGGAGAAGATGGTGATCAACGAGACCAAGCGCGCCTACACCTATCTCTCGCTCTACAACCTCACCGTGGAGTGCATCGTCGTGAACCGTCTTCTGCCCGAGGAGGCCCGCGGGCATTATCCGGAGGCGAAGTACGAGGAGCAGTCCAAGTACATGCAGATGATCGAGGAGTCCTTCTCCCCCCTGAAGATGCTGCGGTCCTACCAGTCCTCCACCGAGGTCGTAGGGAAGAGATCATTGGAGATGCTGGCCGAACAGCTGTTCGGGGATACCGACCCCTCGCAGGTGTACACCACCGAGAAGAGCATGGAGATATTCAACCGGGACGGAGTGGACCAGCTCTCGCTGAAATTGCCCTTCTCCAGCAAGGACCAGGTAGAGTTATATAAATCGAACGATGTTTTAATTGTGACCGTAGGCTGGTACAAACGCTCGGTCGCGCTTCCTTACTCGCTGGTGAAGAAGGAGGCGCACAAGGCGGAGTTCAAGGACGGCCGCCTGGTCATAAGTTTCAGATGAGGTATGCATATGGCAAGCAAGAAGGAAAGTTCCGAGGAGAGGCAGGAGAGACCATCCCAGACCTTCAAGGGCGGGCCGCTGCCACAGGACGCCGTGGTCCATCTGATGAAATCGGGCACGGAGTTCCTGGCCGCCATGGACACCTTGATGCCGCGTAACGTCATGCCCCCGGAGGTCAAGGAGCATTACAACAACATCCGCAAGGAGACGCTGCTGATGTTCCGTTCCTTCATAGACTCCCAACTGAAGGAGATGGACAAGAAGAAGGAGGCCCCCGCCCCCCGCCTGCGCAAGATCGACCTCGATTGATCTATTCCTCGCGGCAGTCCGGGCACAGAAGGGTCCCGTTCTCCAGCCTAAGGTCTATGGAATAGGAGTCACAGCTCTCGCAGTAACCGGCCAGGTTCCCAAAGCTGTTGGAATTGGCGCCCGGTTTTACGCCGATCTTCGCCCACTCCCTGGTCAGCTCTATCAGCGACGGGGACAGCTTGAGGATGTCCTTCTCGGTGAGCATTCCGATCAGCTTGCCGTTCTCCACCACCGGCAGCCGCCTCAGGTGCAGGTCGGACATCCGCTTGGCGGCGATGGAAACGTTGGAGTCCGGGGAGATGGTTATGACCGGTGAGGACATCACCCTCTCCACCTTGGTCTTCGAAGGGACCTTACCAACGGCCACCACCTTGTAGAGGAGGTCCCTCTCGGTCAATATCCCGACCGGCTCCCCATCCTCCAGAATGATCAGGCTGCCCACGCTCTCCCGGAGCATCAGGGCCGCTGCTTCCTTCACGGTCATGTCCGGACCTCCCGTTCGGGGGCGGCTGGACATCACCTCCCGGACCAGTATCTCCCTTACCTCCTTGGCCTGCATGCTTATCATATACCCGAGGGCAATAGATATCTTTGCCGTCAGGGATCAAGGAACGGATAACCCCGACGAAGGGAAAAATCCACAGTTTTATTATGGCGCAGGTCAACATCCACCGGGGTCGGGCATGAAGGACCAGGAAGGAGCCATGGCGGTTAAGTTGGCCCGCAGGGCCATCGACGCGGAGACCAGGGACCTGGACATCGACCGTGTTGACGTACCTGACAGCTTCAGGAAGAACAGCGGTGCGTTCGTGACCCTCAAGATCTTCCCCGGCGACGAGCTGCGGGGCTGCATCGGTTACCCCGAACCGGTATTCCCTCTGGCCGAGGCCATCCTAAGGGCGGCGCAGGGAGCCTGCCACGATCCGCGCTTCCCGCCGCTCCGCCCGGAGGAGCTGGACCAGGTGGCGGTGGAGGTCAGCGTGCTGACCCCTCCGGAGGAGCTGAAGCTGACCGACCGGAAGGATGCTCCGAACATCATCGTCATCGGCAGGGACGGGCTGATCATGGAGCGGGGAATGTTCCGGGGGCTGTTGCTGCCTCAGGTCCCGGTGGAATGGGAGTGGGATGCCACCACCTTCCTGGAGCAGGCCTGCATGAAGGCTGGACTAACTCCGGACATGTGGCTTGACCGCCGAACTAAGATATTCACCTTCCAAGCCGAGATATTCCACGAGGAGTCGCCATACGGTCAAATACTCCGGGGACGTACCCAGTGATGGCATGGACGTCGTAGAGGGCAAGCTGTTCTACCAGGGAAGGCTGCAGAAGGCCTGCGTCGGGATCGAGGAAGGGCGCATCGTCAGCGTGAAGAAGGTCCTGAGAGGTGACGAGCATTTCGATTTCGGCGACCGCCTGGTGCTTCCCGGGGCGGTCGACCCGCACGTTCATTTCCGCGACCCCGGCCTCACCGCCAAGGAGGACTTCTCCTCCGGCTCGCTCTCCGCTTTACACGGAGGGGTCACCTGCGTCCTGGACATGCCGAACACCGTGCCGCCGGTCATCGACCTTTCCGCTCTGAAGGAAAAGAGGGAGGCTGTTTCCGGGCGCTCCTGGGTCGATTATGGGATAATCGCCGGGATCGCGCCCGATACGGACGTGGGGTCGCTGGGGAGGTGCGTGGGGTACAAGATCTTCCTGGGCTCGTCCACGCAGAGCGTGCTGCTGAGGGAGGAGAGGGACCTGGCCAGGGCATTGGATGCGGTCGGCAAGACCGGCCGACCCGTCAGCGTGCACGCCGAGGAGGACGCCATGCTCCTGCGCAGGGAGGAACGCTCACTGCGCGATCATGAGGAATGCCGCCCCCGCCAGGCTGAGCTGGCGGCGATCGAGAGGCTAAAAAGATTCAAGGACCGGGCCAGGATGAACGTGTGCCACGTGAGCTGCCCGGAATCACTATCATCGTTGAGGGGATGCGGTTTGACCTTCGAGGCCACCCCGCACCACATGCTGCTGGACTCGAGCATGGACCTGGGGGCCTGGGGGAAGGTCAACCCTCCGCTGAGGCGTAGGGCCGACCGGGAGGCGCTGTTCCATTCGTTCTGTCGGGGCGAGGTGCCCATGCTGGCCACGGACCATGCGCCCCACACGCATGAGGAGAAGGAGCGGGGCTTTGGCGAGGCTCCCTCCGGCCTGCCAGGCGTGGAGACCGGATTCACCATGATGCTGGCCCTGGTGAAGAGGGGCTTCCTGTCCCTGGACGTTCTGCTCAGGTCCGCCTGCTATAATCCGGCCATGACGTTCGGGTTGAACAAAGGGGAGATCGCGGAAGGGCGCGACGCCGACCTGGTGGTGATCGACCCCCGGGAGATCACGATTATAAAGGGAAGGGACATGCACAGCAAGTGCGGCTGGACCCCTTACGAAGGAAGGGAGGCGCTGTTCCCGCAGGCGGTCTTCCTGAGAGGAAAGCTGACGCTAAAGGACGGCTCGACCATGTCCGAGCGCAAGGGGAGGGAGGTATCGTATGCTTAATGGACCGCTGCCTTTGGACCTCAGTGAGCTCGAGGGACGTAGATTCGTATGCCAGGACCCCTGCAAGCTTTGCTGCCTGTGCCAGCCGGAGTGCCTGCCCGGGGAGGTGGAGTTCTTCAAGAGGAACTACCCGAACCGCCTGGTGCTGAAGAAGGAGCCCCACAAGCATTACGCTCTATCACTGAAGAAAGGCCAGGGCTCCTGCTCCTTCCTCCAGGGGGGGAGGTGCGAGGTCTACCCGCACCGCCCGCACTTCTGCCGGCAGTTCCCCTTCCATATACACGTCGGATCGCGAGCGCAGGTGGAGCTGGACCTCAGCTGCCGCGGGGTGTGGCTGGACCAGGGAGAGGACGCCATGGCCGAGGGCCTGCGGCTGGTCCAGGAGAACGAGCCGGAGATCAGGCGGACCCTCAAGGAATCCGTCCCGGTGTACCGGGAGTTCACCCTGAACTGCCTGGAGGCCGGGCTTGACGTGGACGTGGGCAAGGTCCGTTCCCAGGTCACCGCCCGTCTGGACGAGCTGACCGACCTTCGTTTGATAGCGTCTCTCCTGGAGGAGAGCGTGGAGGAGGACGAGCTATCCATCCCCGATCTGAAGGCCAAACCGGTGCTGGACGGGAAGACCATGAACGAGCTCTCGCATTCCGCCCTGGAGATGGTCACCGATTCCATGGCCGCCGACGAGCTGTTCCAGGCCCCGGTGTACTGCGCACCGGACGGCAGCTGGAACCTGTTCCGTGTACTGGGCCAAAAGGTGGAGTGGCATGTCATGGACGCCGAGGGCGACGTTCGCAAGAAGGGCGAGCTGCCGATAAAGGACATCAAACTTCAGCAACCGCAGGGAAGGGACCGCCAGGTGCTTCGCGATTATCTCAAGATACTCAACAACCGGGACAGCTTCATGGGCTATGCGTTCTATCTGATGGACGATTACGATTACGAGGACCCTTGGCCGAACGTTTACGGCGGGGTGCTCTCCACATCCGTCCTGGACCTGCTCTGGAGGACCTCGCTCCTGGCGGCCTTCTTCCCCGGGATGAAGGACGGGGAGCGCATGAGGGAGGGCATAATATTCTACGACATGGACCGCTTGGACGCGCCGACGCTGGGGGCCTTCATATGACTGGCTATGACGGGCGGAATACTGGAACACAAAAACTTCATATACTGAACGCTCATTCGCACGATAAGGTGAAGTGAGCATGCAGAAACCTCTGAATGTCCTCAACCAGGCGATAAACAACCAGGTCATCGTCACGTTGAAGGGCAACCGCGAGTACCGTGGGGTGCTGGACGGATACGATCCCCACATGAACCTGGTGCTCAAGAACGCGGAGGAGCTCATCAACAGCGAGGTCGTCCGCAAGCTCACGGTAGCCATTGTCCGCGGAGACAACGTAATATACATCTCACCCTGAGGTTACTCTTATGACGAAAGGTACGGCATCACACGGAAAGATGGGAGACAAGAAGACGCACGTCCCCTGCCGCAGGTGCGGAAGGAGGGCCTACAACATACGCGCTTCCTTCTGCGCCTCCTGTGGTTATGGCAAGACCACCACCATGAGAACGTATAATTGGGCCAAGACCCATTGACGTTCGAGGTAGCTCCCTTGGAGGATGACCGTCCGAAGCATTTTTGCGGAGTTGTCGGCATGGCCTTGGAGGGCGATGCCGTTCCCCACCTGAAAAAGGCTCTGAGGATCATCCAGCACCGTGGCCAGGAGGCCGCGGGCATAGCCGTCTACAACGGCAAGACCATTTCATATCATCGGGGAATGGGACTGGTCCACGAGGTTCTGGTCGGACGGCAGTACAACAGCCTCGTCGGCAACGTGGGCGTCGGCCATGTGCGTTATTCCACTACCGGTACTTCCTGCGCCGAGAACTGCCAGCCCATCACCGTTACCACCAAGGAAGGCGATCTGGCCCTCGCCCACAACGGCGACATCGTCAACGCCGCTTCCATCCGGACGAAATTGCAGTCGGAGGGCTGGGCTTTCCTGACCTCCACCGATTCCGAGATCATCGTCCGCATAATGGCGACCGAACTCTCCATCAGCCCCGATCCGATCCGGGCCATCAAGACGGTGATGAAGACCCTGGAAGGGGCGTATTCCATCACCATGATGCTCGGCGGCCGTATCTTCGGGTTCCGCGATCCTTACGGGTTTAGGCCCCTATGCCTGGGAAAGCTTCCAGGCGGTTACGTTCTAGCGTCCGAGAGCTCTATATTCGACGTTCTCAAGGGAGAGTTCATTCGGGATGTGCTTCCTGGTGAGATAGTGGAGATCAATCCGCACGGGTTCACGTCCACTCGCACACCGGCCGCCCCTCACAAGGCGCACTGCATGTTCGAATGGGTGTACTTCGCCCGCCCTGACGCGGTCATCGACGGCCGCGAGGTATACCAGGTCCGCACCAGCATCGGAAAGATACTGGCCAAGGAGCAGCCGGTGGAAGCGGATGTCGTCGTCCCGGTTCCAGACTCTGGCCGCGCTCACGCACTGGGTTACGCGGAGGGCTCCGGCATTCCCTACGCCGAGGGGTTCATGAAGAACCGCTACATCGAGAGGACCTTCATCCTGCCGGACCAGTCCCAGAGGGACGAGGGCGTTCTGCTGAAGCTCAACCCCATCCGCTCCACGGTCGCCGGTAAGAGGGTCGTGATAGTTGACGATTCGATCGTTCGCGGCACCACCATGCTCAAGATCGTGCAGATGACCAGGAGGGCTGGCGCCAAGGAAGTTCATGTGCGCATCGGCTGCCCGCCTGTCATCGCGCCGTGCTTCTACGGCGTGGACATGAAGACCAGGGAGCAGTTCGCCGCTCTGAACCGCACCCCGCAGCAGATAGCCGAGCTGATCACCGCCGACTCGGTCGGTTACATCAGCCAGGCCGGTCTGGTCGAAGCTTTGCAGATCCCGGAGTCCGAGCTCTGCCTAGCCTGCGTTAACGGGGAATATCCGACGCGCATAGTCGGGGAGAAGATGCGCTTCCAGAAGACCCTCGAGGTCTGAGCCCTTTCTCAGATAACCGGCTGGTAAGCATTATCATCCCTTGGAAATATTGCCAATCATGGGTAACAAGGTGCGTAGGGACCGCCCGCTCGGCGTGACCATAATCGGCGTGCTGCTGTTTCTGTTCGGTCTGTTCATGATACTCGGCGGCATCACCGTCGGGGCCCTGGGAGACCTGGAAGGACTGGACCTGGCCATCGAGATGGTGGCCCTGGTCATGGGCGTGATCTACCTGATCGCGGCCTTCGGCTTCTTCAAGGGCTGGGGCTTCGTCTGGATCCTGACGATGATCGTGGTCATCATCGGCATCATCTGGAACATCCTGTCCTGGGTTCTCGGCGGGTTGGAGATGGACGAGGTCGGGAGCTTGCTCGTCGGCCTGATAATCCCGATGATCATCCTGCTCTACATGAACAGCAGCGGGGTCAAGGCCTTCTTCCGCCGCAGCTGAAAACCTTTCCCTCTTTCCTTTTTTGAACAGGCCAGCCCCGATCATTAAGATAAGATTAAATAGAGAAAATCGCTTTGCCAATTCCACTGGGCAGGTAGATCAGCTGGAAGATCGCTACCTTGGCATGGTAGAGGCCGGGGGTTCAAATCCCCCCCTGTCCACTTCTCATCCGCTTCTTTTTGCTCAACATTATTCGCATT
>CAZPFU010000040.1:0-8493 GCA_964585915.1 uncultured Methanomassiliicoccus sp.
AACCGAACGCAAACCTATTTGAACCGAGGGAACAGGTTTCGTTCGTGGGAAAGATAAAGTTCGTGCGCGGAACTCCCCGCGCTCTGTACCGTTCGGCCATATCCTGCTTTCTCGATGATTTCAAAGCCTCGCCGCTGGAGGTAGGGCTGCTGGTGCCCCGTCCCGGGCTGGCCGCGCACGTCCGGTCCGAACTTCTGAAGGGTATGACCGTCCCTACCTTCTGCGTCACGGACCTGGACGATCTGGTGGCCTACATCTTCGACCAGCGGGAGAAGGAGCTGAGACCGGCAGGCGGCCACGCGCTGCGCAACATCATTCGTACAATTCTCATCGATAACGCCGAGGACTTTCCCTCCCTGGTCAGGGAGGGCTCCATCTCCGATGGCATTCTGGACGACATGTTGACTCTGGTCAGGACATTAAGGGATTTCCAGGCTGACCTGTCGAGCTTCCAACCGGACAAGGTCATAGGGGTAGACATACCAAGGTTCCTCTTTCTTTATGAAAAGGCCCTCGAGGATAGAGGTCTCGTGGACCTCATTGGGATGCGGAAGGTCCTGGCGGAACGAACGAAGGATTGGACCTCGGAACGGCCATACTTCCGCAAACTGGTCATCATCGGGGGATTCGAACCAACCCCCTCCCAGATATCGGTCATTGAGGCTTTGATCAGGGGCAGCGGTGAGACGATCTACCATCACCCGTACGTACCAGGCAAGGATAGGGTGTTCAAGCGGCCGGTGATCGACCTCGGGTGCGAACTTGACGTTGTCGACCTGGACGTCGATGACGAAGAAAAGTTGAGATTGGCCATGGCCGACCCTTGGGGTGAAGGAGACAAGATCGATCTCTCTAAAACCATCCTCGAAGGGCGTTACCTTGACCAGCTGGAAGAGGTGCGTCAGGTCGCCCAAAAGGTCTCCTCATTGTTGGAGGCTGGTGCGGACCCGGCGTCCATCGCCATCTTCCTGCCCGAACGCCGGGAGGCCCTTCCCTTGGTTAGGGAGGTCCTGGCGGATTTCAACATTCCCTTCAGGACCGATCTGGGCATGCCTCTGTCAACCTCTCCCGCGGTGCATGCTGCCATGAGCATCCTGGACGCGGTGGCCCAGGGTTACGACGCCTCGGCATTGACCCGGATGCTGTCCAGTCCATATATAAGGTGGGAGCACGACTCCGTTGCGCTGTGGCACGTCGATATCGACCGCTACTCCCGGATGGCCGGCATCCTCCGTGGAAAGGGGACATGGTCCAAAGGACTTCAATTGCTCATCGACGACCTCAATGAGCGATCGATGGACCCCGAGGTGCCCGAGGTCCGCAGAAAGTTCATGGAGATGGACGCGCAGCGCATCGCCACGGTCAAAGCTTCCCTGGAAGCTCTCCTGAAAGAGCTGGAGGACCTGGAAGGGGAGAAAACGTTCTCCGGGCACCTCCGGTCGTTCCGCAGGGTGCTGGACTCCCTAAACGTCTTGAAGCAGCTGGAGAGGTCCCTGTGGAAGGACCCGGACGGCGCCGAGGCCAAGGCCTATTCAAAGCTCCTCGGACTGCTTTCATCACTGGAAAAAGACGGTTATCTTGAAGACAGGAACATTTCACTGGCCGATCTCATGTCCGAACTGAGAAGGGAGATCGGAGAGAAGCAATACCATCCTGGCAAAAGGTTCGACCGGGCGGTCAGCGTGGCCGGTTATCGTACCTTGGCGGGAATGGACTTCGAGCATTCCTTCTTGCTGTCCACGTTGGAGGGGGACATGCCGAAGCTGGGCGTGAGACATCCCTTCATCACCTCTTCCCAGGCCAAGCAGGCCGGGCTCCTGGACGAGGAGGACATCCTGCGCCAGGAGCGTTTCTACTTCCTGAGCGCGGTACTTGGAGGGGACCAGGTCAACATATCTTATCCAGCTTACCAGGCGGGGAAGAAGGTTCTACCGTCCCCGTTCCTGCAGGACCTCCAGAAGAATTTCGCTCTGGGCGAGATGGAAATGGTTCCGATCACCCATTCCATGTGTTGCGCCCACATGTCCTTGGGGAGGGCTATGGTCGATGAAGTTCCCGAGGGGATCGAGAGCTGGCTGCCCCGTTCGACGATCTCCCCGGCTGAAATATGCGAGCGCCTGAACTTTGAGCGTTCGGAGCGAAGCGGCCCTTACCGTTCGGAGCATGACGGAGTGATATCCGATCCTAAATTGCTGGCCAATCTCAATTCCAGATCAAAGGAGAAGGTCTTTTCGGCCACCATGCTGGAGACCTACAGGAAGTGCCCGATGAGCTATTTCCTGAAGTACGTTCTCTACTTGTCTCCGCTGGAAGGGGATGAGGATTCGGAAGCGTTGCGCGTAGGCAACGCCGCCCATCGCATCCTTTTCCGTTTCTATCAGGAACGTATCGGAAAACGCCTGGGGATCCCCTCACCAACTGAGGTCGAGGCGGCCAAGGCGGACATCAGGCGCATAGGCGAGGAGGTCCGCCAGGAGATCATGGCCGACGGGGCGGTGAGCGAAGCGAGCTTCCGAGCTCTCATCGGTGACAAGGAGATGAACGGCGCGCTCGGTATGTTCGTGGATGCCCAATCCAACAAGGATATGCCAAGATGGGCTCCGGCGCATCTGGAGTTCAGCTTCGGTCATAGGTTCTCCAAGGAAAGGAACGACGAAAGGTCCACGGAGAGGCCGGCCGAGATAGCGCTTTCCGATGTCCCTGGCGACCATCTACTCCTTCGGGGCAAGGTCGACCGGCTGGACGCGAAGGATGGCAGTTTCGTCATCATCGATTACAAGACCGGCTCCGTTCCCGGTTATTCTAGTATGGCCAAGGGCTATCAAATGCAGCTGCAGCTGTACCTGATGGCCTGCGAGGATCTCCTGGGTCTTCAGGCGGCCGGAGGCGCATATTACCAATTGAGGAACGACGACAAGTTCGGAATGCAACTGCGCACGGCGTCCGCCGAGTTCGAAAGGGAACTGGGCGGCAAGAAGAACGCCTACAAGCCCGGTCTCAGGGAGGACCTGGAGATATGCAAGAGGAACGTGAAGGAAGTGCTCGAGGGTATCTCCCAGGGAAAGTTCCATCCCGTCGACTCCACCGATACTGAGCGGTGTTCCTCCTACTGTCTGTTCTCCCGTATTTGCCGCAAGGAGGACATGAGGGTCCTGCAGATGTCCTTGGCCAGGGAGGTGTCGCAATGAGGGAGCGCCAGTCGGTATGCGTGGGCGCCTCGGCCGGTTCCGGAAAGACCACCCGGCTGGTCGGGGAGTACTTCGAGCACATCGAGGGTGAGGTAGGCACTCAGTCCATACTCGCGCTCACGTTCAACGACGAGGCCGCTGCCAGCATGAGGAAGAAGATACGGGAGAAGGCCTTGGCGCTGAACGACCAGGATCTGTTCGACCAGCTCAATTGGGCGCAGGTGCAGACGTTCCACTCGTTCTGCGGTCAGGTGCTGCGGGAGTTCCATCTGCAGGCCGGCGTCCCCTCGGACTTCACGGTCATCGAGGACATGGACATGAGCATCATCCTGCAGGAGTCCTGGGAGGAGCTGGTGTCCCTGGATGACCCGGAGTTCAGACGGAAGTTCGTCAAGGTCTGCTCCCCGACCTCGCACATGAGCCTCCAGAGGATCCTGATGTTCCTTTACGAAAGGAGGGCGCGGGCCATGGGGGCTTTGCAGGCCATGGAGGATGCCGAAGCGTTCCGAAAGAAGTTCCAGGAGGTCATCGAGGAACACCTGGATTCGTTGGACGCCTATCTCTTTGATGATGACGCGAAAGACGCGATCGATCAGCTGCTGTCGCTGGCTGACAAGTACGCGGAGGAGGGAGGTGATCAGGCGGGCAGCTACCTGTTCAATGCCAGACCTCACCTCTTCACTATCAAGGAGAGCGATAGGGACGACAGGCTGCGCTGCTTCCTCGCACTCGGCCAATTGAAAGGCAGCCGGAGCATGGGGGTCGCCAAGAAGCTCAAGGGCGACAAGGAGCTGCTGGTGCAGGCCTATTCCATGCTCAAGGGGAAACTGGAGGACATGGAGCTCGATCTGAACGATCTTCGATACGACCTCGACCCAAGGGGCTTGGACGTGGCGGTGGAACACCTTCTCGGGCTGAGGGACATCTACCTCAGGTTCGCCTCCCTGATCGACGAACGAAAAGCGGAAAGACGGTGCCTGGACTTCAACGACCTTCTCATAAAGGCCCAGCAGCTGCTGGACCCAGACAGACCGAACCCCGTGCTCGACCTTCTAAGGAAACGTTACCGGCAGATCCTGGTGGACGAATACCAGGACACCGACGTACCGCAGGACCGGATCGTGCGAGCGCTGCTCGGTGACGATGGCAACAAGCTTTTCGTGGTCGGGGACGGCAAGCAGTCGATATACCTGTTCCGGGGGGCGGACGTCTGCATCTTCAAAGGGATGCTGAGGTACGTGGAGAACGATCTTAAGGGGAGGGCGGAGGAGCTTGGCAACAACTACCGTTCCGCTTCGGAACTGGTATCCTTCGTCAACATGCTGTTCTCCCGGATAATGAGCGCCGAGGACAATGACTGGGAGTTCAAGTACCTGGACGTGAGACCGGTCCGGACCAACGACGAGGGCTCGGTGACCATCGTCCAAGTTCCGTCGGTCGGCCTGAACGACAAGCTCTCGATGGCCAGGGCGGTGGCCGATCAGATATCCCGTCTCGTAGAGGGCGACGGAAGGATGATCTATCCTAAGAACAACGATCCGATCCAGGAACCGAGAGGACCGGCCTACGGGGACATCACGATCCTCCTCAGGGCTCGGACGAACCTGCGCTACTACGAGAGCGTTCTGGCCGATAAAGGGATCCCGTATTCCGTGGAGAAAGGGGTGGGTTTCTTCCAGAGGCAGGAGGTGATGGACATCGGGAATCTGGTCAACTTCCTGGGGAACCAGATGGACGATATCGCCCTTTACGGCATTCTGCGCTCCCCCTACTTCGGCCTCTCGGACTCCGAATTGCTAAGTGTGGCCCGCTCTGCGACCTATGATTCTCTGTGCTCCAAGTTGAAAAAATATTCGAATGAACATCCCGGGGAGGTCAGGGCGCGCAAGTCCATGGCGGTGCTCTCCGGGTTGCTGCAAAGGTGCAGGTCGATACCGGTGAGCGAGCTGCTGAGCGACGTTCTGCAGGAGACCGGGGTGCTGGGGATATATTCCGGAATGCCTGGCGGCAGACAGATGGTGGCCAACGTGGAACGCCTTCTGGAGATGGTGAGGGCGAGGGAGCAGGAAGGTTTCTTCACCCTGTACGACCTGAAGGATTGGCTGGCGCTGAGCGTTGACGATTCCGATAGGGAGGGACAGGCGCAGCTGGAGGCGTCCGGGGACGCCGTGCGCATCATGACCGTTCACGCCTCGAAGGGACTGGAGTTCCCGATCGTCATCTTACCGGAGACGGATTCCAAGCGGAAGGGTGATTCGGACGATGTGGCGATCACGGACGCGGGACTGTTCGCTGAGGTACCTTCGCCCGATCCCATGGTCACCTACCTTCCGGCCCCGATGCGCGCGGCCGTGGAGGTCCTGAAGGCCAAATCGGATGCGCAGAACCTCCGCTTGTTCTACGTGGCGGCCACTCGCGCCAAGGACCATCTGGTCATGCTTGGAACAAGAAATGTCAAGGATGGGAAATGGCAGGATCTGGACGAAATGGCGGACGACTGGTTCTCCCTGACCATGAACTCCTTAGATCTGCCCTCCGTCCAAAGGGGCACGATTGTGTTCGAGGGGGAGAGGGCGATGAGCCTCCGGATGGAGACGTTCGATGACGTTGGTACAGGGCTCGGGCTCACGATTCCGGACCCCTGCCAGGTTCCATCAACGCTACAGGGATGGACCCCGGCTCGGAACGCTGCGGCGACCGGCGAGGTCAAGGTGGTGCTTCCCTCGGCGCTCGACGCCAAGGTCGAAGAGGACCTTAAAGGATACAGATGGTCGCCTTTGAAAGCGTTGCTTATGTCCAAGGGAATGAGCGCCGCTTCCTTCGGGACTCTGGTGCATGAGGTGTTGAGGGGCAGGTCACCGGAAATGCTGTTGACGGCTCAGGGTCTGGAACTCTCCCCCGATGAAATGACCAAGACCGTCAAAGGCCTTGGAGAGATCACGGGGCGGTTCTTGTCCACCGAGGTCATGATAGACCGGATGAAGGACGGGATGGACCTCCAGGAGCTGCCGTTCGAGCTCAGGGAGGGCGACACCCTGTACATGGGAGTGATCGACCGGCTGGTGCAGATGAATGACGGCAGCTGGGCGCTTATCGATTACAAGACGGTGAGCCATGGCGAGGACTCCAGGGAGTTGGTCAAGGCCTTTGGCGACCAGCTACGAGTGTACGAGAAGGCCGTGACCAATCTCATGGGCGATCGACCCAAGAGCTACCTGTACCTGACCGAGTCGGGAAGCATGGTCCGAGTAACCTGAGATCGAGGGTCTTTCCCAGGACCTTACACGCTCTCCGGCAACGGGAGGTAGAACATCTCCGTCACATGCCTGCCTGCATCGGTGATGGTCAATCCCCTCTTTCCGGTCCGTTCCACCCAGCCGTTGGCGATCCAGGGGTCCAGATAATTCCTCAGATAGAACATCTTGTCGCTCTGGGTCACCTTGGTCTCCGTCCCATCGCGCCACAGTCCGGCTCTGCGCAGCTCGCTTATGACGCTCGCATAGGACGTGGATTTTTTACCCTCTATCTTCGAATCCAGAATGCGGAGGCCCTCTACTAATCGCTTATTAGGCATGGCGATATGAAAGATGGGGAGGTCCTCTGGATCGTAAACCGACCTTGATTGGCCTATCGGTACACCGTTCTCGTAGTAGAGCTCCCTGATCCGGTCATCCCCGGAAATCTGCCATTCTCTGGTCCGGACGCTGAAGGGACGTACGCCCGGCACCATCATGGAGGCAATGGTGGCCGCGGCAGCGAATTCCGATGGCCCGCTGGAAATGTTGATGAACACCTCATTGCCATTCTCTTTCTCCTTACTCAGAATGGAAAGGATGGTTGCCAGCATCTTCTTGAAATCATAAACTTCGGCGGTGACCTCGATTATGTTGGAACGACCGACGATCTCGCTGAGCAACTCGACGTTGCGTGTATAGAAATCCTTGTAGACCGAGCTTCCCTCAGGGTTCCTTTTTGATATCCAGTGAATGAGATAAACCCTCCCGGCTCCTCGCAGGTACTCGATGGGCTGGACGATCTTGCAGGTCTCGAAGACCACACAGGCAACGACGACCCTGGTGCTGATTTTCATTCGATCACGCTCTATCGGGGGGTTGGTGAATGGACGAACAAAGTAAATGAAACACTTGTAACGTTATATCATTGAAAATACCGAAACCCTTTTTTTGACGTCGATCTACAAAAAATCGTTTTCATAACTTTCGGAAAGATATATGAGCACAGCATCGTTTCAAGAGTAATCCATGAACTGGAAGGATGACGTGCAGACGGTCCTGGAGAGGGACCCGGCGGCCAAGTCGTTCCGCGAGGCCTTCTACTTCAGCCCCGGCCTGCACGCTATCCTGCTACAGCGAATATCTCACCGGCAGTACCTGAAAAAGCATATCAACGCGGCGAGGGCTGTCAACTACTTCGCCCGATTTCTGACGGGAGCGGACATACACCCTGGCGCAACGATCGGAAAAGGGTTCTTCATCGATCACGCCGTCGGAGTGGTCATCGGGGAAACAACGATAATCGGGGACAACGTTTCCATATTCCAGGGCGTTACGCTAGGGGGCGTGAGCACCAGCCAAGGTAAGCGGCACCCGACCATCGGAAACAACGTCACAATCGGCGCAGGCGCCAAGGTCCTGGGCAACATAACCATCGGCGACAACGTGAAGATCGGCGCGGGTTCCGTCGTCATCAGGGACGTGCCTCCCGACTCCACGGTGGTCGGAGTGCCGGGCAGAGTGGTGAGAAGGGAAGGCGCCTGCGTGAAGGTGGACCTCCGCCATGATGAACTCCCGGATCCATTGCGGGACGCCATAATGCAACTGACAAACAACATATCCGAGCTAGACCATCGCCTTGAGCGATTGGAAAAGCTCGTAAACCAGAAGAACGGCGATGAGGCGAAGAAATGACGCTGCAGATCTACAACACCATGGCCAAGGCCAAGCAGGAGTTCCGACCGATCGAGGACAAGAGGGTCAAGATGTACGTCTGCGGCGTCACGGTGTATGATGATGTTCACATGGGCCACGCACGGTTCATGGTGGTCTTCGACATGGTCTCCCGCTACCTGCGATACCGCGGTTTCGATGTGACGCTGGTCATAAACTTCACGGACGTGGACGACAAGATCATCAAGCGCGCCAACGAGGAAGGGGTTGACGCCCTGGCCGTATCGCGCAGATGCATCGACTCCTACTTCCGGGATTCCGATGCGTTGCGCGTCAAGCGCGCCAACATGTATCCCAAGGCCAGTGAGACGATCCCCGAGATCATCGGCATGGTGGAG
>CAZPFU010000041.1:0-2912 GCA_964585915.1 uncultured Methanomassiliicoccus sp.
AGAAGCTGCAATTAGAGGAGGGTTCCCAGTGACCCAGGATTTGAAGAGACTTAACGCACCGAAGAGCTGGCCGGTGCCCAGGAAGAGCAACGTATGGGTGACCAGCCCCAACCCCGGCCCGCACTCGCTGGACGGATGTATGCCTTTGAGCGTGGTCCTGAGGGACATGCTGAAGGTAGTGGACACCGCCGCCGAGGCCAAGAAGGTCCTTTCCGCGAAGAAGGTGCTGGTGGACGGCAAGGTCGTCACCGAGGAGAAGTTCCCGGTCGGCCTGATGGACGTCATCAGCATACCCGCCAACGGCAAGCACTACCGCATGCTGCTGGACGACCGCGGCAAGTTCATACTCGTGGAGATAACCGAGGACCGCGCCAAGTGGAAGCTGTGCCGCATCGAGAACAAGACCTACGTCAGCGGTGGCCGCCTGCAGCTCAACCTGCACGACGGGCGCAACGTCCTGGTCGAGTCGGACAGCTACAAGACCGGCGACGTCCTGAAGATCGAGGTGCCTACCCAGAAGATACTGGAGGCCTTCAAGCTGGTCCAGGGGAACGTGGCCATGATCGTCAGCGGCTCCAACGCCGGACAGATCAACGTGGTGGAGGAGCAGATCGAGGAGCGCTCCACCGCCCCCAACCTGGTCCGCTTCAAGAACGGCAAGCTGACCGTGAAGGACAACGTGTTCGTCATCGGCAACAAGACCCCCGAGGTCGCCCTGCCCGAGGTGAGAGCGGCATGAGCGACAACGTCATGCGCCAGCCGCGCATCGAGAAGGTCGTCGTCAACATGGGCGTCGGCGAGGCCGGCGAGCGCCTGGTGAAGGCACAGAAGGTCATCGAGATGGTCACCGGACAGAAGTCCAAACAGACCTTCTCCAAGGTGACCAACCGTGACTTCGGCATCCGCGAGGGCATGCCCATCGGATGCGTCGTCACGCTCAGGGGAGAGAGGGCCGAGGAGTTCCTCAAGAGGGCGTTCACCATCCGGGAGAACCGCATCGCCTCCTACTCCTTCGACCGCGAAGGCAACCTATCCTTCGGAGTGCCGGACTACACCGACTTCTCCGGGATGAAGTACGACCCCGAGATCGGGATATTCGGCATGGACATCAGCGTGTCCATCCAGAGGCCGGGAAAGCGCGTGGCCAGGCGCCGCATCATGCGCCGCTCGATACCGCACAGCCACCGCATGACCAGGCCTGAGGCCATGGAGTTCATCAAACAGAAGTTCAACGTCGAGGTGATCGATTGAAGCCCAAGAAGAAGTTCGGAAGGAGCGTGGGCTGCACCAGGTGTGGCCGGAGACGGGGCATTATCCGCCGGTATGGCATGCACCTCTGCCGGCAATGCTTCAGGGAGATCGCGCCGCAGATAGGGTTCAAGAAGTACTCGTGAGGTGAAAAAAATGCAGAGCGATCCATTGAATGATGCGATGTCCACCATCAAGAACGCCGCGGCCGTGGGCAAGAGCGAGTGCATAATCAGGCCCTCCTCGAAGCTTATCGGCCGGGTCCTCAAGGTGATGCAGGACAACGGCTACATCAACCAGTTCGAGTTCATAGAGGACGGAAAGGCCGGAGTGTTCAAGGTCATGCTGGAAGGCAGGATCAACAACTGCGGCGTGATCAAGCCGCGCTACTCGGTGAAGAAGGTAGACATGGAGCAGTTCGAGGCCCGGTACCTGCCGGCCCAGGACTTCGGCGTGTTGATCCTGACCACCACCGACGGCGTGATAACCCACATGGAAGCCAAGGAGAAGGGCGTGGGCGGGAAGCTGCTCGCGTTCGTGTACTGAGGGATTTAAATGACTGTAACCGGACATTTGGACGACAAGGTGCACGTGCCTAAGGAGGTCAAGGTCACCATGAAGGGGGCCGAGGTCACCGTCAAGGGACCGAAGGGCACGGTAACCAGGGACTTCAGCCACCCTAAGGTGATAGTCACCTTCAAGGAGGACCACTTCCACGTGGAGTGCGAGTACCCCCGCACCAAGGAGAAGGCCTTGGTGGGGACGTACACCGCCCACCTGAAGAACATGGTCGAGGGGGCCAACCACGGGTTCGAGTACGCCATGAAGATGGTCTACTCCCACTTCCCCATGAAGATAGCGGTGAAGGGCGACAAGTTCATCATCGAGAACTTCCTGGGCGAGAAGGCCCCGCGCTCCGCGCCTATACTGGCGGGAGCGAAGGTCACCATCAAGGGCGCCGAGGTCTTCGTCACCGGCTCCGACCTGGAGAAGGTATCCCAGACCGCCGCCAACATCGAACGCGCCACCAAGATCAGGGGGTTCGACCCCAGGGTCTTCCAGGATGGTATCTACATCGTAGAGAAGGCAAGGAGGCCTAAGTAATGTCGGCCAAGAAGGAGATCAACAAGATACAGGACCTTCCCTATTACAGGGAGGAGTACACCGCTCAGCTGGCCGATTTGGGCATAAAGGAGATGGACGAGCTCCTGGAAGCCCTGCAGGACAAGGACCGCAAGAAGGTCATCGTGGACGAGCTGGACGGCGTGGGCAACAAGATCGCCGACCACTGGCTCGAGCTGCTTTCCGAGACCGAGGCGGAGACCGAGATCGTCGAGGACGAGGAGAAGGCAGTACCTAAGGTCAAGCCGGTCCTCGATGACGACGTGAAGGCCGCCCTGGAGCACAGGAGCGCCAAGAACGACGCCCGCCCCGCGTTCAAGAGGCAGGAGTGGTTCCGGTACCAGAGGCTGGGGGAGAAGTGGAGGAAGCCCAAGGGCATCCACTCCAAGATGAGGAGACACCTCTCCTACCGACCGCCGGTCGTCTCGATCGGCTTCCGCGGGCCGAAGGCCGTCCGTGACTTCCACCCCTCCGGATTCCAGGAGGTCATGGTGTACAACGCCAGCCAGGTGGAGGGCGTCGACCCCAAGGTGCAGGCGATA
>CAZPFU010000041.1:2925-8030 GCA_964585915.1 uncultured Methanomassiliicoccus sp.
TTGAACAGGACGTGAAACAGATGGATCTCAAGAACCAGAAGCGCATGGCGGCCGAAGTCCTGAAGTGCGGCGAGAACCGGGTATGGATAGACCCGAACCGCATCGAGGACGTCGCAGACGCCATAACCCGGGCGGACATCAGGACCGCCATCCAGTCCGGGTCCATCCGCGCCTTGCCCGTGCGGGGAATCTCCCGCGGAAGGGCCCGTCACCGGCTGGCCCAGAAGGCCAAGGGACGCAGGCGTGGACAGGGCAGCAGGAAGGGCACCTCTACGGCCAGGAGGCCGAAGAAGGAGGCCTGGATCCAGACGATCAGGCCCCTGCGTTCCACGCTGCGCGAGCTGCGTGACGAGGGCAAGATCAGCCGGACCGTGTACCGCGAATTCTACATGAAGGCCAAGGGCGGCATGTTCAGGAGCAGGAACAACCTGCTCATGCACCTGAAGACCGAAGGCTACCTCAAGGGGGACAACTGATGGCCCAAGGACCGAGATACAAAGTGGCCTTCCGCCGCCGGCGTGAGGGACGCACTGACTACAGACAGAGGCAGAGGCTGCTGAGGGCCAGGGTACCGCGCGCCGTGGTGCGCACCTCCCTGCGCCATGTAAGCGTGCAGATAGTGGAGTTCGACGCCCAGGGCGACCAGGTACTGGTCACCGCCCACTCCCGCGAGCTGCTGGAGATGGGATGGGACAAGGCCACCGGGAACGTCCCCGCCGCGTACCTCACCGGGTACCTGGCCGGGAAGAAGGCCGTGGCCAAAGGAGTGAACGAGGCCGTGCTCGACATCGGCCTGAAGGTGCCCGCCAAGGGCGCCACGGTGTTCGCCGCCCTGAAGGGCATGGTGGACGCCGGAATGAAGATACCCCACGGCAAGGAGGTGCTGCCGAGCAAGGAGCGCCTGGCCGGCAAGCACATCGGCGATGACGTGGAAAAGATGATCAAGGACATCAAGACCCGCATGGAGGCGAACTGAGATGGATTGGGTACCGAAGACCAGACTGGGAAAGATGGTGCTCAACGGTGAGATAACCACCATGAGCCAGGCCCTGGCCACCAAGCTCCCCCTGCGCGAGGCGGAGATCGTGGACATACTGCTCCCCGACCTGAAGGACGAGGTCATCGACGTGAACATCGTTCAGAGGATGACCGACTCCGGCAGGAGGGTCAAGTTCCGTATCACCTGCGTGGTCGGCAACGGCGACGGGTTCATCGGCATCGGGAGGGCGAAAGGAAAGGAAGTAGGACCTTCCATCCGCAAGGCCATCGACAACGCCAAGCTGAACATCATCGAGATCAAGCGCGGATGCGGTTCCTGGGAATGCGGATGCGGCACCCCGCACTCGCTCCCGTTCACCGTGGTCGGCAAGTCCGGCTCGGTGGAGGTCTACCTGAAGCCCGCTCCCCGGGGCATATCCCTGGCGGTCGGCGACGTGGCCAAGAGCATCCTGACCCTCGCTGGCGTCAAGGACTCCTGGGGCTTCGCCAAGGGGCACACCAAGACCACCGTCAACTATGCGTACGCCACTTACTACGCCCTGAGGAACACCATCGAGATGCGCGTTTCCGAGGAGCAGGAGAAGAGGCAGCACATAGTGAGCGGGCCGGTGCAGCTGCACGTGGCCGAGGACGCCGCCCCCGGACAGGAGGAGTGAACATGGCCTACGCCGCTATACGTGTTCGTGGACACTCCGGTGTCCGCCACGACGTGGAGGACACCATGCGCATGCTCCGCCTCACCCGGGCGAACCACTGCGTGATCCTTCCGGAGACGGAGGAGATCAAGGGAATGCTGATGAAGGCCAAGGACTACATCACCTGGGGCGAGGTTTCCGAGGAGACCCTGGCCAGGATGATAAAGTTCCGCGGCCGGCTGATGGGCGACAAGCCAATCGACGATGATGTGGTCAAGGACAACACCCCCTTCGGCTCCATCATGGCCCTCTCCAAGGGCATCGTCAAGGGCGAGACCAAGTACTCGGACATGAAGGACGTCAAGCCGCTGTTCCGCCTGAGCCCCCCCAAGAAGGGTTACGAAGGGGTCAAGCGCGGATTCGGGGCCGGAGGCGCCCTGGGCTATCGGGGAGAGGAAATAAACGACCTCATCTCCAGGATGATCTGAAGGTGATATGAATGGTTAGCAGAACCGAGAAGTTCAGGGGCTCCAGGACCCACGGCCGCGGCAAGAAGGCCGGACGTGGAGCTGGAAAGCGCGGCGGCAAGGGCAACGCCGGCTTGCACAAGCACAAGGCCCAGTACATGCTGAAATACATGCCCGACCACTTCGGCCGGCACGGGTTCAAGCGGCCCCAGAAGATGGTATCCGCCAAGATCACCATGAACGTGGGGGATCTGGAGCAGATACTGGACGTCATGAAGGCCCAGGGAACCGCGGCCGAGAAGGACGGTAAGATCACCGTAGACCTCACCGCCCTGGGCGTGGACAAGCTGCTGGGGAACGGCCAGATAAGCACGCCCTTCGAGGTCTTGGTCGCCGAGACCACCGCCTTGGCCAAGGCCAAGGTTGAAGAAGCAGGCGGGCATATCGTGGTGCCAGAATAAGTATCGCGTGATGCTAATGGCCGACGACCAGAAGAGCAAGCTGTACAAGCTGAAACCGATTACCGACCGCCTCCCGGCGGTCTCCAAACCCGAGGGGCACGTCCATTTCCGGACCAAGATGCTGTGGGTCATAGTGATACTGGTTTTCTATTTCATCATGACCAACATCTTCCTGTACGGGCTGGATGGCGACAAGACGGTTGACCTCTTCGCCCAGTACCGGGCCATCCTGGCCGGGGCGCAGGGTTCGCTCATGCATCTGGGCATTGGCCCGATAGTAACCGCATCTATCATCATGCAGTTGTTCGTTGGGGCTAAAATAATCAAGCTGGACCTTACGAACAAGGACGACAAGGCGGTCTATCAGAGCAGCCAGAAGTTCCTGGTACTAGTGATGATATTGGTGGAGGCGGTCCCCCAGGTGTTCGGGTACCTGGTACCGTCAGGCGCCTTCGTTTCCGGCATGGAGGGCACCTTCGGCGATTCCGGCCTTCTCCGGGGAGAGAACATCGCCAGGCTGATCATAGTGGTCCAGCTCTGCGTAGGTTCGTACCTGGTGTTCCTGATGGACGAAGTTGTCTCCAAATGGGGCATCGGAAGCGGAATATCGCTGTTCATCGCTGCAGGCGTCGCGGAAGCGCTTTTCACTGGAACGCTTAACACCGAGGGGCTGGAGAGAGACCTGCCCCTCAGCAACAGCAACCTGCCGGTCGGTACGATACCGAAGACCATCTACATCCTGACGCACCAATCAGCGTCGGACCTGGTGGGCGGCGGGTATGAACAGATGTTGATAGCCAATCCCAATCCGCTCATCGCGCTGATAGGGACGATAATAATATTCATGTTCGTGGCCTACATCGAGTCGGCCCGCATAGAGCTGCCGTTGGCTCATGGTACCGCCAGAGGAGCGCGTGGAAGATACCCCATCAAACTGATCTACGCCTCCAACATCCCGGTCATCCTGATGGCCGCGCTGCTGGCGAACATAAGCATGTTCACCATGCTGTTCTATACAAACGACGCGCTGAGCGGGATACCGCTTTTGGGCGGGAATCCGTTGTTAGGCGTCTATCCGGAGGGGGCCACCCATCCCACGTCGGGATTGGCATGGTACCTGTCCACGCCCAATGGGGTGGGGGATTGGTTACTGCCGATCCTCAACCCTGGAACGTACGGAAGTATGGTCTACGGGCATAGCAGCTGGCAGGTGATAGCCCACGTGCTGATCTACGCCGGAATAATGGTGGGAGGTTCGATCCTGTTCGCCAAGTTCTGGATCATGACCACCAACATGGGGCCTGAGGCGGTCGCCAGGCAGATCGAGTCCTCCGGACTGCAGATACCCGGTTTCCGCCGTGACCCCAGAGTGCTCAAGCGCGTGCTGGAGAGGTACATCCCCATCGTGACGGTGATATCCGGTGCGGTGGTGGGCGGCCTCGCAGCAGGAGCAGACCTCATCGGAACGGTCGGTAACGCCAGCGGAACTGGTGTGCTGCTCGCCGTGGGCATCATGATCCAGTTCTATGAAGCGCTGGGAAGGGAGCAGATGATGGAGATGCACCCCGTGCTGAGGGGATTCTTCGGTGGGGAGTGATGAAGCATGGCAGACACTAAGGCCGCAGACCCCAAGTCGACGACCAGCAGGATGTTGCTGATCTTCGTCTTCATCATGGCCATCTTCGTGATGTTCGACCAAGACCTCAGGAGCGCCCTCGGGAACATGGTCGGGTACGGCTTGGAGCCCCTGTGGGGCTTCGACGGCTCCTTCCCGGTGGTGTCCCTGTTCATAACCGGCGCGTTCATGACCACCCTGAGCATCGTGGTCAGGCACTTCTTCACCGACTACGTGAAGCAGGCCCGCAGCCAGAAGATCATGGCCGCGTTCAACAAGGAGATGAGGGAAGCCCGCAAGGAGAACAACACCTACCGGCTGAAGAAGATGCTCGAGCTGCAGCCCAAGATGATGGAGGAGTCGATGAAGCAGACCACCACCCAGATGAAGTTGATGCCGGTGACCATGCTCATCATCATCCCCATCTTTGCGTGGTTAGCGGTCTTCGTCGGCGACCTGCAGAGCGCGGTAATTACCGTACCCTGGTCCAACTTCGCCGACCTGAACGAGTCGTACGTTCTTCCGGCCTGGGTGCTTCTCTATTCCCTGATAAGCGTCCCCTTCGGGCAATTGCTTTCAAGAGGTCTGAGGTATTACTCCTTCAAGAAGCGGTTGAACGAACTGAAGGCTGAAGGGCAATGAGGATCACCATCAGCGGCATGATCGGCAGCGGCAAGACCACGGTCTGCCGCATGCTCGGCGATATCCTGGGATACCGGACGGTAATTTCCGGCCACGTGTTCCGGGAGATGGCCAAGGAGCTGAACATGTCGCTGGAGGAGTTCGGCGATCTGGCGGAAACGGACCCCAAGTACGACCGGCTGATAGACGAACGACTGCTGGAGGTGGCGAGGAACGAGGAGAACGTGATCCTCGAAGGACGTCTGGCCGGCCAGATGCTCCGCCGGAACGCCATCCCGGCCTTCTG
>CAZPFU010000042.1:0-7993 GCA_964585915.1 uncultured Methanomassiliicoccus sp.
TCCCGGTGGCCTTGAGGTCGTAGCCGTCCTTCTCCGCGTCCTTGGAATAGACGAGTACGTACTCCTTTCCGGACTCCCCTTCCCGTACGCGCTCGGAGGGCTGCAGGTGCCCCTTCTTATCTAGCACGCCAGTAAGGAACATCTGCGCCAGCAGGTCGATAAGTCCGGAGCCGCAGAGGCCCTTGGGCCGGGCCTTCCCTATGGTGCTGTACTGTACCCCCCTTACGAGAGATACCTTCTCGATCGCCCCGTCGCCGGCGCGCATGCCATGACAGACCTCGCCTCCCTCGAACGCCGGGCCGGCGGAGGCCGAGCAGGCCAGAAGCCAATCCATGTTGCCGAGCACGACCTCCCCGTTGGTACCGACGTCGATCAGCAGGCAGATACCTTCGCTTTTGGCCATTCCGCTGGCCACCACGTCCGCCATGACGTCGCCGCCGACATAGCTAGCTCGTCCGGGCACCAGATGCACCGAGGCCCGGGGATTTATGTTCAAACCCAGCTCCCCGGCGTTGGTGCGCGGGGAAAGATTGGTCACTGGCGTGTAAGGCGAGTAACGTATGCACTTGGCGTCCAGACCTAGAAACATGTGCATCATGGTGGTGTTACCCGCCACGCTGACCGCCATGACCTCCTGGGGGCAGACCTTATTTCCTTTACCAACGCAGATGTCCTCATTGCCGCACACCCTGGCCAGCATGTGGTTGATGGTATCTATTATCATGTGCCGCAGGCGTTCCTGGCCATGGTCCTCGCCGTACATGATGCGCGCCAGCACGTCCTCGCCGTACATCAGCTGGCGGTTGTAGTCGGAGACCTGGGAGATCATCTTACCGGTGCTCAGGTCGACCAGCTGCAAGGCCACGGTCGTGGTGCCGATGTCCACCGCCACCCCGAAGTTCCTGGAGACGCACTTCCACGGCCTCACATCCACCAGGATGTCGCCGTCCAAGAAGGCGGTCACCGTCCACTCCCCCTCGCGGATGACCTTTGGCAGTTCCCTGAGCAGGGACAGCGGTACCTCCAGCGAGCCCGGTTCGTAGCCCATCTGCTTCAGCAGCCGTTCCAGGTCGGCGTCGTTGTCCTGGAGGGTGGGAGGGCGCAGTTTCGCGAAGACCGCCCGCACCAGCGGGGAGATATCCTTCAGGTCGGTGCTGACCTTCCCGCCGACTATCTGCATGGGCTTTAGCTGGCTCTCCTCCGGGACGAAAACGACGCAGTCGCCCTTGACCTTGGAAAGGCATGCCAGCCGATATCCGCTGGCCCATTCCTCCTCGGTTATGCGGGGTGTCGTCTTCGTATCGATGTCCCCTTCCACCACCACCCGGCAGCGTCCGCAGACACCCTTTCCGGCGCAGGCGCTGTTGACCTCCACCCCGGCCAGTATCGCCGCCTCGAGCAGGCTGGTGCCTGTCGGGACGTCTATACTGCGGCCTTTGGGATGGAAGGTGACCTGGGGGCTCATCCCAAGCGAATCCCTTCCCGCGTTATTAAATGCTCTCGAGGGCCAAGCGTGAAAATGATTTAGGGGATGACGACGGTAATTATGAGCATGGAACAGGGGCATCACCATCGTCATGGATCTACCAGGATGCTCACCTATGCCCTGGTGATCACCGCGGCCTTCGCCCTGGTGGAGGTGATCGGAGGGGTGCTCAGCGGAAGCCTGGCCCTCCTGGGCGATGCCGGGCACATGTTCACCGACGTGCTGGCTCTAGGACTCAGCCTGGGGGCGTCGCTGGTCGCCGGCCGGCAGGCCACTGAAAGACACACCTACGGATTCCTGAGGGCGGAGATACTGGTAGCGCTGGTCAACGGTATGGCCCTGGTGGTGATCTCCCTGCTGGTGATGCGCGAAGCCCTTGGCCGGCTCGCCGATCCGACGACCGTGGACGCCGATCTCATGCTCCTTGTGGCGATAGCGGGCATGGGGGCCAACCTTCTGGGGATGGTCCTGCTGCACCGGGGCTCCAAGGAGAACCTGAACGTGCGCGGGGCGTTCCTGCACATGATGGGCGACCTGCTGTCGTCCTTCGGGGTCATCGCCGCCGCGCTGCTGATACGGTTCTTCGGCTGGCAGGAGGCCGATGCGCTTATCGGTCTGGCCATCGCCGCCATCATAATGATCGGCGCCTACCGGCTCATATCGCAATCAGTGTCCATCCTGCTGGAGGCCGTGCCCAAACACATCGAGCTCAGGGAGGTGGAGGAGGCCATGACCTCCACGGAGGGCGTGCTTTTAGTGCACGACCTGCACGTCTGGACGCTATCCTCGGGCGTCTACGCGCTCAGCGGCCACGTGGTGGTCAGTGACCAGCAGGTCAGCGCCTGCTCGCCGGTGCTGCGGGATCTCGAAAGCATGCTCGAGGACCGTTTTCACATAAGCCATGTGACGATCCAGTTGGAGACCGAGGTGTGCCCGGATGGTTATTGCAGCCTGAAGAGGATCGGCCCTATGTCCAGATGATTGGACGGGGTTGACGTCCATCGTTCGGTCATTTCCTCCTTGCCCGGATCAGCAATGACATTGCCAGAGCTGCCGCGACCACCACCGCGGCCACGATGATAAGGACCACCTCATCGCTGCTGTCATCCCTATCGTCGTGCTCATCCTGCTCCAACGGCACCATGGTCAGACCTTGCAGCACCATCCCATCATCAAGGGTAAAGCTCCGGTTCAGGTCTTGATAGCCTTCTTTGACGAAGGTCAAGGAGTGGGAACCGGGGGCGGCGGTCACGTTGAAGCGTCCATGGGTGTCCGTGATGGCGATCTCCGCATCATCCAGATGAACCTCGGCATCGGAGAGGGGAAGTCCAGCCTCGTCCAGCAGCACGCCGCTGACCCACGGGAGCACCGGATCGAAGGAACGGTTCCAACCGAACGATGCCGAGTTCCCGGCCAGGTCGGTGCAGTTGAGCGTCAGCCACAGCTCGTTCCCGTCCAGAGGGGAATCCATCTCCACGATCAACGAACCATTGCTCAGGAACGCCGCCACGTCCTCTCCGTTCACGCTCAGTTCGAAGACAGAAAGATTCTCGCTGGGGGTTATCGTGACGGTCCAGTGCGAGGAACGGACATCCCCGGACTGTGATACCTCGGCGGACGGGGCCGTGGTATCTATGACGAACCGGACCGAAGCGTTGGCGCTGTTGTCGGCCGCGTCAATGCACAGCAGTTCGAAGATGTGTGCACCGTCGTCCAGTCCGCTCAATGCTGCCCCGTTCCCCGAGATAGACGTCCAATCGCCTCCGTCCAGTCTCCACCTGCAGAAGGTGTCGGAAAGGTCATCGGACGTCCATGTCACGTTCACCTCCACGGAACTGATGATGGCGCCTTCGGTCGGAGACGTGATGGTCACCATGGGAGCCGTGTTGTCGATGTAGAAGGAGATGCTGGTGCTGCTGACCCGGCCGACCTCGTCCCGGCAGGAAAGAAGGAAGACGTGATGACCGCCCCCTGGTGAAATGGTGACCCGTTCGCCGAAGACCTGGGTCCATGCGCCTCCGTCCACGCACCATCTGCTGGTCACTGCAGTTGTGTCCGATACGGACCAGATCACGGTCACGTCGCTGTCGCCCAGCAGCGCCCCTTCCCCGGGAGAGACGATATCAACGATGGGAGCGCTCAAGTCCACGGTGAACTCCGCGGAGGCGGTGGAGCTGTGCATCAGGACGTCCGTGGCGGAGACCTCCAGGACATGTGGTCCTTCTGCCAGGCCGGTCACTGAGGCGCTGTTGCCTTCAGCCTCGGTCCATCCGCCTCCGTCGACCCTCCATCTGACAATGGTGGGGGTGGTATCACTGACGGACCATGTCAGGACGACGCTGCCCTGGTCCAGGAATGTCCCAGTGACGGGGGATGTGATGGCGATCACCGGCGCGAGCCGGTCCACGGTCATGTTCACCTGGTCCGATACAGTATGACCGTGATCGTCCTCCGCCCGCACCTCGATACTGTGCCTTCCATCGCTCAGCCCGGTCAGCGTGTGGTCGTAGCCGGTCGCAGATAAGGGGTCCTGGTCATCCACAATTATCCACACCCAATATGGCAGGGACAGCCCCTGGACCTCCCAGGCCACATGGACATCACCGCTAAAAATCGCGCCCTCGGAGGGAGCGGTTATCTGCAGTTCTCTGATCCCGAGGAACACCTCGAACCACCCGATAGCCGACGAGTTCCATCCCAGCCAGTCAGTGGCCTTGACGGTCACCTCATGATAGCCCTCACACAGACCGGACAGCACAGCGGAATCATTACCAGTCGCGTTCAGCCATTCCCCGCCGTCAACCTGCACCTCCACCCTCAGCAGGCCGACCCCGGCATCCGAGGCGTTCCACTCGATCGTGACCGAGGAGCTAGCGATCCCCACAACAGGAGCCGTTCGGTCGAAGCCAAAGGTGACGTTCCTGACGGCGAAGTTGCCGGCCAGATCGACGGCCTTGACGCTGAGGGTGTGCCATCCGTCCACACCGTCCAACTCCGATGAGCTTGCCATGCCAACATCCCACCACTCCGAGCCGTCGTAGCTCAGCCAGTGCTTGACCACTATGGTGTCGTTGTCCTCCGATTCCCAGGTCACCAACAGGCTGTGCTCGCTGCTCCAGGTCCCCTCGGCCGGAGAGGTTATGGCGAGCGTGGGTGGCGTACGATCATCGGCCACTGCATGGGAGACCAGCGGAAGGCGATCATATGAATGGGAGGTGCCATCGATGGGGTATGGAGAATCGACGAAACCGTCGCGGTCGGCGTCGGGACCCTGCCAGTCGTACCAAGTGTTGCCCCCCGATGATGAGTTCCAACGGTTCCCGGCACCCCTGTCGTAGGCCTGGACCGCAGATGACGAGAACTGGCCGCCAGCCCCATTGTTGCCCATGAGCGAGTTGTCGGCAATGAGGTTCATGTCGGATCCCATGAACAGGCATATGCCGTAGCGCTCGCATTCGGAGATGTTGTTCCCGAGGACCTGGCAGCGGTCCGATTCGGACAGGGAGCAGCCATATTTTCCTCGGACCAGGGTGTTGTTGATCATGAGCAAGTCCCTGTTGGTTTCGGAGTTTATTCCATACTTCGCCCCGGCAATGTGATTTCCCGATATGATCGCCATGTCGGAGGACAGCGATCGAATGCCGTACTCGGCATACACAATGGTGTTGTTCATGACCTCGGCGTGGGGAAGTTCGTTGATGACCAGGGCGGAGTAGTAACTGGATATGGCGTTATCGATCGCCCTCCCGTCGCCATTGTACATCAATATGCCGCAATCTCCCGCCCCGGTCATCATGGAGATGTCTTCGTAGTAAGTTCCGTTCAGCGTGTTCTCCTGGACCAGGACCGAGGAGGATGCGGATATCGTCATCCCATAGAGGCAGTGCGCGAGGTCGCAGGACCGGACTTCCAGGCCGTCGCACCCATAGAGGTTCATCCCGAAGTAGGCCCATTGAAGTCGGACGGAGGTGATTACAAGGCCGTTGCACAGAGTGGCGCTGATGGGGTTGGTGCATCTCTGCATATCATAATCGGTGATGGAGGCCCCGGTGACATTGTACAGTATCAGCTGACCGGCCCCGGCAGGGACCTCCCCGAGCATGTCGATGTCACGAAGCAGGACCAGGGGCGCCCCGTTGACGGTGTTGTTGCTAGGGGCCACCAGATAGCGGAATGAGCCTTGATCGTCCCCATACGATAACGGATAGTTGCAAAGGGAGCAGTTCAAGAAGGCGTTGGACCAGCAGGTCACATTGCCCATATGGATCAATCTCACACCGCACATTATGTTCAGCATAGTATTGTTCAGCAACACGATGCCGTCACTTTCGTACATGTCGAAGACGCAGGTGCTGTCGAAGGTGCTGTCCGATATGGTCATATCGCTGTTCTGGACCGTATAAAGCCCATCGCAGGGACCTATGGTGCAGTTGTGGATCGTTATACCTTCGCATTGGCTTATGTATGTGTTCCCCAGGGTGCAGTTGACGACCCTGACGTCCCTGGATGCCTCAATGTCCAGGCTATCGTTCTCGAACTCCTGGTACGCATGCACCCTGTCCAGTTCCAACCCGGTCACGTTTTTTATGACCATGAGCGGCGGGGATCCTTCCTCCCTCGTGTCCTGCACCTGGATGTCGAGGAACCTGAGGGCCAGGGTGGTGTTGCACACCCAGATGGCCGGGGAGGAATCGTCCCCCTGCAGGGTAAATCCCTGGACCAGGTACGGGTCGGACGCGGTCCCGGTACCAGGCCATAGGTTCGACAAGGCCTGCGTCTGCAGGTCAGTGTCGTTTTCGACCTTGACCTTCTGAGGGCCTCCTTCCAATGGTGCCGATAGGGACCCATCGACCACTGAGGCCTGGTCGATGTCGGAAGGCGAGGCGGTAAGAAGGGAGAGGGGGGAGAAGAACAGCATTGAAGCTAGGAAGATCGCCGCCACGCTCAGTAATTTATCATTCATGTAAAATAAAGAAGAAAGGACCTAAATAAATGTTGGCTGAGCATTCTCATTCCTGGAACGTTCAGTGCCGGAACAGCCTAACTCCGGTGAACACCATGGCCATGCCGTGCTCGTTCGCCGCGTCGATAGACTCCTGATCGCGAATCGAACCGCCGGGCTGGATTATTGCCGTCACCCCGGCCTCAGCCGCCGTGTCTATTCCGTCCCGGAAGGGGAAGAAGGCGTCCGAGGCCATCACGCTGCCCTTGGCCTTCTCGCCGGCCTTGTGCGCGGCGATCATCGAGGAGTCGACGCGGGACATCTGCCCGGCACCGATGCCGACGACGGTCTCGCCCTTGGCTAGGATAATGCTGTTGGACCACACGTGCTTGCAGACCTTGTTGGCGAAGAGCATGCCGTGTATCTCCTCCTCGGTCGGCGAACGTTTGGTCACCACCTTGAGGTCGGCGGCCGTAACTGGAACGAACTTGTTGGTCTGCACGAGGAGACCGCCCTTGATGCGCTTCATGCGCCATTCCGGGGCGGTGTCCAGGGTTATCGGCGCGTTCGTCCTTAGCAAACGGATGTTCTTCTTCTTCTCCAACACCTCCAGGGCGTCCCGGTCATAATCAGGGGCGATGACGCAGTCCACGAAGTGCTGGGAGATGTCGGTGGCGGTGGCGATATCAACGTTCCGATTGAGCCCGATCACACAGCCGAAGGCGGCCTTCGGATCAACGGCGTAGGACCTGGTGAACGCCTCCGAGATGGTGTCCGCCGACGCCACACCGCAGGGGTTGGTGTGCTTGATGACGATGGCCGTGGGCCTGTCGAACTCTCGGACCAGCTCCAACGCCGATTCGAGGTCCAGGATGTTGTTGTATGAGAGCTCCTTACCATGCAGCTGCTCGGAGCGGGAGACGCAGACGCCCTTGGCGAACGGATCGACGTAGAACGCGGCGGTCTGCTGGGGGTTCTCGCCGTAGCGGAGGTCCTGGCGTTTCTCCAGGCCCATGCTGTACGTGTCCGGGAAACCTTCATCACCGAATTCCCTTCCCAAATGGGAGGCGATCAACGAATCGTAATAGGCGGTGGAACGGAACGCCTCCAGCATCAGCCTGCGCAATGTCGGCTTGGAGAGCTCCCCTCCGTTCGCACTCATCTCTTCCAGCAGCGCAGCGTATCGGCACGGGTCGGTGACGACCGCCACCGAATCGGAGTTCTTGGCCGCCGCCCTGATCATGGACGGCCCGCCGATGTCGATGTTCTCGATGACCTCGTCCAGATCCTCACCTTTGCTGAGCACCGTTTCCCGGAACGGGTAGAGGTTGACGACGACCATGTCGATGCGCTTTTGCCCCGCCTCTTTGAGCTGCCTCATGTGCTCGGGGGAATCCCTTCTCGCCAGAAGCCCTGCGAATATGGCCGGGTGCAGTGTCTTCACGCGGCCATCCATCATCTCCGGGGAGCCAGTGTAGTCGGAGATCCCAATGACCTTCAGTCCGTGGGAGGTCAGCAGCTTGGCCGTGCCGCCGGTGGATATGAGCTCCACGCCCAGCTGGCTC
>CAZPFU010000043.1:0-7937 GCA_964585915.1 uncultured Methanomassiliicoccus sp.
GGTCGGGATTTGAACCCGAGTCGAAGCCTCGACAGGGCTTCATGATAGGCCGCTACACTACCGGGGCATACGGCCTTTCCCCTTATCGAGTCGTAATATTTAATCCTTAGGTGTGGGGAAGATGCTGGCTTCGACGGAGATGCGAGGCCAGTGCCCGTGATGTGCAGTGCACAAAGTTGTTATTTAAAAATCTAAGGCTACGTATATAAATAATGAGGCCCATGACCACCTGGTGGGGACATGTACGGACCGTCGTCGATGATGAAAGGGAACACCCTGAGGATCTTATCGGTCAGTGATCCCTCCCTTGGAAGGAAGGCCCTGATCGTGAAGGTCGTCCTTCTGGACCTGTTCCTGCTTGACGGATTGCTGCTCTACGTTGGATTTTACCTCTGGCCTGAGATGCTGTACGCATGCCTGGCCTTGATGCCGTTCGTCACCGGAATGGCGATGCTGCAATACCTCTTCCTAAGATCGGTCCTTTTGAGAGGAGCACACCCGATCACCATATACACCAACGGCATCCAGTTCCCCTCGTTCACTTTCGATCGCTGGTTCAATAGACCTTCTTACGTGACCAAGGACGAAATCGCCTCGGCCTGGGTGTCCGGTTTTTACCACCCTGGCCGCCTAGAAGAGATGCAGGGTCATCTTACCCTGAGCCTGAGGACCAAAAAAGGGATATTGAGGGAGACCGGGGCACGGAGGAGCGAGGACCTAGAAGCGGTCATGGCGATCATGGAGGGGCAGTGGGGCATCAAGGTGGGGCGCCAAGGTCCTACCGCGAGGCTCGCAACCCCCGTGGCCCCGATGCCGCCGTCCCAGGAAGCGATGAAATACTGCGTCCAATGCGGCAGGGCGAGCGGAATGGACATCGATTTCTGTCCCAACTGCGGACGCGTGTTCGATGCCTCCAAGACCGAAACTACGCTGGTCCAGACCCCGAACCCATACCAAAAGCCGCTTGAAGAACCGATGCGGACGTTTCAGGGTCCCCCGGTCGCACCTCCCTGGTCCGAACGGACCGTGGTAGCGAAGAGCCCGGATAAGGCGTTCAAGCTGGCGCTCGTCCTTGGGTTCCTGGGCGTCATGGGCGTCGGGCACCTATACCTTGGCAGGATTGCCCATGGGCTGGTGTTCCTGTTCGTCGGAGGGTTCTTCGCACTCCTGTCCTTGGCATCCTGGATAGCGTCGCTGGGCATGACCGAGTACTCGATCGGGATCAGAGTGTTCACTGCGCTTCTCATCTCCATACCCTACCTGCTGCTTCAGGTCGCGCAGGTCCAGAATGTCCGCAGGCCGCCCAAGTGAGGACGCGGGATTTACTGAAAGACGGGGCTCCTGCCAAAGTATTAATCGACGACTGCGGTTAGATTGACGGATCACATGGCCGAACGGAAGCTGAAAGTGGAGGACTACATGATCCGCGAAGTGGTCCACGTTCCCCTGGACTATACCGTAGAGCAGGCCGTGGAGACATTGGTATCCAGCGAGTTCCACGGGATGCCGGTCACCAGGGATGGAAAGCTGGTGGGATTCATCACCGCCAAGGAGCTTCTGCGCAACTATCAGACGCCTAAGATGCCCATCTCGGAGATAATCAGGAAGGGCACTGTGACCGTGAACCCGAAGATGGACCTGGACGACGCGGCACGCATCCTTTTCCGTTATGGCCTGAGGAACGTGCCGGTGATCAACGAGAGCGGCACGCTGCTCGGTATCATCTCCAACCTGGACATAGTACGTTCGCACATCGAGCGCGCCACTCCCAACAAGGTGGCCATGATCAAGAACTTCCTGGAGACCAAGCACGGCGTGTCCATCATGGTTCGCAGGCGCATAGTGCCCGTGGAATCCCTGCGCCCCACGCAGAAGGAGGTCTATGCGGACGAACTGCTCGGCCGCAAGGAGGAGATAAAGCGCGGGCTGGTCGAGCCGATCATCGTCATCCAGAATCATGACGGTTACATACTGGTTGACGGGCACCACCGGGCCTTGGCGTCCAAGCAGATGGGAGTGAAGCAGTTCTCGGCATTCGTGCTCGAACCGTCAAGGGACGTCGAGCTGGGCTTGGAGAAGAGCGCGGAGGAACAGGGATTGCACACCCTGGACGACGTGAAGATAATAGACGGCTCGCACCACCCCCTGGTGGAGATAACCACCAGGCTGCTGAAGAGCGAGCCTTGAAGGGGTTTTACTGAAGGGTTTTCCTCGCCGCTTCGAGCAGGATGCGCTGCTCGGCGGAGGCGATGATGTTTATGGTGCTCACCACGGTGTCCGGGTTCAGGCTGATGGTGTCGATGCCGGCCTTTACCAGGAACTCGGTGAACTCAGGGTAGACCGAGGGGGCCTGCCCGCATATCCCGACGGTGCATCCCTTGCGGTGCGCTGCCTGGATGAGCATATTGATGGCCCTCTTGATCGCCTCGTTCCTCTCGTCGAAGTAGCCCATCTTGCCCAGGATATCGGAATCGCGGTCCGCTCCCATGGTCAATTGGGTCAGGTCGTTGGAACCGATGCTGAACCCGTCGCACCACTCCGCGAACTCCTCGGCCATGAATATGTTGCAGGGGATCTCGGCCATCAGGTACAGCTTGAAGTCGCGGCTGCGCACCAGTCCGACATCCTTCATCATGGCGGTGATCTGCCGTACCTCGTCAATGGTGCGGACGAAGGGCAGCATGACGTGCAGGTTCTTCAGCCCCATCTCCTCGCGGACCTTCTTGATGGCCTTCAGCTCGAGCTTGAAGGCCTCGCGGTAGGAGTCGGAAACGTAGCGGGAGCATCCGCGCCAGCCGATCATGGGGTTCTCCTCGTGCGGCTCGAACTTCTCCCCTCCCTCCATGTCCCGGTACTCATTGGTCTTGAAGTCGGAGGTGCGCAGGATGACCGGGCGGGGATAGAAGGCCTTGGCCACCATGGCGATTCCATCGGAGAGCTTGTCCACCAGGAACTTGGACTCTCCCTTCTCGATCAGAGCGCAGGGGTGCTCCTGTATGTACGAAGTGAACAGGAACTCGATGCGCATGAGCCCCACGCCGGACACCGGGAGCTTGGAGACCTCCTCGGCCTTCTGCGGGATGGCCAAGTTAACGTAGACCTTGGTGCCGGTCACTGGTGCAGAGGCGACCACTGCGACGGCGGACTTCTCCTCCTTCTTGGGAGCGGCGATCCCTTCGTACACAACACCCATGCTGCCGTCGACGGTGATCTTCTCGCCGTCCTTCAGCAGCTCGGTGGCGTGAGAGGCGCCTACTATGCAGGGTATCCCCAGCTCGCGGGCGACGATGGCCGCGTGACATGTCATTCCCCCTTCGTCAGTGACGATCGCGGCGGCGCGGGTCATGGCGGGCACCATGTCCGGGGAGGTCATGGATGTCACCAGGACATCGCCCTTCTTGACCACCTCCAGGTTCATATCCTCGGAGACGATGCGCACCGGACCTCCAGCCACGCCGGGCGAGGCGCCCAATCCCTTCAGCAGGATCTTAGCGCTCTGCCCAAGTCCGTGGTCCTGGGCCTTGCCGTTGGCCTTGGCCCCGTTGGATGATAGGGTGGTCACGGGCCGGGCCTGCACGATGTACATTACCCGCTCCTCGATGCACCACTCTATGTCCATGGGACGGTCGTAATGGGCCTCGATGTTGCGGCCTATCTCGCCTAGAGCCAATATCTGCTCGTCGGTCATCTTCTGGGCGTTGCGCAGCTCCTCGGGGACATCGGCCTTCTCGCACTCCCCGTCCTTGCCGCGGACCAGCTTCCAGTTCTGCTTGGCTATGCGCTTGTTGAGTATCTTGTCGTGGAACTTGTCCACCACGTAGGTATCGGGAGTGACCTTTCCGCCCACCAACGCCTCGCCGAGACCGTAGCCCGCTTCGATAATAATGTGCGGCATCTCCGAGTTGGGGTCCACGGTGAACATGATGCCGGAGATCTCCGAGTTTATCATTTTCTGGACCACGACGGCCAACTTGACCTTGGAGTGCTCGAAGCCCTTGGTGACACGGTAGTAGATGGCACGAGGAGTGTAAAGCGAGGACCAGCACTTGCGGACCTTGTCCAGCAGTTCCTCGGGGCTCTCCACGTTGAGGTAGGTGTCCTGTTGGCCGGCGAAGCTTGCAGTGGGAAGGTCCTCCGCCGTGGCGCTTGATCGTACGGCGACCAATCCCATCTTCTTGCCCTTGAACATGGCCTTGTGGGACGTCAGGATCTGCTCCTTGAGGTCAGCTGGGATCTCCACGGTGTCGAACAGCTCGCGGATCTTGGTCGAAGCTTCCTGGAGGGACGACTCGGAACTGGCGTCCACCTTTGCCAGGAGATCCTTGACGCGGTCCGCGATCTTACTGCTTTCCATGAAGTGATCGTACGCCGCGGTGGTCAGAACGAATCCGGGAGGAACGTTGAAACCGGCTGCCACCAGCTCTCCCAAGTTGGCACCCTTGCCACCGGCGATGTCGATGTCATTCTTGCCTAGGTCAGATATGCTCACTATCCTTTTCATGGGTTGTTTCACCACTCTAAGAACGTTCGATGCAGGCAAGTTCACAGGGGCCGATGGCCCTTCAATGTCCTAACCCGGGTGGAAAATAGGCGTGGAGTCTATTAATTTTTCTAAATGCTGAATGAGTCCAATGATAATATTCCGGCGTACGTTCGTACCTCATTCCAACTTCGATGATTATAGCCAGCATCTAGTCGCCTTCGAAGGAACGGGAAAAAATTCGATATCTCGAGATGAAAAAAGACGGGATGGGGGCCCCCCGCTTTGTGATTCCAAACGGAATTTCCTACGGAATGAGAAGGTGTAGCAGGGTCGTTATCTTATAGACCTTAATAAAATCGGTTTAGACAGCGATGATTCCGCAAACTATGTGCGTAACTCGTATTTTCGAAGAATTTACCCTGTTTAATTGTGTGTTTCGTAAACAATTTTCTGAAAATATTTTATATTATAACAATTTAGAGGGAATACCGTGAGAGGAGATGCTGTGAGCACCATTGAGATCAGGTGGCATGGAAGAGGTGGCCAAGGGGTCGTCACGGCGAATGAGATTTTGGCTGGTGCTGCCCTCAAGGAGGGTAAGTTCATCAAGGCCTTCCCGGAGTTCGGGCCGGAGCGAATGGGCGCGCCCATCCGCGCCTTCGCCCGCATTTCGGACGAGCCTATCATGGTGCACAGCCAGGTCTACTTCCCCGATGTCGTCCTAATCATCGACGCCACGCTTCTGAAGGCTGGAAAGGTGGTCGAAGGGCTGAAGGAGGGAGGGGCGGTCATCGCCAACTTCCCTGACGACAAGTCCAAGTTGATACAGGCGGTCGGGCGCAGCGAGAACGTCTACGCTGTCAACGCCACCAAGATCGCCATCGAGGAGATCGGCAGACCGATGACCAACACCGCCATGCTGGGCGCGTTGGTAAAGGTCACCAACGTGGTGAGCATCGACACCATTATCGAGGAGATGCGCAACAAGATGTCCGGCAAGCTGAGCAAGGACGTGGTGGAGAAGAACCTGAGGGCCATCAAGCGGGCCTATGAGGAGGTGCAGTGAATGGCTGACAACGGGTCTAGTTCCTTGCCCGCCGGCGGCATGATAACCGAGGCCGGCAGCTCCAAGAAGTACAAGACCGGCGAGTGGCGCTCCGAGCGCCCGGAGGTGGACAAGGACAAGTGCACCAACTGCCTCACCTGCTGGATCTACTGCCCCGACAACAGCATCCTCGTCGAGAACGAGAAGATGGTCGGCTTCAAGTACACCCACTGCAAGGGCTGCGGCATCTGCGCCAACCAGTGCCCGGCAAAGGCCATAACCATGAAGGAGGAGGGAGTGTAATGAGCGAGCCCATAGCGGTGAACGGGGACATGGCCATAGCCATGGCCTGGAAGCAGATCAACCCGGACGTGGTGGCCGCCTATCCCATCACGCCCCAGACCATTATCGTTGAGGCGTATTCCGACTTCGTCGCCGATGGTACGGTAGATACGGAGTACGTGTGCGCCGAATCGGAGCACAGTGCCCTGAGCATATGCGTCGGTTCGTCCGCCGCCGGTGCCCGCGTGGCCACCGCGACCGCGTCCGCCGGACTGGCCTTCATGTGGGAGATGCTGTACGTAACGTCCTCCATGAGAGCGCCGATAGTCATGGCCGTGGCCAACCGCACTCTGAGCGGGCCGATCAACATCCACTGCGACCATAGCGACGCCATGGGAGCTCGCGATTCGGGATGGCTGCAGATCTTCGGCGAGAACGTGCAGGAAGCTTACGACAACACCCTGATGGCCTTCCGCATCGCCGAGCACATGAAGGTCCGCCTGCCGATCATGACCTGCCTGGACGGGTTCATAATCACCCATGCTCTGGAAAGATTCGAGCTCCTGGAGGACGAGAAGGTGAAGGCGTTCGTGGGACCGTATCAGCCGGTCAGGCCGCTGCTGGACGTCAAGACGCCCACCACCTACGGACCGATCGCCATGCCCGAGTACTATTACGAGATCAAGTACCAGATCGTGACCGCCATGCTGAACGCCGTGGACGTCACCCGCCAGGTGATGGCCGAGTTCGCTAAGCTCACGGGAAGGAGGTACGATCTGGTCGAGGGATACCGCACCGAGGACGCCGAGTACCTGATGGTGGCCATGGGTTCGACGGCAGGTACGGTCCGCTTCGTGGTGGACCAGCTGCGCGCCCAGGGCAAGAAGGTCGGCGCCGTGAAGGTACGGTTGTTCAGACCGTTCCCGTCCGAGGACATGGCCAAGTTCCTGAAGGGGAAGAAGGCCGTGGCCGTTCTGGACCGGGCCATGAGCCCAGGGACCGGGGCCCCGCTGTACATGGACGTCATGGAATCCGCTTCTCGCATGAAGGATGCGCCCAAGATCAGCAACTACGTCTATGGACTGGGAGGAAGGGACATCATGCCGGGTCAGCTAACTACCGTATTCGAGGAGATCATGGCCGGAAAGGGAGAGCGCGTCAACTACCTGGGGGTGAGGCTTTGAACCTCCGTGAGCTGAGCCACTCCGAGGAGCGGCTGGTGGAGGGGCACCGTCTCTGCGCCGGTTGCGCCGAGCCGATCATCGCCCGCCAGGTGCTGATGGCCACCGACAAGCCGGTAGTGGTCGCCAACGCCACCGGATGCTTCGAGGTGTCCACCACCATCTATCCGTTCTCATCCTGGAACATACCGTGGATACACACCGCCTTCGAGAACGCGCCGGCCACCATGAGCGGCGTCGAGGCCGCCTACAACTCGCTGAAGCGCCAGGGCAAGCTGGACCAGGAGGTTAAGTTCATCGCCTTCGGTGGAGATGGCGCGACGTACGACATAGGGTTCCAGTCCCTGTCGGGAGCGATCGAGCGCGGGCACGACTTCCTGTACGTGTGCTTCAACAACGAGGCGTACATGAACACCGGCATCCAGAGGAGCGGGGCGACCCAAAAGGGAGCGTCCACTACCACCTGCCCGGCCGGAAGCTGCGTTCCCGGTAAGCGCGAGTTCCCCAAGGACCTCACGCGCATCATAATCGCCCACGACCTGCCTTACGCGGCCCAGGCGTCACCGCACAACTGGAAGGACCTCATCGAGAAGTCCAAGAAGGGCATCGATACCCCTGGACCGGCCTTCCTCAATGTGATCTCGCCCTGCCCGCGCGGCTGGAGGCATGACGGCTCGCAGACCATCGCCATGTCCAAGCTTGCGGTGGAAACTTGCGTCTGGCCTCTCTATGAGTACGAGAACGGGGAGTGGAGGCTTACGGGAGAATCCCTGCGCATCGCCGAGGGTAAGAGGGAGAAGAAGCCGGTGTCAGAATGGCTGAACTCCCAGGGCCGCTTCAAGCACCTGATGAAGGGCAAGTTCACCGGCATAGCGGACGAGATCCAGGCCAATGTGGACAAGAAGTGGGAATCTCTCCTGAAGCTCAGCAAGATGTGAGCGAAACC
>CAZPFU010000044.1:0-7076 GCA_964585915.1 uncultured Methanomassiliicoccus sp.
AATCCCCCCCTGTCCACTTCTCATCCGCTTCTTTTTGCTCAACATTATTCGCATTTGCCTTGGGCGTCATGCAACCTATTCATTCACCACTGATCAATCTGATTGTTAGTGAGCGATCGATGTGTGGTTTGGTCATCGAGGACGTCGAGGTCCCATAGGTCGACCGATGTGCTCAGCTCTTCAGCTACACATCCGTTGGGTATCCGCCCACCACGTTCATGCTGTTATGAACTCAAGATTGGTATCGATGATCATCCACGTGGATTGGGGAATGTCATTGTAAGTGACCTTGACCTTGATCGGCACTCCTTTCTTCATCCAAAGGTCATAGACCATCGGTTTGCCCTGATGTTGGTATTCCACCCGCAGATGATCGGTGGACAGGGTCCCCCATTCGGTGGCCACGTTCTCCCTGCCCAATGAGGTGACATCATAACCAGGGGGTGCATCACTAAGATCATAGGTCAGCAGGAGGGTCTGATTGATAGGCACCTCTCCTAATTGGGAATACACGTACCCCTCCAGATTGTTCGTGTAGTTTATGGTCATGGTGAACTCTGAGATCTCCACCACTTCCAATCGTAATGAAATATTACTATGCGGCGTCTGCGGGTCCTCCACGTAATCCAGATCATATTCGACATAGTCCCCGACTTGAAGCGAGTACGGGGTTTCCGACGAACCTGGGTCATAGAGATAAACGTAGGCAAGAACCCCTCCTACCGCTACGACCACGATTACTGCCACGATTATGGCTGTAGCCACACCAACGGTGTCCATTCGCTTGCTGAGCATTATACCCCCCCCATGTCCTCAATACGGTTCACGACCAGCAGATGATCGCCCCTTCGGGTCCGCCAGATCATTCCCTCGTTCATCTGGGCCAAAAAAGATGGACCGTGAGATTTGGAACGTTTAAAAATCCCTGACCGACCGGATAAAGGTATCTATCATGGCCACTAGGGTCTACGAAATCGATTGGAATGGGCAGCTAGGAAGAATAAAGGACCAGGAGAATGTCCAGGGCCTCATACGGCCTCCTCCTGGCATGGTTAGAACGACGGGCTGCGTGACGCCATCCCGGCCGCTCAGGCCGAAGCAACACGTTCAGACCGAGAAGAGATTCGTGCTCAGGTACTTCTCGCCCCTGTCGGCGAATATCGTCACCACGGTACCCTTGTCGATCCGCTTGGCGATCTCGGCCGCCGCGTACATGGCCGCTCCGCTGCTCATGCCGACGAAGATGCCTTCCCGTTTGACGATCTGGCGGGTCATCTCGTAGGCGTCCTCGGTCTCCACCATGATGGTGATATCGATCTTGCTCGGATCGTATATCGCCGGCACGATGGCCTCTTCCATGTTCTTGAGCCCCTGGATGTAATGCCCTTTTACCGGGTGAGCGCTCACGATCTTGATGTTGGGATTGTGCTCCTTTAGTGCCATGCCCACGCCCATGATGGTGCCGGAAGTTCCCAGGGCGGAGACGATGTAGTCCACCTTGCCGCCGGTCTGTCTCCAGATCTCGTCGCCTGTGGTCTTGTAATGGGCCATCTTGTTGTACTTGTTGGAGAACTGGTCGGGCATGAAGTATTTGTCGGGGTTCTTTTCCACCAGCTTCTTCGCCAAACGTATCGCCCCGTCCGTGCCGTCCTTGGCCGGGCTGAGGGTGACCGTACCTCCGAAGGCCTTGATCATCTGTCTCCTCTCCACGGAAACGGCTTCGCACATGACGATCTCCACGCCATAGCCTTTGATCGCGCCGATCATGGCGAGAGCGACACCAGTGTTGCCGGAGGTGGGCTCGATGATGGTCTTCCCCTTCTTCAGCTTCCCTTCCTGCTCGGCCTGCTCGACCATGGCCAGGGCGATGCGGTCCTTGATGCTGCCAGTGGGATTGAACCCCTCCACCTTGGCCAGAATGGTCACGTTCGGATTTGGGTTGAGCTTGTTGATCCTGACCAAAGGAGTGTTGCCGATAGCCTGCAGTATGTGTTCCTTGTAATCGGGATTTGGCGTTTTCATGTTCAGCTCTCCAGATGTGAAAGGCGAGATTAATAATAACTATATCTCAGCTAGGAAGCTAACCGCAATGTTGGAAGGACGCGTTCAAGCGTTTAGATCTCGATTAGCACATCCTCCCCCTCGATCACCGTCTGATAGGTCTTCATAGGCTTGGCCTTGCCGATCAAAGGAATCTTGACCTGGGACACCACCTCGCCGCTGCGCACGTCGAACCTGGAACCGTGCTTGGGGCATCTCACCACCGCTCCTTCCAGGGTCCCCTCCCACAGGCGTCCGGCCATATGTGAGCAGAGGCCGTCCATAGCGTACATCTTCCCATCAAAATTGGCCAGCAGGATGTAGTTACCTTCGATCTCCACGCCCATCATGGAACCCACGGGCATCTCTGACATTTTAGCGACCTTGATCTTGTGCATATGGGATCATATTGGACTGTACAGGGATAAATCCTAGGCGGCTAGATCGTGAAACTTCAGCTGAAACCCATCGTCATGATGGACTTCAAGAGCCACCCAAAGTATACGACGAGTCCGAAGAAGATGCCCATGTACAGATAGGCTCGCGGATACGGGTCCTTCCTCGACCCCTCCCTACTCAGTGCCATGAACAAGGTGACCATGATGATGAACAATAGCGCCATAGGCACCCAGAGCATCAAAGTCATGGTCATCGGGTCGTAATATTCCAGCGATCCCCAGTATCCGAACAGGTAATAACCAGCATATCTGACTGCCCATAACAGAACATATCCTAGAAGGACGATGAGGAAGAGCCTGAACACCTTGTGGTGGTCGATGACCCATTCCTTTTCAGGCATGATTTTTTATTGTTTATATGCATATTTAAATACATCGTGGACGAAATCATAAAAGAATAAAGACCGTAGTTCTTCCATCGAGACATCCAGGCCAAGAGCAATATACCATCCAACCTCCTCTCGTCTTGGAATTCCAATGATCATCGACAGTCACGTTCACCTCTGGCTGAGGGACCACCTTCCCGATGCCATGGTCCGCATGTACCTGGAGCCGCTGGCAGCCCTGGAAGGTTTAATGGACTGGGACGTGCAGACCGAGACGGTGTGGCCGGAGTACACCGTGGACGCCGAGAAGATACTGGAGGCGCTCGACGCCGGAGGCGTGGACAAGGCGGTCGTTCTGCCCATAGATTTCAATCTGGTCGAGAAGGCGCGCTTGGATGTGATTGAGTACAACACCTGGGCCTTCGAGACCTGCGCTATGGCCTCCGACCGTCTGATACCGTTCATAGGCGTGGACCCCCAAAGGGGCGAACAGGCCCTCCAGATACTGGAGCATTACGTCAAGAGGTACGACGCCAAGGGGGTGAAGCTGTACCCATCCACAGGCTGGTACCCCAACGAGGAAAGGGTAAGAAGATTCCTGGACCGGGTGGACGAGCTCGGTCTGGTCATCGTCACCCACGCCGGGGCAGCCTGGGGCTCTCTCGAGGAGAAGTTCAGTGAACCGGCGTTCTGGTCGGAGGTGCTGCACCGCTACCCGGACACCAATGTCGTGCTGGCACATCTAGGCGGGAGGTGGAGGCAGCAGGCCTACCAGATGTGCAAGGAGTTCCCGAACTGTTATACCGATTGTTCGGCCTTGCAGGGCTGGCTCCCGTCCGATCCGGACACGGCCATCTCCAGATTGAGGGAACTGGCCGCGACCATTCCCGACAAGGTGTCCTTCGGCTCCGACTTCCCGCTGTTCGAACTGAGCTACACCACACCGCTCTGGGCGCACTTCGTCAAGACCCAGCCTTGGGCGGATGACGATACTAAGGCGAAGCTGTTGGGCAGGAACATGCAGAAGGTATTGGGCATCTGAGGTTCTGCAAAACGTATTCAACCCGGAACTCGATGCATCCCAACGATGATCATCGACGGGCATGTCCACATGTGGCTCCGGCCCATGTATCCGGATGTCATAATCAACGCTTACCTGGAACCATGGCTGGCCATGTCCGAGTTCCTGGACATGACCCGGGAGATAGAGGAGAGCTTCCCAACATCCGAGGTTCGTCCCGAGCTGCTGGTCCAATCCATGAAGCAGGCCGGGGTTGACCGCTCGGTCGTTCTCCCCTTGGACTTCGGCCTGGTGCAGGAGCCGAAGATCGGCGTCGAGGAGTTCAACGACTGGATATTCGAGTCATCGGCCGACTATCCCGACAAGTTGATCCCGTTCATGGGCATAGATCCCGGCCGGGGCGAACAGGCCATCCGCCTGATGCGCAAATACTTCGCCAAGTTCGAACCGAAGGGCATCAAGATCTACCCGCCGAACGGATTCTATCCGTACGAGGAACGCCTGGATCCGTTCTGGAAGGAGGTCAAGGACATGGACCTGGTGGTTGTTAGCCACGCTGGCGCAAGCTGGGGCCCCCTGGACGAGGAGAAGAGCCGCCCCATTCACTTCCGCAGCGTTCTGGACAAGTATCCCGAGATGAAGCTGGTGATCGCCCATTTGGGAGGCAAGTTTCGGGCGGACACCTACGAGCTGGCCAAGGAATATGATAATCTCTACACCGACTGTTCAGCCCTGCAGGGATGGCTTCCGGCCGAGCCGCAGACGGTCAAGGACCGCCTTAGCGAGGCGTTCTCGGTCATGGGCGACCGGGTGATATTCGGAACCGACTGGCCGCTGTTCGATCTCGCCTATCCTTATGAATCGTGGTGCTGCTTCGTCAAAGAGCAGGACATCTGCTCTGAGGAACGGAGAGAGAGACTGCTCGGCGGGACCATGCGCAAGCTGCTGGGCATCTGATCATTTCCACGGTTCTCCCCATCTGCCGTCGAAGAAGTTCTCGCCGACCGGTTTGCGCGGCGGCCGTTCCACCTCGGCCAGCAGCTGCTTCTCCGACAGCAATGATACGTCCGTTCCCGGGTATCCGCATATGACCAGGGTGATCAGGACATGATCGGTCGGGATGGCCAGCTTTTCCTTTATCTCCAGGGCGTCGTATCCTCCGATGGGGTGAGCGATAAGTCCCAGTTCGGTCGCTCGCAGGAGCATCTCGCCTACGGCGATACCGGAGCTGAACAGATAGTAGTCCCGGCGGTCGGCGAGCTTGCAGTCGTCGTCCAGGCGTGCGCATATTACGAATATCAGCGGCGCTCTGGTGGCCCAAACGTTGCCTTTGGTAAGGGAGGTCTTAACGGCCTCCAGGGAGGTCTGGTCCCTGGCCACGATCACCCTCCAAGGCTGATTGTTACCGCAGGAGGGCGACAGCCGAATGGCCTCGATGAGCTCGGTGATCAATCCGTCCGACACAGGCCTGGCATCGAACGTCCTGGTCGCCCTGCGCCTGTCCACCGCCTCCTTCACGTCCATGTTATCCCTGAATGTTAACGACCGGTCAGTTAATATCGTTTGCCCGGGCCTCGAAGGGGGCCAGCCCCGTCAAGCCGTTCTTCCTTTCCCACCGTGGTACATCTATCATACCATAAACCTTTAAATCGGGTGACGGTAATTGCGGAGCGTTCGGGCCCGTGGCTTAGCTGGATATAGCACTGGCCTTCTATTCCCCGGCAACGGGGGAGAGGCAAGTCAGTGGTCCCGGGTTCGAATCCCGGCGGGCCCGCCAATGAATATTCTATAAAAAATAAAAAAAACGGCGAAGGGCTCCTAGAGCTCCTCCAGCGCCTCCTTGCGTTCCTTTTCGTACTCTTCCTGGCTTATGACGCCCCTTTTGCGCAGGTCCTCGATCTTGTCCAGCTTTTCCGCGGCGCTCATCCTGCCGCCAGGCTGGTTCATCACCACCACCGGCGTGGCGTCCATGTGGATGACCGCGCTGGCGATCTTGGTGACCTCGAAAGGCTTCCCCACGTTCTCCCAGGAGACCGCGCCCCCGCTCATCAGCTTGATTCCCGGAGACTCGTAATCGATTCCGCCCTTCTCCCCGGCGGTGGCGAAGAACACGTCGCCGTATCCGAAGATCCTCTCGTACCAGGGCTGGATGGTGGTCACGCTCTGCACCTTCTCTATCCCGGTGTCGGCGTACCTCAGGGTGAATATCCCGTAGCGGGTGATTATCCGCTGGTCGGTTACCACGAAAAGCACCCTGCTCAGATAGATGTAATTGATGGTCAGGAGCAGCAGGGCGAAGACCAGGGGTATCAGGTACCAATACCAGTCCACAGGCTCGCCGATAATGGCCGTCCAGGTCAGAATGGCGATACCGGCCAGTCCGCCGATGAGCCCGAGCTTCTTGCGGTCGGTGATGATCATCAGCAGACAGGCCAAGGCCGCAACGGCTAACACCAAGATGTCGTCGTTGCTGTTGTAGAACAGTTCCATCAGCACCACGTAGATGAGGGCGAAGGCGGTCAGCAGCAACCCCTTGCCCATGATTATTATCGCGGCCGGCTTTCCCTGCCACTTGATGTTCTCTCCCGAGATCAGATAGTCCGAGGCCGGCGAACCGCTCGCCGCCCTGGATAGCAGTGAACCTCCCTTTCCTTTCCCCATCTTCATCCCCCAACCATAGATACTGGCCAGGCCAATACATCTGTCCGTTCCGGCCTGGGTTACCGAGGAATCATGGTCGTGCTGATTATTATAATGATATGTAATACAGTGCCAGTCCCGGCCAGGGCTTCCACACAGCCCTGTCTTGTAGGCCCGGTCTTTTAGACCGCATGGGCAATGGAAAATATGGTCCATACGCGGACTCGCGCTACAGGATGCGAGCAAAAGGTTATTAAAGACCCATTGAATCAGGGCAGCTAGTCTGGTGTGTACTGATGAAGAGAAGTTCACGCGCCTGGAAGAAGAAAGGCAAGCAGCGCTGGAAATGGCGCAAGAAAAAGATGAGAAGGCGAAAGCACGCCCAGAAGATGCGCAAGCGTTAAAGCTGAACCAGTGGGGGTATGGGGTAACACGGTATCCTCGCGGGCTCCAGTTAATATGGAGTGATTGCTAACGGGTTTGCTGATCCGGTGATGACTAACTGGAGCGATGACCTGTTAATTCGCGTGGGGTCGCTCCCCACGTGGTGGAAACCCGCTGATCTGGGTTCAAATCCCAGTGCCCCCACCT
>CAZPFU010000045.1:0-6181 GCA_964585915.1 uncultured Methanomassiliicoccus sp.
ATCCCAGTGCCCCCACCTCATTTCCTTTACAATATCGGCCAGCATCGTGAATGGTGCGGCCCGCCTTTTGCCCTTATTATTTTCCTTCCCACTATCTTGATTCCTCAAGGTCGCCTATTTTTTCGATTCCTGATCAATAGTCGACCGTAGAGGCTCATCTGGTCGGATATTTATATCAGCAGCATTCATCCACAGGACCGAAGCTGCAAATGAACGTCACCATCTTCGCCATGATCTACGTCATCTGCGCTGCCGCAGCCCTGTACATACGGGTCATCTTCATGACGCGGATCGGCGACAGGAGGGCCTTCAGGAGCTCCTTGATGGACAAGCTGTTGGTCTTCCTGATCGTGGCCAGCATGATCGCCCCACTGGCTTTCATTCTCACTCCGCACCTCAACTTCGCGAACTACGCCGTCCCGGACTCCGTGGCCTGGCTGGGTGCCATTCTCATCGTCCTGTCGCTCCTCCTCCTGTGGAGGTCCCACTCCGACCTGGGGGTCAACTTCGCCCTCACCCCGGGCGTGCATGACGAGCAGTCGCTGGTAAAGAACGGCGTCTATCGGCATGTGCGGCATCCCATGTACACCTCCCTGTGGCTTTGGGCCTTCTCCATGCCGTTGCTGCTCCACAACCTGGTCGCCGGAGCGGTCTTCCTGGTGGTGTTCGGGTCTTTCTACCTCGCCCGAGTGCCGATCGAGGAAGCCCACATGACCGAAAGGTTCGGCGATGAGTACTTGGAGTACATGGAAGAGACCGGCCGGCTTTTCCCCCGTCTGAAATAATCGTTTCATGTTAACCGATCCTATGGGACCCGAACGGTTACGCGCGGGTCGTTGGCGATCTTCCCGATGATGAAAGCTCCTGCGATCGTCTCAATTTTTAGATTATCATTCAACGAAGCTGTTCCTGATACCTTTATAAAACGCTCCCAACATGGGAGCCCGAACCACTTATGCTTATGAGATCGCCAGTACGGATGGGGCGTGACGGTCTCCTATGATCCGATGCATCTACGTTGACGACGAGGAGGCTCTCCTCGAGATCGCCAAGGAGTTTCTGGAATTGGAGGGCGACATATCAGTGGATACGGTATCGTCTGTCGATACCGCCCTAAAGTTGATATCCGGCACCACCTACGATGCCATCATCTCCGATTACCAGATGCCAGATATGGACGGCATAAGGTTCCTGAAGCGAATACGTTCCGATGGGAAGGACACTCCTTTCATACTGTTCACCGGCCGGGGAAGGGAGGAGGTGGTGATCGAGGCTCTGAAGAACGGCGCCGACCACTACATCAAGAAGGGCGGCGATCCCACGGCGCAGTACGCCGAACTGGCCAATCTGTTGCGTCAGACCGTCCGCCGCAAGGAGGCCGAGGAGGCCATACGCTACAACGCCACCCGCTTCCGGGCGCTGATCGAGAACACCCGCGACCTGGTGACCATAATCGACTGGTCCGGTTACATAGTGTACTCCAGCCCCTCCACCAAGAACGCCCTCGGCTACAACATGGACGAGATCCGGGGGCGAAGCGTCTTCGAATATCTGCACCCGGACGACCGGTACATCGAGGACGTTCTGATGTACAGCGCCCAGAAGGATAAGTGCGTATTGCCCGCCGAGTTCCGGCTTCGGGCCAAGGATGGCGACTACCGCTGGTTCCGGGGCAGCGCCTCCGGCTACCTAGACGAAAAGGACCGCCGTCAGATCATCCTGTATGCCTGGTACATCGATGACCGCAAGAGCATCGAGGACGAGCTGCTGGCCAGGGACCAGGCCTATCAGGGGCTGATGGAGCATCTGGGGGAGATGGTCTTCATGCTGGACGAGGTCGGTCGATTCCTCATGGTCAACAACTCCCTCTGCAAATTCTTCGGCCGGTCCCGTGATTCTCTGTTGGGAACCCCGGCCACCGAAGTGGCCGCCCCTTCCAGCCAGGACCTGATGTTCTCGGTGATGGTTGGCAAGCTCAATGGGCATCACGCCAAGACCCGGCACACCTACCAGGTCCTGGACGCCCATGGTCAGGAGGTGGCGATCGAGGTGACCTCCTCGGTCATAGTGGCCAACGGCCTCAAGCGAATACTGGGGGTGGCCGTTCCCAAGGACCACTGCGCAACAGGCGGACCCAGAACAGTGTAATCATTATCTTTCACTGGAGGCATTCCCTCCCATGGTCGGAAGGGACCCTCTGAAGGTGTACATACTCAATCAGATGGTCCACTGGTTCATCGTGGGCATCACCCTGCCGATCATGGTGCTCTATATGACGGACAGGGGCCTCGACCTGTTCCAAGCGGGTATGGTCCTGTCTATATACGCGGGAACGGTGATCCTGCTGGAGCTTCCCACCGGGGGTCTGAGCGATTCCTTCGGCAGGAAGAAGGTATACACATATTCCCTGGTGTTCTCACTGATGAGCGGCACCGTGCTGCTTTTCGCCGATGGTTTACCTCTCTTCCTACTCGGTTTCGTCATATATGGTGCTGCCCGCGCGTTGTCATCTGGATCCATGGACGCCTGGTTCGTTGACCAGTACACCGCAAGGAACCCCGGTGCCGACCTGCAAAGGGCGTTGGCCACGGCGAACGTCTTCATACCTCTGGGCATAGGCGCCGGTTCATTGCTCGGAGGGATAATTCCCATGCTGGCCTCGGAACTTCCGGGGACCTTCGACGGGGCGAGCATATACTCGGCGAACATAGCGTTAATGATCTGCATGGTGGCCGTGCAGGTGGGACTGACCCATATCCTCGTCGAGGAAACGTCCTTTAACGTATCCAGCAAATCAGCTGCGGGGGTCAGGGTCCTTCGTTCGGTGCTCTCCGATGCGCTGTCATACGGTGTCAGGGACCGGTTCACCTTCGTGATGATGCTGTCATCCGCCTTCCTGGGTTTTGGCCTGCTCTCAGTGGAGCTGTTGTGGCAGCCACGTGCCCAGGCTCTCATGGACGATCCATCCCAGACCTGGGTGTTCGGAGCGCTTGCCGCGGGCTATTTCATGGCTTCCTCGTTCGGGAACCTCCTGGCCTCTCGTGGATCGGCATATTTGGGACGCAACCCTCTGAGATCGCTGACCTTGATCAGGGGATTGAGCGGGGGAGTGCTGACGGTGCTCTCCTGGCAATCCGGCCTATTGGGCTTCTCCATCCTGTATCTGGCCTTATACGCCATATTCGGATTGGCCAACTCACCTCACGCGGCAGCCTTCAATCAGCATATTCCCAAGGAGAGGCGCTCCACATTGATGTCCTTCGAATCCCTTATGCTTCAGGCCGGCGGGTTGGTGGGCTCCTTGGTGATCGGCTGGCTGGCACAGAACAATGGGATCGCCTCCGCATGGACCGTCGCCGGGGTCGTCCTCGCGACGTCCTCGATTACTTATGCCTATCTATTGGTCCACTCGTATAAAAGCGCGCCAGAATAAAAACGGGGGAATGGCCATAGATGATGCCGGTGATATTTTCTCAAAAATGATGCAACTAAGGCGTAATCTTTATATTCAGCAAATCATGGGGAATATGGGAGTACCCCGCGGACCTTCTCCAACTTCCCCACCATTAACGTTTTGCGGGGGCTCCTTTACCTTACACATTATTTTATCTCTCTCCATGGGAACCTGCTTTTGACCGCAGAGATCACCCGCAGGTCCATGGCCAGCCTGTCGCTTAGGGCGGAGCCGTCCGGAACGCTCACACGCACCCTCTCGTTCTTGTAATCGTCGACCGTCTTGCCCATCCACTCCCCCTTGATCCGCACCCCGGTCCCCTTCAGCGTCAGGGATGTGTGCAATATGCTCAGGTCGTACAGCAGCTCGGTCATCAGCCATGGGTCGTACGAAACCGTCGAGGGCACCTCGTATGGATAGCTGATCAGCAGCGAGGGCACCTTGTGGGCGTTGGCGTGCGCCCTGGTCTTATCGTCATTGGTCAGGAACAGCACGTCCACCCGCTGCTCGAACATCTCCGCCCCCACGGAACGAAGCATCTCGTCATCCCTGGCCTCCTTTTCGTCCACGAACGAACCCCCCTGGGCCGACCAGCAGTTGTAGCGCTGTTTGAGCGCCACCACCTCCGCCTGTCCGTTCAGCGCCTTGCGCCCGTTCTTGTTCAGACAGTTGAAGAGGTCGTCGGCCACGGTCCGGTCCCGCACCGCCCGGCGAAACTCGTCCACGTCCCTGCGGTCGTACTTCCTGCCCACGCGGCGTGAGAGCTCCTCCTCGGCCATGGACGGTATCAGCACCTGCACCTTCTGAGGATCGAAGGAACGGACGTTGCATCCCTTGCCCGCTAGGAGCAGGCGGGAGAACAGCCTTCGATACAGTAGATTGGTATCCACCCCGAAGCACATCTGGCGCGGGAAACGGTAGGGGTCGATGCGCCTCTCGTTCAGACGATAGATCTCGGCCATCAGGGCGTCCAGGTTGGTCGGCGGCATGAAGAGCGACGACTGAAGCGCCTCGCGCAGGTCCAGGAAGGTCGGGATGTCCCTGGCCAGCTGCTCTCCCAGGGAACCGACCACCTTTGCATAGGCCTCGTCGTAATCCCTTTCCCTGGCCACCCACTGCACCTCCTGGCGGTCCAGGTCCAGGGCCAGAAGGTCAACGTCCAGCAGGTCCGAGCGCACGATCAGGTTGCCCTTGCCGGACATTCTGGCCTCGTTGAGCACGACGGTGATGAACTCCTTGTCCACCTCCATCAGCGCACCTCCTTCAGCAGGTCGTGCGAGCTCTGCAGGTCCAGCGGTATCTCCAGATAGGGTCGGGAGGCGTTCTGCAACGATTCGATGTACAGGTAGAAGATATGGTCGACCTTGACCTTGCCCGCCCCGATGACCGTGCCGAGCACGGTGGCCTTGGTGCCAGGTGTCACGTCCACCGCCACCTCGCTGCCCCTGGCGTTCTCCGCCCCGATTATCTCGTTGACCCTCTGCCCTATCTCCTTGATGTCATCGCCAGGAACGTCGACCATCTCTACGTTGGCTGGGGAGCCGTGCTCCTTCAGCAGCAGGACGAGCATGTCCTTGGCCATCTGCCCTCGGGAGGCCTCGCAGCCTGCGGTCAGCACGTACACCTTGTCAGGTAGGTAATCGAACTGGCGGATGTCGGACCAGACGGAGTTGAACAATCCCCAGACGCTCCGTCCCATCATGGTCAGCAGGACCTTGCCCATGACCCACCGATGGAGATGCGAAATTAATTAGACTTTGCTTTATTTAATCAGTTGGAAAATATGAAAAAGTAAAAAGATGGAAAGAAAGGGATGGAATACTAAAAGTGGCCTGACGCCTATCGTTAATTTAGTAGAAAAACGGAGGCGATCAGACCATGCTATACGTAGGACTGGACGTCCATAAAGAATTTTGCCAAGCGAGCATATTGAACGAAAAAGGATTTGAAGAAGATAACCTGAGATTCCCGACCACTCGTCGTGGTCTGGAATCATTCCTGGATAGATTCGAGGACGCCTCGTTCGTCCTCGAATCTACCGGGGTCTGGGAGTTCGTGTACGAGATCATCGAGGAGAAGGGATTCCCGGTCAAGCTGGCTCATCCGCTGAAGGTCAGGGCGATCGCCGAGGCGAGCGTCAAGACCGACAAGGTCGACGCTCGCACTTTGGCGAAGCTGCTTCGGCTGGACATGGTGCCGGAATCTTACATACCGCCGAAGGAGATCAGAGACCTGAGGCGGTTGACCCGCCTCAGGTCGTATCTGACGCAAACGAACACTGGATTGAAGAACAGGACGCACGCGGAGCTTCTCACTAGGGGTATTCATAGACCGGATGATCTGGTTAAACCGTTCACTCAGAAATCTAACGATTGGATGCGTTCGCTGGACATCCCCGGGGTGGATGTCCAGCTGAACATGATCGAAGCGGTACAGGGACAGATCTCCCTGGTAAACGAGATGATCCGGAGGGAGTATGACCGGAGGGAGGAGGTGAGGAACCTCACCTCCATCCCCGGCATCGGCATCTATTCCGCCCTGGTGATCTTCGCGGAGATCGGGGATGTTCGAAGATTCCCCGACCCGGAACATCTCTGCTCCTACGCCGGGCTGACGCCGACCGTCAGCCAGTCGGCGTCATCCGTGCATTACGGCGGCATTAGCAAGGAAGGTTCCAAGCAGCTGCGTTGGATACTGACCGAGGTGGTGCATTCGCACCACCGGTTC
>CAZPFU010000046.1:0-6121 GCA_964585915.1 uncultured Methanomassiliicoccus sp.
CACCATCTGAGGGAAAGGAATAAAGTCCGCGTCACGATTGCCTTGGCATGCTCCTGAAGGCGGAGGGCGTGGGCAAGGCCTTTGGACCAAAGGAGGTCCTGAAGGATGTGGACATCCAGATCGAGCTGGGCGACCGCATCGGCCTGGTCGGGCGCAACGGGGCGGGAAAGACCACCCTGATCAAGCTGCTGATGGGGCGCATAAAGCCGGACGTCGGAACGCTGAACCTCCGCACCAACAAGATCAGCTACCTATCGCAGTTCGTGGAGGTGGACCATTCCTCGTCGGTCGACTCGGCCATGGCGGTTATGAGCGAGGAGGAGGCGCCGCTGCGCAAGAGGGCGGCGGAGATCGAGGCGGTCATGGCCTCCGGCGGCGATTCGGAGACGGACTGGAACGCCCTGTCCACCGAGTACTCGCACATCCAGGAGGAACTGGCGAGACTGACGCCGGGACAGACCAAGGACAAGGCCATGGGCATCCTGGAGGAGTTCGGCCTGGATGACAAGGCCAAGGGGAAGATGGGGGAGCTGAGCGGGGGTGAACGCACCAAGGTCATGCTCTCCCGGGTGCTGGCGCAGGCCGAAAAGTCTGACCTGATATTCCTGGACGAGCCGACCAGCCACCTGGACATCGAGACCGTGGAGTGGCTGGAGGACCAGCTCCTGAAGCTCAAGGGGGCGGTGATAATAATCTCCCACGACCGCTACTTCCTGGATAACGTCGCCACCCGCATAATCGAGCTGGAGAACGGGAAGCTGACCCACTACTCTGGCAACTACTCCATCTTCATGGAGAAGAAGGCGTTGGACCGCGAACGGCTCCTGCAGGCCCATGAGAAGGCGGTGCGGGAGAAGGAGCGCCAGGAGAAGGTCGCCGAGGAACTCCACACCAAGTACAAGTTCAAATCCTATCACAAGACCAGGGAGAAGATGGCCGAGCGGGTGGAGGTCCCGGAACCGCCGCCCGACGAGAAGGACCTGCAGGTCCGGATATACGCTCTCGGCAAATCGGGAAAGAACGTGCTGACCGCCAAGGAGCTGATCGTCGCCCGGGGGAAGCACAAGGTCCTGGACAAGGTGGACCTGGAGCTCGAGAAAGGGGACAAGCTCGGCATATTCGGGCCTAACGGGAGCGGCAAGACGACCTTGCTTAAGGCGCTGCAATCCAAGCTGCCCTATCTCGGCGAGCTGTACGTGTCACCGGGGGTAAAGGTGGGTTATTACGCGCAGGAGCATGAGCTATTAGACCAAGAGCTCACCGCCGAACAGCAGATGAAGAAGGCGCTGGGGCAACAGGCCGTGGAGGCCCGGGCGATCCTGGCCAGACTGTTGCTCACCGGCAAGGACGTGGAAAGGCCCATCAGTACGCTCTCCGGGGGGGAAAGGGCGAGGCTGGCACTGGCGATACTGCTGGCGCAGCACAAGAACCTCCTCATCCTGGACGAACCGTCCAACTATCTGGACATACCGAGCAAGGAGGCGGTTGAGGATGCGTTACGAGAATACACCGGCTCGCTGATCATCGTCACCCACGACCGTTATCTTCTGGACGCCGTGTGCACCAAGGTCGGCGAGCTGAAGGGCGGCAAGCTGAGCGTGTTCAACGGTACTTACTCGGAAATGAAGGGCCGGCAGAAGTTCGCCCAGGGGATAGAGGAGGCGGACGTCTACAAGGCGGTGGCCGGCTTCAAGGACTGGGTGAACGGTGTCACGTATAAGGCGGGCGACAAGGTCACCATCGCCAAGTCGGAGATCGAGAACTTCCGCTGGGCCCTGGACACCGGTAAGCTGAAGAAGGTCGGGGGGACCGAACTGAAGAAGGTGCGCAAGACCCCGCTCCCCGCAGAGGATGATTAAAATACCGCCTGAGAAATGAGAAGGCATGCATCCGCACCCCACCCAGTTCCCCGCTTCTGAAAGCCACCGCCTGGTCAACGAGGACCGCCGCCGCCGACAACCGGTGGAGGTCATCGTACAGCGCATCGGTCCTCGGAAAGGAGAGATCATCGCCGACCTGGGGGCGGGGGTAGGGTATCTCTCGATCCCCTTGGCGGACGAGGGCGCCCAGGTCATAGCCTTGGACTTTCAGCAGGAGATGCTCGACGGCATCAGGGAGAGGGACAACGGCCTGGGGAGGATCCGTCTGGTGCGAGCCACGCTCCCGGAGATACCGCTTCCGGACGCCTCCCTGGACCGGGTGGTCATGGTCAACGTCTTCCACGAGGTGGAGGACAAGGCGCGTTTGGTCAAGGAGATATCCCGGGTGCTGAGGCCGAAGGGAAGGATCAGCCTGGTGGACTGGCAGGCCAGGGAGACGGAGAGGGGACCGCCCCTGCACGAGAGGGTGCCGATGGAGGTGGCGCCCTCCCACTTTCCAGGCTTCGTTCTCGACAAGGGGTATGATGACCTCAACTACTATCATCTGGAGCTGCGCAGGGAATGAGCGCCAGGGAGAGCTGGGACCGGTGGTATGAGAATGATGGCCGTCCCTGGAAGGGATCCAGCGACGAGCTGCTGCCCCTGCGCGGTCCGGTCCTGGAGCTGGGCATCGGTAACGGCAAGAACCTGAGCGCCATTCCCGCCGGCGCCGATATCATAGGGCTGGACTTCTCCCGCGCCGCCCTGAGGACCTGCACCGCCAATGGCAAGGTCCAGCTGGTGCAGGCGGACGTGACCTCCCTGCCGTTCAAGGACGGGAGCGTTCCCAGCGTGGCGGCCTCGCACGTGCTCGGTCATCTGGACCAGGCTTCGCTCATCAAGGCCTGCGCGGAGATAGGGCGGGTGATGAGAAAGGACGGGGTGCTCTACATCTCGGTGTTCGGGGAGGAGGACATGCGCTTCGGAAAGGGGGAGGAGGTGGAGCCGCGCACCTTCCGCAGGGGCAACGGGGTCAACTGCCGTTATTTCCTTTCGGATGAGATACCCGCGCTTTTCCCTGAACTGAAGGTGATGAAGGCCTGGGAAAGAAGGCTGGAGAAGCGGTATCACGGGAACGTCGAATTCAGGCAGGAGCGCCGTTTCCTCCTGGTAAGGTGAGTTCGTTCCCTTTATCTACTATCCCGGTCGTCCAGGTGCGAATGAGCGTTTTCGGCATACCGGTCCTGATCGGTTTTCATGAGCTGCGCCCGAATCTGGAGCTGTGCAGGGAGCTCGGCCTGGACTTCGTGGAGCTCAACATGAACCTCCCTTACTCCTTCCCGGAGAACATGAGCTCCCATGAGGTCCGGACGGCGGTGAAGGAGGGGATGCGCTTCAGCATGCACCTCCACGACGAGCTGGACCTCGGTTCGCTGCAGCCTTCGGTGCGCCAAGGGCATCTGGAAAGGTGCGAGGAGGCGCTGCGCTGGGGCTCCCGCCACGGGGCGTTCCTGATAAATCTGCATCTGAACCCCGGGGTCTATTTCACCCTGCCGGACCGCAAGGTCTGGGTCTACGAACGCTATTTGGACGAGTATATCGAATCCCTCAAAGGGTCCTTCGGGCGCCTGTCCTCCCTGGCCGATTCCCTGGGAATAAGGATATGCGTCGAGAACACCGGGCACTTCTCCCTTCCCTTCATGCGCAAGGCCGCCGAGTCCATCCTCGACCTTCCCTCCGTCGGGCTGTGCTGGGACATCGGCCACGACGGCCGCTCCGGTTTAAAGGAGGAGGACTTCATGCTCTCCCACCTCGACCGGGTGTGGCACATGCACTTCCACGACTGGGACGGAAAGAGCGACCATCAGATACCGTACACCGGCGATTTGGACTGCGACCGCTATCTGCGTTTTGCTCGAGAGAACGGCATGTCCGTGCTGGTGGAGGTGAAGACGGAGGGATCGGTCCGCTCGGCGGTCAAGGCCATGCGGGAAAGGGGCTGCATCCCGGCCTCAAGGTCATTTAAATAACCCAAATGGTCATATCCATCGCAGCAAGGCTCTGGCTTCCGACCTATGGCCAGGCTTTCATGGGTCATATTTCTGTTGCAATGGTTTATAACGGCCGTTCCACATTTCCACACAGGTGAAAAGACATGGTAGCCATACCGAATGATGTCATGAAGGTCCTCAACGACCCTGCGTCGGTGAGGGTCCTAGCCACGAAAAATGACAAGGGCGACGTTCACATAATCCAGGCGGGAAGCATCAAGGCCCCGGCCCCGGACACCGTGGTCATCGGAGCGATCCTGATGAAGCGCACCGGGAAGAACCTGGAAGGGATGAAGGCCAAGGGCGAGCTCGCTTCCATTCTGGCCAGCAGCGGCTTGAACTCCTACGAGCTCAAGGTTAAGGTCAAGGACCTGGCCACCGCCGGCCCCATCTTCGATGGGATGAACGCCGAGCTGGCCAAGATGGGCATGAAGGCTAGCGGGGTATGGGTGTTCGAGGTCAAAGAGGTCTGGAACCAGAGCGCCAATTACTCCGCCGGAACCAAGATGGTCTGAGGGCCATCCCCTTATTTTTTCAACCGCACGCGCACCGATTCGGCGTGCGCGCGCAGACCTTCCGTCTCAGCCAGCTTCAACGTGGCCGGTGCCAGCATCTCTAGCGTCTCGGGATCGAGCATCTGCACCGAGGAACGTTTCATGAAGTGCAGTACGTCTAGACCGGAGTGCACCGCGGCGTTCCCGGCCGTGGGAAGCACGTGGTCGGTACCAGTGGTATAATCGCCGCAGGCCACCGGCGAATGGTCGCCCAGGAATATCGCCCCGGCGGTCTCGATGGACGGCAGTATCGAAAGGGGGTCCTTGGTCTGGATGGACAGGTGTTCGGGCGCCAGCTGGTTGCATACCGCCACTCCTTCCTCCATGTCCCGTACCAGGATGTGTCCGCTGCTCTTCAGGGAGGAAAGGATGAGCTCCTGGCGCTCGCTCTTCTGGATGCTCTTTTCGATGATCATTCCGACCTTCTCGATCAGTTCGGCGTCGTCGGTCACCAGGGCGCAGGCCGAGTCGGGACCGTGTTCCGCCTGGGCAAGAATGTCCGCGGCCACGTTCTCCGGTCTAGCCGTTCCGTCGGCGAGCACGGCTATCTCGCTGGGTCCGGCCGGGAAGTCCATCTCGGCTTCCTGGCGCAGAAGTACCTTGGCCGCGGTGACGTAAAGGTTGCCGGGACCGACGATCTTGAGGACCTTGGGCACGGTCTGCGTCCCGAGTCCCATGGCCGCGATGGCCTGGGCGCCGCCGCACTTGAATACGGTGTCCACGCCTGACATGTCCAAGGCGACCAACGTAAGCGGGTGCACTGGCGGCGGGGTGCAGGCGATGACCGAACGCACCCCGGCCACCTTGGCCGGAACGGCGCACATCAGGGCGGTGCTGGGGTAGGACGCTTTACCGCCAGGAATGTATATGCCCACGGAGGCCAGCGGTGAGTACTTCCAGCCCAATGAGCTCTTGCCGTCCCTGAACAGCGTCACATCGTCCGGGCGTTGCTGGCGGTGATATGACTCTATGCGGGCCCGGGCGAACTTCAGGGCCTCCAACAGTTCTCCGTCGATCTTGGAGTAGGCCTCCTCAATCTCCTCCCTGCTGACCTTGAGGTCGGAAAGCTCCACCTTGTCGAATTTGGCGGTGAGCCTGAGAACGGCGCGGTCTCCCTCCTTCCGTACCTGGTCGATGATATCGCTGACGGTTGGAACGACCTTGCTCAGGTCGGAACGTCCCCGGGCCTTCCAGGACTCCACGGACAGGGCTTGCCACATGAGGGGGTGATTGATGCGGTATTAGATAAAAGCTCAGCCGTAGCCATCCATCTCATAGCTGACGCGCTTGCCCTGGGGACATGAGGCGGAATGCCGGATGAGGTCCTTGACCGTGTTGCGGAGCACCGTGGCGTTGATGTAACCGATCGCTCCGCCCACCTTCTCCCCCTTGCAGAAGTAGACGAAGGTGGGAGTGCCCGTGATCTGATAACGGGAGGCGAGCTGGGTGTTGTGGTCGGTGTTTATCCTCATGAACAGGGTGTCCGGTCCCAGCTCCTTCTGGGCCTTGATGACCTCCGGCTCCACCTCCTTGCAGACGGAGCAGCCAGGGGACCAGAACTCCAGCACTATGAATCGCTTCTCCTTGCGCAGAAGGTCCAAGAAAAGCTCGTCGCTCACGTCCTTGATCTCGCCGACCATGCTATCTCATAGGGGCG
>CAZPFU010000047.1:0-5987 GCA_964585915.1 uncultured Methanomassiliicoccus sp.
GCCAGGTTCTCCCACATGAACTTGTGCAATATGTGCCCCCCGACCTGGAAGGACATGTCCTTGGCCAAGGCCTTCCAGTCCAGGTCGGTCCCCTCTGCGCGCGCCTTCTCGATCCTGTCTATCAGAGCATTGGCAGCGTTCACATAGGCTGCGTGGTGCTTGGTGTGGTGGACGGTCAATTGCTCCTCGCTCAGGAAGGGGGCGAGGTCCTTGTATCCATAAGCGAGCTTCGGCAGCTCATATCTCTTGGCTTGCTCCATAGTGATACCTGAACTGACTATCGGAGCTTGAAGTGGATAATGATTTTGGTCGCTCTACCCAATTCGATGAACCATCGTTCCCTGGCATATCAGTCGCGGGAATACCAGTCCCGCACAGCCCGGGCGTCCAGGGGTTCCAGGTCTTTGAGGGAGTAGCTCTTCCCGGCCGGTGAGGAGAGGAACGACGCTCGCAGGGTGCGCAGCCTGGCCAAGCGCTGGAAGGGGTTGGCTTCCAAAGACAGGGACTGGATGTGCGAGCGCTTGATCATCACCTGCATCAGACTGAGGTTCCGGAAGCGGAGGGAGAGCTGGTCCCCTTCGACCGAGATGGAACCGTTGCGGTGCCGGGAGAGGCCCAGCATAAGAGCTGGCACCAGGAGCAGCAGCGAGACCCAGGAATATGGGATATCATAGAAGTGGAAGGATACCATGATGGCCCCGATCAGGACCGCCACCGGGACAGTGGAACGGAACAGGTAACGGCGCAGCGCCCTCTCAGGAAGGACCATCCCGGTTGAAGGAAGATGGTATTCCGGAAGGATGTCCCTGAGGAAACCCTCGACCTCCTTCCTGCGGATCAGCGGATGCAGCAGGGACACCCTTTCCTTTTCCTTGGCCCCGCCCCCGGCCACCTCCACCAGCATGGTGCAGAGACCGAACGGCTGGCGCAGGATGCCCTGATAGACCATGACCGCCTGCAGCCGATGCAGCTTTACCGTCACGTGGTTCTTCTTCAGCACGCCCCAGCTTATCTCCAGACGGTCCTCGAAACGACGTATGGAAAAGTTGGCGAACTGGATGACGAAGACTATGGCCGACAGCGCCCAGGTAAGAACGAACAGCCCCAGGGCGATGCCTATCCCGACCATCAGCGGGATGGTCGACAGGCCCTCCACCGCCTGGTCCAAGTAGCTCTGCGGGATGTACTCGAAGACCTGGGCATATATCAACGCGACCACGGAGAACAGGACCATGAACCTTCCCGAGGTAAGGGCCGCCAACCAGATGTCCCGGCCCTGCAGGAAGCGTGATGCTCTCGGCACCTCCACAGGCTCACTTTCGGAACGAACTCCCTTGACGTAGAGATGCTTCTTGATGCTCTCCGCCTCTTTCTTCGATACCGCGCGCAGGTTAACCTCGGCGTCCACGCTGACCCCGGCGGTCTTGATCTGCAAGGTGACCAATCCAAATGCTTGCTGGAGCACGTTGGCGTTGGTGTTCATGGATTGCACACGGTCCCGCTTGATGGTACGCTCGCGCTTGAAGAACACCCCCTGGCGGATGTGCACAAGACCCTCTTCGTACCGGTATTGGAAGAAGTACCAGCGGGCGACGTTGTACAGCATGGAAAGGCCGAACATGGCCAGCAACGCCACGACAGCGTTGCCGATGAACCCGCCGAATATGTCGTCCGGTAACGATATGGCGATGATGAGCGCGAAGCTGAGGTTGGATATCAGCCCCCGCCCGGTGTCCAGGAGTATGAGCAGGGGATGTTGTCGGCGTAGATCAGACATCTTCCTCACTGACCCGGGCCAGGGTGGCTATCTCGCCCCGTAGTTCCTCCGCCCTCTGCTTCGGCAGGGCGGGTATGGAGAACTTGGTGGCGGCAGTGGATATTGATAACGTGGTCAGGCCGAAGTAGCGCATCAGCGGACCGTGCTCCGTATCGACATACTGAACGCGGACCATGGGGATGAGATGCCTCTTGATCACGAATATCCCGTGCTGGATCTCCAGCTCGTTCTCCCGGAGCTCGTAGCGCCAGAAGCGCATCCGGAGCCATGGGCTGACGTATATGCCCCAGGGGAAGTAGACCAAGGCAAGCACGAGGGCCGCCCACCCCAGCCAGTTCGGGGCGCCTGAGAAGATGACCGCCACGACATAGAAGCCCAGGGCGACCATCAGCAGGATGATGGAACCCAGCGTACCGCTGATCATCCATACCTTCCTGGCGCGGGGATCGATGCTCTCCTTCGGCTCGTTGTCCATCCTGAGCCTTTGCCTGAGGTCCTCCAACATGTCTTTGCCCCGGTGCTGGAAATGCGGTCCGGCGTATAGGCTTTTCGCAGTTCCGTGGAAGATAGGAGGGCCAGGACAGGAATTATTTATCAAGTGTCCCTTATCACCATCGAACTAAATGACGAGCAAGCGCGAGGAGCTCGCTGCCAACTACTTCAACTGCAGCGAACGGGAGAGGGCGGTCTTCGAGGCCGGCATCAAGCTGGGAACCATCTATCACCAGTTCGTCGGAACACCGGTCGCGGCGGCCAACGTGGAGATCCTGGAACGGGCTATAGAGGACGGCGTCCGCGTGCAGCCCTTCGTCAAGGACGTAAAGGTGCGCATATCCAGGGAGGCGCTCCGCCGGAAAAAGGACGAGTTCGATTATCAGACCCTCACCGGCAACCTGCTCAACGTGGAGCTGACCATCGCCGTTGGCGGCACGACCGTGGTAGCGGCCATGGACTTCAAGGAGGACCTGCGCTATCCGCTCATGTACGTGCGGTCGGTAGAGAGCCGATAAATACGCCCATTATTATTTTTATTGAAGGTTATCAGGGCTAACCCAGCATCCCGTCCCTCGGGAAAGGATATTAAGCTAGGATTGCCATATAGGACTCCTAAAGCATCGAGCCCACTCGATGCGCGGACACCGGGGAATCGGATGAACAACATCAAGATCGGCATTACGGGGCTTCCTAGCGCGGGCAAGACCAACACCCTCATCCAGGTCATCAAGATGCTCGAGGAGGAAGGACACACTGTGGGCGGAATGATCACCGAGCCGATCCTGGACGACAAGAAGCGCAACGGGCTCTACGTCATGGACTGGATGACCAAGAAGCGCGGCGTTCTGGCCGCGACGGACATCCACAGCAAGTTCATGGTCGGCAAGATGGGCGTGGACCTGGACGTTCTGCAGGACATAGGTGTCCAAGCTTTGGTGAACGCCTGCGAGAAGGCCGACATAATCGTCATCGACGAGGTCGGCAAGATAGAAGTGGAGAGCGACAAGTTCCGGGACGCGGTCAAGGAAGCGCTGAAGACGGAGAAGCCGATGCTGCTGACCTTGCATAAGAAGTCCCGAAATCCACTGTTGCAGGACATCAGAAGGCGTGATGATGTTCGAATTTTGGAGGTCACGCCGATCAACAGAAACCTTTTGCCCTACAAGATCATGAAACTGATGAAGGGCGAGCTTTTGTGAACTTGGAAGGCACTGTCATAAGGGAGGGGAGCACGCAGCTGCTGGTTCCCTCGTTAATATCCGAGAAGGGCCCGGGGAAGATAGAGGGGCGGGTGTTCTTCAACCGGCAGATGGCCTTCAACCGGGATGTGTCCGTCGCTCTATTTCATTCGATCATCAGACCAAGGAAATGCCTGGACGCCATGGCCGCCACCGGGGCCCGCGGGATACGCATCTGCAACGAGGCGCCGGGTAACTACCGTTTCATCATCAATGACAAGGAGTCGCTGGCCTGCGACCACATCCAGCACAACATCGAGCTGAACGCCCTGGAGAACGCCGAGGTAAGCAACGCCGACCTGCGCTGCCTTCTGGCGGAGGAGATCTTCGATTACATCGATCTCGATCCCTTCGGTACGCCGATACCGTTCGTTCCCTCGGCGTTGCAGGGCATGGCCAGGAAAGGCATCTTGGCAGTAACGGCCACCGATACGGCGTCCCTGTCCGGCACGCACCCCGGAAAATGCCGACGGCGCTATATGGCCAACAGCCAGAGGAATCCCTTCCTTCATGAGAGCGGACTGCGCATCATGATCGGCACCATCGTCCGCATGGCCGCCCAGGAGGACAAGGGCGTTACGCCTCTGCTGTGCTATTACGCCGACCATTACTTCCGGCTGTTCCTGAGGACCAAGGACGGCGCCGGCGCCGCTGACGCTTCCCTGGAACAACTGGGAATGATGTCCTACGACCGGGCGACCGGTGAGCGCAAGGTGGGCGAAGGAAAGATGGGCCCGATGTGGCTCGGTCCGCTCATGGACCGCGAGGCGATATCCAACACCGTGGTGCCGGAAGGACTGGAATGCCCGGAACGCGTACGACAGCACTTCGAGATCTGGAAGGAGGAACTGGACGTTCCGTTCTTTTATGAAACGAACGAGATCGCGGCCATGCTCAAGCTGTCACCTCCGGGAAGGGAGGAGCTGATGGAGGCCATGCGCTCCATCGGAAGCGTTTCCCGCACCAACTTCTCGCCGACCGGTTTCCGTACCGATCGGCCGCTGGAGGAAGTGCTGGAGGCGTTCCGGTCCGCCTGCCGATGAAGAAGGCTTTATCTATGTTGGCTCATTTGGCGAAACGGTGAGAGATTGCCGAGCATAGCGGTCATCGGTGCCCAGTGGGGAGACGAGGGCAAGGGCAAGATCACTGATTACGAGGCTGGACGCGCCGACATGGTCGTGCGCTACCAGGGCGGCTCCAACGCCGGCCATACCATCAAGGTGGGCGAGGAGGTCTTCGCCCTGCATATTCTGCCATCGGGCATCGTTCGAAAAGGAGTTGTCAACGTCATTGGCAACGGAGTGATCGTCGACCTGATCTCCCTGGACCGGGAGATAGCTGAGCTCGAGTCGCGCGGCAAGACCGTGGAGGGGCTCAAGATCTCCGACCGCGCCAACGTCATTCTCAACTGGCACCGCCTGCTGGACGGCGCCGAGGAACGCCTGCGCGGGAACAAGACCGTGGGCACCACCGGAAAGGGCATCGGTCCCTGCTACTCGGACAAGATCGCCCGGTCCGGCATACGCATGGGCGACCTGCTGGACCCCGAACTACTGGAGGAGCGCCTGGACACCGTCATGCCCATGAAGCTCAAGGTCATGGACATTTTAGGCGTCCGTCTCGCCCAGAACAAGGACGAGCTGTACAAGGAGCTCCTGGCCTACGGGCGGAAGTACGAGAACTTCATCACCGACACCTCGGTTCTGGTCAATGACGCCCTGGACCAGGGGAAGAACGTGCTCTTCGAAGGAGCTCAAGGTACAATGCTGGACATCGACCACGGCACCTATCCTTTCGTAACGTCCTCCAACTGCGTCGCCGGCGCCATATGCACCGGCTCCGGGGTCGGCCCGAAGCGGGTGGACGAGATCATGGGCGTGCTCAAGGCATACACCACCCGGGTGGGCGCCGGTCCGTTCCCCACGGAACTGAACGACGCCACGGGGGAACATCTGCAGAAGGTGGGCGGGGAGTTCGGCGTGACCACGGGACGCGCCCGCCGCTGCGGCTGGCTCGATCTCCTGGTCGTTGAGCACGCCGCCCGTTTGAACGGGCTGACGCAGTTCGCGGTTACGAAGTTGGACGTCATGAACGGCCTGAAGACCGTCAAGGTGGCGGTCGCCTACGATATCGACGGCAAGAAGGTGCATCACTTCCCGGGCAACTTCAAGATGCTGGAGCGCGCCAAGCCGGTATATGAGGAATTGGACGGCTGGTCCGGCTGGAAGGACGAAGAGACCATGGAGATCGTCCGCGGTGGTTTCGACGCTCTGCCGTCGGAGATGCGGCAGTACATCGGCTACATCGAGAAGCGTTCCAAGGTGCCGGCCAGGATCATCAGCATCGGCAAGGGCCGCGAAGAGACCATCCGGCGCTGATATCGCCCCGGCATATTTTGATCACTTCCGATATTCCATAAGCCCGAGGTAATTGCCCTCGGGGTCCTGGACTATCGCGAAGAAGGCGAAATCGAGCAT
>CAZPFU010000048.1:0-5714 GCA_964585915.1 uncultured Methanomassiliicoccus sp.
GGTATCGGCGGAGCAGGTGTACTTGTTCTCAGCCGCATAGACGACGTTGGGCAGGGTCTTTACGTACTCCACGACGGACGGACAGTCCACGGTCCCGCGGATGTTGATGCCGCAGTCGCAGACGAACACGCCGATGCGGGGTTCCTGTCCGGCCACGTCGGTCTCGGGGACCTCCTTGACCACGCTGTCGATGCTGACACGGTTGTTAAACACATGGGCACCGGCCTTGGCGGCAGCGCCGCTGGCCTCGGCGACGGTGGTCGGGATGTCCTTGGGGGCGCTGAAGGCGCCGGTCACGTAGATACCCTTCCTGGTGGTCTCCAGCGGGCTGTAGACACCGGTCTGGCAGAAGCCGAACTCGTTCAGCTTGAAGCCCATGTTGTCAGCCAGGGACTTGGCGTTTGCCGGGGGCTGGAAGCCCGCGGACAGAACGACCAGGTCGAACTCCTCGGCCAGGACGTTGGATCCGTCACTGTAGCGCAGCAGCAGGTTGTTGCCCTCGGTCTCCTCGACGGAGGCCACCCGGGTCCCGCGGTGCATCTTGATGCCGTATTCGCCCTCAGCCCTCTTGGCGTAGTCCTCGAACTCCTTGCCGAAGGCCCTGACGTCCATGAAGAATATGGTGGACTTCAGCCCGGTGGTGTGCTCCCCGGCGATGATGGCCTGCTTCAGGGCGTACATGCAGCAGACGGACGAGCAGAAGGGGTTGCCGACCTTCTCGTCCCTGGAACCGACGCACTGGATGAAAGCGACCTTCTTGGGGGTCTGGTGATCGGAAGGCCTGACCACATGCCCCTGGTAGGGACCGGTGGCGCTCAGCACCCTCTCGAACTCCAGGCTGTTGAGGACGTTCTTGAACTCCTTGTAGCCGTATTCCTTCTTCAGGCGGGCGTCGAAAAGCTCGTAGCCGGGGGCGAGAACGACCGCGCCTACGTTGACCTTCTCGATCGACTCCTTCATCTCATAGTCAATGGCATCAGCGGGACAGACCTTCTTGCAGTTCCCGCACTTGCCCTTGGTGAGGTAGAGGCACTTGTCGGCGTCGATGGCGTACTTCATGGGCACCGCCTGAGCGTAGGCGACGTAGATCGCCTTCCTGTTCATCAGGCCGAGCTCGTACTCGCTGGGGACCTTGGACGGGCACTTCTCCGCGCAAAGGCCGCAGCCGACGCATCTGTCCTCCCGGACGTACCGGGGCTTCTTCCTCAAGGTAACCGTGAAGTTACCGGCCTCTCCCTCGACCTTCATGACCTCGGTCAAGGTCATCATGCTGATCATGGGGTGCCTCGCTGCCTCCACAAGCTTCGGGGACAGGATGCACATCGAACAGTCGTTGGTCGGGAAGGTCTTGTCCAACTGGGACATGACACCGCCGATGCTGGCCTTTGATTCGACCATGTAGACCTTGAACCCGGACTCAGCCAGGTCTAGAGAGGTCTGGACACCGCCGATGCCGCCCCCTACCACCAAAACAGAACCGCTTTTTGATTCCATATTCGCTCCTCCTTTCACATCTTTCGATCCATCAGAAGATTGTTCCGTCTTCGAGTCCTTTTTGAACAATCCGCCAAATATTGACTTCAAGCCGCTCAGTTGCCTCTCCCTCCTTTTAAAGCCCCATTCCAGACCAGAATACAGGACCGTGATCCCCTACCCTTCGCATACCTACCCCCTTGAGGCGAATGGGTACCTCCACGGATGTCCATCCCTGGAACCTGGACCGTCAGGGAGCTCATCCCTGATAGCGGAGCAGTTCCTTCGGGATTAAAATGTCCATATTTCAACATTATGTGTTCTGTCGAGGGGTAGGACATGGTGTTTTCGTGATTGCGTTCCGTTTAAGAGCTTTTCGCTTTTATCGTTTCACTATTCGGAAGAAAAAGGCTGCGTGTATGGGAAATGGGTTTTGAACACAGCCCCTTCGCTTGCCGTCCATGACGGAATTCAATAATGACGGGGCAACTGCTTTATTCGGAAAGGTGGTCCGGCCCAAGGTGCTGCTAACCCTGTTCCTCGGTTCGCTGGGGCTGTCGAGCCTGGTCCCCATATATTACATAATTACCAGGCGCGACAGGGAAGGCGCCAAGGGCTGGACCTTCCACGAGGACAGGATCGATCCCCTGAGCTCGCCAGAGCACAGGGTGAAGATCCGCCCGGTCAGGGGAGAGGGAGTGATCTGCCAGATCTGCATGGGCAAGCTCAAGCACGGCCTTCCGAGGGTCAAGTGCGAGTGCGGAAAGGTGTTCCACATCACCTGCCTGAAGAGGACCGGTTTCTGTCCCTACTGCCAGCGGACGTACACCGCGGAGCAGGTGGAGGAGATAGCCGTCTACCCGGAGATGGAAAGCATAAGGTGCCCGGTGTGCGAGAGGACCGTCTACAAGGATTCCGGGAGCTGCGAGTGCGGGGCGATAATCTCCGATGAGGACGGAATGTTCTACTGCCCCGTTTGCGGAACACAGATAGGAGAGGGGGAGAACGAGTGCCCCTACTGCCACGAAAAATTCGAGGATGTGCGCTTGGTGCTATGCCCCTTCTGCGGCCGGGAGTTCGATGCTAGTCGGGGAGGTTGCGAGTGCGGTTCTTTCCTGGGCGAGGTGTGCCCGGAATGCGGAGTGCGCCTTTCTCCTGAGGACGAACGCTGCCCCAATTGCGGGACCGCCTTCGAGACCGCGTAAAAACGATTGAACGATATTAGCTGGTCTTCCTTGCCTTTTTATACTTTATAGAATATTCATAAAGCGGGTGGGTGCCATTTGCCCTTTGTTCGATGACATGTTCCAGAAGGAGGCCGAGCAGCCGACGTTCTCTTCCAGCGCAGAGGACGATGAGCTGCGGGCATTGGTCGAGTCACTGAAGATCAAGATCGCCATCATCGGGTGCGGAGGGGGCGGCTCGAACACCGTCCGCCGTATGTACCAGGCAGGGGTGGAGGGGGTCAAGATGGTCGCCTGCAACACCGACGCCCGGCATCTGCTTTCGATCCAGGCGCATCACAAGATACTGATGGGAAGGAGCATGACCAAGGGGTTGGGCTCCGGCTCCCTTCCGGAAGTAGGTCAGAAGGCCGCCGAGGAGTCGGAGAACGACCTCTGGAAGTACGTCGACGGACAGAACATCGTTTTCGTGGTGGCGGGCATGGGCGGCGGGACCGGGACCGGCTCCGCACCGGTCGTAGCCGCGCTGGCCAAGAGGGCCGGCGCGCTCACCGTGGGAGTGGTCACCCTGCCCTTCAGAGCGGAGGGCACGGTGCGCATGACCAACGCCATAAAGGGACTGGAGCACCTCAAGGAGGTCTGTGACACCACCATAGTGCTGCAGAACGACCGGCTTCTGGAGCTGGTCCCGAAGCTCCCCCTGGAGGCCGCGTTCCGGGTCACCGACGAGGTGCTGATGCAGAGCATCAAGGGGATCACCGACGCCCTGACCAAGCCTGGTCTCATAAACATAGACTTCAACGACCTGCTGACCATCATGAGGAACGGCGGCATGGCCTTGATAGGACTGGGCGAGTCCAGCGAGTACGGGCAGAGGGCCGAGAAGTGCATCGAGGACGCCCTTTCATCCCCGATGCTCGGGGATGTCGACATCAAGCAGGCCAAGGGAGCTTTGGTCCGCGTGATCGGCGGTGAGGACCTGACGGTGACCGAGGCGGAGAAGGCCGCTCTGCTGGTCAGCGAGAGGGTGGACCCCCGCGCCCGCATCATCTGGGGATGCGCCGTGCACGGGGACATAAAGAACGAGATGCGGGTCATGGTCGTTCTGACCGGGGTCAAGTTCAACAGCATCGTCGATTCCTTCAAGGGCAGATGAGGGCGCCCGATGGTGGTCAAGGAGAAAAGGGGCCGGCGCCGTTACATCGCTTTCCGAGCTGAGCGCAAGCTTTCGGACGAGGAGCTGTTGGCGATCCTGAACGCCACCTTGTCGTCCCGGGGGATAAAGGTGCCCAAGATCATACAGTTCGACGGGAGGATGGGCATATTGCGCTGCTCCCCGCCGGACAAGGATAAGGTCGTCGCAGTGCTCGCCGAACGTTCGGACCCCCGCGGCGGGATCGAGACCTTGAGCACTTCCGGGACGCTGTTGACCCTCCGTGAAAAGTACTTTCCAAAGCCGGAGGCCCGAGGATGACTGGACCGGCCTTCAGGTTTTTCGTATAATCCCCAAGAAATATATACGTCCTCATAACTTAGGTGGCTTGAATCGAGGATAATTGGAGTGATTTAATGCAACCAGGACAGATGGCATATGACAGGGCCATAACGGTTTTTTCTCCTGATGGCCGGCTCTTTCAGGTCGAGTACGCCCGTGAGGCGGTCAAGCGCGGCACCACCACCGTCGGCCTGAAGTTCAAGGACGGGGTCGTCCTCATCGTCGACAAGAGGATCGCCAGCAGACTGATGGAGCCCAAATCCATCGAGAAGATATTCCAGATCGATCACCACATCGGCTGCGCCACCTCAGGCCTGGTGGCCGACGCGCGCATCCTGGTGGACCAGGCCAGGGTTCTGGCCCAGATAAACAAGATAACCTACGACGAGAGGGCCGGGGTGGAGGACCTGGTTAAGAGGATCTGCGACTACAAGCAGAACTACACCCAGTACGGCGGCGTGAGGCCTTTCGGCACCGCGCTGCTGGTGGCCGGGGTCGACGACCAGGGCGAGCACCTTTTCGAGACCGACCCCAGCGGCGCCCTCGTCTCCTACAAGGCGGGAAGCATCGGAGCCGGCCGCAACGTGGTCATGGAGGTCTTCGAGGAGGACTACCAGGAAGGCATGTCCATGGAGGACGCGGTCACCCTGGGACTCAAGGCCCTCAAGAAGGCGACCGAGGAAGAGAAGCTGAACCCCAAGGCCGTGGAGATCGGCGTGGTCCGCCACGGGGACAACTTCCGCCGTCTCGACGAGTCCGAGGTGGAAACCTTCATCGCCAAGGTCAACCAGGAGTAATCGGAGCAGTAGATGGTCGACCTGGAAGAGGCGATCGTGGCCCGCCTGGAATCCCATGGCGAAACGTTCGAGGTGCTCATCGACCCCAAGGTGGTCAATCACCTTAAGGAGGGCAAGGAGGTCGAGCTGATCGACTACATGGTCATCGACGAGATCTTCAAGAACGCCCACAAGGGTACCAGGGCCGCCGAGGACAAGCTCAAGGAGGTCTTCGGCACCACTGACGCGGCGGAGATCGCCAAGGTGATCATTCTCAAGGGCGAGGTGCAGCTCACCGCCCAGCAGCGCAAGGAGATGCTGGAGAGCAAGCGGCTGCGCATCATCGCCACCATCGCCCGCAACGCCATAAACCCGCAGACCGGCGGCCCGCACACCCCGGCGCGGATCGAGATGGCTATGGAAGAGGCCAAGGTCCACATCGACCCCTTCAAGCCGGTGGACATGCAGGTGCCTCAGGTACTGGACAAGCTGCGTCCTTTGATACCTATCCGCTTCGACAAGGTACGCATCGCCGTCAAGCTGAAGGCCGACGAGTACGGCCGCTGCTACGAGGACATGAAGGAGATGGGCAAGATAATCAAGGAGGAGTGGCAGAAGAACGGGGACTGGATCGGAGTGGTCGAGATACCGGCCGGACTCCGCGACGACCTGTTCAACCGTCTTAACTCAAAGACCCATGGCAATTCGGAGACCTAGCAGATGAAGTAATAACATATAAAGTTCCTAGTGTGATTAAATGAACTAAGAGTGCATGACCTGATTACT
>CAZPFU010000049.1:0-4796 GCA_964585915.1 uncultured Methanomassiliicoccus sp.
GGTACGGCGGGCTTAACCTCCCGTACGACGTGCCGGCCAACGAGTTCCTGACCTTCAAGGGGGAGAAGCTCAGCAAGAGCAAGGGACCGTCCATAGACATACCCAGCATCCTGAAGCAGTTCGACCCGGACCAGCTCCGATATTATTTGGCGAGCAATATGCCGGAGGGCAAGGACGCCGATTTCTCCTGGGAGGACTTCGAGACCAAGGTGAACAACGAGCTGGTGGCGACCTTGGGCAACTACTTCCACCGCGTGCTCAGCTTCACCCACAAGAACTTCCGCGAGGTCCCGCCGATGGTGGAGGGGCTGGACGCGGAGGCCAAGCAGGTCGAGGAAGCGATAGCGCTGGCCATGGCCGAGGTGGAGGCGAACGTGTCCACCTGCCAGTTCAAGAAAGGCCTCAAGGCCATCATGGACCTGGCCCAGTTCGGCAACCGCTTCTTCGATTCCTGCGCCCCGTGGGGCCTGCTCAAGACCGACCGGGCCAAATGCGGTGGCGTGCTCCACCTCAACCTGAAGGTCGTGCAGGCCCTGGCCGTGCTGGGGTTCCCGTACCTGCCGTTCACCACCCAGAGGCTGTGGGCCTTCCTGGCCAACGACGGCGTCCTGGGCGAGGGGTCCTGGAAACTGATCAAGAAGGACCTGAACGTCGGCCGCCCGCTCCCCGAACCGAAGCCGCTGTACCGCAAGGTGGAGATCCAGAGGGAGGAGTCGGCGTTCTCCGCGTTCGAGTCCCTGGACCTGCGGGTCGGTCTCATCGAGTCTGTGAGCGATCATCCCAACGCCGACAAGCTGATGGTGCTCAAGGTCAACATCGGCCGCCCGATCCAGCTGGTGGCTGGATTGAAGGCCTTCTACAGCAAGGAGGAGCTCACCGGCAAGAAGGTGGTGGTCATCACCAATCTGGCGCCGGCGAAGCTGCGCGGCGTGGAGTCGCAGGGAATGGTCCTGGCGGCCGAGTTCGGTGATAACGTCAAAGTGCTCACCCCGGCCGGTCCCGCGGAGCCCGGCGACAAGGTCAACAGCGGAATGGGCTCCGGCACCAAGGTCCTCACCTTCCAGGAGTTCCAGGCCTTCACGCTGAGGACCGGGACGGTCCTGAACGACCAGGAGGCCGACCTGGGAAGGAAGGTCAAGGCGGACACCTCCGGGCTGGTCAAGGCCAGGCAGGCCGCCTTCTTCCTGCCCAAGGAAGGGGCGGAACTGGCACTGCCGCTGTTCACCGAAAAGAAGGTCAGCATCGGCGTCGACGGGGAACTGGATAACGGGGCGAAAGTGAGATGAGGTTCGACCTGCACGTGCACTCCAGCCATTCCGGCGATTCCAAGAACCGCATAGAGGAGGTGCTGGACGCGTGTGTAAGGAAAGGACTATCTGGCGTGGCCATCATGGACCACAACTCCCTGGAGGGGTCCCGCTACGCCCTGTCCCTCAGGCGGGAGGACATCCTTATCGTCCCGGGGATGGAGATCTCCTCGGCCAAGGGTCACATCCTGGCTTACAATGTCCAAGAGGAGGTGCCCCGCGAGCTGGAGGTGGCGGAGACCATCGACCGCATCCGGGAGCAGGGCGGAATAGCCGTCGCTGCCCATCCCTATCGCATGTGGTCCGGTCTTGGTGAGGAGGTCACCTCGGCCAACGATTTCGATGCTATCGAGATACACAACGGCCGTTCCACCCACCACCACAACGACCAGGCGGCCAAGCTCGCCTCCAGGCTGTGCAAGCCTTTCACCGCCGGGAGCGACTCGCACGAGCTGTCCACGGTCGGCAAGGCCTACTTCGTGAGCGCCCGGGACTGCCATTCCGTGGATGACGTCATAAGAGAGGTCCTCTCCGGCGAGGGCAGGACCGGGGGCAAGCACCGGCCCAAGGCCGATTCGGTGTCCTACGGCGCAAAATGCATAAGCGAGTGGTTCGGCCGCGGCTTCAAGAAGATGTGATCAGGCGATCATCGGGCGGACCTTGTTGAGCACCAGGTCGGGGTCGACGCGCCCGTCTATCAGCAGTCCCAAGAGATGGCGGGGACCGAGGTCCACCACCAGCAGGTTCTTCTCGGAAAAGCGCAGGGAAACATAGCGCAGGTCATCGTTCATCTCGTGCCCGACCTGCTCGGCCGTTCCATAGGCCAGCGAGGTTATGGCCGAGTACATGTTCCGGTCGGCGAACTTCGGGGTGTTGCCCATGACGTAGTTACCGGCACGCGAACAGACGTAGGCGGATGCCACACCCTCCACGGCGGACACCTTCATCAGCATAGCTTCGAAATCCTTCTCCTCCAACCCACGCATCTCCCGGAAGAAATATGGCGGCGGAAAATAAAACCTTTGCCCATCCGCAGCCTGGAGTTGAGAACAAAAGGATTTATTGGACCTTCGCCATAATACGTTCATGCCCCCGGTCTCGTTGCGCAGCATCCTGCCCATATCCGCCAAGGGAAGGACGGAGGCCGACCGCATAGAACCTATTCTGTTGGACTCGCTGGCTTCACCCCTGTCACTGGAGCGGAGGCGCATGGAGTCCCGGGTCCTCGGCGTGGCCAAGGACGACACCGAGGGGATGGTGGCGGTCCTGCTCCATCACACCGAGGCCAAGCACGAGAACGCCCGGGAGTCCATCTTCCGGCTTCTCGACGAGATCTCCCAGACCAGGGAGGGCAAGGCGGCCATCCTAGAGAACCTGTCGCACCCCGACCAGGAGGTCAGGAAGGGGGTCAGGACCATGATGGTCCGCATCTGGGGCGAGGGGACCGACTCCTTCGCCGCCGATTACGAGCAGGCGCTGCTGCTGATGAACCTGGCGCGCAGCCGCGACATATTCGTGGACGACATAGTGACCTTGGCGGAGCTGGTCAAGGTGACGCTTCTGGAAGGGGACCGAGACAAGGCTCTGGAGGACATCGCCCTGGTCGCCGAGCTGCTCAAGCACCGCTACCGGGCGGTGGAGACCATGAAGAATTACCTGGCGGACATGCTGAAGATCACGCCCGAGCTCTCAAAGCTCGGAATGATGAGCGGCCGCATCGAGGAATCGCTGCGGGTGGCCTCCCGGGCCAACAAGCAGCGTTCCTTCAACTACACCAAGGACCTCATCGACGAGAAGATGAGGGAGGTGGAGACCATCGATCAGCTGCGGTCGCTGGGCGTTTCCGTTCGGGAACTGCTATCGGAAGCGCCTCACGTTCCCCTGGAAAAGCTGAGCGGCATGGACGTCTGGATGATCTCCCGGCTCAAGGAGCTGGTGACGGAAGGTACCAACCTCAACGTCACGGCCCGCCGGAGCGAGCTCATCGATCTGGTCGGCTCTTTCCTGCAGGGTGAGGTGTTCCCCTATCTGCGGGACAAGGCCCAGGACCGGCTCTCCGCCCGGGACCCCTCGCTGCTCTTCGCCCTGTATACCGTCGGACTCACCTGCCTGAAGCTCCTGCACGAGCCCCTGCCCAAGGTGGCCGAGGAGCTTTACGTCACCTACTTCCGCGATCTGGAAGGTGTCCAGACCGTCAAAGACGTCTCCTGGCCGTCGGCGGTCATGTGAGCCTGTCAACGGTTCTCATGTCTGACATCCGTCATCCGTTGTCCAGGCCTTTAAAATTCAGTAAAATATATATTTGCGTTTTTCGTTATCCTTACTAGAGGGATGCACTTATGACCAGTTCTTTGGTTAAGAATGCTTTAGCGAACACTAAGTACGAGAACACGAACAATGGTAAGGCGGAGCCCGTCAAGCAGGAGCCCGCCCCGGCCGCGCCGGCCCCGAAGTCGAACATCGACGACGAGCTGGAGAAGATCGCCGCTCAGCTGGACGTCTGCATCAAGATCATCGGCTGCGGCGGCGGCGGATGCAACACCATCAACCGCTGCTGGGAAGCGAACATAAACGGGGCTCAGCTGTGCGCCATCAACACCGACGCCAAGCACCTGCTGACCGTCAAGGCCCCGCGCAAGATCCTGATAGGCCGGAGCGCCACCCGCGGATTGGGCGCTGGCGCCAAGCCGGAGATGGGAGAGGCGGCCGCCCGCGAGAGCGACGGCGAGATCAGGGAGTTCCTCAACGGCTCCAACATCGTCTTCGTCACCGCCGGCATGGGCGGCGGCACCGGAACCGGTTCCGCCCACTATGTCGCCAGGATCGCCAAGGAGCAGGTCCGCGCGCTCACCATCGGTGTGGTCACCATGCCCTTCAAGGCCGAAGGCACCGTGCGCATGGAGAACGCCCTGGACGGCCTGAACAAGATGAGGCTGATCTGCGACACCACCATCGTCATACCCAACGACAAGCTCCTGGAGCTGGTGCCCAAGCTGCCGGTCGACGCCGCCTTCAAGGTGGCCGACGAGGTGCTCATGCAGACCATAAAGGGCCTCACCGAGATCATCACCAAGCCCGGCCTGGTCAACCTGGACTACGCCGACATCATGACCGTCATGAACGAGGGCGGAGTGGCCTTCGTTGGAATAGGCGAGGGTAACAGCGACGAGGACGACCGCGTCAAGTCCGCGGTGCACGAGGCGTTAACCTCTCCGATGCTAGGCGAGATCGAGCTCAAGGACGCCAAGGGAGCGCTCATCCGCGTGGTCGGCGGCCCGGACATGACCGTCGGCGAGGCTCAGCGTGTGGCGGAGATCGTCACCAACAGCGTCTCACCCCGCGCTCGCATCATATGGGGATGCTCTATCGACCCCGAGCTGGAAGGCATAGTCAAGGTCCTGCTCATCATCACCGGCGCCAAATCCAAGTACATATTGGCCAGCCGGGGGGCGCCGGTCGGAATGCCTGGAAACCAGGGCTACCAGCAAC
>CAZPFU010000050.1:0-4732 GCA_964585915.1 uncultured Methanomassiliicoccus sp.
GTCCCTTTCGTACAGACGGTCCCAGCTTTCCCTGGCGCTCATTCCCGGCGCAGCTCCAGATGATAGTAGTTCGGATCGTCGTAGCTCCTCTCGAGCACGAATCCGGGGAAGTACGAGGGCGCCCTTTCCATCGGCACCCGTTCGTGAAGGGGAGGTCCCCTCTCCGTTTCCCGAGCTTGCCAATCCACCAGGCTGATCCTTCCCTTGGGCTTCAGAACGCGAGATATCTCCAGCACCAGGCGCTCCTTGTCCTCCACCTCGTGGAAAACGTTGACCATGACCGCCCGGTCCAGCGAAGCGTCGGGCAGCGGGATCTCCGGCAGGGTCGCTCTGATCAGTCGTATCCTTCCCAGCCCGTTGTCCCTTTCACGCAGACCATCCAGCATGTCCTGCTGGAAGTCCAGGGCGATGACGGTAGCGCCCTCGTCGGCCAGCGGGATGGACAAATAACCAACGCCGGCACCGAGGTCGGCGATGACCTCTCCCGCTCTCGGAGAGATGCGTTGTACGATGACCTCCACCGGCTGCCTTTTCCGGCGGTCCTCGTTGACCAGGCGATGGCTTTCGGACGCGGGGAACTGGGTAAGGTGCTGATGCATGCTTTCGCATTTCCAAGGCGGTATTTCAATCATCGTCTTGCTGCGGCGGGGCCTTACGCACCTTCTTCAGCTCCGTGCCGCCGACCTTCTTCAGTTTTCCGTTGTCCAGGGCCCAGCGGAAGTTCTCGATCTCCGATTTGGCGATGGTGACCTTGTCCCCGGCCTTGTATGTCACCCCGTTAACCCAGTCCTTGAAGCCGGAGACGGCCTTGTAGACGTCCGCCTCCTCTATCCCCTGAGCGAACTTCTGCCTGCCCTTCATCTCCGAATACGTTCCGTTGAACACCGCCAGCTTTCCGTCCTTCAGCTCGCCGACCTTGGTGCAGACGGCGTCCAGCAGGTAACGGTCGTGAGTGACGATGATCAATGAGCCGGTGTATTCGCGCAGGGCCTCCTCCACCGCCTCCTTGCTCGGAATGTCCAGATAGTTCGATGGTTCGTCCAGGATCAACAGATTCTTATGCTGGGCCAGCAGAATGGCCAGGGCCAATCTCGCCCTTTCGCCTCCGGAAAGGGTGCTTATCGGGCGTTCCACGTCCTTGCCGGTGAGCAATAACCGGGCCAGTATCGCCCGAGCTTCCACGGACTGCTGCCCGAGCATCTTCTTCATCTGCTGTTCCGCGGTCAGCTCCTGATCGAGAAGCTCGTGCTCCTGCGCGTAGTAGCCGACCTTGACGCCCGGTGAAACGTACAGCTCGCCGAGATAGGGCAGCTTGGACTGCAGCGTCTTCAGCAACGTGGTCTTCCCGCTGCCGTTCGGGCCGAATATTCCGAGCTTGTCCCCCTTCTCCAATTCCAGGTCCAGCTTGTCCAGGACCTTGCGTTTACCGCGAGCGACGACCAGGTCCTTGGCGGTCAGGACGTTCTTTCCCGACTTGCCGAGAGCGTATATGCGCACCTGCAAATCCTTTACGTCAGGCGGCGGCTCCGGGACCTCCACCCGCTCGGCCATCTTCTCCCTGGTCTTGTGTATGGATTTGTACTTGTATTTGACGTGAAGTTCCTCGGCCACCTTCTCCTGGCGCTCCTTCTCCCGCACCGCTTTAATGTGCGCCATCTGTAACCGTTCACGGTCAAGCGCCTTCTTCTCCATGAATATGGAATAGTTGCCCGAATAGTGCGTGAGCTTACCGTTCTCCAGCTCGATGATGCGGGTGGCGACGTTGTCCAGAAAGTACCGATCGTGCGAGATGATGATCACGGCGCCCTTCAGTTTCAGGAGCTGGTCCTCCAGCCACTCCACCGTCTCGATGTCCAGGTGGCTGGTCGGCTCGTCCATGAAGATGAGGTCGGATTGCTGGGCGGTTGCCAGAACACGGGAGAGCATGACCTTGGTGCGCTCGCCCCCGCTCAGTTCCCCCATGGAACCTTGGGCCTTATGCTCTAAACCGAAGCCCTCCAGTATATCCATGGCCTTGCCCTTGTTCTGATGGGGGGCGATCCTGGCCAGTTCTTCCTGGATGTGAGAATATTCCGTGGAAAGTGCGTTCCAGTCCGTCTCCGAGTCGCCGCCGGAGGCCATCACCGCATCTATCTCCGACGCTCTCAGCCGCAGCGGGGCCTCCTCCTCGCTCATCACGGTCATGGCAGAATCTACGGACGAGGAATGGTCCACCTCCACGAACTGCGAGAGATAGCTTATCTTGCTGGTGCGGAGATTGAGCGTTCCCACGTCCGGCTTGATGCGCCCCATCAGCAGCTTGATGAGGGTGGTCTTTCCCGCCCCGTTGCGCCCGACCAGGCCGATGCGGTCGCCCAGCTCGATCTGGATGTCCACATCCTTCAGGACCTCCTTTGGTCCAAAGGCCTTGCCCACGCCCTCCGCCTTCAGGAGCATGCCAAGGCTATTGTGCCCCGGACTTTATGCCTTTCCCTATATCTTCACGATCATGTCGTCCTTGGAGACCATAAGCTGGCCCGGATACCGTTCCTCGATCTCCTCCCGGTCGCGTATGGTCGGGTACTTGTAAGCGTCGAAGTGCGTGAGCACTAAACGTTTCGCACCCGATTGCCTCTTGATGTCCAGGGCGTCCTCCGGTGTAAGATGAGGCCACAGGTCGCTGTGCTCCCCGGTGCGGAAGGCGCTCTCGGTGATCAGCAGGTCCACGTTCCTTGCCAGCTCGACGGTGTTCTTGCACGGACCGGTGTCGGTGCAGAAGGCGATGGTCCTTCCGTCCAGCTCCAGGCGGTAGCCCAGGCACGGCGAGGAGTGGAACAGCAGCCGGCTGTGGAAGGTGAAGGGCCGCTCGTGAACTCCTTCCTTAACTTCCAGCACTTCGATGTTGTACGGGATGAGACCGAGCGGCACAGAGTACGGGTCACGCAGCAGTTCGTGCAGGGCGGTGTGCGTCCCCATTATCCCGACCACCGTCACCTTGTCCTTGAAACGGAAGCGGGCCAGCTGATGTAGGCCGATCAGATGGTCCAGGTGATGGTGCGAGAGCATGATCACGGTCGGTTTGGAAAGATCGGCATAGCGGTCCAATTTGTGCAATCCGCCTCCAGCGTCCAAGACCACGTTGAGGTCCTTGCTGCGCACCAATATGCTCAGGGTGTTCCCCGTATCGGTGTCGTACCAGCCGTTCGTACCCATGAAGACCACGTCCATCTGACCACCGGGCACAATATGTCGGTACTTTTCATAATAATCATTCGATATGGTCACGCAAAAGTTATTAGGGTGCGGGACCCTTGCATGTTCGATGATAGACGATCAAACGATACTGCTGAGACAGATAATTGATGAGCTCAAGCAGCAGAACGCGTCCCTATTCAGCATCAACAAGCGTCTGGAATCGTTGGAGATGGTGGTTGGTAGGGACCTTTCCAATGTGGAGAGCGCCATCGATCGCATACAGGTCAGGGGTGATTGATACGTCCATCGGCGGCCGTATGGGTATCGTGGGCTGTCCTATCCTGGAGGATGAGATAGTATACCTGCTGGACCGGGACCGTGAACTGGGAGACATTTTCGTGGTGGAAGATGAGCATTCCCAAAGCCTGCTAAGGAAATTGCGCCTCCTGCGGCCAGACCTTCTGACCGTCAAGGAGGCGGAGGTCACCGAACTGCCAAACAGTGAAGGGCGCAGCTGCCTGGTCTGGATGAAGTCCTTCGGACTCCACGAGGACCCGAAGAAGCTGGCCAAGGAAGTGGTGATCGCGGCGAAGCTCATAGACGAACAATGTTCGGTAATATTGCTCGCCTATGGCCTATGCGGGAACGCCTTCAAGGACATGAACCTGCTATTTGAGGAGGTAAGATCACCAGTGGTCATATTGACCGATGAGAAAGGGCAGATCGTGGACGATTGCATCGCTGCCCCCCTGGGCGGCACGGACGGTTACCTGCGATTGTTGAAGCGTTACGCTGGAGTGTTCTATATGACCCCGGCCTGGGCCGAGCACTGGCGGGACCTGATCAACAAGATGGAATTTACCAAAGGCACGGAAGGAGGAGACCTGGAGACATTGAAGATGCTCTTTGAGATCGCCGGATACAATCGGGTCTTGCGCATCGATACTGGAATAGGCGACCGGGATATATTCCATGAGAAGGTCCGAGAGTTCAGCAAAGAGTTCAATTTCATTGAAGTGGACCTGGAACCGGGTTTCGTCTCTACCAAGGTGGTCGAGGATGCCTACCATAAATGCCTGGGGCTGATGAAGGACGGAAAGGGGATGAAAGGGGAGAAGGTCGATCAGTGGGCCTCGGCCATTCTTTCTTAACAAGGGACCTTTGCCATCGAGCGACTATAGAAACGATGAGCTTGAGGACCATCGTCATCATCAAGATCAGTAGGGCCATGGGCCCTCAACCGCCCCTGGGTGGTCCAATTGCTAAAACAAGTTCTTAGCGACCTTAACCCTTAAGCGCCCACATTGTCGATGTAAAGTGTGGTCACGCTTGAAAATTGGACGGATCGATAACATTTATAACTTTCATCGATGGGCGTGTTCAAAGAAATTCTTGAATGCGCAGTAATCACAGCCTCGCCCACGGTCCAGGATGGGATGAACAATTAATGCGCTGCAATAACAAAATATGTAAGTAAAAAGGGAAGTGGTTTGAAGTTGCTAATCAGGTTTAGAACCTGTCCTTCGGCTTGTGCTTCTGGAAGCAGTCCCTGCAGTAG
>CAZPFU010000051.1:0-4548 GCA_964585915.1 uncultured Methanomassiliicoccus sp.
TCTCGGTCATGAAGAAGCACGCCGAGGCCATCGGCCAGAAGTACGGGCTGAAGATGCCTCTCGAGCAGACCCCGGCCGAGAGCACCGCCTACCGCTTCGCCAAGCTGGACATGAAGTACTACCCGCTGCAGGCCCCCACGGTCATACGCGGCAACAAGAGCGCCGGAGAGGTGTACTACACCAATTCCACCTACCTGAACGTGGGCGCCCAGATCAGCGCCATCGAGAGGGTCAAGGCGGAGGGTCTGTTCCACCCGCTGGTGGAGGCCGGCGCCCTCACCCACGTCTGGTTGGGGGAGCACAAGCCCCCGGCGGAGAACCTGGCGGCGTTCGTGGTCAAGACCTTCCAGAACACCCAGAACTCGCAGATCGCCTTCAGCCCGGAGTTCACCTCCTGCCTCAGCTGCGGCAAGACCGCCCGCGGGCTGACCGACACCTGCTCGTACTGCCACTCCCCGAACGTCGAGGGCATCACCCGCGTTACCGGGTTCTTCTCCAAGACATCCGGATGGAACAAGGGCAAGCTGGGCGAGCTGAAGGAGAGGACCAGGAACATCATCTCCTGAGATCAACGAGGGACCACCCTCGCCTTCCCATCCTTTTCCTTTTTTATGGACGAATTCAAAACGTATATGTAGGGTGGACACCGAAATATCAGGGACGGTATCTAGGATGGTCCGCATACAGGTCACCGAGCACAGGTTCGTCAACATCCGCCGGAGCAGCCTGTGCGATAATTGTTGCGTGCACAACTGCACCTCCTTCAACGGCAGCCGGGTCACGGAATGCCCGGAGTTCAGGCCAGTGCTCTCGGTTTTCTTGAAATGCCGGAAATGCGGCCGAATCTATGATCCCTACCGCAGCCTGTGCTCCCTGGACTACGAGCTCTGCCCTGAGTGCAACCACTCTGGTAAGAGCGATCCCACCATCACCTTCGTCTGCCGGGAATGATCATCCCAGCAGGCGCGGCCCTATAAGCTGCCACATTATCAGGAACAGGACGAATATCGCGAGAGCGTAGGTTATCTTTCCTACGTACCTAAGCCGCTCCTCGTCGCTGGCGTTCTTCTTGAACTTCTTGACCAGGGCGTCCAGTCCGTCGCGGAAGAGGTATCCTCCGTCCAACGGCACCGCCGGCAGCACATTGGTCATTCCCACCATCAGGTTGATCCAGAATATCCAGTAGGCGCAGTTGGCCAATACCCAGAACGTTCCGTCCGGCAGGGCCGACCAGGCGCCCTGCGGCTCGAACATGTCGGTTATGGTGCTGGTCAAAGGCGCCAGACCGTAGAATGGAAGGGCGATATACCTCAGCGAGGAGGTCACGTAAGAGCTCCAATCGTCGGCGCCCGCATATGGCGTGGCCAGCCTATCCAGTATTATGTCGGGGGTGTTCACTCCCGCTCCCATGTAAGCGGAGTTGATGCCCATGAAGCCATAGTCCTCGAAATCGTCGTCGACCGTACCTGGGCTGACATCCTCATAGTACGCCAGCCGGCTCATCAGGGTGACCTTGGTCACCGAAGGCACCGGAACGTATTCATCAGCATCGCGGTCGTAGACCAGGACGGTCACGTTCACCGTCTGTCCTCCCACTGTCGAACGAAGCACATCTTTCAGGTCGTTGTCGTTCCTGATCACCGTGTCGTTCAAGGAGAATACGATCATTCCCGGTTCGAGACCGGCCTGGTCCGCAGGGTAATCTGAGGAAACGGAGGTCAGCAGTACCCCGGCGAAGACCTCGGCCGTCCGCAGCTCTCCCTCATAATAATAGGAAACGTTGACCTTCTCTCCCGGATCGGGTCCAGAGAACTGATAGAAATCGTCATAGGTGGTGATGGGCGTGCCCCCCATCTCCACTATCTGAGCGCCGAAATGCAGGCCGGCCATCTCCGCCGGGCCGTCATCGGCCACGCTCACGATTATGGGGTTATCGCGGACCGGTTCCACGGAACCCATCATGGCCGAGGAGAAGATCAGAGCACAGACCAGCCCCACGATTATGTTGGTGGCCGGTCCTACCGCGTAAACGTTCATCCGGCGGCGCTTGTCCGCTTTCACCAAGGCCTCCTCGTCCGGTTCCACGAAGGCGCCCATGGGGACGATGAGCCATAGTAATCCCATGGAGCGGATGTCCATGTTGCCCACCCTGGTCAGGATCCCGTGGGCCACCTCGTGGATGACGATGGCCACCAGAAGCCCGAGTATGCCGTACCACAGCGGGATTATGGGGTTGACGCCGGGTATTCCGAGCATCATCTCCAGACCGGGAGCGTTCTCCGCCGGTATCTGGTCGACGATGGTCGCCTCCCAGAGAAGCAGGGCCATCATCAGGAACATGACCACCGCGCATATCCACTTGGCCATCGCCGCGTACGAAAGCCAGAACCTCTTCGGCGCGGCCAGGCGATCTATGAATACCTTGCCCCTCTGGGTGCTCCACATCAGGAAGGGACCGTAGGCCTTCATGCCATACTTCTTGATCCATCCCTTGCGGTCGGCCAATCGCACAAAGAAGACGAAAGCGACGATGGCCAGCAGGACCAGAAGTATGTCTTCGTACATCAAATGGCAGGAACGGGGGCGGGTATATAAAAAACCTAGCGCTCACGCGCCTTCCACATCTCGTCGTCCATGTTCTTGTACACGGCCGACGGGTCGTCCGGTCCGCAAACGTCATCATCGCACTGGTGCGCTATTCGCAGTATCTGGTCCTTCTTCAATATCCAATAATGGATGCGCCACAGCTTCCCTTTCTTCAGGTGGACCTCCTCCTGGGTGGTGGTCAGGAATCCCTCCTCCTCCAGCCAGTAGAACACGTCGCGGTCCTCTGAAGTTAGTTTATTGTCGATGACCTCATCGGTGTAACCGAAAAAGGAGAGGATCCACTCGGCGAGCTTTTCCTGGTCCTCCCGGGACATCCCCTTCTTGCCCATGGTGTTGGCCAGGGCCTTCACCATGTCGTCTAAGGTCACCACCGTCAAGTTGTCTCCTCCCCGGGACGGAATCGGGTTCGAGGTATAAATTAACTCAGTTAACGGCCTCGATTAAAAATCGTCCGCTCCCCCCGAACCCCATATCCCGCCCTTGCCCCATACCTTGGAATAACCGAAGAAGCCCAAGGGCACGATCATAAGGATCGTGAGGAAGGCCGCCGCCAATCCCAGGTCCCCTTCCCATCTCCGGGAGATCTCCAGAGGAAGCATGCAGACCAGGAAAAGCACGCCTAGCCCGTAGCAATATTTCAGGAACACCCTCTGGAACCACTCCTCCCAGGTGCCCTCGATGGCGATGTCCCGATCGCAGCGGGAGTCCGGTACATTGTCCTCCTCCTTCTCTTCGGTGGGCGGCTTGACCTGGATCCGGCGCTTATTGGCCATATGCCCCTCAGCGGAAGTGGCAGGCCACCATGTGCCCGTTGCCCTTGTCGACCAGTTTAGGCTCGACCTCTTCGCAGATGGCCTCCCGGTAGCGGCATCTGGTGTGGAACCGGCAGCCCTTGGGTGGATTGGCCGGGGACGGGATGTCGCCGCTCAGTGGCACCCTCTTGCGCTTGAGACGCGGATCTGGAACAGGTATCGAACCGAGCAGCGCCTCGGTGTAGGGATGAAGGTATTTCGAGAATATCTCATCCTTGGGACCAGACTCCACGATCTTGCCCAGGTACATGATGTTCACGAAGTCGCACATGTACTTGATGGTCGAAAGGTCGTGGGAGATGAACATGTAGGTGAGGTTCAGCTCCGCCTGCAGATCGTTGAGAAGGTTCAGTATCTGCGATTGCACCGAAACGTCCAGTGCCGATGTCGGCTCATCAAGGACTATGAAGTCGGGATTGAGCGCCAAGGCCTTGGCGACCCCTATCCTCTGTCTCTGACCGCCGCTGAATTCGTGCGGATAGCGATAGATATGCTCTGGAGCCAGACCTACGCGTTCCATCAGTTCCTTCACCCTTGCGGTGGCCTCGGTTCCGCTGGATATCCCGTGGAGCTTGAGCGGTTCAGCGATGATGTCCTTTATCAGCATGCGCGGGTTCAGCGAGGAATAGGGGTCCTGGAAGACGATCTGCATGTCCTTTCTCATGCGCCTGAGATCGTCGGAGTTCCTCCGGTTCAGAGAATAAGTTTCGCGAATGGCCTCCAGCTCGGGTATGGTCTTACGCTTGCTGCGTTTCGATCTCTTTTCTCCATCTCCTTTGGGAACGTTCAGGAGGGTCTCCTCTTCCTCGAGCTCGATCATCCTTTCCCGGACGTGGCTGGGCATCTTGTAATAGATGTTGCCTCCCGTGGGCGGGGTGAGCATCAGTACGCAGCGTCCGGTGGTGGTCTTGCCGCATCCGCTCTCTCCGACCACCCCTAAGGTCTGGCCGCGCTTGATCTCAAAGTCGATTTTGTCAATTGCTTTCACACTACCCATGGTCTTTTTGACCAAACCGCCGCGGATCGGGAAATATTTCTGCAATCCCCTGACATCGAACAGGTTGTCGTCACTCATCTCTGTTCACCTCCCCGTACAGATGGCAGGCCACAAGATGACCGTCCTCGATGG
>CAZPFU010000052.1:0-4293 GCA_964585915.1 uncultured Methanomassiliicoccus sp.
CCCTCTTCCGTCTCCCCGAGCTTGCACATCGATTCGCCGAGAACATACCAAGCGTCCGCGTCCTCCGGCAGCTCCTCGATCTGCCGTTCGGCCATGCGCTTTGCTCTTTGATAATTACCGGATTGCAGCGCATGCCTGGCCTTCTCCATGTGGCCGAGCTGCGACTGTATACGGTCGTGCATGGCCTGCTCGGCCTCCTCGATGAAGACCTTCAGCGCATTGGGAGAAAGCCATGGATAACGGGAGGCAAGCATCTGCTTGAGCTTCTCCGCCTCCTCCGGCTTGATGTGGTAGGTCGTTCCCTCGTAGGCGGTGAGGGGAACGTTCACCTTGAGATGCCCGTGGCTGACCTCGATGAAGTTCGGGTTCCGCTTGGAATCCTCGGCCATGCCGTTCGCAACCACCGCCCCCTTAAAAAAGATGACGATTGCCGAATATCCGAGGAACGAAGGCCGTCAATAGAAACCATTTTTAACTCCAGGTCAATTTCAACTCCATATGGACGAGTTGGCCCTCAGCCCCTTCAACCCCAAGCTGGACATAGGGGACGTCATTGTTTATGATTCCACCCTGCGCGACGGGGAACAGACCCCCGGCGTCACGTTCAGTTTAGACCAGAAGGTGGCCATCGCCCGCAAGCTGGACGAGATGCACGTGCACCAGATCGAGGCCGGCTTCCCGGCCGTCTCGGAGAGGGAGAAAGCGTCCGTAAAGGCGATCTGCGACGAGAACCTGGACGCAGACATTCTGGTTCTTTCCAGAATAACCAAGGAGGACATCGACGCCTCGGTGGACGCCGGGGTGGACATGGTGCTCCTGTTCATTGGGACCTCCGATCTGCATATCAAGCACAAGTTCAAGAAGGACCGCAAGTTCGTTTTGGACAAGATCATCAATGGAATTGAGTATGCCAAGTCCCGCGGCGTCCAGGTGAGCATGTCCGCCGAGGACACGACGCGTACTGACCTGGAGTTCCTGATGAGCGTTTACATGGTGGCCGAGGCTGCGGGAGCGGACCGCGTGGGCGTCACGGACACGCTGGGATGCGCTTCCCCTGAGGCGATATCCTTCCTGGTCACCCAGGCCAAGGAGGCGGTGCGCATTCCTGTATCGCTCCATCTGCATAACGATTACGGTCTTGCGCTCGCTAATGCGATCTCAGGCGTGAAGGCCGGCGCGAACGCCGTCACGACCACCGTGAACGGTATTGGCGAGAGATGCGGGAACGTGCCACTGGAGCAGTTCGTGGCGGCCATGAAGTTCATGTACGGCAAGGACCTGGGCATCGACACCACCAAGCTAATGGAGATATCGGAGATGGTGGAGTCGTTCTCCGGTCTGCGAAAGGCCCTCAATCACCCCCTGGTCGGCAGGAACGCCTTCTCGCACGAGTCGGGAATTCACGTCGCGGCGGTGCTGGCTTGTCCATTGACCTATGAGAGCATCGACCCGCGGCTGGTGGGCAATGAGCGGCACATCCTGATGGGGAAGCACAGCGGGCTGAACTATATTCGGAAAAGGGTCGACGACATCGGCCTCATCGCCACGGACGAGCAGCTGTCGGAGATACTGGACCGGGTGAAGCTGATCGGGGAGAAGAAGGGAAGGGTCAACGACCTGGAGTTCCGCGAGATCGTGGCTTCCATCATTCGCCCGGTGCTCACAACTTGAGCCGGCCGCCGCATTCGTCCCGACGCTGCTTACCGAACTCCTTCATTTCCTTGAGCTCGTCACCGCTGAACACCGGCCCCTCGCGGCATACGCGTTTACCGTCGATGGCGCAGGAACCGCACAGCCCGCCGCCGCACTTCATGTAGCGCTCGAGGGACATCTGGCATGGTATTCCGTTCTCCAGGCACAGCTTGTGCAGGAAGAACAGCATCTTCTCCGGGCCGCAGCCGAGGACCATGTCGTATTTGGCAGAGGACATCATCTCCTTGGCCAGCTGGACAGCGTTTCCGTGGAAGCCCTTGCTGCCGTCGTCCGTGGATACGCGTACGGTGGACGAGGTCTTCTTCGATCGTTCCTCGAAGAGCAGCTCCTTCTCGTTCCTCGCTCCGATGGCCGTATGAACGTCAGCCGCGGAAATGCGCTCTATGGCCGGGAGCAGCGAGGCCATGCCGGTCCCGCCGCCCACTACCAGTATCCTGCCCTTCGGGACGTGATAGCCGCGCCCGTAGGGACCGCGGACGATGATCTTGTCGCCCACCTGCAACGACGTCAAGGCCTTGGTGGCCTCGCCCACGTTCTTCACGGTTATCCCCTTGTGATCCCCCAGGTACGACAGGGACATCGGTATCTCGTCCACTCCCGGCAGCCAGACCATGATGAACTGGCCCGGGGACGCCGGAGGGTCCCAATCGAAGCGCAGGGTGACCACGCCATCCGCCTCCTCCGTGCGGGAGGCGATGCGCACCGAGGTCTGGGTGACCATGAACCTATCAGTCATGGGCCACCCCCACCAGCTGCGTGATGTCGCGGAAACCATTCTCGGCCATGTAGGCGGATATGCCGGAGCACACGTCCCCGAAGACCTGCGTTCCGACCCGACCGACGCCGCTGCCTATCTGCACCGCCACCGCCCCGGCCATGATGTATTCCAGGGCGGAGCGCCAATCCTCCACGCCGCCGACCCCTATGACCGGTATCTTCAGCGCCTCGAACAGCTCGTAGACGCATCTTACGCCAACCCCTCTGACCGCGGGGCCGGAGAGACCTCCGTAGCGGTTGGAGAGCACTGGTTGTCGGGCGTCCACGTCGATCTTCATGGCCTTAAGCGTGTTTATTGCCACTATCGCGTCCACGCCGGCGTCCTCCGCCGCCCTGGCCACATCTATCAGCCTGTGAGTGTTGGGGGTCAGCTTCGCAAAGACCGGGATGACCACCGCGGCCTTGACCTCCTTGATGATGTTGGCGACGACCTCCGGATCAACGCCCATCTCCATGCCGTAGCCCTTGGCGTGCGGGCAGCTGAGGTTCAGCTCGACCGCCTCCGCACCGTAGTCCTGCATCCTTCTGGCCAGGGAGGCGAACTCCTCGGCGGACGAGCCGAACACGCTGCCGACGATCGGTATCCCGGCCTTGGAGGCCTCGTACATCTCCTCGTTGAACGCTTCGATACCCGGGTTCGGCAGACCCATGGCGTTCATGTAGCCGAACTCCAGCTCGACCAGTGTGGGATTCCTGTGGCCCTGCCGTGGAACGCTGCCGATGGACTTGGTGACCAAAGCGCCCGCGCCGCCCTTGGCCATGGCTATCAGCGAGCCCCCGGTCTCGCCCATGATGCCCGAGGCCAGCATGGTGGGGTTCTCCATCTCCACCCCGGCCAGGTTCACCTTCAGAGATGTCATCGCTCAGCGCATGCCCTACGGGGATATTAATTTCCCTCTGTTCCGGCCACCATGATGAACCAGCCCTGCTCCTCCTCGGTGACGGTCGTGACCTCGGTGAACCCCGCTACGAACAGAAGGTCCTCGTACTCCTCCAGGCTGCAGAACCTCATGTTGAAGCCCTTCTGCCAGGATTCGTTGCGCTCCCTCCACTTCGGCGAATCCCAGGCTTCCTGGACCAGTACCATTTGTCCCCCTTTGCCCAGCACCCGATGGCACTCCCTGAAGTTCTCGCGCAGATCTGGCCAGAAGTAGGTGGTCTCGCAGGCGAACACCGTGTCGAAAGATCCGCTGCGGAATGGCAAAGATGATACGGAGCCGCGGACCGTGCGCAGCCGACCCTTTTCGAGCGTGGAGGAGTTCACCTTGCAGGTCATGCGCAGCATGTCCCTGGAGAGGTCCAGGCCGGTGAACCTAGCTTGGGAAGCTTTGCGCGACAGCTGTGACATAGGCCCTCCGCCGCCGCAGCCCACGTCCAGGACGTTTCTTATTTCGGACACGTCCAGCTGGTCCAGGGCCCACTCCATCATCCCATGATGATTGCGGTTCATGCGGCGGGCCATGATGATGCCCTGGACCCCTGTCGGCCGTCGCACCTGAGAATGGAAGTTCATGGATCTTTCCCGGACCTGCTCCGTACAAGCACTGACAACCCTTAATAGGTGACGGGTCCATAGTAACTAACTGGGGGTTCAAAACTTGTTAACCGAGGACGGAAAGGCAATGCTAGCGAAGTCTGTCCGGGAATACCTGAAGAAGCACCCGGGAAAAAAGGCGGATGCCAAGAAGAAGGCGGTGCGCCACTTCATGGACTACCGGATGGCCTTCGGAGGCGGAAAGGCGTCCGACGCCCTTGTTCAGGAGGTGGAGAGGTACATCGACCGCGTGATGTCGGCCTGACCTC
>CAZPFU010000053.1:0-3624 GCA_964585915.1 uncultured Methanomassiliicoccus sp.
CGGAAAGTGCGGTCCCAAGGGTGAGAAGAAGAAGGATGACAAGAAGAAGAAGTGATTCTTCCTGTCCGCTTCAAAGATCCAAACCCTTTAACCTTCTTATGTTCTTCTGAGATCCAATACCAAGAAATGACCGATCATTCCGATCTGGCCATGAGGAGTATGGCGGTGAATATCATCACCGCGCCGGTGATCACGTAGGCGTCGATGACCTCGCCCAGGAATATCCAGCTGAGGAAAACCGCGAAGGCCGACTCCACCATCAATATCGTGGCGGAGGTGACCACGCTTATGTGCTTCAGCGCCGAGGTCCAAAGCACCGTGGGAACTGTGGTGCACACAATCCCGATGAACAGGGCGGCGGGAAGGTCGATGGACGAAATACCGCCGTTCATCGGCACCAGATAGTATAGCGCCAGGAGCGCTGGCGGCAACAGCAGGTGCAGGCTGAGGCTCCACTGTTCCGCGGTAAGGGCGCGTAGCGCCATCCTGGAGGTGACCACCGATACTCCGATGCACACCGAGGATATCAGGACCAGCAGGTTACCGGTCATCTGAGAGTCGTACAGCACCGACAGGTCCCATCGGGTGGTGAGCGTGATAAGTCCCAGCAGGGCTATGGCCAACCCGAGCAGCCGTCGCTTCCCCAGGCGTTCCCCGAAAAGCAGTCGGCTGAAAAGGGCCACGAAGATCACGTTGGTCCCGATGATGAGCCCGGCCGCGGAGGCGGTGGTCATGGTCAATCCCACGTACGAAGGGGCGACCACCCCGGTGTTTATGATGGGGCCGGCCCAGAACTCCCAGCGTCTCAACATCGCCGGGTCCAACGTTCCCTTCAGGAGCATGTAGGCCAATAGGACCGCAGAACCGACGGTCATGGTGGCCGCACCCAGCAGGAACGGGTTCACCTCACCGACGGTCATCTTGACCGCCACGTAGGACGTTCCAAGCATCAGGCTGGAGAGCAATGTGGTCAGCACTGCCCCGGTCTTTGATGAAAACTGCGGTTCCATTCTAACTCCGATACGAGAGCTGATGGGCATCGGTGAACAGCTCCTTGGACATCAACCTTGTGGACAGCATGGCGCAAATGGTCGCCGATGCCAAGAGCATGCAGAAGATCACGATCTGGAACACAGCTGCCTGCATGGGATCGGCTCCAGCTAACACCATACCAGCCATCAACCCCGGTATCCACACCAGTCCCAGGGTCTTCATGTTGTCCACGTTTGGAATGAGCGCCGAACGTATGCTGCGACGGACCATCGGTGCGACCGCCTGATCATACCGGGCTCCCAAGGCCAGGGCCGCTTCGATCCGGGCCGTCTGGTTCGTGACCTCTCCCCGCAGACGGTCCAGGGTCCAGGAGTTTATGTTCATGGTGTTGCCGATCACCATGCCTCCTAACGTGATCACATATTCTCCCTTCATCGGCAAGGCACCTATGATGACCATGAACGATATCACCAAGGAGCTGGTCGCGATTATGGATATCGAGCTGACACGAAAAGCGTTCGGCATCTCTCTCAACCGGTGGGCGGAAGTATAGGAAGCGAAGAACAGCATGACCGCCAGGAAGATCAGCAGTAACGCCCACTCCCCCGCTTGTAAGATGAACGCTAGAACCAAGGCCAGAACAGCGAGTTGGACCATGGCCCGCAACGTAGCGACCACTAGTTCCGGGACCATCTTCAATTGCAGTCGGGAGGTCAGATAGGCCACCACCCCTATCAGCACCAGTCCGGCCAGCACCCTCAGCGCATCCGTCCAATCCAGCATTACCATGCCCCCTCCTCACCGTACGACGAAAAGAAATCATCACGTGGCAGAACGGTCACCATCCTTCCCTCCTTCAGCAATGCCACCCGGTCCCCCACTCTCCGAGCTTGGGCCATGTTGTGACTGACCAGGATTATGGTGAGGCCTTGGGCGCAAAGTTCCAGTATCAGGTCCTCCACCAGGCGGGTGTTGAACGGGTCCAACGAGGCGGTCGGTTCGTCCATGAGCAGGACCTCTGGCTGATTGACCAGGGCGCGAGCCAGGCACAAGCGCTGCTGCTCTCCGACCGACAAATTGGCCGCGTTCTTGTTGAGAAAGGAAGGGTCTAGGCCGACCCTGACCAGCAGCTCTTCGGCAGCCGCTTCAGGTCCGCCCAGGGAGGTAGCATAGTCAATGTTCTCCTTGACACTGCCTTCGAACATCACAGGAATTTGGAATACCATGCCCACTCTACGTCTGAGGTCGAGCGGATCCAACGTTCGCAGCGGCGTGCCCTTGAATTCAACGTCCCCAGAGGATATCTCGTTCAGACGGTTCAAGCAGCGTAAAAGAGTGGACTTTCCGGCACCAGAAGGTCCCACCACCGCCATGACCTCTCCCTGCCTTACCTCGAGATCGATGTCGTTCAATATCTTTTGGCCGCCCAGCGTTACAGATGTCCCCCTCAACCTAAAAGCGGGCACATAATCCGTGGCAGACCCTTCCATACTGGGACCCATGACGGACCATAAATTAATAATTTTGAACATTCCCTCTACACCCGCTGATGTTCAAGAAGCTCCTGGTCCCGGTGGACCTTTCACCGCAGTCCATGCTGATGGTCGAGATCGCCGCTCGGATGAACGGTTACGGGGTCAGGGAGGTGATGCTTTACTCCGCCTTGGACCACATATCCAAGCGAGACCCGTTGCTGAAGGCCCTGGACGAGAGGATCGGCAAGGCCGGCCTAGAGCACAAGCTGGTGACCGAGGTTCGCAAGGAGGCCGCCCCGGCCATAATAAAGGCCGCCGAATCACACAAGGTCACCATGATCGCCATGGCCGCTTCCGGCAAGGGGAGGGTGAAGGAGTTCATCGTCGGAAGCACGTCCCTGGGCGTGATCCGCCGTTCCAAGATCCCCGTTCTCCTTGACAAGTTCCCCCTGGAGGCGAGCGACGACCCGCCGGGTTATTGTGACAAGTGCCCTCCCATGCTCGACCGGGTCCTGGTCACCATCGATCTCACCAAGGCCTCCAAGGTCATGCTGCCCTTCGTACAGCAGCTCATAGACGCAGGGGCGAGGAAGATGACATTGTTCCACGTCGTTCAATCGTCCAAGTACAGCATGGCCGACGACGCGCGCTTCCAAGAGGTCAAGCAGAAGATGGAGGCGTATCAGGGCAAGCTCGACGCCAAGGATTGCGAGATCGACGTGCACCTGCATTTTGGAACGACCACCTACAACATACTGGAGGCGGCGCGGGAGATCGACGCCACGCTGATCGTTCTGGGGACCACTGGAAAAGGATACCTGCGTGGAGTGGCGCTGGGGTCCACATCGGAAGAGGTCGTAAAGGGCTCCACCAGGCCGCTTCTTCTCATTCCCTCGTGATCAGAGGAAGTGTTCCGTCCCGTTCAGCTCCCTAATGCGCTGGCGAAGCTTTTCACCGTAAACGGGGTGTGCCAAGGCCAGCTCGAACTGGGAGTTCAGCCACCCCGGGATGTCCCCTATGTCGTACCGCTTGCCGACGAACTCCCAGGCCAGCATTCCCTCCTTCCTCTGTAGAAGGCGCAGCGCGTCGGTCAGCTGCACTTCCCCGTTGTGACCGGGGGGCGTGTTCTCCAGGCACTCGAAGATGCCCGGCGTCA
>CAZPFU010000054.1:0-3499 GCA_964585915.1 uncultured Methanomassiliicoccus sp.
ATTCAGAAGGGATAGCATGAAGAAGCTTTGGAGATGCCACTTCTGCAATGACCTACCCCTCGGTAACCGGCCGCCGGAGGTATGTCCGACCTGCGGAGCCCGGAACGCCTTCGTGCTCTCCGACCTCGGAGAGGCTTTGGAGATAATCGGCAAGGACCACCCCTCACTCGATGAGCAGGCCAAGGTCCTGGCGGCCTGGAAGCAGTTCTCCGATCAGAGCCCCACCATCAAGCTCACGGACAAGGCCGACGAGGTCGAGCTTCTCTCCAAAGGGGTCCTGGAGAACCTTAAGGGTAAAGGGCAGCGCTACTGCCCGTGCCGCATCACCACCGGCGATCGTGGCAAGGACCTCAATCTCATATGCCCGTGCAACTTCATCAGGCAGCCGACCTTCAAGGAGGACGGGGAGTGCTGGTGCGGACTTTTCGTCAAGAGGGATGCGAAATGAGCGAGAAAAGACTGATTTGGTTCCATGGAAAGGAGTGCCCCCACTGCCGCAAGCTGGCGCCAGTGGTCGACCAGTTCGAGGCGGAAACGGGGATCAAGCTGGAGAGACTGGAGGTCTGGCACAACGAGGAGAACGCCAAGCTCATGCGTTCGCTGGCGGAGACCATAGCCCCGGCCTGCGGCGGTGACCTGGGGGTTCCCGCCTTCTACAACGAGATCACCGGCAAGGCCATATGCGGACGCATCGACATGGCCAAGCTGATGGCCTGGGCCAAGGGGTGATCCCTTGGAACGCAGGCTCAGGGTCGCCGGGGGCAAGACCCTGGCCTTGGACCTCGAGTGTCGAGGCGATGAGGTCGTGAGGATCACGATCAGCGGCGACTTCTTCTTCTATCCGGAGGAAGGACTGGAGCGCCTGGAATCCTACCTGGTGGAGAAGATGGTCTGGAAGGCCGAGGACCCGGAGGGCGAGATCGCGAACTACCTGTCGACCAACAGATTCCGGGCGGTGGGCTTCGCCCCGTCCGACCTGGCCTTCCTGCTGAGGGGATTGAAATGCTGAGGAAGAGGTGGAGGGTGCTGCGCTACGAGAAGGCGCACGCGGCATACAACATGGCGCTTGACGAGGCCATCGCCGAGGCGGTGGCCTTCCGGGTGGCCGGACCGACCATGCGGTTCTACGGCTGGGAGCCGGCGGCGGTAAGCATAGGACGCTTCCAGAAGCTGGATGAAGTGGTGGACCTGGAGGAATGTGAGCGTCTCGGCGTGGAGGTGGTGCGGCGCAGCACCGGCGGGGGTGCGGTGTTCCATGACCAGGAGATCACTTTCAGCGTGATCTGCCCAGAGGACCTGATGCCGGCGGATATAAACGCAGCGTACCAGGAGATCGGGGGCTGGATCGTGAACGCCCTCAAGCTCATCGGCATCGAGGGCAGCTTCGAACCTATCAACGACGTGCTGGTGAAAGGGAAGAAGATCAGCGGCAGCGCCCAGTCCCGGCGGAAGGGCGTCTTCATGCAGCACGGCACGCTCATCTACGACCTGGACCGGGTCAAGATGTTCTCTGTCCTTAAGGTCCCCCAGGACAAGCTGGACTCCCGGTCCATCAGCGACCCGGCGGAGCGCGTCACCAGCGTCAGGGAACAGCGGAAGGTCCCCTGGGAGTACGTGGCGGCGGGCATGGCCAACGCCTTCATCATGAACCGGGAGTGGTACGCAGGCGACATAACGACGGACGAGCTGGCCCGGGCGGAGGTCATCGCCAAGCTGCGCTACGCCAACCGCGATTGGACCTTTGAGCGCTAGCCTCCTTCCATGTTGAGCAGCAGTTCCTCCGGGTTCTCCAGCAGCCGAACCAGGTCCCGCAGGAACTTGGCGGCCACCGCCCCGTCGTAGGCGCGGTGGTCGAAGGTGAGCGATAACGGAAGCACCTTGCGCACCTTCATCGTTCCCTCGACCACCAGCGGGGCGTCCATTATTCGGCCTATCCCGAGTATGGCCGTCTCCGGGTAGTTGATTATCGGCGTTCCATAGGTTCCGCCGAAGACCCCGTAGTTGGTGATGCTGAACGTTCCCCCTTTCAAATCCGCCAGGTCGATCTTGCGCTCCTGGGCGGTCTTGGCCAGGGAAGCGATCTCCTCGGCCAGCTCCCACAGGGACTTCTGGTCGGCGGCCTTGATCACCGGCACCATCAGCCCGTCGTCGATGGCCACCGCCACCCCGATGTTGTAGTACTTCTTGATCACCAGTTCCTCCCGCTCGTCATCGATCATCGAATTTAGCAGGGGGTGAAGCTTGAGCGCCCGGACGATGGCGGTGACGATAAAGGGCATATAAGTCAGGTTCACCCCTTTCTGCTCCTTCATCGGTCCTTTGAGCCTTTCCCGCATTCCCACCAGCCGGGTCACGTCCGCCTGTTCCATGCTGGTCACGGCGGCAGTGCGCGCCTGGGACTCCAGCATGCGCTTGGCGGTGGTGCGCCGGATGCCGCGGATGGGCACCCGGTCCACATAACCGTAGATGTCGAACTTCGGGACGGTCTTGACCGACGGCTTGGCGCCCAGGTCCGATCCCAACACCTGGCCGCTGGGGCCGCTGGCCTTGGCGGCGGTTATGTCCAAGCCCTTGTCGCGCGCCGCCTTGCGCACCGCCGGCATGGCCTTCACCTCCCGGGGGGAACGCTTCTGCGTGGCGGAGGTCACCACCACCTCCTCGGTGGGAAGTTCACCTACCACGGACACCGAGGGGGGCCTTTCCTCCGCGGAGGCCGGGGCTGGCCCCTTCTTACCGGCGACGGCCTCGTTCTCCTCGCCGATCACCGCCAGAACCTCGCCGACATTGACCAGCTCACCCTCCTTGTGATCCAGGCGCAGGACCTTGCCGGCCACCGGTGAAGGTATCTCCACCACCGCCTTGTCCGTCTCCACCTCTGCCAACGACTGGTCCTTATCGACGATGTCGCCTACCTTCACCAGCCACTTCTTGACCTCGCCCTCGGCTATCCCTTCGCCAAGGTCCGGAAACCTGAACTCCGTTGTCATCATGACCACCTAGAACCTCAGAGTGCGCTCTATGCCTTCCTTGATCATCTTCTCGTTCACGTAGTAATGGTCCTCGCCCTTGGGCAAGGGCACCGTGATGTCCGGGGCGGTGATCCGTTCCACAGGCGCCTCCAGGCTCAGGATCGCTTCTTCGTAGATACGGGAAGCGATCTCCGCCCCGGGACCGAAGGAACGCGGCGCCTCATGCACCACCACCGCCCTTCCGGTACGTATTACCGAAGCCGTCACCGTCTCGGTGTCCATGGGGGATATGGTGCGCAGGTCGATCACCTCCACCGAGGCCTTAAGGTCGGCGACCGCCCTTTGGATGAGGGGGATCATCGCCCCCCATCCTATCACCGTCACATCGTCCCCCTCCTGCACGGTCCTGGCCTTTCCCAGGGGCACCAGGTGTTCGCCGTCCGGCACCTCCTCCTTGAGCATGCGGTAGGACCGGGTCGGCTCCAGGAATATGACCGGGTCCGGATCGCGTATGGACGATGCCAGCAGAC
>CAZPFU010000055.1:0-3024 GCA_964585915.1 uncultured Methanomassiliicoccus sp.
GTGGCGAGCTTGTTCTCCCTCAGCACATGATGGGGATAAATCCTGAACTTGATGTGGTAGTTGCTACCGGGGGTCTTGGACATCACCCTGTTGGCGGCGATACGGGCGGCCTCCATGGCGGTGTGCCTGATCTGGCAGGTCTCCTTGACCTTCATGTTGATGGTAATGGGGAAGTCCCCGTTGGTGGTCCCCAGATCGAAAGTGTTGATCCTCAGGGCTGGAACTCCACCCATGTACTCCCTGCGGGTGTAGGCCTGTCCCGTGAGCCTCCTGTACATCCTTGCCGGCTTTCTGGCCATATCATATCACCTGTAATCTATCAATGCGACGGGATGGCTACATTCATATTTTCCTATATAAGGCTGATGGATGCGAAGGTGAGCCATATCACGCTGACCAGAGGGAAAAAGCTTCTTGCATATGAGGATATCTGTCAGCAGATGCAGGTTATCTACGAGGTCATGACGGAAGAGGGGCTGGACCTCATCGGCCCGCTCTGGCTGGAGCTGAGGCAGATGCATCGGGCCAGGTCCACGCATTTCAAGTCCAAGCTGGGCTCGAGGAGCTTCGAGGAACGACGGGGTGAGCTGCTGGAGAAGGCCGCCGGCGGACTTATGAGAGTGGAGCTCGCCCGGACCGAGGATGGACGAACGGTGGGATATTGCGTCTCCAGCGTGGGAACGGACATGACCGGGGAGGTGGACTCCATCTTCGTGACCGCCGCCTATCGGGGCATGGGCATCGGCACCAAGTTGATGGAGGGGGCGCTGCGATGGATGGATAATCTGGGAGCGAAACGAAAGGTCCTTATGGCCATCGTCGGCAACGAAGAGGTGCACGCCTTCTACGCGCGATTCGGCTTCCTGCCCAAGAGCGTTATCCTTGAACAGACCCAGCAACCTGGCGAGAAGAGGCCGGACAAACCTATTTAACGAGATGGCATTATCGCATCCCAAGGAGAGCCCTTTGAGCAGGAAGAAGGTGTCGAACAACCAGGTGCGGGGCATCGCCCGCAAGAGGATGGACATCCTGGTCCGGCTGTCGGAGAAGGAGGCCTTGGCCGGCAACATGCCGAGGGCCAAGCGATATATGACCATCGCCAGGCGCATCTCCGGACGGAACAAGGTGCCCATGCCCAAGGGGGCCATGTACTGCCGGCACTGTTCGACGCCGCTGGTTCCGGGACTCAACTGCCGGGTGCGGCTGCGGAACCACCGCATAGGCATCCACTGCCTGGAATGCGATAATATCAGGAGAACGCCATATCTTATGGAGATCAAGGAGAGAAGGACATGCCGCCAAGGACGATGAAGGACGTTAAGAGGGTCGGGCATGGCCTGCGACCTACCGTGCATGTGGGCAAGGAAGGGGTGACCGACACCCTGATCGAGGAGATCGCGAAGCAGGTCAAGGCCAGGAAGGTCGTGAAGGTGCGGTTGCTGCCCAGCGTGGAGGAGGACCGCAAGCAGGTGGCCCAGGACCTGGCCGACCGTTCCGATTCAGTACTCATCGAGGTCGTGGGACATACCGTCCTGCTGTGCGACCGTAAATATCTGCAGGGAAAGGGAGACATAGATTTCTAGGGTGAGCTAAGTGTTGGACGTCAACGTTATCAGGGAAGATCCAGAGGCAATTCGTACAATGCTCAGGAACCGCACCTACAGCGAGGACGTGCTGGACCAGTTCTTGGAACTGGACCAGGCCTGGCGGGCGGCGGTGGAGGAGGGGAACCGGCTCAGAAAGCAGAGGAACGAGGCCTCCCTGCGCATCGCCAAGCTCGGCGGCAAGGAGAAGGCCGAGGCGGTGGCGGAGATGAAGAACGTGGCCGTCCGAATCGGCGAGCTAGAAGCCTTGGTGGCCGAGCTGGAGGCTGAAAGGGACGAGGTCATCCTGCTCATACCCAACATTCCACATTCCACCGTGCCGGTCGGCGACTGCTACGAGAAGAACCGGGTGGTGATGGAGCATGGCAAGGTCACCAAGTTCGATTTCCAGCCCAAGGACCACATCGCCCTGGGCGAGGACCTGGACATAATCGACTTCCAGCGCGGGGTCAAGGTCGCCGGCAGCGGATTCTTCGTGCTGAAGGGCGACGGCGCACGAATGGAAAGGGCGCTCATCAACTACATGCTGGACCTGCATCACAGGCAGGGCTATACCGAGGTTTTCCCTCCGGTGGTGGTGAACCGAGCCGCGGTCATCGGAACCGGCCAGTACCCGAAGATGAGGGACGACATGTACTGGTGCGAAAGGGACGACCTCTGGCTGAACCCCACGGCGGAGGTCCCGGTGACCAATCTGCTGCAGGATGACATACTCGCGAAGGAGGACCTGCCCATCTATTACACCGCATACCTCCCCTCGTTCAGACGAGAGGCCGGACGCCACGCCGAGATGAAGGGCATGATCCGGGTGCACGAGTTCAACAAGGTGGAGCTGGTGAAGTTCGTTCTGCCCGATGGATCGTTCCAGGAGCTGGAGACGCTGCTCAACGACGCCCAGGACGTGCTGCGCGGTTTGGAACTGCCGTTCCGCACGCTGCTGCTGTGCACCGGGGACATGGGCTTCGCCTCCGCCAAGACCTACGACCTGGAGTCGCACGCCCCCGGAACGGGAAGCTGGCTTGAGGTCTCGTCCTGCAGCTGCTTCACCGACTTCCAGGCCAGGCGCGCCCGTATCAAGTACCGTCCGGAACCGCACCTTAAGAGCGAGTTCGTGCACACCCTGAACGGTTCAGGCCTCGCTTTACCGAGGACCATGGTCTCCATCATGGAGAACAATCAGGACCGCCAGGGGCGGATACGCATACCAAAAGTGCTCCGGCCCTACATGCAGGGACAGGAACTGATAGAATAGGAAAGGTAAACGGTTTTATGGCCGCTGAGCGGCCTTACTTCTTTGCCTTCTTGGCCGGGGCCTTCTTGGTCTTCTCCTCTTCTTCCTCTTCCTCTTCTTCCTCCCCTTCCTCTTCCTCGCCCTCTTCCATCTCTTCGTATCCAAGGAAGTCGAAGAGGTCCTCTTCCA
>CAZPFU010000056.1:0-2372 GCA_964585915.1 uncultured Methanomassiliicoccus sp.
TGTTAGTGGATGGCGGCAAGGCCACTCCCGGCCCGCCGCTGGGACCCGCCTTGGGCCCGACGGGCATAAACGTCGTTCAGGTCGTAGGCGCTATCAACGAGAAGACCAGGGGATTCGTCGGCATGAAGGTCCCGGTCAAGGTCATAATCGACCAAAAGACCAAGACCTTCGAGATCAAGGTCGGCACCCCGCCCACCTCCGCCCTGCTGTTCAAGGAGCTGGGCATAGAGAAGGGCGCCGGAGCTCCCAAGGCCGGCAAGGTCGGCAACATCACCATAGAGCAGGCTAAGAAGATCGCCCACATGAAGCAGGACTCCCTGACCGGCGCTGACGTGAAGGCCCAGGTCCTGGAGGTCATCGGCACCTGCGTCTCCTGCGGCATCACCGTGGAAGGCAAGGAGGCCAAGGACATGCAGGCGGAGATCAAGGCCGGCAAGTGGGACGCCCAGCTGAAAGCCTGAAACCCTTTACATATCAAACATTTTCCACTTACTTTTACGATATCTTTATAAACGGCAGGGTGATTAGGGGGCCTTACCAAACTGTAGGAGAGCCTTCATTGGCTCGATGGAACTACAGGAGGGATCGAATTGGCAGAAAAAGCAACCGTTACGGCCGTTAAGAAAGCCTTGGAGCACTCTCCAAAGCGCAATTTTGTACAAACGGTCGACCTGTCCATCAACCTGAAGGATGTGGATATGTCCATACCCAAGAACAGGATACAGGAGGACATCATTCTGCCGCACGGTAGGGGAAAGCCCATCAAGGTCTGTGTCTTCGGTAGCGGAGAGATGCTGCTCAAGGCCAAGGACGTGGCCGACCGGGTCGTGTCCGTGGAGGAGCTAGGCACCATCGCCGACGACAAGAAGCAGGCCAAGAAGATGGCCAACGAGTTCGAGTATTTCATCGCGGAAGCCCCGTTGATGCCCACCATCGGTAAGAGATTGGGTATCGTACTGGGTCCCCGCGGCAAGATGCCGAAGCCGATCCCCCCGGGAGCGGACCCCAAGCCCATGATCGACAACCTGCGCAAGTCGGTGTCGGTCAGGAGCAGGGACAGATTGACCTTCCACACCGCCGTCGGGACCACGGACATGACGCCAGAAGACATAGCCGAGAACATCGAGCTCATCGTCAAGAGATTGGGGATGAAGCTCGAGAAGGGCACCATGAACATCCGGTCCGCTTTCGTGAAGACCACCATGGGACCCTCCGAGAAGGTGATTTGAGGAGGTTCCAAGCATGGCACATGTAGCGAAGTGGAAACGGGAGAAGGTGCAGGAGCTGGTGGACCTCATGGTCCACAGCCACGTCGTCGGCATCGTCGATCTGCACGGCATTCCCGCTGCCCAGATGATCTCCATGCGCTCGGTGCTGCGCGGCAAGGCCCACGTGAACATGACCAGGAACACCCTAATGGACCTGGCCATCACCGAGGCCGCCAAGCAGAGGCCAGGCCTGGAGCAGCTGAAGCAGCTAGTGGACGGACAGTGCGCGATCGTCACCACGGACGAGAACCCGTTCAAGCTATTCCGCCAGATGGAGGGCACCAAGACCCCGGCCCCGGCCAAGACCGGAGACATCGCGCCGGAGGACATATTGGTGAAGGCGGGGGACACCCCGTTCAAGCCTGGCCCGATCATCGGCGAGCTGCAGAAGGCCGGCATCCCCGCGGCTATAGAGTCCGGGAAGATCATCATCAAGAAGGACAAGGTCCTCGTCCCCAAGGGCGAGCCGGTCCCCGATGAGGTCGCCAAGGTGCTGGTCAAGTTGGAGATCCTGCCCATGATCGTGGGTATGGACCTCCGCGCCGCCTTCGAGGACGGCGTTCTGTACGGGAAAGACGTCCTGAACGTACCGGCGGACTACTACACCAACATGTTGGGGTTGGCCGCCAGGAATGCCCTAGGCTTGAGCTTGTCTATAGCTTATATCACACCTCAGACTGTCACGCCCTTGCTATCCAAGGCCTATCGCGAAGCGATGGCCTTGAGCGTGGCTGGCGCGTTCCCGACCAAGGAGAGCATCGGTGCCATCCTTGCGAAGGCTGACGCGCAGATGATGACCTTGGCTTCGATCACCGGTCTGGAAGATGACCGAATAAAGAACAGGATGGCTGCGGTCCCCGCGACCAAGCCGGTGAACGAACCCAAGGCCACTGAGGCCAAGAAAGAAGAGGAAGAGGAGCAGGTCAGCGAGGAGGAAGCCGCCGCTGGTCTGAGCTCGCTATTCGATTGAGGAGGTAAGGAAATGGAATACATATACAGCGCTTTGGTCCTTCACGCCGCTGGAAAGCAGGTGTCCGAGGACGCGGTTGCCGCTATCCTGAAGAGCGCCGGTGTCGAGCCGGATGCAGCCAGGTTAAAGGCCTT
>CAZPFU010000057.1:0-1692 GCA_964585915.1 uncultured Methanomassiliicoccus sp.
CGACGGCGGACTCCTTCCAAACCAAGAGCGTCCTCGAGCTGAAGGACGGACCACTTAGCTACTATTCCCTGAAGAAGCTGGATGCCGGGATCGAAAGATTCCCGTTCTCCATCAAGGTGCTCCTGGAGTCCCTGCTCCGCCAGGAGGATGGCGTGCTGGTGACCAAGGAGGACGTCCAGAAGCTGCTGGCCTGGACCCCCGCCGGCAACGACGAGGTGGACATACCTTTCATTCCCGCCCGAGTCGTACTGCAGGACTTCACAGGCGTGCCTTGCGTGGTCGATCTGGCCGCCATGCGCGACGCCGTGCGGGAGTTGGGCGGCAACCCATCCCGGATCAACCCCCTGGTCCCGGTGGACCTCACCATCGATCACTCCGTCCAGACGGACTATCACGGCACCTGCTACGCTCAGGACCTCAACGAGAAGAAGGAGATGGAGCGGAACCTGGAACGGTACTCGCTCCTGAAGTGGGCGCAGGGTTCGTTCAATAACTTCCGCGTCGTACCGCCTGGAAACGGCATCATCCACCAAGTTAACCTGGAATGCCTGGCGACGGTCGTCGCCACCCGGGACGGTGTTGCTTTCCCGGACTCCGTGTTCGGTACGGACTCGCACACCACCCAGATCAATGGACTGGGAGTCCTGGGCTGGGGCGTGGGCGGCATCGAGGCGGAGGCGGTCATGCTCGGCCAGCCTTATTACATGCCGTTGCCGCAGGTGGTGGGGTTCAAGATCACCGGCAAACTGAAGGCGGGCGTCACGGCCACCGATATGGTGCTGACGGCGGTGGAGATGCTCCGAAAGAAGGGCGTGGTCGGAAAGTTCGTGGAGTTCTACGGTCCGGGAATAAAGAACCTCTCACTTCCGGACAGAGCCACGTTGGCCAACATGGCCCCGGAGTACGGGGCGACCATGGGCTTCTTCCCGGTGGATGATGTCACGATCTCATACCTGAAGATGACCGGACGCGACAAGCTGTGCGACCTGGTCGAGAAGTATGCCAAGGAGCAGGGGCTGTTCTACGAGGACCAGGACCCGGATTACAGCGACCGCTTAGAGCTTGACCTGAAGAAGGTGAAGCCCTCGTTGGCCGGGCCGAAGCGCCCGCAGGACCGCATAGAACTTTCGCAAATGAAGTACGAGTTCGGCAAGATGATGGAGAAGCAGGGCGGAAAGAAAACCGGCCAACTGATGAAGGACGGCGACGTGCTGATCGCCTCCATCACCTCCTGCACCAACACTTCCAATCCCTCGGTCATGATGGCCGCCGGCCTTCTGGCCAAGAAGGCCGTGGAGAGGGGATTGCGGCCGAACCCCAACGTCAAGACGTCCTTGGCGCCAGGAAGCCGGGCCGTGACGACGTACCTGGAGAAGGCCGGTCTCCTGTCGTATCTGGAAGCGCTCGGGTTCCACGTCGTCGGCTATGGTTGCCTCACGTGCATAGGCAACAGCGGTCCGGCCCGGGAGGACCTGGCTGACGACATAATCAAGAACGATCTCACCGTGGCTGCCGTTCTTTCCGGCAACCGCAACTTCGAGGGACGCATCTCGCCATACGTCAAGGCGAACTATCTGGCATCGCCTCCGCTCGTCGTCGCTTACGCCATAGCCGGAACGGTGGACCTGGACCTGGACAACGAGCCGCTGGGCGTGGACCCCAACGGCAGACCGGTCTTCCTGCGGGACCTCT